>NZ_FOUZ01000007.1 GCF_900115015.1 Algoriella xinjiangensis | reverse complement strand
TTAAAATCGCTTGGATAAATTTTACGGATTCTTTTCATATATTAAAATTAAGGTTTTATGCTTAACTTTTACTCCCAACTAAGTTAGTATATCCAAACTTTTAATGCATGTATCAAAGATGGCTCAGATCAGCCAAAACTCGAGTATATTGTTGATAAGCTGATAGAGCCAGGAATCGGATTGATACTAGGAAAAAGTAATGTTGGTAAATCGATATTTGCAGTTCAACTAGCCAATTATATATCAAACGGTGATAAAGTTTTTGATATGTTCTCTACAGTTCAAAATCGTGTTATGGTTATTGATTGCGAAATGACAGATCGTCAAATAGCCAATCGTTATCAATATTCCAATGGAGAGTTTCTACATTTTAGTGATAATATGTATCGTTCAAAACTCAATGTAAATATTCTTGAAAAAGATTTTCTCAAGAAACTTCTTTACAGTATAAACGATTCAATTTTAAGATATAAAATTACATTTTTAATCATTGATAATTTGATGAGTATTATTTACGATCTTAACAAACCTGCCCTAGTTCTTGAGTTTATAACTAATATAAAAAAGTTACAAGAAGATACCTTAATTTCTATTTTACTTATAGCACATCCTAGAAAAGGAATTGATTTATCCGAAAAAATGGATTTAGAAGATATCTATGGGAGTAGTTATATAGGTAATTTTTTAGATTATGCTTTTGGATTAAGAAAATCAAATGTAAATCCGTCTGAAATTATCTTGAAATTATTAAAAACACGGATGGATGTCAATAATTTTGATTCAGAAAATATTATTGTTTTCAAATTAGAAAATATAGATGGCGTACCAATATTCTCTTATATAGGAATAGATTCAGAAGTAAATCATTTGAAAAATAGCGAAACTAATTTTATTAAAAACAATGAGAAAATGATTTCGGAGTTAGAGATAATTAAAAATTGTAAAGAATTAAAATTACCCAATACTACAATAGCAAATATTTTAAAGCTCAATGAAAAAACAATTAGAAATAAACTGAAACTCATAGATCAAGAAAATTCAGTAAATCCGAATTAATCCGATTTACTAGATTGAAATATAACACTTAACAGGTTTATTTACAATAGGTTATATTGATTTATTTAATATTCGGATTCGGACATGATGTTTTTTATAAAAAAATTAATGAGTCCGAATCCGATTTTAAAAAAAAACGTTTCAATTGATTGAATAACAGAGATATACATCATTATCAAACAAGACTCCATTCGGAATTACTCGGAATTATGAAAGAAAATTTTAAATATAGCTTAGAAAAATACTCAGGATCCAAATCTCGTTTTATATGTCCAAATTGTAGAAAAAAAGAGTACACGAGATTCATTAATACTGAAACAGAAGAGTATTCACCTTATGAATATGGTAAATGTAATCGAATTATAAAATACTTTAAATATCCAACTAAGGGGAATAATTCGAATTATGATAAGAATAAAGTTTTTGTAGAGCCTAAGATTGAATTCTTAGATAAAAAGGTATTTCAATTTTTTGAAAGTTCAAATTTCAATAATCCACTTTATATTTTTTTGAAAACCTATTTTAACGAAAGTGAAATTCTACAAGTTTTAGATTTATATCACATAAAAACGGAGAAGTCGAATGATAATTATTTGACAATTTTTCCACAATTGGATATCGATTATAATTTAAGAACCTTAAAGAAAATGATATACAATTCTCAAACAGGTAAACGAAGTAAGAATTTTTTTCGATGGTATAATCCAAATAAATCAAATCTAAAACAATGTCTGTTTGGTTTACATCTATTAAATCATGCTCACTTTAAAAAATCAATAATTGTAATCGTTGAATCAGAAAAAACAGTATTGTTAGGAATGCTTTATTTTAAAAATAAGTATCTGTTTTTAGCAACTGGAGGTTTAATGAATTTAACGAAAGATAAAATGAAGTTTTTAGAAAATCGTGAAGTTATTTTGATGCCAGATTTATCACCGATAGATGCAAAAAATACAGCATTTGAATATTGGAAAAATAAAGCAGAAAAAATTGCAAAAGAGTTGAATTGTTCGATCTCAATTTCAACTTTATTGGAAGATAATAGTACTGATATTCAAAAAGAAAATCAGTTTGATATTGGAGATTTTATAGTTGAAAATTTAATGAATAGTAAGTCTATGTAATCGAGATGTGTATTTGTACCTACAAATCTTCAATTCTTGTTACCAAATACAATCTCGCTTTTTCTCCTATACAGTCGCAAAAGGTTTTAAAAATATTCTAAATTATTTACAAAATGAAATCAAAAAAAATACAAATAAGAGTATCCAATTCAGAATTTTATATCATTAATAATAAAGCGAAACAAGCAGGTATAACAACTTCAGAATTTTTAAGATCTATCGCTTTAGGTTATAATTTATCTTATAAATTAACTCAAGAAGAAATAGAAATTTATAAAGAATTAAATAAGTATGCTGATAATTTTAGAAGAATTGGAAATTTATTTAAAGTGGGTGATTCAACAAAAGTGAAAGAGATTTCCATTGAAACTGCTCAATTGATTCGTGAACATCTAAATCGTTTAAAATTATGATTGGAATGGCAAAATCTGTCGTGGGAGGTGGAACACTTTTTAATTATGTATGTAATCCAGATAAAGGATTTGAAGTTGATCGTAACTTAATATCTGGTGCAAATTCTAAAGAAATATTCGATGATTTTAAAATTTACATCGAACAAAATCAAAGAGCTTCAAAAAAGATATTTTCGATGGTGTTGAGTCCAGATATAAAAGATGGAAATAATATGCAAAAAGATAATTTTAAATTCTTGACAAGGGATTTCTTAAAAGAATTAGATATAGATTATAAAAATCAACCTTACGTTGCTTTTTTACACACAGAAAAAAAACATCATCATATCCATATATTATTTTCAAGAGTTAAAGATGATGGAAGTTTGATAAAGGATAATCATGTTGGGAAAAAAGCGCAATGGGCAGCTCATCGGATAGCAGAGAAAAGAGGATTAATTTCTGCGAAACAAGTAATGATTGATAAAATAAAGTCTATCGAACTCGAAAAAAATAAAAAGAATTTGATTCAGAAAGAGATACTAAATATTCATAAAAAGATTACTTCCGTTTCTGTTAATTATGAAGAGTATAAATTAAGAATGTTTAAGTATGGTTTTAAAGTTATGCCATTTTTGAATAAACAAGAACAATTGCAAGGTCATCGAATCATTGATTTACATACAGGGATTGACTATAAGGCAAGTGATATTCATCGTTCATTAAGTTTAAGTAACATAATGAAATCAGGAATTTTACCTGATAAAAATGAAAAGTTACATAAGACTTTAGAAAAACCTTATGAGGAAGGTTTGAGGCAAATATTGCAATCAGAAACTCAAGCTAAATCCTATAATTTGAAACGTTAATCTATGAGTTATAAAAAGCAACAACCAAAATTATCTGAAACGTTAGATGTTTTTATTGATCGAGTAGAAGCTATTGAAAAATCAATTTTAAAACTCGAAAAATTACATCAGAATATAGATAGTAAGAACGAAAATTTTAATAATGAAATTGATAGAAGAATTAATCTTTTGAAGCAGTTGAAATTTGAGATTGATTTATCAAAATTTGAAACTGAAGCTATAAAAATAAATCAGAATTTGATTAATGTAACAAAAGAATCATCATTAATATTGAAACAAGAATTTAAAACGTTTGATAAGTCATTAAGCAGGATTTCAAAATATAGATTTGATTATTTTTTATACTTCATTGCTTTATTAATTTGTGTTTCACTTTTCTCTATATTTTTTGCAGGTAAACAATATGCTGAAAAAAAGAGAGAGCAAGAACAAAAAGAACAATATATGAACTTTATTAGATCAAATAAAGAAGTGTTAGAAATATATAATACAAGATAATAATAAATTGTAACGTCCTGAAAAACTGATACAGGATTAAACTAAATGTTTATAGAAACGTCCGTTATTTCAGTCATTTTAATTATATTTGTATGAAATAACGGACGTTTATGAAAAGACAGATTGTTTTACCTCGTTATAAAGATGCTTTGTCACAAATGGGTGAGCAAATAAAACTTGCCCGTAAACGTCGTAAATTAACAGCGGTACAAGTTGCTGAAAGAGCAGATATATCCAGATCTACTTTAAATCTCATCGAAAAAGGAGAGCCAAGTGTATCTATGGGAGCTTATTTCAATGTGCTTCGGGTATTAGGCTTACAAGATGATATTTTAAAGTTAGCAGCAGACGATACGCTCGGCCGAAAACTACAAGATTTAGATTTACTTTAATATTGCCATATCCAATACAGATGACCATTTACGAAATCACGGATTTATTCTAACAAAAGAAGGTTGGGTTGAACTTAAAGACTTACTAGATAGATATTCTTTTGATGAAGAAGATAAGAATGATTTAAACGATTTAATGAATAAGATTTCTCCAAATTAAATTTTCATGAGCCAATTATGCGGTGTTTATTTTATTAATCACCGCTTTTTTTGCGGAGAATATTTGTATATTTACCGCATAACATCATAAATATGGCTTATTACATACATCAATACAAAGATTGGACAGCCTTTAAATGGGATAGTGATGAGTTAATTCAAGTCTTAGGAGAGGTTCGTAATCAACAAGGGAAACTTGTTGGGAAATTAGAAATACTGGGATTTGATTTAAAAGAAGAAGCAAATTTAATTACTTTAACAGAAGATGTCATCAAGACTTCTGAAATAGAAGGAGAGATCTTAGATAAAGATCAAGTACGTTCATCTATTGCAAGAAGGTTAGGTATAGATATACAAGGTTTAATTCCTTCGGATCGTAATGTAGATGGCGTGGTTGAAATGATGATTGATGCAACTAAAAATGCCGATCAACCTTTAACTGAAGATCGTCTATTTGGTTGGCATAATTTATTGTTTCCAACAGGTAGAAGTGGAATGTATAAAATTCAAGTAGGCGATTGGCGTAAGGATACAGAAGGTCCAATGCGAGTAATTTCAGGTGCATTAGGAAGAGAAAAAATACATTACGAAGCACCAAATTCAGATCGTGTTCCTTTGGAGATGAAACAACTTTTGGAATGGTTTAATCAAGAAAATGAAATGGACAGTGTTTTAAAATCTGCTGTCGCTCATTTATGGTTTGTAACCATACATCCATTTGATGACGGAAATGGACGTATTGCACGTACAATAGCTGATTTGCAACTAACACGTTCGGACGGAAGTAATCAACGTTTTTATAGTATGTCTTCTCAAATCCGAAAAAATAGAAATTCCTATTACGAGATTTTAGAAGAAACACAGATAGGCGATCAAGATATTACCAAATGGATGAAGTGGTATTGTGAAAACCTAATGATTGCTATACATGATGCTGATGCAGTTTTACAAAAAGTTTTAGTGAAACATAATTTTTGGCAAACGAATAAAGATGTTTCGTTGAATGAGCGACAAATCAAAATTTTGAATCTATTGTTAGATCATTTCGAAGGAAATCTGAATACCAAAAAATGGGCTTTAATCAATAAAGTTTCGCCTGATACCGCATTAAGAGATATTACAGATTTAATCCATAAAAATATACTTCAAAAGACCAATTCGGGAGGAAGAAGTACAAGTTATGAATTAGTAAGCTTTAAAGATTAAACTAAATTTAGATATTAATTTTACGTTTTACATAAGATAAATGATATATATATCATTACATTTATTAATTCAATAAAGTATAATGGCGGTCAATAAAAATGCATTAATTCGGTACAAAACATTAGATAAATGTTTTAGTAATCCATATCGCAAGTATTATATCAATGATTTGATAGAAGCTTGTAATGCCGTTTTAACAGCTCATTATGCCGTAGAAACTACTGTTTCTCGTCGTCAGCTTTTTATGGATATTGATTTTATGAGAAGTGACGCAGGTTATCAAGCTCCTATTGATTCTTTGAAAGATGGCCGAAAAGTATATTATCGATATGAAGACCTTAATTTTTCGATTTTAAATAAACCATTAACTCAAGATGAGCAATTAGCTTTGGAAAATACGTTTGAATTATTATCACGTATCAAAGGAATTCCTGGTGTTAATGCATTAGAAAATCTTGAAACAAAATTAATTGATGTTCAAAATAATTCTTCAAAAATGAATATTATTTCTTTTGAAGAAAATGAATTCTTAGTTGGTTTAGAATATTTAACGCCACTCTATAATTACATTAAAAACTCTCAGGTTTTAAGAATCACTTATCAATCGTATAAATCAGAGCAAGAACAAGAATTTATTATTTCACCTTATTATCTAAAGCAGTATAATAATCGTTGGTTTCTTTTTGGTTGGAATCATTATGCTAATTATATTCAAAACTTAGCATTGGATAGAATTATAGAAATTAAAATCTATGATGAAATCTATAAAAAATCTGAACTAGATTTTGATGAATATTTTGAGGATATAATTGGAGTAAGCAATGATTTATCAAAAGAAGTAGAAAAAGTAAAAATAGTGTTATCCGATAATATTGTTCCTTACATCAAGTCAAAACCAATCCATGGTTCTCAGAAAATTATTGATAACAATTTGTATTTACAAGTGAAACTAAATTATGAGTTAGAATCTTTAATCCTTTCCTATGGCGAAAATATGAGAATTTTAGAACCGATTGAATTGATTGATAAACTAAAAGAAAGAGTACAAAAAATGAAAGAGTTTTATTAGTGCAATTAGAGTGCACAGGTTGATATTAAGTTTGCATAATCAATTATAAAACTTCACTTTATGAGAACATTAAAACTATATACTGATTGTACAACTTTGGATTTTGGGAAATATAATGGAAATTCAATTGAGTATGTTTTAGAAACAAATCCGCTTTATATCAAATGGTGTGTCGAAAATATAGAATGGTTTGTTTTTGATGAAGAATTACTTAAAGAAGCCTTAAAAGCAAATTGCCGATTAAATATAATCGTAAACGATTCTGATAATAATGTGAAACTTGAAGATCCTACATTAAAAACATTAGAAATAAACGATAATAAATTAAAGAAATATAGGTCTTTGCAAGACTCGTTTGATGAATCTGATTCAGATGATGAATTCCACGACGATTGGATAAATGACATGCAAGACAATTGGTTATCTTATGCAGCAGGTACTGATGATCCTGAAACAATGAATGATGTTTATTGGAACTTAGATTAACAATTATACATCATTATAAATTTTTAAAATATAAAAGAAAAAATGAAAAATTACATACAAGTAAATAATTTTAGAAAATACATATCAACTCCTGAGATTGAGTTGAATGATTTAAACTTTTTTGTCGGAACAAATAGTTCAGGTAAATCTTCATTGGTTAAAGCCTATATGTTAATTACAACATTTATCAAGGAAGATAAAATGTTTGAGATTGATTTTTCTTCAGTCGAATATAAAGATGTAAATATTCAAGATTTTAATAGACAAATTTGCCAATATTCTTTGAGCGAGGAAAATGTAAATATAAAACTATGTGTCAATAATTTTGAATATGATCTTACTTTAATCCCACATGAAAAATCAAACTTTGCAAAAGTTCTAAAGTATTATGTAACTGATTTAGTTAATGATATTATCTACGAATATGATTTTATTAAGAATAATATAGTAAAAAGTGTAGAGCTTGATGATGAAAAAGGAGAATGGTTTCCAATAGAGTATTGTAATGAATATGTTTTTAAAATACGATTAATAAATAATCATAAATATAAGGATCAAGTAACTTCTATTATTGAATATTTGATTAAAGTTGAAAATGACATTGATAAAATAGAATCATTAAATGATGAATTAAGAAAGTTAGAAAACGCTTTAGAATTTCAAGACTATATTATATCAGGTGATGTTGAAGGAATGATTACTGATAGTTTAATAAAAGAATCAGATTATTTAATTTCTAGTAGATTAAGAAATTATGATCTAAATTCTAAGTATAAAAAAGTTTTTAAAAACATTGAAAATTCAGATATTTCTGTTAGTAGTATCATTCCATATTATAGATTATTTAATATCAATAAAAAAAGTACTTCAATAGGTACAGTTAGTTTATTTGAAGAAAATAATTGTGACCTGAAAGACGGTATGGAGCTTTCAACAAAAAAAGATCGATTAATAAAAGGTGTAAAATCTTTTGACTCATCATTTTTACCATTAACGTTAAAAAAATATACAAACCTTAATTCTATTGTTGATCAAAGTAATGATTTAGCGCAATTAATTCATAATTACAATAACTTAAATTCTGAAACTTTGGATCGTAGACATTCTTTTATAAAATCTTGGATGGCTAAAGATAAATTTAACATTGGAGATGATTTCGAAATTAATTTTTATGGTGGAGAAGCTTATGAAGTATTAATTATTGAAAATGGAGTTAAAATTCCTTTAGTAGATAAAGGAACGGGGAATATTCAGATATTTAAAATTCTCTTACTTGTTTCAATAAGTAATGGAATAATTATCTTAGAGGAACCAGAATTAAATTTACATCCATCATTACAATCTAAACTAGCTGATTTACTAATCTCAGTAAATTCCAAAGTGATAGTAGAAACCCATTCTGAATATTTAATTCGTCGATTACAGGTATTATCAATTCAAAATAAATTGGATCGAAATAATTTAGGTATCACATATTTCCCAACAGAATTAAATCAAGATCCATATCAATTGAGGATAAATAAGGACGGTTCTTTAGACAAGAACTTTGGTTCTGGATTCTTTGATGAAGCTGGAAATCACATGCTTGAATTAATGAGATTTAATTTGACAAGTAAGAATTAATATGAACATTATTTTAAATTATCATCAACTTAATGAAATTTTTCTAAATAAAGATAAATATGAAGATTGGTTTTATATCTTAGATAAAGCTGAAGTTAAAATGCATTTATATCTAGCAGATTTAGAGTTGGATGATTCAATTAAATCAAGGATATCAGATTTTAGTCTTTCGTTTAATAACGGAAGTAATATTACAATCTTCAATAATATAATAGATATTGATATTGAACCAAACTATGTGATATTAGATAAAAGAATAAGTGTAATAAATAGAGGTAATTTACTTGTAGATGATGCTGTTTTACAAAATCCCTTTAAATTAAATTATTTTAAAAACTTAATTAAAGGGAAAACTTCAAATAATTGGAAGGTATTATTTAATGAAAGAAACCTAGTGAGTAATTCATTGATTATTAACGATCCATATATCTTACATATAAATGATAATAAAAGAAATAGAAATAATGATAAAGCAAATAATCAACGTGATATAAATATTTTATATTTAATAGATTCAATATTACCAAAAGATTTAGATGTGCCTTATCATATACTGATAGTAACAGATAAGAATAAAGATTTGAAGGATTTTCAAATTAATACGTTCTATAAATATATTCCTGATTTAATTAATAAAATAGAAAGTTTAAGGTCTTATGAAATAAAGGTTGAAGTAGTTATAGATAAGGCTTTTCATAAAAGAAAATTATTTACCAATTTTTTAAATGTTACAACAGATAAAGGGTTTAAGATTTTTGATGATCAAGAAGATGAAGTGTTAGATAATAATGATTTGCTTATAGAAACTATGTATACACGTAATAATACAGATTCATCAGGAGATACCCAATATGATGAAATGAAAATTAGAATTTTAGAGTTAAAAGAATATTTGAAAAAATCTTTAAAGCTAAGTAATCTGAACTCTTTAAGCATACATGATAAAACATATTATTTCTCAAATTTTGAACAAACAGAAATAATTGAAATTAAGAATAGACTTTATAAATCAATTGAATAAAAGCCACCAATAAATTACTATGTACATATTACTTGACTTGGATGGAACTTTAACTGATACTGCACATCCAAGATTTAAAAAATATAAAGATGGTGTTGAATGTCGTACTTCATGACTTCGTAGACATAAATTTACTTATTTTAGTTTAGCTTTTAGTATTTCATAAGGAGTTTTACCCTTAAATGCTCCATGGGGTCTATTGAAGTTATAAAAATTCTCCCATTGCTCAAGTTTTTGATTCAAATCTACATCATCTGTGTAACTCAAAAGTTGATAGAATTCTTTTTTATCTGTCAAATGTGAGCGTTCAACTTTACCATTTAACTGAGGTGTTCCCACTTTTATAAATCGATGCCTCATTCCTAAATCTTGAACGTGCCAATGGAATTTTGATTGAAATTCGTGACCATTATCTGTTTGAATTGTATTAATTCTGAATGGAAACTTCTCTATCACATAATTTATAAAATCAATTGAACTTAATTGATTGTGTTTTTCATAGATTTTGAGTGCTCTAATTCGTGTAGCATCATCAATCGCTGTATATTGAAATCGCTTAATTTTATTACCATTTATATCATGGAAAATGAGAAACTTAACATCAACTTGTACATGATGACCTGGTGTTTCTTTTTCATATCTAATGCTGTGCATAGCTCTTATACTCACTTTTCTATCCAAAGGACCAATATTATATCGTTTTAGAATACGATAAACACTTGATTCCGATATGTAAATAGCATGATAGCGTTCTAAATACCATTTAATTCGCCAAGTACCTAGTTTATGTTCTTTTCGAAGTTCTAATACTTTGTCTACAATTTCTTGCTTGATTTGGTTAGGGAAATTACCCGGGATTGGTTTCTTTCTAAGTAAACCATCTTCTCCATGTTTATCATAAGCCTTTTTCCATTTATAAAACGTACTCTTTTTTACACCATAAAATTTATAAGCTATAGAATTATTTCCATATTCTTTAGCATATGTTAAAACTTGTAATTTTTTAATAAATGTTAAATAAGTTTGAATTTCTTTTGTCTTTTTCATAATCATAACGCTATATTAGTTTTTTACTAATTTAGTCTACGATGATATGACGTACCCACACTCGTTTTTTTATTTGTGTAACCTATGTTACAGTGTAGCTTAATGAGTTAAACTACTTTTACATTTTTAAAATAGTTTGGATTAAATGGATTTGTCTGAAAGACAGTTGGAAATCATAAAGGCATCAGGTAAAATATTGATGGAAAGTGGCATTGCAGGGCTTACAACTAAAAATCTGGCTCGGGAAATGCATTTTTCAGAAAGTGCTTTGTATCGTCATTTCAAAAATAAAGAGGCAATCATAACACTACTAATTGCCTATTTATCAGAAAATATTACCCAGCGTTTTGATACTATTATCAATACAAAACAATCACCGGAAGAAAAGTTTAAAGCACTTTTTAAAAGTCAGTTTTCGTATTTCAAGCAAAATCCGTGTTTCATAAATATTGTTTTATCAGATGGGTTGATTGATAATTCTGATGAGGTAAAAAATGCCATACAGCAATTATTACAAACTAATTTTATCCGTTTCAATTCCCTGATAAAAGAAGGGCAAAAGACAGGGGTTTTTAGTATAGTAATATCTTCAGAAGAACTCGTGCATATCGTTATGGGTACGTTTCGGCTGCAAATGCTAAAGTGGAAATTAGCTGCTTTTGAATTTGATATTGAGATTCAGGGACAAAAAACAATGAACAGCCTTTTAGCTTTAATTAAGGTATAATATAAATATTTTTTTGAATGAAAAAGTTAGTGAACATTCACAAACATAAATTACTCATAGTCATCATTTTCTTACCGTTTATAGTATGGTCACAGGAGAAAAAAGAGTTTCACACATTGGAAGAAGTACTTGCTTTTGCAAAGGAGACAAAAGTCAGTTTCAGAAATGATGTCATTCAGCAAGATTTAGCAGAACTGACCAGAAAAACAGCAGTTGGAAATGCCTTTAATCCGAGAATTCCGGTATCGGCTCAGGTTATTGATAATATGAATTTGCAAACCAATTATATTCCTGCTGAAGTTTTCGGCGGTTTGCCAGGTTCTTTTCGCGAAATCACAATGGGTTTACAATATGTCAGCACATTCAGCATACAACCGCAGTTCGATATTATTAACCTTGGAAATATAAGCCGTATAAAACTTGCCAAAACCAATCAGGAACTGGTAGCCAATCAGCAAAAAATAAACGAATGGACTATTTATGACCAGTTGAACGGCATTTACTTTAATATCTTATCGTTTCAGGGACAGCAACAGATGGTAGAGCAGAATATTGTCATTGCAAAACAAATTTTAACCATCGTAAACAACAGATTTGAAGAAGGACTTGTACGCAAACAAGATGTAAACGAAGCAGAAGTGAACCTTATTCGATTACAGGATCAGCTTTCGCAATTGCAATTTTATATCCAAATCCAACAGCAAAATCTTGCTTTGTTTTTTGAGAATGAAGTCAATCCCATTTTAAATCAAAACATTCGAGATTTTGATCATAAACAAATATTGACAGAAGCAAACAACAATTTATGGGTAAACCATTATCAGCTGAGAGAAAAAGTGGCAGAACAGGAATGGAAAGCGGCACAAAAACAACAGTTACCCGTTTTGGGATTTGTATCTTCCTTTAATTGGCAAAACTTGAGTAATGAGTCCTTTTTTCATCCTAATTCCAATTGGATTAGATATAATTATGTTGGTCTTCGTTTGAGTTGGGATTTACCTACTACCGTTTCAAAATATTCGGCGGTAAAAGAGAAAAAAATGCAATGGCAAATGGCCGAAAATGATCGTATTCACTTTTTGCGTGAAAACGAAACCCGCAATAGCAATTTGTTGGTGGAGTACGAAAAAACATCTTCACAGCTCGAAAACTTTAAGAAAATTCAAACCCTGAAAGAAGATACTTATCAGAAATACTTCGATCAATATCAGGAAAACATTCTGCCCTTAGACAAATTACTTACTGCACAAACTGATATGCTGCTGAGCCAGCTAAATGTTATTACAGCTTTGGCAGGCATTGGATTTAGTGAAAATAAAATTATCATCAATAATAAGTTTTAGACGTATGAAAATAAAGTTGTTCGTTACCATTGTACTGTTCGTTACACTACAATCCTGTGGTTCAAAGGAAGAAGCGCAGCCGGTGGTAAAAGATATAAAAGAATTAGTTTTTGCATCGGGAATGCTCGATTGGGATGATGCCTATCATCTCACGGCACAAACAGATGGCATACTTACAGAAGCTGATTTTGAGGTGGGAGACAAAATGAATATAGGAAAGGTCATTGCGGTTATCGACAATCCGTCTAACCGTATCAATACGCATTCGGCAGAGGAACAATTAACCATTGCCAACGAAAACCTAACGGAAAATTCGCCTGCCATTCAGCAACTGGAACAAAAAATTCGCTATGCAGAAAGCAAATACGAGCAAGACAAACAACAAGCTGAACGTTATGAACGCCTGTTCCAAAAGCAAAGTGTAGCCAAGGTAGAATTTGAAAATATGCAATTGGCAGCAAAAAATTCACTGGCACAGCTGAATGCCTTAAAAAAGCAAAAAGCAGAACTGTTGCAACGTGCCAAAACACAGCAGATTTCTAACAAAAATCAGCTACAAAACAGCAAAGTGATAGAACGATACAATCAACTGATAATACCTCAAAATGGTACGATTGTCAACAAGCTGAAATCAACAGGAGATTATGTCAAAAAAGGAGATATTGTTGCCACAATTGCTGATGACAGCAAACCGGAAGTGGTATTGAACGTAGATGAAAAAAGCATCGGAAAAGTAAAATTGGGGCAGTTGGTTTATATCCAGTTCAACACAGATAAAAACAACGTGTACGAAGGAAAAATCAGTGAAATAGTTGCTGCGTTTGATAAAAAAACACAATCATTTATTGTAAAAGTGCTGCTGAATGAAGCAGCTGCAAGTAGTATTTACGGCACACAACTGGAAGCTAATATTTTGACAAGCGAAAAGAAGAATGCTTTATTAATTCCGAGAAGCTATTTGGGCTTTGGAAATAAGGTAAAGCTAAAAGGAAAAGACGAACCCATTGTTGTAAAAACAGGTATCATTTCTACCGAATATGTAGAAATATTGGAAGGAATCAGCAAAGATGATATTCTGGAACATATAAAACTTTAGACTGATGAATATTAATACAGACATAGCCAGAACTTACCTTTTTTCAGGCAAAAAAATGACTGCTGTAGCCGTTCTTGGGGTATTGCTCGGAATGTCAATCTATATTTTCATGAACAGTTTACTGGTTGGTTTTGATAAAGCATCTGACGAAAATATTTTCAAAAACACTCCACATATTCGGTTGTACAATGATGATGTCATCAGCAAAAATCTGGTAAGTGATACTGCTGCCGAGTACCTGATTTCCAATCCGAAAGTAGTACCCAAAGTCAATACCATCATTAACCCGAACGGTATTGCAGAAATGGTACAACAACAGAAGGAAGTAACTGTGGTAACAGCCCAAGTCAACACAAGCGTGTTTTATAATAACGGAAAAACTCAGGTGAGTGGATTAAGCATCGGGATAAAGCCAGACGAAGCAGATATGATGTACAGCATTACATCATCAATGGTTGAAGGCAAATTTGAAACCCTGAAATCCGACCCGAACGGCATCGTAATCGGTATAGGAATAGCAGAAAAAATGAACTTGGTACTTGGTGATAATATCAATCTTACATCACAAAAAGGTGTAACTAAGAACCTCCGTGTAGCAGGTATTTTTCGATCATTTAATTCAACTGCAGACGACACCAAATCGTACGTTAATCTATACACGGCCCAGCAATTGCTCAAAGAAAACAATGTGTATGTAACAGACATCAGTGTCAATGTAAAAGATCCGTATCAAGCGGCAGCCGTTGCCGAAAAGTTATCTCAGTTAACCGGATACAAATCCGAAGATTGGAAAGAGAGTAACGAATCGCTGATGGCACTCAGCAAAATGCGGTTCATTATGATCAATTTTGTCTCTACAGCCATTATGCTCATTGCTGGTTTTGGCATTTACAATATCCTGAACATGACCGTTTCACAAAAAATAAATGACATTGCCATCTTAAAAGCTATTGGTTTTAAAGGGAAAGATGTGATACGGATTTTTGTAACGCAGGCATTATCTATTGGCTTGATTGGTGTAGTTGGCGGAATGTTGATGGCATTGCTAATGATTACCTTGTTGAAAAAGGTATATATCGGTGGTGACATAGGATACTTTCCTGTAGATTATGAACTGCAGAAATTCATTCAGGGAGTTGTTATGGGCTTAGTGATTACATTTTTTGCCGGATACATTCCTGCCCGTAAAGCAGCAAAAGTAGATCCGGTCAGCATTTTTAGAAAGTAAATCATGGATAAAAATATCGTTTTAAAAACAGAAAATATCGACAAGTATTTTTATGACCCGGTAGAATTTCAGGTGTTGAAAAATATTGGTTTTGAAGTAGAGAGAGGTGAATTTCTAACACTTATCGGGAAGTCAGGGAGTGGTAAATCTACTTTGCTCTATATCCTTTCCACTATGGACAGAGATTATAATGGAAATTTAGTGATAGATAATGAATTAATTACAGGAAAATCGGTTGATGAACTGGCAACAATCCGAAACGAAAAAATAGGGTTTGTATTCCAGTTTCATTACCTGTTGTCAGAATTTACCTGCCTAAAAAATGTAATGATTCCCGCACTGAAACTTGGTAAGTTTTCTCCAAAAGAAATAGAAGAACGTGCTTATGAAAAGTTGAAAATGCTGGGTATGGAAGATCAAGCTTTCAAACCTGCGAATAAGCTTTCGGGCGGACAGCAACAACGTGTTGCCATTGCTAGAGCGTTAATTAATGATCCTTTGATTATTATGGGTGATGAGCCAACAGGTAATTTGGATAGTAAGAATACAGACATTGTTTTTGATATTTTCAAAGACCTGACCCGCAGTTTTGGACAGACCATTATTGCTGTCACCCACGATGATGAATTTGCTCAAAAAAGTGACCGAACCATAGAAATGAAAGACGGAAACATCATTGGCGGACATAAAAATTAAGTACAATGAATAATAACATATCTATACCTCAAAACATTGAAAATCAAACTTCGTATAAAAGAAAAGTTTCTTTATCAGAACTATTTCGTTCACTGGTGTTAGCAGCGAGGTCAGCAATAGTATTTATCAAAAATAAAAAGCAGAAAATCATTGATGAGCAATTTTTAGAAAGATTGCAACTGGCAGGAACTGAGGTCAACTCTTGTGCCGTATGTTCTTACGCCCATACGCAGATGGCATTAAAAATGGGAATGAATAACGATGAAATATCGGGTTTCCTTACGGGAGACAAAAGCTTTGTCAAACCCGAAGAATCGAAAGCCATCCTATTTGCTCAACATTATGCCGAAACACGTGGATTGCCCGAAATGGAAACATACGAAGCCATTATAAAAGAATACGGAAAAGAAGAAGCAAGAATTATATTGGCTGCCATTCAACTGATGCTGATGGGCAATATGATTGGCTTACCAATGAGTGCACTCCGTGCCAGAAAGAAAGGGAAACCTTATTCAGATAGTTCTTTGTTGTATGAATACGGAATGATTATAGCCGCTATATTCATAATTCCGATTGCATTGGTTGTTTCATTCGTAAAATGGATTTTTGGAAGACCGAATATCTATTTTGAGACCAACAAAGAATAGGTAAAAGATTAAAACAATGGAACAACTGCTTTTTTGAATGATTTTTTATTCCTGCACCCCTATGTAACCTATGTTACTTTCCGCCCAAATGAGAATTGCTAATTTTGGTAATTTAAAACTACACTATATCCATGTGAAGTTAGTGTAGATAATTATATAACATTGAAATTTTAAAGCAGTTAATATATGAAATCTATCTTTTTTAAAAGCAGTTTCCTTGGGTTGGTAGCCTTACTCTTCTTATCGAATTCCTCGTTTGCACAAGGTCTTTTTTTTGAACGTATTTATGACGAAACGCTATCACAGGCAAGTTATGTGATTGGCGATGCACAAACTAAAGAAGTAATTGTTATCGACCCTAAAAGAGACATTGATACCTATTTGCAAATTGCAGAGAAACATAATTTAAAAATTACCAAAATTACCGAAACACATATTCACGCAGACTTTCTCAGTGGTTCGAGAGAACTCGCAGCAGTTACTAAAGCACCCTTGTATTTATCCGATGAAGGCGGAAAAGATTGGCAATACGATTTTCCACATACCGGACTGAAAGATGGCGATAAGATTTCGGTTGGAAGTATTACGATAGAAGTCATTCACACCCCGGGACATACGCCCGAGAGCCTGACTTTTTTGGTTAAAGACGATACAGAAAATCCAATCAAAGCCATTACCGGAGATTTTATTTTTGTAGGAGATGTCGGTCGTCCTGATTTATTGGAGAAAGCAGCCGGACAGATTGGTTCGCAGAAGCTTGGAGCAAAACAACTCTACCGTTCTATCGAGAAATTTTTGAAATTACCAGATAATACCGAAATATGGCCGGGACACGGAGCAGGTTCTTTCTGTGGAAAAAGTTTGAGCAATATTCCACAATCGACTTTGAAACAGGAAAAACTGACTAATCCGGCTTTGCAATTTTCAGGGAAAGAAGCAGATTTTGTAACTTATATTTTGAAAGACCAACCAGCTCCACCAAAATATTTTGCGGTAATGAAGCATCTGAACAAAGCAGATCGTCCGCTATTGGTTGAAGTGCCAAAACTTGCTGAACTCAATCAAAAAGAAATAGATAATGCAATTAAAAATGGGTTAATCGTTATAGATGCCCGTCCTAAAGCAGTTTCGAGTCAAGGATTTATTTCGGGAAGTTTTCTGATTGAAAATATGAAAACATTCTCCACATTTGCCGGTTCGATTGTCGATTATCAAAACCAGATTATTTTGATTGCCGAAGAAAATCAAATCGAAGATTTGATGCGAAAATTGATGCGTATCGGGATGGACAACATCTATGGTTACATTACCAATCCGTCTGAACAAAATTTGGCTTTGCAAAATGTAAAAACCATTGATATAGATACTTTCAAATCGTATTTAGGAAATAAAAACGTTCAGAAAATTGATGTCCGTACCGAAAACGAATACAAAAGTGGTCATATCAACGGTGTTGAAAATATTGCCTTAAATACACTTGAAAACAATCTGGATAAAATCAATAAAAATGAGCCTGTCATCATCCATTGCCAAAGCGGTGCACGTGCGGCAATTGCTTATTCCATTCTTATAAAACACGGTTTTGAAAACATTCTGAATTATGCTGGAGGAATTAACGATTGGAAAGAAAAAAAGAACGAACTTGTGAAATAATTTTTTTGAATTCTAACGATGCAAAATAAATCTAAAGCCATTCAGGATTTGTATCCAGATGAACTGGCACATTGCTACGGATGTGGAAAGAATAATCCCTTTGGCTATCAGTTGAAAACGTATTTAGTGGGCGATGAAACTATTGCCCATTTTACGCCAGACGAAAAATTCACAGCACTTCCCGGCAGTGTTTACGGAGGTTTGGTGGCTTCTCTTTTGGATTGCCACGGCACAGGTTCTGCCGCAGCCTTTGCTTGTGTTGCGGAGAATATTGATCTTGAAAATACAGAAACTATTCCTGTAAGATGTGTAACGGCATCGCTTAAAGTCGATTTCAAAGCACCTACACCCATGGGAACAGAACTGGAATTGATAGGAAAGCTCCGAAGTATCGAAGGTCGAAAAATCTGGGTTGATATGACACTTTCTGCAAAAGGAATTATATGTGCGACAGGAGAGATTTTGGCTATAAAACTAAAAAGCAATGTTTAAAAAACTTGAGAATAAGAATTGAATAACCTTACGAATAAAAATGATTGAAAAATAAAGAGGCTGCACTGCAAACGGGGCAGCCTCTTTCAGTTTTAATTAATGCTCTCCATAGCCTACATCATCCATTTTTCCTTTAAAGACTCTAAACTGAATAATAAAATAAGCTACAACCAGTATTGCTGCTATTATAAACCAGTATAATCCCACTGATAGACCATATTCGTGAGCCGCTACATTTTGAATCGTTAAGGAAGGATTAACACCATTTGTAGAAGGCAATAATGTCGGAAACATAGAAGCTATCGTAGTAGCAAAACTCCCGAAAATAAACATTGAAGAAAACAGGAAACCACTACTATCTTTTTTGAATTTATTAATTCGGAACAACCCGATTAGACCTACTGCACCAAATATTGGGAATATCCAAAGCCAATAATGCGTTTGCAGATTATTTAAAGGAAAGGGTTTTACATAATGCCATAAACAAGCCGAAGCAACAACCAATACCAGCAATACAAAATTCAATTTAAAAATAACCTTTTTAAGTCTTTGGTTTAGTGAAGTAGAAGTTTTTAGAATTATCCAATTTGCTCCATGAATGGTTAATGTAACAACTGCCACAAGTCCCAATAACAAGGTAAACCAATCAATAACTCCCTGTTGTTCTGCAAGCGGATCAAACGTAGGATTCCAAAGTGGTAAGAAGAAATAATGAGGTTCATGTGTAGAGACACCATTTTCCACCATCCCGAGATTTACACCTCTCACTACATTGCCGAGTGCAGCTCCAAAGAAGAGAGCCAATAATAAACTTGCTATACCAAATGCCTTATCCCAGATTGTTTCCCACATTCGGTTATGCACCTGTCCTCTTAACTCCAATCCTACAGCCCTGAAAATCAATAACCATAATACCAGCATCAAAGGCAGATAAAAACCACTGAAAGCCGAAGCATAAAGTGTAGGAAATGCAAAAAACAGCACGCCTCCAGCGGCAATGAGCCACACTTCATTGGCATCCCAAAAAGGACCGATAGCATTGGTTACAGCTTTTTTCTCTTCTTCTGTTTTAGCAAAAAACAGATGTACAATTCCTGCACCAAAATCATATCCATCGAGAATCACGTAAGTTCCCAACATCACCATTAATACAATAAACCAAAATATTTCCATAACCAACTATTTTAATGCAATTTTAGCTTCAGGACCTTTACGAATGATTTTTAAAACAAGTAAAAGAAAAAGAAGTCCAAGCAGCAAATACAATCCGACAAAACCCAAAAGTGTAAATAACGTATTTCCCGAAGATACGGTAGGCGAAACGCCATCAACCATACGCATCAGATTATAAACAAGCCAGGGTTGCCGTCCTAATTCCGCTGTGTACCATCCTGCCGTATTGGCGATATAAGGAAAAGGAATCATAAACATCAGAATCCACAGCAACCATTTCGTTTTATACAATCTGCCTTTCCAGAGTAAGAAAGATGCAAGTACCATAATTCCGATAAAAATAGTTCCCAAACCAACCATAATATGATAAGCATAATACAAACCGGGAACATTAGTAGGATGTATAGATTCATCAAATTCGTTTAATCCTTTAATTTCGGCATCCCAACGCTGATACGTAAGAAAACTAAGTACATTGGGTACAGCGATTTTATTATCCAGTTTTTTATTCTCCATATCGGGCTGACCTATCAAAACGATTTCAGAACCTCCTTTTTCAGTTTCAAAAATACCTTCCATCGCAGCAAATGTTGCCGGCTGGTATTTAACCACATTTTTTGCCGCCCAGTCTCCCGTAGGGAAAGCCAATATGACAGAAGAAATCACCCCAAAAACGACACCGCTTTTTACAAAAATCTTCCCGAAGCGACTGTGCCTGTTGCTCAATAAATAGAAAGCTCCGACCGCTGCTACAAAAAATGAACTTGTTACCAATGACCCTGCCTGATTATGCAGATAAGATGGCCACAGCCACGGATTGTTGAATAGCGCACTAAAATTGTTCAATACAAACTTTCCGTTTTCTAAAATCTCATACCCTACGGGATGCTGCATCCACGAATGTGTAGCGATAATCAGAAAACCACTTGCCCAAGAACCGAGGAAAACCATCAAACCTGAAAGGAAGTGTAGTTTCTGCCCGAGTAGCTTTTCACCAAAAAGAAACATGCCTAGAAAAGAAGATTCTAAAAAGAAGGAGAACATTCCTTCCATTGCCAATGTTTGTCCGATGATGCCTCCGGTAAGCTCAGAGAACTTAGCCCAATTGGTACCAAACTGAAATTCCATTGGAATGCCCGTTACAACCCCCATCGCGAAGTTTAATGCAAATATCTTCATCCAGAATTTCGAAGCATTGTTGTAATCGTCATTCTTCGTTCGCAGGAACTTCCATTTAAAATAAACAATCATCAGAGAAAGTCCCATAGTGAGCTGAGGGAACAAATAATGAAAGGTAATCGTAAAGGCAAACTGTAGCCGATTGTAAAGAATCATGTCTTCCATAAGGAATATTTTAAGCGTTTGAATATCAGGTTTTGTTACCGCATATATCCACCTTTTATATGCACCTGTAAATGTATTTCTAAATTACAAAAACGATTGTAACACTTGTTACATAGTATAGAATAAATAGACATCTGATGATTTTAGTTCTAATTTTTTAGCTCTGTAACAATTGTTACTGCCTGCGTTATCGTGGTATTCTAATTTTGCCGTATCATTTAATCTTTGAATTATGGCAACAGAGCTTATAGGCTATTTATTAGCCGTTTTAGTAGGTGTTTCATTAGGACTTATAGGTAGCGGAGGTTCCATAATTACCGTCCCTATTTTGGTGTATGTGATGGGGGTTAATCCAATATTAGCCACAGCGTATTCTTTATTTGTGGTAGGTACTACATCTTTAGTCGGCGGTGTTCAGAATGCTATTCACAAAAAGGTAGATTTTAAAACCGTGCTCATTTTTGGTGTTCCATCTATTGTTGCGGTGTATTTAACGCGGGCATATCTGATGCCTTTAATTCCTGATGTGCTTTTCAGTATCGGAAATTTTCAATTTACAAAACCCATCGCCTTGATGGTATTGTTTGCTATCGTAATGATTTTTGCTTCCATATCGATGATTCGTCCTTGTCCGCATTGCAATGATGCAGACACTGGTGAAATAAAATACAACTATCCGATGATTCTTCTGGAAGGAGCATTAGTTGGTACGCTTACCGGATTAGTAGGTGCAGGTGGTGGATTTTTAATTATTCCGGCATTGGTTTTATTAGCAAAAATGCCTATGAAATTAGCTGTAGGAACATCATTGTTTATCATTGCTGCGAAATCACTTTTAGGGTTTACCGGAGATTTACAAGGCAGTGAAACCATAGACTGGACTTTGTTATCCACTTTTACCGGATTATCGGTTGTTGGTATTTTTATCGGAATCTTCCTTTCCAAAAAAATAGAAGGCAATAAACTCAAATCTGCATTCGGTTGGTTTGTATTGGTGATGGGAATCTATATCCTTATCAAAGAATTATTCTTATAAAAAACAGTCTTGTAACTTATGTTACTGTGCAGGTTATAAGCAGGTTGTAGTTTTGTATCATAAAATTTAAAACAATTAAAAAATCATAAAAAATGAAAGTAGAACAAATTTATACAGGATGTTTAGCTCAAGGAGCTTATTATATCGAAAGTAACGGGGAAGCAGTAGTTATCGATCCATTACGTGAAGTACAGCCTTATATCGAAAAAGCAGAAAAAGACAATGCCAAAATCAAATATGTATTAGAAACGCATTTTCACGCTGATTTTGTAAGCGGACATTTAGATTTGGCTAAGAAAACCGGTGCAACGATTGTTTTTGGGCCTACTGCAAAGCCTGCATTTGAAGCACACGTTGCCGAAGACGGGGAGATTTTAAACGTAGGAAACATTCAAATCAAAGTCATCCACACACCGGGACATACCATGGAAAGTACTTGTTTTCTTCTGATAGATGAAAACGGTAAGGAAACCAGTTTGTTCACAGGCGACACGCTATTTATTGGAGATGTAGGGCGTCCTGATTTGGCACAAAAAGTAATTGCCGACCTAACACAGGAAAAATTAGCGGCTCATTTATATGATTCATTGCATAATAAAATCATTCCGTTGGCAGACGATATTATCGTTTATCCGGCACACGGAGCGGGTTCGGCTTGTGGTAAAAATATGAGCAAGGAAACGACCGATACTTTAGGCAACCAAAAGAAAACCAATTATGCTTTGCAACCAATGAGTAAGGAAAAATTCATAGATGAAGTATTAGACGGTTTGATGCCGCCTCCGGGATATTTTCCTGAAAATGTGTTGATGAACATCAAAGGTTATGAAAGTATTGATGAGGTGTTGCACAAAGGAACACAGGCTTTAAGTCCTGAAGCATTCGAAACGGCTGCTAACGAAACCGATGCATTATTACTGGATACTCGTGATGCACAAACCTTTGCCAAAGGCTTTATTCCAAATTCCATCAACATTGGCATTGACGGCAATTTTGCACCTTGGGCAGGAACATTAATTCCGGATATTAAACAAACCATTTTATTGATTGCCGACGAAGGTCGTGAAGAAGAAATCGTTACCCGTTTGGCTCGTGTGGGTTATGACAATACCATTGGTTATTTAAAAGGCGGATTTGAAGCGTGGAAAAATGCAGGTAAAGAAACTGATGCTATCGAATCAATTTCGGTAGATGAACTGGCAAAACGAATGGAAGAAAATCCTGATTTGAACATATTAGATGTCCGCAAAAAGAGCGAGCATTTTTCAGAACACTTGATTGGTTCAGAAAACATTGCGTTAGATTATATCAACGAACACATTGCAGAAGTAAATAAAGACAAAACCTATTATGTGCATTGTGCCGGTGGTTACCGTTCTATGATATTCAATTCCATATTAAGAGCCAGAGGCTATGACAATCTGATTGATGTTCAAGGTGGATTTACCGCAATAAAAGAATCCGGAAAATTCAAAGTAAGCGATTACGTTTGTCCAACCACAATGCTATAAACCAAAATAAATAATTGTAAAATCTATAAAAATAGAATTATGTTTTTTCAACACATTTTTGAGAAGTCTTTAGCACATTCAAGCTACATTGTAGGATGTCAAGTTGCTGGAGAAGCGATTGTAATTGATCCAAAAAGAGATATCGATACTTATATAAAAATAGCCGAAGAAAATAATCTTAAAATTACGCACATTGCGGAAACGCATATTCATGCAGATTATCTTTCAGGAAGTCAAGAATTGGCTTATGTGACAGGTGCTAAAATATATTTGTCGGATGAAGGAGGTAAAGATTGGCAATACGATTTTGACCATGTTGGATTAAAAAATGGAGATAAAATAGAAGTCGGAAATTTAATCTTCGAAGTGATGCATACGCCAGGACATACGCCAGAAAGTATAAGTTTCTTGTTGACTGATACACCTGCAACAAAAGAACCTGTCATGATTTTTACAGGAGACTTTGTGTTTGTCGGAGATATTGGTCGTCCAGATTTGTTAGAAGAAGCGGCAGGTTTGGTTGGAACGAAAGAGGTTGGCGCAAAACAGATGTTCGAATCATTGAAAAAATTTCAAGCTTTACCCGATTATCTTCAAGTTTGGCCAGCTCATGGTGCAGGATCAGCTTGTGGAAAAGCATTGGGAGCTGTAGCAAGTTCAACAGTTGGATACGAAAAAATAAGAAACTGGGCATTACAATTTGATCAAAATGAAAAAGGTTTCATCGATTATCTATTAGCAGATCAACCAGAGGCACCAGCTTATTTTGCTATGATGAAAAAATTGAACAAGACAAAACGTCCTTTATTAATAGAAGTTCCGAAATGGGCGAAGTTGACATATATTGAATTTGAGAAAGCAAAAGATTTTGGAATGAAAGTAATTGATGCAAGAATCAAAACAGATTTTTCGCAAATACATGTTCCAGGAACAATCAATATTCAAAATAATAAAACATTCAACACTTGGATGGGTTGGATGGTAAATTATCAAGAACCAATCGTGTTAGTTGTAGAAGAAAATGAGGTAGAGGACATGACGCGAAAACTAATGCGAATTGGTTTAGATAATGTGTACGGTTATATTACACCAGCAGAATTATTGAGCAATACAGAAGAAATGACTTCTTCAACTATTATTGATGCTGATGCGATGGAAAATTATATCGGGAATGATGAGGTTCAAATTTTAGATGTAAGAGGTGAAGCCGAATTTAAAGAAGGTTTTATAGAAGGAGCAAAACATATTTTCGTAGGTTATTTACCAAAACGATACCATGAATTGGATCCGAATAAAAAAGTAGTTTTACACTGTCAAGCAGGTGATAGAGCAACAATTGCACAGAGTTTTTTAGAATCAAAAGGTTTTGAAGTAGAAAATTATAGTGCAGGAATGGCAGATTGGAAATTGAATAAAAAACCATTAGTCAAATAATATGTTTTTCAAAAAAATTATTAAAATGTTGACATCAAACTCAAACGTAGAAAATTATCTACAAGAAGGCGCATTGCTATTGGATGTGCGTACAAACGCGGAGTTTTTGGCAGGACATCATGCAGATTCGGTTAATATTCCTTTACAAGAATTAGAAAGCAGAATAGGCGAATTGTCGAGCAAGAAGATAGTAACGGTATGCAGAAGCGGAGCAAGAAGTGGGCAAGCTGCAGTTATACTAAAGAATAAAGGTTTTGATGCCATCAATGGCGGACCTTGGAACATGATTTAAGTACATAATTAAATTATATTGAATGGATTTATTAGACAGAATACAAGGAAATAATTTTTATCTAATTGATTTTTATGCAGATTGGTGTGCACCATGTCAATTGCAACTTCAATTTTTAGAAAACTTAAAAGAAAAACTTCCTGATCATGTCGAGATAATAAAAATTGATGTAGATAAAGACAAAATAAGTACGATTCAGTTTGATGCGATGTATCAAGTAAATGGCGTACCAACTTTAATGCTTTTTCATCAAGGAAAACTTCTTTGGAAGCATTATGGAGTTAAGTTTGAAGATGATTTACAAAAAATAGTAGAACAATTTTTGATCTAAAAAACAGTAATCGTGTCTGAATCTTTTAAAAGATAACGCGATTTCAAATCCATCTAACCTCCCCATTATTTAGTTCTGTTTTCAAATTAAGATTTATTAAGTGCAATATATCGCACTATTTTAAACCTTTAAGCTAAAATAATAGTAATATACTTATAAAAGTGCAATTTGTTGCACTTTTCTTGTTTTATACCTTATTTATTTCTAAATTTACATTAAAAGTGCATTATATGACACTATCAATAATTAATCAAATCAAAGAAAGACGTAAAGTTTTAACGATATCACAAGAAACATTAGCAGAGATTTCTGGTGTTGGCTTACGCACGTTAAAACAATTTGAAAGTGGTAAAGGTAATCCAACGTTAGAAACACTACAAAAGTTGTGTGATGCCTTAGGATTAGAAATTAAATTAGAGGTTAAATCGATTGAATCATGAGAGTTGCTCAAATTTTATATAAAGGTGAAAGGGCAGGAGTTTTAACGCAATTGGATAATGGTAGTTTTCATTTTATCTATAATGAAGATTGGATATCTGATGATTCTAAACCTTCGATAAGTTTAACGCTGCCAAAAAGTCAAATTGAATTCAAATCACAAGCTTTGTTTCCTTTTTTCTATCATTTATTACCAGAAGGTGTAAATAAACGAATGATTTGTAAAACATATAAGATTGATGAAGATGATGCTTTTGGAATATTATTACAAGCATCGAAAGTAGATACAGTAGGTGCAGTAACAATAGAAAGAGTTTAGCATGAAGTTAGAAATAAAAAATTGTCCAGGTTCTTTAAAAGAAAATTTTAATACATATAGTCCAAGTGTATTAAAGAAGATGTTTAATGGAAAAAAAGTCGATCCATTTTTAAATTATACCTCGCCTTCTGATCGAAAGGATAAAAGTAGATTTAACCAAAATCAAACACATATTTCTATTTCAGGATTTCAAGAGAAATATTCTTTCATTCTTGATGGAAATACATTACGATTAACAAATGAAAATGAAAGCGGTCAATATATTCTAAAACCTATATCAGATTTACCGAAAAATAGTGAGTTCGCACCCGCAAACGAACATTTAACGATGCAAATCGCTAAACAAATTTTTAAAATTGAAACAGCAGAAAATGCCTTAGTCTTTTTTGAAGATGGAAGTCCAGCGTATCTTACGAAACGTTTTGATTATGATGAGAATGGAAATAAATTAGCTGTAGAAGATTTTGCTTCATTATTAGGTAAATCACCTGCAACAGATGGAGAACAATATAAGTATGAAGGGAATTATCTGGAGTTATTTGAAGCATTGAAAAAATATGTTCCTGCATGGAAAGTAGAAGCGCCTAAGCTATATACATTAATCGTATTCAATTACCTGTTTTCGAATGGAGATGCACATCTGAAGAATTTTTCTTTAATAGAAACTCAACAAGGCGATTTTAAATTAAGTCCAGCTTATGATTTACTAAATACTAAAATTCATATCGAGGATGCGGACTTTGCATTAAAAGAGGGAATATTACCCAAATCAATTTCAAGTGGCAAAATTATCGATCAATTGATGGTATTGGGAGAGAAGGCAGTAATGACAGAGAAATCTATCATAAAAGTCCTTCAAAATCTAACTTCGAAAGAAGACCAAGTGGTAGATTTAATTGGAAGATCGTTTTTATCTGATAAGTTAAAACGTAATTATTTGCAAAGTTATCAGCGTCGATTGAAGAAACTGAGAATAGTTACAGAGTAAAAAAGATGAACAAGGAGATTTCCTTAGCACTTTTTTTATAATTTATCATACAAGGAAAATAGAATAGGTTATTCCTTCTTTTCAACGTAATTTTAGAAGCGAAATAATAGAATCAAAAATGAAAAAAATAGATATTACAACTTTAGATCATTTAGATCAAATTGATCAAGCATCTTTTAATCAACCAAAAATTATTTATAAACACAGTACAACTTGTGGATTATGTGATATTATTTGGGATATTGTAAAAGAAAGCGATTTTGAACTGAATTATTTAGATTTATTAACGTATAGACCACTCTCTAATGAGATTGAACGACGATACAATGTTCAGCACGAATCACCGCAAATCCTAATTATAAAAGATGGAAAATGTGTGTACAATGCCTCACATCGTAAAATAAAAAATGAAGAAATTCAGAAACAATTAGATTTATTCGATTAAAGAATCTTCGGTTTGATTTCATAATTGGAAAACTAAATTACGTTCGTGTTCATCAATAAAATCTTCACTTGTATAAAATGTTTCATCTACGACAACATATATCTTTAACCCTTTATTTAACTTTGAGTCTTTAAACACTAAATGACTTACAAAATATGTACTCAAATTATGATCGAAATTTTTGGTGCGACTATCAAATCTAAATTGGGCATGATTTCGTGGTCCCGAATATTTAGTTTCAACTTTTACTTGATTTTTTTCTTTCAGAACATTGATATAATTTCTTAAAAACGAAAAAGCTTCTTCGCGAGCAACAATCGGATCATCGTTATAAAACGAATTGATTGTTACTTTTTTTGTTTCTTGATCGAATAGTGTTTCAACTTCGTAATGGATTTTTAATTTCATAACAATTTGCTTTATTTTATTATGAAGCAAACATATGACTACATGACTATCAGATTGTGATAGTTGTTATATTATTTACAGCGACATGTTTTGGCTTTGTAGTGATTTATATTTAATATATAATTAAAATACAATAATCTATGCCAGAAATTATTATTAAAATCTCAGACGAACAGTTAGAAAAAATCAAGGAAACATTGAATTATAATGGATCTTTGGATCTTTCGGAAGAAACATTCAATGGCTCTTCAATTGAAATTGATCTATTACCTTTTATCCATATGATGACAGTAAAAGGATATAAAGAAGAATATATTGGTGATGTGCAAGTGGTGATTCCGAAGGAGTAATTTTTTAAAATCAATATATCTTATAAGTTTTTTATTTTTCGTGAGAATTATTAGATATTTAATATTATTTTATTAGTATTTTACAACAATTTTTTATAAAGATTATGGCAATCAAAAAATCTGAATTATATAGCTCCTTGTGGGCATCTTGTGACGAACTGCGTGGCGGTATGGACGCCTCTCAATACAAAGATTACGTACTCACGATGCTTTTTGTGAAGTACATTTCCGACAAATACAAAAACGATCCCTTTGGCGCGATTACCGTACCCCAAGGCGCTACCTTTGACGATATGGTGGCATTGATCGGGAAACCGGAGATTGGTGATAAAATCAACAAGGAAATCCTCAATCCGATAAAGGAAGCCAATAAACTCAACGAATTTCCGGACTTTAACGATGAAACCAAATTAGGAAAGGGCAAAGATTTGGTGGATACGGTATCCAACTTGGTACGCATCTTCAACGATGACGCCCTGGATTTCTCGGCTAATTCTGCCGAAGGCGATGATATTTTGGGCGATGCCTACGAATACCTGATGCGCCATTTTGCCACGGAATCGGGGAAGTCTAAAGGTCAATTTTATACTCCTGCCGAAGTTTCGCGTGTGTTGGCAAAAGTGATTGGGATTAATCCGAATAATGCAACGAACCAAACGACGGCTTATGACCCTACTTGTGGTTCGGGATCGCTATTGTTGAAAGTTGCTAACGAATCAGGTAAAGATATTACGCTGTACGGACAAGAAAAAGAAACGACAACGGCCAACTTGGCGCGTATGAATATGATTTTGCACAATAGCCCTACGGCAGAGATTGTGGCAGATAATACCTTGACGCGTCCAGCGTACAAGGAAGCTGATGGTACTCTAAAACGTTTTGACTATGTAGTAGCTAATCCTCCGTTTTCGTTGAAAAGCTGGAGCAATGGGGTAAATGTAGAGGCGGACGAATTCAATCGTTTTGAATTAGGTGTGCCACCAGAAAAGAATGGGGATTATGCCTTTTTGTTGCACATTTTACAATCGTTGAAATCGACTGGGAAAGCTGCTGTGGTATTGCCACACGGGGTGTTGTTCCGTGGAAATGCGGAAGGCGAAATCCGTAAAAACATCTTGAAGAAGGGCTACATCAAAGGAATTATTGGTTTGCCTGCCAACTTGTTTTACGGTACAGGTATACCAGCTTGTATTATTGTGTTGGATAAGGAACATGCTGCTCATCGCAAAGGGATTTTTATGATCGATGCGAGCAAGGGCTTTGTAAAAGATGGCAACAAAAATCGTTTGCGTGAGCAAGACATTCGTAAGATAACAGATGTGTTTGCTGCCGAATTGGAAGTGCCGAAGTACAGCCGTATGGTGTCGATGACGGAAATTGCCGACCCGAAGAATGATTACAACTTAAATATCCCACGCTATATTGATACCCAAGAAGCGGAAGATATTCAGAATATAGAAGCGCACCTTAAAGGGGGCATTCCGAGTGCGGATATTGATGCCTTGGAAAATTACTGGAAGGTATTTGCTACATTAAAAAAAGACTTGTTTACAGCTGTGCGTGATGGTTTTTATGAACTCAACGTACCGACTACCGAATTGAAATCGGCGATTTACTCGCACGCGGAATTTGTAGCGTTTAATGAAAGCGTGAACCTAACCTTCCAAACGTGGTTGGCGGTAGAAATGGAAAAATGGCAAGCTTTAGCACAAGGTGCTGATACCAAAACGGTGATTAGTGAAGCGAGTCAGTCGATCTTGCAAGCGTTTGAAAATAATGCGTTGTTGGAGGCCTACGATTTATACCAACATTTGATGACCTATTGGAACGAAACCATGCAAGACGATGTGTACAGCATTCGTATGGATGGCTGGAAAGCCGGAAACGAATACCAACGCTTGGTGATTAAAGGGAAAACTGACAAGAATGGAAAAACCAAAGGCGACAAAGAAGTACCTGGTTTAGCAGGGATTGAAGGACGAATGATTTCACCTGCTTTATTGGTAGACGTATATTTTCAAGACATGCAAGAAGCGATACGTGCCGAAGAAACGAAAGTAGAAACCGCACAAGCGCACATGACTGAAATAGAAGAAGAGCAAAGCAGCGAAGAAGGTTTATTTGCCGATTTGGAAAAAGTAAATGCTACGGAAGTAAGTAAATTGCTGAAAACAACTGATGATAAAGCAACAAAAGCGATATTAAAAGATTACGTTGCCCAAGCCGATAGCATCAAGAAAGCCAATGCCGAAATTAAAAAGCTGAACGCGGATTTGGAAACAGCTGTATTAGCCAAATACCCAACGCTAAGCGAAGCTGAAATTAAAACTTTGGTATTAGAACACAAATGGCAAGCCTATTTGCAAAATGCTTTGACGCAAGAGCAAGAACGCATCAGCCAAAACTTAACGCAACGCATTAAGGAATTGGCAGAACGCTATGCTACGACTTTACCAAAATTGGAGGCTGAGGTGCTCGAAGCCTCAGCAAAAGTATTGGCTCACCTACAAAAAATGGGATGGACATGGTAAAACAAGGCTATAAAAAAACTGAAATTGGCGTAATTCCAGAGGATTGGGAGGTGAAAAAAATTAATGATATTTCAAAACCTGTAAGAGGAGGGTCTCCAAGACCAGCTGGCTCACCACTATTCTTCAATGGAAATTATATTCCTTGGCTAACTGTCGCAAGTTTAACGAATATTTCTAATTCTAAGATTTATGTAGATAATACTGAAAGTATGTTGACTGAATTAGGAAGTAATTATAGTCGAAGATTAGAAAAGGATACATTAATAATATCAAATAGTGGGGCAACTTTAGGTGTTGCAAAATTATTAGGCATTGAATGCTGTGCAAATGATGGTATTGCAGCATTACTTGATTTAAAAGCTGATAATAAATTTCTAGTTTACTATATAAATTCTTTAACAGAATACTTACGAAATAATGTTGCGACGGGAAACGGACAACCAAATTTAAATACAGATTTAATTGGTAATCTATCAATCCCACTTCCTCCACTAGCCGAGCAAGAAGCGATAGCTACGGCTTTGTCAGATGCCGATGCGTGGATCGAGCATTTAGAACAACTCATCGCCAAAAAACGCCTCTTTAAACAAGGTGCTATGCAAGAATTGTTGACACCGCCTACGGAAGAGCTTGTACTGAGCGGAGTCGAAGCATGGGAAGTGAAGAAATTGGGGGAGGTTGGAAAAACCTATGGAGGATTATCAGGCAAAACAAAAGTTGATTTTGGAAAAGGAAATGCTCATTACATACCCTTTATGAATGTAATGAAGAATGTAGTTATTGATAATTCCTTTTTTGAGAAAGTAAATTTAAAGCAAGGTGAAATTCAGAATAAAGTTTTGAAAAATGACCTTTTGTTTAATGGTTCGTCAGAAACTCCTGAAGAATTAGGTATAAGTAGTGTGATTTTAGAGGATATTAATAATCTATATCTGAATAGTTTTTGTTTTGGATTTAGATTGTTTGATAATAATGTAAATCCATTGTTTTTGAGTTATCTATTTCGTTCTCCTTATGGTAGAAAAATAATATTTTATTTAGCTCAAGGCGCAACTAGGTATAATTTGTCAAAAGCTAATTTCTTAGAATTAGAAATTTCTATACCAAAATCCCTTTCCGAGCAAGAGCGTATTGCTACGATCTTATCTGATATGGGTGCGGAGCTGGAGGCCTTAGCAACGCAATTGGGTAAAGCCCGCCAAATCAAGCAAGGCATGATGCAGGAATTGCTGACGGGGCGTGTGAGGTTGGTGTAATAGATTTTTTAGAACTGAATAAAAAAATAAAAATAGATTGAATCAATGTTAAAAGAAGTTTTAAGAAAACATTACGCAAATTATACGAATCAAAGTGTAGAAAATATAAAACGTGATGCCAAAGGCTTACTTCATATTATCTCAGATTATGAAGGTAGGGTGGTGTTTGAACTTTTGCAAAATGCTTTTGATAGAGCTGATAAAAACATTAGGATTTGCATAAAAAATGGATTGCTTTATGTGGCAAATGACGGCACGCCATTTACTTATGTATTAGATTTTGATTATGAAAATGGAGATAATACAATAAGAGGTGATTTTCAGTCAATTTGTTCTGTTTACACTTCCTCAAAAACAGTTTCTAGTGCTATTGGAAATAAAGGTATAGGCTTTAAATCTGTTTTTTCAATTGCAAAAAAGCAAAATCCTGATGAGGTTTATCCAACAAGGAGTGTGGATATATTTACGAAAGGCCAATTTATAGATGCTGCAAGTAAAACATCGCAAATGGGTGCATTTCGACTGTACGAAATGATAAGACAAGCAGAGGTTTTGACTTCTATTTTCAATGACGCTGATCTTAAGATTCAACAAGAGAAAATTCGTAATGCGCAAAAGGAATATCCAGATACGGGTATTCCTGGTTATTATTTTCCTATAGAAATTGATACACAAGAGGCAGTAGTTCAGGATTTGTTTGCTCAGGGGTATTGTACTGTTATTGCTATTGAATTAGAAGATAGTCAAATAATAGGAGAGTTAATCAAACAAAATTTAGTACAAAATGGCATTCATTTCGAGTTTATTCAGTTGAAACATCAAAACAAACCTTTCCAAGTAAGCATTGCACTTGATGAAGAACATTTAATGACAAAGGAGGTTAAATTAAATAATCCTAATTTGATTCATTGTACAATCAACGATGAGAAATTAATACAATTGGCTCAGAATGCTGGTATTGATGTAGAAACTATAAATATAGGATTATACCTTAGAGCTGATGATAAAGGTAAACTATACAATTATCTTCCTACAGACGTAGCTTCACCTTTTCCTTTTGTTGATTTTCACGCTGACTTCCGAACGACACTGAATCGTAAAAATATTAATTGGGATGGAGCTGTTGGCGAATACAATAAAGCTTTATTACAGGCTTGTATTGAATTGTTGTTTACATTATGGAAACCAGAAGATTTACAGTTAAATACAACATATATTAATAATTGTTCAAAAGATAATAAAGAAAAATGGCATTTTAATTTTTTGAAATCTAATTTTAAAATCAATTCAGAAACGGCTAAGATTATTTCTTTAATATTTAATATAGACAGTTGGAATTATAGGCCATTAGTAAATTGGATAGGAGCAAATACCAAAGTGTTTTTTGAGAATAAGGATAAGGCTCAACAGATTTATGAAGAATTCTATAAAGTATTAATAGATTTTTCGAGATGTATTGCAAGTGATTATTATCAAAAGAAACATAGTAAAGTCGAACATTTGTTTTCTCAGCTTAAAGAATCGTTTAATAAAAATGCGGTTATTTATCTGCCAGAGATTATAAGCAAGGAGCATGTAGAAGTGTTTTTTGAAAAAGACAAAAAAAACATCAGCACTTTGCTGGATTTAAAGTTTACTACAGTAGAAATTGATGATAGCTACGAAGGTAAAATTTTGAAAAGGGCTTTGAATATAAAAGATGCATCTGATATCAATGAATATTTAAGGTTCTTTAGACAGACAAATTTATCAGGAGTTGTTCAAATTGATGCCATTAGCGAGCAGCAACAAATAGAACTGCTTCAAAATGTGTATAGTTTTTATATTAGGAAGCAAGAAAGAGATAGTACATTTTGTGAACGATATGCAAATGTATTGGATGTAGAGAGTCGAGAAAAAAATTCATTAAAAAATCAAGCAAGATTTAGTATTAGCACTTTGTTTTTGAAGGTGAAGGGTGAGAAATACAAACCTGCTCAACTTTGCTGTATAGAAGATATAGATGAAGAATTTAGAAAAACATTAAATCTTCCTGACGATTTTTTTAGTTTTTTAGGTGTTAGTCCGATTCCTTTTATAAAAGTATACGACCAAAGGATCTATGTGCAGTTAGATAATGGAATAGATTATATACCAGGGGTAGTCTCAAAGAATATAGAGAATGATCGAATTGATAAAAATATTGTACTGAACTGTTTTATACATTTAAAGGATAAGACACCAGTACATCCTGCATTAATTAATGATAATCATTCGGATATTTTTAGTAGTATAAAAAATATAAGACATAAAGAGCTTAGACCTGTATTAGAATTACTACAAGTAAAAAAGTATGATTCTTTTAGTCAAGAATATTTTTTTGTATTAAAGGAATATTTGGAGAAAGTACTGCGTATTTCGGCTCATTACGATTCATTGAGAGTGTTTTATGCATCTACATTTCAATTGTTTTGTAAGAATAATGTTTGGTTGATTTTTACTGATGAAGGGCTGAAATTTACAACAACGGTAAACTTTTCAATATTTAAAACAAAAATGGATATTGAAAATGCAATAAATCAGAAATTTGAAAATTTCCTTTACTACGAAGCGGATAAAGGTTTATATGACGAGAGGCTGGTTGAAAAAGTTATTGAATTGGAAGAATATTTTGAATATAATGATAATAGCATTCCTGATATTACTACCGATTTTTTTAAAGAGCTTATTATCAGAATTCCATATCTTTTGTGTGAAATTACGAATGATAACCAATCAGATAGAAATTATCTAGATTATGATTATAATATACTCGAGACGATAGCCACCAGTAAAGTTTTTAAAGTTGATAGTATTAAAGTTGTCAGGAAGAGTAAGGTATTTGAATATAATTATATCACTACTTTTTTTATTAAAAATAATCAGGTATTCATAACAGATGATAGTAATAAGAATAAATCTAAAGTACTTTCTTATTTATTATTTAACACCTATAGATTTTCTGAAAAAATAGAGATACTACTTTATAATAGAAGTATAGAAGATTTGTTTAATGAGTATAATAATATTGAGATAAATATTTTAAAGAAAAAATATGATATATCATACCAATCTAAAAGGGAGTTGTTTATAGCTAAGATTGTAGCGAAGTTTCCAGAAGTGGATATATCTGAAGATCATTGGAATTTTGAAACAAGTAACTCGATACAAGCGTTAAAAAATGTAGAAAAATTTGATTCCTTTCGTTCTTTTTTTGTAGAGTTAAAGTATTCTGAAGATTTTAAAGATTATGATTTTGGTTTGGATATTATCTATTCTTCCAATGAAATAGAAGACTTGAAAGTAGAGATAAGCCAACAGCCTATCAAGAATGAAGAATTAGATTTTTTGTATCATAAGTTATCGAAGAATTTAGAATCTAAGAATATAGTTTTTAGTTCTCAATCAGATAATATCATTAAATCATCCAACAGGAGCATAAAAAAGAAGGTAATTAAAAATATAGCATTTGACAGCTCATCAAGTGAGGAACTTGAAACAATTGGATCTAATGGAGAACACGAAGTATTGAATTATTTCGTAAATAAGTATTATCAACTTGACACAGGAGATAGAAAGGTAGTTCTAAACAGTATTTTTGAATTAATCAAAGGTGTTGTGGATGACATAAAATATTATGAAGAGTTGAAGGATGAATTACTGATAAATTTATCTAGCAATGATACATTAAAAACATTGATACCCTATTTGTATATTACAAATAAGTACAAATACTCTTATTTTGATTTAGTTGGATTCGAAGGGGTAGATGCTTGTTTTGTAGAAGTTAAAACGACAAGTAGCAACAGGCGTGATTTTTATATTTCCCAAGCTGAAATAGATTGTGCATTAAAAAATGAAAATTATCAAATTGTAAGAGTAAATAGTGAGGAAATCATATTTTTAGGTAATCCTATTGAGAAATTTAAAGATCAATTGAATGGATTTCAGAACAGTCAATATAAATTAACATTTACTAAGTATAAAATTGAAATTATATAATGATTAACCCAATAGAACGCATTACCCAAAACCGTATCATCCAATTATTTCAAGAACAATTGGGATATACTTATTATGGTAATTGGGAAAAACGTGAACACAATAGCAATGTAGAACAGGAGATTTTGAAAAAGAATCTTTTGCAACGTGGCTATTCCGAAACTTTGGCCAATAAAGCCGTGAAGGAAGTGTACGATGCGGCCAATACCAATGCAGGATCTTTGTACGATCGTAACAAGGCGATGTATTCATTACTTCGTTATGGTGTAAAAGCACGCCCAGAATTGGGAGAGAATTTTGAAACCATTTTCCCGATAGATTGGAATAATTCAGCGAAAAATGAGTTTGGTATAGCCGAAGAAGTAAGTTTAGCAAAAGGGCAAAATACCCGTCGTCCCGATATTGTTTTGTATGTAAATGGTATTGCATTGGGTGTTTTGGAATTGAAACGTGGTACAACGGATATTGCAGAAAGTGTAAACCAAACGATTTCTAACCAAAAAGAATTATTTAACGATTGGTTTTACAGTACCGTTCAATTTCTTTTTGCGGGTAACAACACCCAAGGTTTGAAGTATGGTACCATAGAAACTCCTGCTAAATATTTTCTATCTTGGAAAGAAGATGAACAAGAAAATAAAGATTATAAATTGGATAAATATCTGAAAAAACTATGTGTTAAAGATCGTTTTTTGGATATAATCTACAATGGAGTTGTGTTTGATGCAGGGGTAAAAAAATTACCACGCCCTCACCAATATTTTGCATTAAAATCGGCACAACCTTTTATACAACGAAGAGAAGGAGGAATTATTTGGCATACACAAGGTTCTGGTAAATCTTTGATGATGGTGATGTTAGGAAAGTGGATTTTGGAAAATATTCCAAACTCACGCATTGTTATTTTAACCGATAGAACCGAGCTAGACGATCAAATAGAACGTGTGTTCAATGATGTTGGAGAAACAGATATTGCGAAAACCAAGTCGGGTAAGGAGTTGATACATTTTTTAACGGCACCAAGACCACGATTGGTGTGTTCGTTGATTCATAAATTTGGGAATAAAACAGATACCGATTTTGATGCTTTCATTAGAGATCTACAAGACAATCCTGTAAAGACCCAAGGTGAAATCTTTGTGTTTATAGATGAGTGTCACCGTACTCAAAGTGGCAAGTTAAACCAAGTAATGAAAGCTGTTCTACAAAATGCGGTTTTTATTGGTTTTACAGGTACGCCATTGTTGAAAGAAGATAAGAAAACAACGATGGATGTTTTTGGAAGATACATTCATACCTATAAATTTAACGAAGCAGTAGAAGACGGTGTTGTAAAGGATTTGATGTATGAAGGGAGATGTATCGAACAAAATTTGACTTCTCAAACGAAAATAGATCAATGGTTTGAATCGAAAACAGCAGGTCTAAATGATTTCCAGAAAAACGAGCTGAAAAAGAAATGGGGAACGATGCAAAATGTGTTGAGCTCTAAAAGCCGTATGGAGAAAATAGTTGCTGATATTATTTTTGATTTTCAGACGAAGCCACGTCTTCGTTCTCAAATGGGAAATGCGATATTAGTCGCTTCGAGTATTTATGAAGCTTGTAAATATTATAATTTGTTTTTGCAGACAGAATTAAAAAACAAATGTGCAGTCATTACATCGTACAATCCACATACGGGTGATGTATCGAAAGAAGATACAGGAGCAGATACCGAAACTGATAAAGAATATATTTTTAATACCTATACTGAACTTCTAAAAGAAGTGCAAAGTTCTGGGAATAAATCTAAAACAGAAACCTACGAATCTGAAAGTAAAGAACGATTTAGAAAAGAACCTGCAAAAATGAAATTACTAATTGTGGTTTCTAAATTATTAACAGGTTTTGATGCGCCACCATGTTCCTACATTTACATCGATAAAAAGATGCAAGATCATACCTTGTTTCAAGCTATTTGTAGGGTGAATCGTTTGGATACGGATGATAAAGATTATGGGTATATTGTAGATTATATGGAATTGTTTGGTAATGTGACGGATGCCATCAATGTTTATACATCAGAATTGGATAGCGAAGGTTTTACGCAAGACGAGGTCGAAATTAGTATGAAAGATCGTTTAAAAATTGCGATTGACCGTTTGATGACGGCAAAAGAAACGGTAGAAGCCATTTGTGAACCTGTTGCACATCCAAAAGCAGACATCGATTATATTCATTATTTCTGTGGAAATACCGAAAATGCAGATGAATTAAAATCGAATGAATACAAGCGTATGGCCTTATACAAAGCAATTGTTGAGTATATACGCGCATATACAAATCTAAAAGCCGATTTTGTAAATACAAAATTCACAGAAGCTGAAATTCAAGGTTTCCATAAAAAGATGGAGGATTATTTAGCCTTACGTGAAGTGATAAGAATAGCATCGGGTGAAACGATTGATTTGAAAGCTTATGAAGCCGATATGCGTTTTTTGATTGATACGTATATTAAAGCGGAGGAATCTGAAAAGGTGTCTCCATTTGATGATATCTCTTTATTAGATTTGATGGAGACGAATATGAATGAAGCTATAGATTCGTTACCGAAAGGAATTAAAGGGAATAAAGAAGCTGTTGCGGAAACTATTGAAAACAATGTTCGTAGTAAAATCGTTGAAGAACATTTATTAGACCCAAAGTATTTCGATCAAATGTCTATACTTTTACAAGAACTAATTGAAAGAAGAAAAGCAGAAACAATTTCTTATCAAGAGTATTTGATTGAAATGGCTAATTTAATCAGACAAGTCAATCAAGGTAAAAAGGATGATATCCCAGTTTCATTGAATACGAAAGGAAAAGTAGCTCTGTATCATACTTTGGGAGATGAAAGTTTAGCTTTGCTATGTGAAGAAACCATTCAGTATGCAAAACAAGAAGGTTTTAGGGAGAATGTACAAAAGCAAAAAGTTTTAAAAGGAGCAATTTATAAAGTAGTAAATGATCTTACAAAAGTAGATGAAGTTTATAAAATTATAGAAGCACATAAAGACGAGTATTAACCAATGACGGAACGTATAAAGATAGGCACAGTGGAGATTGATGTAACGTTCAAGGATATAAAAAATCTTCATTTGAGTGTTCATCCTCCAAAGGGAAATGTTACCATTTCTTCTCCTCAATTTTATGATTTGGAGAAGGTGAAAATTTATGCCGCTACGAAATTGGCTTGGATTAAGAAGGAGCAACGCAAGTTTTTGGAGCAAAAAAGGGAAGAGCCTAGAGTTTTCAAAAATCAAGAAAGCCATTTTTTTTTAGGATCTAGATATTTGCTGAAATTAGTAGAATCCAATAAAAGCAAGGTAGAGATTGAAGGTAAATATCTTGTATTGTATTCTAAAAATATTAATGATAAGGCATCTTTAGAAAAGCAGTTGTATGCATTTTATAGAAAAGAATTGAGAAAGCGGTTGCTGCTAATGGTTGAAGTCTATGCCAGACAAATGAGTATAGAAGTACCGACATTTAAAATTCGTTACATGAAAACCAAATGGGGAAGTTGTGCTACAAGTAATCAGCGTGTTTGGTTTAATATAGAATTGGCTAAAAAACCTTTAGAGTGTATTGAATATATTGTGGTACATGAATTAACCCATTTGTTAGAACGACATCATAATAAACGATTTATATTATTATTGGATCAATATTTCCCAAATTGGAGAACCCAGAAGAAATTATTGAACGAATTGCCTTTGTAAGGTCTATTTTTGAAATTTAGAATTTAGAATTGTTTTTTTAGATTGATTTGCATCTATTAAGAAGAAGGTATATTTATCAAAACTTAAATTTATGTGTCAAGTTTATTCTGATGTCACGTTTTGTACCTGTTCTGATTTTGAAATCGATCAAGTTCAATTATTAAAAAATTACTGGGTTTTGTATCGTTACAATGAAGCGTTAGACGTTGTAATTGTTGGCGAAATAATGTTAGATAATATGTTGAAAAAGTATAATCCAGCTAACATATTAGAACTTATACTTAAAAAACTAAACGATAACACACTGTTTGATAAATCAATTGATTTTGTAGACAAAGATCGTTTACATGTTTCGCTTGAGTTGAATCAAGTTAACTTAAACTATGGTTTTGAATTTCAAGCTAACAGTTGGTCAGAAATTGAATATGATTATTTTTCTTGGGCAAGTTGTTATGAAGAAAAAAATGGAGGAGAGGTAAAGGTTTACTAATTATTATAAATTAGGTAGTATCCCACTAACTGTGTAAGTTAAAAAGTTATTCTGATAAATTTTGAGCCTTTAATGCTCAAAAGATTTATTGGAAATAACTTTTTATTATTTTTAAACATTATACAGTTATGACTAACAAAGAAGATTTATTAAACAACAAGGATTTTTTCAAGTCCTTTAAGAATGGTGAAGATTTAACATCTTTCTTCAAAGCACTCCACAAGAAGGCCGTAGAACACATGCTTGATGCAGAACTGGATAGCCATCTGGACAACGAAAAACATGATAAAAGCATCGATGGTAATTATCGAAACGGACATGGAACCAAAAAGATAAAATCCTCATTCGGTGAATCCGAGATTAAAGTTCCAAGAGATCGTGAAGGTAGTTTTGAGCCTGCATTAGTTCCCAAAAGGCACAACATCATCGATGGTTTAGAAAACATCATTATCTCGTTTTATGCCAAAGGAATGAGCGTTTCGGACATTGAAGAGCAGATTAAAGAAATGTATGATTTTGATGTTTCCACTTCGACAATTTCCAGAATAACAAACGCAGTAGCCAGTGAAGTTGTAGCTTGGCAGAATCGACCCTTAGACGATGTTTATCTAATTGTTTGGATGGATGGGATTGTTTTTAAGGTTCGCGAGAACTCAAAAGTCATCAACAAAACCATTTATTTAGCTGTTGGACTCAACCGTGAAGGTAAAAAAGAAGTCCTCGGAATGTGGCTTGGAAAGAACGAAAGCTCCAGCTTTTGGATGAGCGTTCTCACGGATTTAAAAGCTCGTGGCGTAGAAGATATTTTGATTACTGCTACTGATAATTTGAACGGATTTACAGACACCATCCGATCGGTTTTTCCTGAATCTCAAACCCAAATCTGTGTGGTTCATCAGATTAGAAACGCTTGTAAATACGTGGTTTGGAAAGACAGAAAAGAGTTTTCTGCCGATATGAAACATATTTATACTGCACCCAACAAAGACGCTGCCAAAGCCGCTTTAGAAGATTTTGCCACAAAATGGGAAGGGAAATATCTTTACGCAATCCAATCCTGGAGAAACAACTGGGACGAACTAACCGTATTTTTTGACTTCCCAATGGAAATCCGTAAAATCATTTATACGACTAATTTAATCGAAAATCTGAACGGAAAAATCAGAAAATATACCAAAAACAAAATGTCTTTTCCTACTGACGATGCGGTATTGAAGTCTGTTTATTTAGCACTCAAGGAATCAACTAAAAAATGGACAATGCCTATTCATAATTGGGGTATTGTTCTTAACCAATTTATGCTTATTTTTGAAAAAAGGCTCAGATTATAAAATCTAAGCCCAACTTTTTAACTTACACACTTTATAGGATAGTGTCATAAATTATAAAACATGAGCCGATTATTTATGCTAATCGGCTCATGTTTTTTAATAGTGTAGTTTTTTTTCTTTTAGAAAAACCTTTTTCGCGAAAGAAATTGTATTTTCATTTTTAATGATTGAATAGTCAATTTCTCTTGATTCGAATTGATTAATTAATGCTTTTAGAAAGTGAGCTCGTGCAGCTACCCATCCAGTATTACCCACCTCTTTATTGAAGGAGTTAATTACTTCTTGATCTGAAAGTGAAATCAAGTTTTTTTCAAATTTTTCAGTTAAATTTTCCATTTTTTGATACTTTACTTTATTAAACAGTATCAATCATTAAGAATTTAGAGAGTGACAATTTTTTGACTGAACAGCCCTCATCGCTTTACCACCGTGGTTTGTTAAACTCGGTTGGTGTACCTTATGTACTCTTGATGATTGAATTATGATATAATATTATTGATTATATTTAAATTATCAAAATAGTTTATAGTTTTTTTAATTCCTCTTATGCCTCACCAAATCAGTTACAACACCCAGAGTAATTCAACTACTTTTATCTATTTCATGTTAAAAAATCTTGATTAAACATCAATTATGTACAATATCTGTACTGTTTCATGATCTTAATTTGTGAATGGTTGAATAATTTTTTAGTTTAATTCAATTAATTTTTAGAGTTTTTAAATTCAATCCATTCTTTTAATTCTGTAAGGCCTCCTTTTTTATGACAATATCCGCAAGTCCATTCTTCCTTTTCTGATGTAATTACTATAAAAATAGGGTGATTTACAGAATTTACACATTTACTAATAAAAAGACCTTTTTCTGAGTCGTGGACAACAGGATCTAGACCTACCTCGTGCATATAATCCAGTAATTCACTTTTTGTATTGTCAATCATTTTATCTTCAATGCTTTGCTGTATTTGATGATAAAGTTCATCAGAAATAATATCAGATTCAAATTGTGTAATTTGACCGTCAAACATACCTCTAGAGTGTATAAATTCGGTTATTATTGTTTTTAGATTTTCTATAAACGACAAATTATTGTCATACTTATACTGTGCAACAATTCTACGTTTAAAATTATTATTAAATTGATCGATATCGATTAACTGTAAGTAGTTATCAGATGTGATTCGATACACATAAGTGATGGTATAATCGATGTAAATATAAAAATAATTAATGATGGCTAATTTTTTAAAATCAGAAATATAGGCTTCTCCAAAATCTTCATTGTAAGTGCTTCCTTGTGTTTGTACATTCGTTTTTTCTGTACTAAAATGTGCTTGTATCATATTGCAAAATTTATAATTTAATCAATTACAAATCATCGCAAGAGAATGAATAGTGGATTTAACCTTATTTTTTTGGCAGATTTGCCCTCATTCTAAACCACCGTGTCTAGTAAAAGCTCGGTTGGTATTCCTAATAATTAAGAAACTCTTGATGATTGAATTATGGTGTAAAATTATTAATAACGTATATTATATCAAAATTTATTTACTAATTCCTTATATTCCTCACCAAATCAGTTACAACACCCAAAATAATTGTAAATTTTCAACTAAAAATGGAGAGATTTTATTTTTTATTAAATTAAATTCTCAAAAGCTTCATCAATTTCGGCGTCTTTAAAATCTTCTAGATATGCTTCAGTTGTTTTTATGGATTGATGTCCTAGAGCTTGTTTGATTTTAGAAACATGTACTCCATTTTTCAAAGAAATAGTAGCAAAGGTATGTCTAGCTGTATAGAAATTGATCTTAGTATCAATATTTAATTTTTCAAAAATTAATTTTAGTTGTTTATTGTAATAGCTTCTAACATTATGTTTTCTACCTGATAATTCTTCTTCTTCATATTCAAGAATATTTTTCTTTAAAATTGGAAAAATATAATTTGTAGGGTAGGGGCGATATTCTTTGTAGAAATTTAATATTTCGTTTGTAATTTGGTTTTCAGGTATTTTTACTCGAATGTTAATTCCTGTTTTATTTCTTTTATAAGAGAATTTACTATGTTCAATATCTTCCCATTTTAATTCAGCTAAATCGGTAAAATTCATACCTCTTGCAAAAAAGCTAAATAAATATAAATACCTCGCATTAGTAGCTGATGGAATTTGTTGTATATCAAAATCAATAAGTTTTTGTAATTGTTCCTTAGTTAGTGCTTTTTTAATTTTTTGAGATTTTAAAGAAGAGATTTTATAATCTCTGAATGGATATAGTTCTTGCTTTGCAACTTTAGATTTTATAGCAATGTTATATGTTGAGCGTATGTTCCTCATATAAACCCCAATTCCTCCATCTTCACAACCAGTCTTTCTTAGAAAAGTTTCATAATTCAATAAAAAACTATAATCGATATCATCAAATGAATATTTATTAATATTACTTTTGAATTTCTTTAAAGATTTCAAAGTGTCATTATGTGAATCGCTATAACTAATTTGTTTAGCATCATAGAGCTGTTTAATTCTTGATTCTAGGAACTCAATAAAATTATTGGTTAGGTTGGAATTTTGACAATAAATATTATCAAATTCTATTAAAGTAAATGATTTTTTATTTTCTAATAATTCATTTAAGATTAAAGAAGCATCATCTTTAATTTGATTTAAAATTCTATTCGATTGAAGATAGTTTTTATTCTTTGAGTTGAATTCTCCTTTGGCATCATTCCATTCTCTCAAATCACAACTATAGGGTGTTTTATAAAATTTTGATTTGCGATCAATAGTTACTCTTAAATAAATAGGAAACTTACCATCAGCTAAAGCGTTCTTTTTGCAAACAATTTTAATACTTGATTTCATACGTTAAATTTTATCGGTACAACATTAGTACAACAAATTGTACTGTTTAGGTAATTATTATGAAATCTAATATATTAATTCAGTTATATAAAATATTGATTATCAGTTAGTATGAATTAAAATGAAACATTTTGAAAGTTTCATAATACCCACTCATAATCAGCAAGTCCTTGGTTCGAGCCCAAGTGGGACCACTTAAAATCCCGATAAACACACTGTTTATCGGGATTATTTTTTTATTGGGGGTTAGTTAGGGGGGTAATTCTTGATTTTTCCAAAAGCTTCTAATTCTATAAACTTTGATTCAAACAAATCCATTGGTATTTTCTTCATCAATAAGTTATGAAAATTCTCATCGTGTGTTGACAAAATTATTTGTTTCCCTTCATTTACTACTAAACTTCTAAATAAGTCAATAGTAGATAAAACATTTACACTATCCATAGATTGAATAGGATCATCAATAAATATACAGTCATACTCTTTAGAATTCAAGGCTGACGCTAAAAAGATACTTAAGCTTAATATATTAATTTGAGCGGTACTAAAATATAGATTTGGAATTAAAACATTTTCATTTTTAATATTTTCAACAAAAACATCCAATCTTGGATGATCAGAATCAAAGTTTGCTTTAAATTTTACTGACTTAAAATCAGGGTGTGGATCTATTTTCCTGTATAGTTTATTGATCAATTCTTCGTAGAAAAAGTTTTTGATTCGATTTTCAAGATAAGTTTTGGCATTATCACATTCTGTTTTTATTACTGGCTCAACTGTCTTTTCTAAAAAGTGAAGTTCTTCCATTGCATCAACAAGTTTCATTTTAGCATTTTCGGATTGTAGAAACGGCCAAACATTTTCACTAAATTTTTCCAATTTTTGAAATTCCAATTGTATAGATCGTGTATATTCTAAATCAGCTTTATATTTTGTCTGCTTTTCTTCAATTATATTTGATAGAATCGTTTCATTCATTTGAGACAAATCAATATCCAAATTGTCTTTTAGGAAGTAACGGTAGGCAGTAAGTTTGGCAACATTTTCATGAGTCAATTTCCCTAAATCTAACTTCTCTTGCAACAAATTCTCTTTTTTAAACGATGTTAGTTCTTGATTAAGAGTGTCATATTTTTCATCCGCCACTTTCAGTCGAATAGCAAATTGACTAATACTTTGTGTTAATGAAGAGTCTCTTTGAAGCAACAATTCTTTATTTATTTCTTTGCCTGGAAAATATTCATTAAACCATCCTGTTACAGACACATATTTTTCATTGTTAATTAGACTTTCATTTTCTTTTTTAAGTAAATCTATTTGGTTTTTCAAGAAATCTAACTGCTCCTTGACCTTATCAATAGCTTCTTTATTTGCAGAGAGTTTAGGTTTAACAATATCTCTTACTTTAATAACTTCTATTAAGTTTTCATCAATTTGTTTTTCAAAAATTTCAAACGACAATCCTTTTATGTCAAGTTTTTGGATTTCGTTCTTCTCTTTTAAAATATTCAGTTCAAACTCAATATCTTTAATATTCAGTCTTAGACTTTCCAACAACTGTCTTTCTTCTTGATTTTTAGTGGATAGCCCATCTAATTGCTTTTTATAAATATCAAGAAGCTGTTCCTTACTTTCTTTTATATTTGTAGTTAAGTCAGAAATGCGTAGTTCACTCTTACTTTTTTGAGCAAGAAGTGTTTTCAATGTTTCATCTAATGCCTTATTATTAGTGATTTTTTCAACTAAAGCACTATAAGAATCATATTTCTCTTCACACAATGGACAGGAGGATGATTGACGTTCATTAACTATAGATAGACCTGCTTTTATAAAATCTGATATTGTTTGATTTAATGTTTCTTGTTGTTTAAGAGTTGAATTAAGAGATTTTAATGTTGTGTTTTCATTAGATAGTAATTGCTCACTTTCTTTTAATGTTTGCACTAATTCACTTATCTCTTGATTTTCGCTATTAGAAATTTGAGGATATACTCCATCCGTTATTTCCTTGATTATTCGTTGTAAATTCGTGATAGCACTTTCTAATTCACGTTGTTTTTTCTCCTTTTTATCAGCTTGTCCCTTTTTGTCTTTTAGTTCCTTACCTGTTTTTTGAATTAAATTATTTAGATTTTCAAATTCTACTTTTAGCTCAGGAATCTTAGCCTTTTTAGTTGCCAATTCTTCCAATTGTCTCAATACCGTTTCAAGTTGACTTCGTAATTCTATTTCTGTTCGATTTAGCTCACCCAATTGTTTATTAATATCCTCAGTATTAATCTCCTTTTGCGATATTGTTCTAATTTTTCCTTGTATTTCTTTTAATATACGCTCATATTCCAGAAAATCTAAAATCAACTTGGTTACTCGATTTTTATCATCTATATAATTTTGTTGCGATTTCTTTGTATTATCTATTTCTATTCCTATTTTTTCAAAACTTTCAAATCTCTCTATGAGCTGTTGTATTTCTAATAATCTCTTGTGATTTCTTTGATTACTATCTTGAATTGTGAAGTAGGCTTTAATTCCCATAATCGAATCATTGCCTGATTTTGATACATCTACATATTCCAATAATTTTATCAATTTAGACTCATTATTACTGGAAATAGTTCTGTTTGCGATAATATCTTTCAGTCTCTTTATGTCTTCTTTCGTGCTTTCAAGTGATAAAAATGTAAGAGACTGTTCTTTAAATTTTTCTACTAATAATTGAATTTGATTATTAACAGTGTCAAGTAAATTTTCAGAATCTATATTTTGAATACTCTTCTCAAATTCTACAATATTGTCTTTAAGTTTATTCTTTTTAGAGTCATGAACAGAATAGGTTTGCTTAAGCTTGTTATAATATTCGTTGATACTCGATAATTCAGGTATTTCCATGAACTTCTCATAACGGTACTCACCATCCTGTTCAGTTAAAAATGCGGTTATCCATTCTTGAGATAATATTACTTTTTGAAATTCATGGACTTCAGGTTTTATTTTGAAGTTTAAATCATGAGTTTGATTACCATGTTTTTTAAATTTCTTACTGATAATGGACTCTTTATCTGAATCTGTAGTAATATTTATATATGTCTCTCTTTCTGGTGGAGATTTTATATTTCTAATAAAAGATAATTCGTTCTCTTGATTCTGAAAATTAGCCAATTTATCAAGTTCTCTTTTGCCTACGAAAAATCTATTTATAGAACCTGTTATCCCATATTCGACTGCATCATAAAACGATGTTTTACCAAATCCATTAGGTGCATATAATGATATAAAACCTGCAGGTTTATCTGACGCTGTCGTTAAGTCAAATGTTGCATCTTTAGGATCATCATATATTCTAAAACCCGATATCTCTATTTTTTTAAACTTCATCATTCTCTACTTTTTTTAATTCGCGAATAATTTCATCAAGTCCATTCTTAATATCATCAGTAATTTTCTTTTTATAGTTAATTTCATTCAATATACTCCAAACATTGGAATTTGGTTGAAATGGTGTTTCTTCAAAACCAATAATAGAATGTATTTCTGTATCATCATTCTTTATGTGTTCTTGAATGATTGATTCTACTTCTTGTTTAGGATATATAATAATTTTTCTGCTTGAAAATGTGTCGTTTTCAATAATATATTTTAGATCATCTTTTATTTCTTGTTCCAAAATGAAGAATAGATAAATATTCCATATACTAAATTCATTTCTGAGCAATGATTGAAAATGTACAGCAATAAATTCGGTAATAGCTTTCCATTTATTTGTTAGATTTTTCTCGTCTTTAATATTTATAAAGAAAGTTGGAATGATTCCTCCAAAATTTATCTCACTATATTCGAATATGATATCAGGGAACTCATTCTTAATATCAGATTGTAATTCTTCAGTTAAATAACTCATTGTATTCTTTTTTTAGTAGCGTTAAAAACTCTTGTTCACTTAAATTTTGATATGTTGCCATTTTATCTATTATGCATTTCTTTTTAAAATAGTCTAAATGGACAAAATTGAAGGAAGTAAAGGGGTCAATTCCTTTATTTGTCCTGAAACCACTTTTATCATATACTCTAGCTATATCAACTATTTTTCCTTTTGGAATTATAAATGGTCTTTCTGGTGGCATTCTAGTACTGACAATTATAGTTGAGTCTGTTTGTAAGCCTAAATAATCCGATTTGGATAGTTTGTTAGGTATTAAATCTGTCCAATCATTAGTATCTAAATACTTAAATCTAATGTTATCAAATACTTCGCTTAATTGTTGTATGCTAAGACTATCTTCCTTTACTATATTCATTATTGTGAGAAATTCCAGCCATGCTATCCATATATTTTTAGTATCTAAACAATGATCTTCAGTTTCATCTATCAGTAACCTCTTTTTGAACAATTCTTTTATACCAATAGGAGTTACATCTGACTGAATTACACTCAAAGCTTTATTCCTTAAGTGTATTCTAGTTGAGGAAATTATGTTTTCATCCCAAGCATCAACTTTTAACGTAAATGCGTCATCTTTAAGGAAATCAAACTTTCCAACGTGTGGAGGATACAGTTTAGTTAATAACGCGGTATACTCTTCATAATTGATTATCTCAGCAAAATATTTCATAGGAACAAAGCATATTTTTCCATTAGCCCAATTCGGATGTTTTACTCTACTTTGAATTCCTATAATAGAAATATGATCTTCTTGGACTGATGTAATCCCACCACCAGACATTCCTTCAATTTGCTCCTTATTTAATACTTGATTTGTAAGTTGAGCATTTTGAGAATAATTACCTGAAGCTTCAATCTCTCTAATACTATATGTCGTATACTCTTCACCAACTTGTCCTCCAAATTGATTTGGAAATCCATTTAGATAGAATCCATTATTTATTTTTGGAACATCAATAGAAACAATTCTATCAAATTGAGGAGACAAATAATTTATTTTTAATATCGCTGCATCAGCATCTTTATGAGGGAAGTACGTTTTTCCTCTCACTAGAGTAAATGGGATTGAAATCTTTTGCCATTGACCATCAACATTCACTTGTCTAACAATAGAAATATTTGTTCCATCTTGAATTACATGTGGAATATTATTACCATTTATATCTTGCTTTACATCTTCGAATAGGTGCTTGGCTGTCAAAATGTAGGTATAATTATTTTCATCTAATATCGGTTGAAATAAACACCCACTTCCATTATTTACCCGAACAGTATAGTGTTTTAATTCATCTAATGTCATTTCTTAAAAATTTAGTTCTTTAGTTATACGGGCTTTTATTTGAAAATCTTGTCTGTCTTGTGCAGAAAACACTTCATTTCGAACATGCTCATAGTTAAAGTGAAAAATTGCATTTGGGTTTACATTTAGTATTCGAGCTAATGTCCTTTTATTGGGATGATTATGTCCAGAACTATCTGTACTGATAATATAATTCTCTGTTTTTACAATTTCTAATAGTTCCTTATTAGTGTTTGATTTACTACCATGATGGGAGACCTTCATTACTTCAACTTCTAAAGGATTTTCTTTACTATAGCCGAGTGTTTTTAGTTGTGTTACTATACCCTTGGGATGAGAATCAGCCAAAAACAAAAAAAACTTATCATTTAAAGTCAGGATAAATGAGATAGAACTTCCATTTTTGACACTACTATCCTGATTAAATTTGAAATCGGGTCTGTTTTCTTCCTCAATAAAATCTTTGATATCTTTATTCCAATCTTTTCCCCTTCCAACAGTATATGCGGGATCACCAGTTTTTTCTTTATATTCCTTTAAAAGTCTTTTCAATTGCGTTTCGTTGGGCGAAAGAATTTGAATTTTCATACCACATTCCTCATACTCTTGTCCCTGAATTATTATTTTCTTATCCCATATTTCCTTATCAATCAAATAATCCTCAAATTTTATTGCTTCATGAACTCCTGTTTGGGAATCTGAAAATATCTTTAATCCTATTTTCAAATCGTCATTTTCTTGCTCATTGAAATATTCCGCAATTAACTTACCCGAATTAAACCAAACATTTTTAATATTACTATGAGCTTCTGAATCTATTTCAAACCACTTTAAAAATCCACAAATATGATCATTATCAATATGAGTCAATATAAGAAGATCTAGTGATTTACCATTATTTTTTATAGTATCTAACTCAGTTTTAAGATCTCCTTCATTACCTGTATTTTGTGAATAATAAGTATCTGTAATACCACCGTCTATTAATATATTTCGGTTTTTAGTGCCATCATTGTATGACAATAAAAAGGAGTCTCCGTTACCTGCTTGTAAAAATTTTATTTTCATAACTTAAATTTCTAAAACATTATCAATTTCTTTCATCAATCTATCTGTTTCTGTAAGCGCAACGATGATTTTATTATAATGGAAAATATCTTCGTAAGATAATTCTATGTCTTTGCGATCTTTTAGCCATTTTTGAGCAGGTTGATATCCTCCGATATAGAAATTCCAAGCAACTTCAGGAACGTTGTCGAAATACTGTATATCATTGATAAAAACTTTACCTTCTGTATATTTTGGTTTCCCTACGATATTAGTTCCATTAACAGGATATGAAGAAATAAAATCTTCTACTTTCGGAGATTCTAATAAATGTATCTCTCTAATCTGTTTTCCTAACGCTACAAGCTCCCAAAATTGTTTTCGGTCTGTTGGGTAAGGTACACGAGGAAAATCGATTTTAAGGAACTCTTTGTAAGTTTCTCTATATTTTGGCGAGTGTAAAACAGCGTAGATGTAATCTAAAATATCTATTGGTGCAAAAGTACCTTCTGCTGTTTCTTTTTCATTTGTAAATGTTAAGCTTAATTTATTTACTATTTCATTTACAATCTCCATGTTTAGATTTGGTGTACGTTCTGTTGTTTCTTCTAAATTTGTTTGAGTAGTGTCGTTATAAAGATAAAGAGGGGCAGTGCTTTCACCTCCTTTATTGTCAGATCTTATATAACCATCTACTAAAGGTTTATCGGTAATGAAGATGTATAAATCTTTAGATTCAGGTTGTTGTCTCCTAAAAACAAGTCCAATATTATTTTTAAAAAAATGTTTGTTTATTTCAGGACGAGGATAACAATGAAAACCTTTGGAATTACCATTATAAAATGTCCATTTAGTATCAAAAGGTCTATATGACATTAATTGAAAACTACCATTTTCAGGATATGTTTTTGACAAATCGTTTTTTGCATAACTGACTTTCCAATCTCTTGCATCTTTACCTAAATTAAAAAATATTCTTGCATCTTCATCTTCCATAGCTAAGAATTTTTCGACTGTATTAATTAATTTATTTTTTGAATTATGCATTGAAAATGAGTCTCTTGCTGAAATCATACCTACGTTATTTAAAGGAAATAATTCATTAATCTTAAAACCTTTATCATAAATACTTTGAGCGCCAAAATCTTTTTGCACCATAAAATAATTAGGTGCAATATTTTCTAAAAGATTAAAATCAATTGAATGAATAGTATTATCATTTAAAAAATCATATTTTAAATCACGTTTACCATATAAATCATAATGAAAAACATTCCCTAATTCAGAAGTTTTTTTATTACCTGTTTTTACAAATAAATTAATAGAAACTCCTTGCATAATATCAAAAACGTTTTGGTCTACAGAACCATCAGGAGTTGTTTCTTTCTTTTTAGAATTTCCGTGTAAATCGATGGTATATATTTTATCGAATTCATTTAATAAATTCCATCTCATTCCTCTAAAGGTAGGATTATCTAAGAAACCATGAGGATTAATAAAAGCCATTACACCATTTCCATTTTTATTGATAAAGTATTGCGCAAATCGAATAAATTTCACATAGTCATCATTGATCCATTTGGGATTTCGTTCTTTTAATTTTTCTTTTCCTCCAGGTTCTTTTTTGTAATCTTCCATCAGGTTCATAATCCATTCACCTTTATTAACAGATTCTCCACTATAAGGCGGATTACCAATCACTACCATAACAGGTGTATCGCTTTTTACAACATTGGCTTGTGTGCTTTCGTCCGAAAGCCAAGAACTAAACAATGTACCTGAATCAGGATGTGCTTCTTCTAACGAATTGGTTAAGAAAATACGAAAACGTTGATCGTCTGTACTTTTGTAACCCGTTTCTTGTAATAGCATATCCATTTTAAGATGTGCCATTGCATAAGAAGCCATTAATAACTCGAATCCATTAAGACGGGGTATTAAATCTTCTTTTACATATTTTGGCCACATACCTTCCATTCCTTTAAATTTGGAATGGATGTGTTTTACCGTTTCGGCTAAAAATGTACCTGTACCTGTTGCAGGGTCTAAAATTTGTACACGATGCACTTCTCGTTCTTCTTGTTTGTAACCTGTTGCCGATCGTTTGTCAGGGTTTTGAGTATTTACTTTTATAGTTGTTTTTGAAGTATCTGCTAAACCTCTTGATAAACCAAATTCATCTTTCAAAATATCATCTACTGCGCGTACTATAAAATTAACAACTGGTTGTGGCGTGTACCAAACTCCACGAGCTTTACGCAATTTGCTATCATATTCTGATAAAAATGTTTCGTAGAAGTGAATAATTGGATCTTCCATTTTTGTAGATTTTCCAAAATTCTTCATGATTTTAGCTACATCAGTTGCTAAGAAAATTGAAACCAATTCTTCTACAATCCAAATTAAACGATCATCTAAATCAAACCCTGCAATATCTTGAAATAGTTTGCGTAAAAAAGGATTTGATTTAGGAATAAGATTAGCCGCTTCTATTCGAGAAAAGGTTTCTAAAGTTAGATCATTATATCGAGCAGCAAACATTCCGTAAGCAATTGTCTGTGCGTATATATCAGAAAAAGACTTATTGTTGATGTCGTGAATCAACATTCTCTTGAAAGTATTCATCTGATTTTTCAGTTCAGATGCAATATTTTGCTCGTCATCAACATCTAATGATTTCTCAATCACATCTGCCATTAAACGTGCTTTACCAGCTAATAATTCGGCTAAACGTTGAGGATTTTTAATCGTTTGAGAAATGGTTTGAGAAAAATCTTTAATTAGATTTTCAAACACATTAAAATTTTCAGGTTTTGAAATTATTTTTCCATCAATAATTTCTGCAATTGTTATGCTTGTCGTTTTTTCGCCATCTCTGTAAAAATCAAACTGTAAATAATCTGTAATAATAAGATTAGATAATCCATTACGGTATCTATCGAATTGTTCTTTTAATGTTTTTGAATCTAGCTTTACACCAATATCCTTAGCTTCGATATAGCCAATAGGTATATTTGCTTTTCCTTTTGTTAAAACGTAGTCAGGAGCACCACATTCAACTCTTGCAGGTTCATTTGTAACTAAAATATCAGGTAAAATAGTCCCTAGTAATGTTTGTAAATCTCCTCTGTATGAATGTTCTCGAGCATTTCCTGTTTGAAAAAGTCGGTTTAAATTTTCTAAGTATTGTTGGGTTGTCATTTTAAGTTTTAATAGATTTCTAAAATTACAATATTTTAGTTTAAATTAAAAAGAATTAAAATGCGTTAAAGTGATGTTGAAATTTTTTATATTTAGAAAAATTGTAAACATCATATTTTAATATTAGTTTTTGATAAAATGAAAAAAAAAATATTTTTTAATCGACATCAACATTTTGTAATACCAACATATAAATTGTTTCCTCATTTAATTGAGGAAAATATAAAATTAACATACGAAGATGATAAGCTTATCTCATATTTTAATGATTCGAAAAATATTTTCGAAAAATATTATTATGATGAAGAAGATAGATTAATAACTGTTATTAAAACTGAAAGCTATTATCCTATTAGTGAAACTTCTCAAACAGACTTTATTTATTTCAGTAATAAAGTAATTAGAACTAAAAAATTAATTGAATCTTCAAATGCTAATGATTCAATTCAAAATAATAATGAATCTAATGGAAAATTGAACACTTTATTAGAAACAGACACATGTGATATTAATGATTTTAATTATTTAGAAAATAAAAATATTTATTTTCATAATGAAATAGATTATAATACTTTAGAATTTCAGCATGATGAATTAATAATTTCAGAAGATAATAATAATATTTATACTGAAGTACTAGAAGAAATAATTACTGGGAAAATAGTTAAAAGTAAAAAAAAGTATAAGAAGTTTAATGATAAAATACCAATGTTAATAGAATTGGATTTAAGTATTAATAAAAATGAAAATTATGACTCAGATAATGATTTTATAGATGATTCTTCACCTGATTTTTTTATAGGAATGAATAAATTTGGTTACGATACGAATTGTAATTTGAATTATTTAGAAAATTCAAAAGAGATAGCTATCATAACACATTCTAATGAGAACAATATTAAACATGAAATATGTAATGTAATTAATAAAAAGAACTTTAAAATAACACCTTGGTTTGAAATATGGCAATATGATTAGAATAGATATAATTTGGTAGTGCCTTTTTAACGAATTGTATTTGGTTTTACACGATTTTTAATTAAACTTCCAAAAACTCTGACTCAATTTTTGTAATCACTTTATCTGGAATATTTTGTTCTTGGCAAAGAATTCTAAATTGATTTGTAGAGTTTACAACTTCATCAATAATTCTGTTTGCATCTTTTATTGTAAATAAATCTGCAATTTTCATTAAATCTTCTCGATTAATATCATTTCGTTTTCCATTTATCGACATTGCTCTAGAAATTCTCAAATAATTCTTTAAAGCATCCAAAGGATACGTCAAATCATAAGCTGGAGATAAATTCCAACGGTCTTTTTCTAAATCATAAACGAATGAAAAATTCTTTAAATGATCATCAATATTAGAGAAAACAAGATTAAAAACCATTCTTTTATACAATTGTTGAATATTTTTATGAGAAAGTTTTAAATCAAATGCAAGTTTAAAAAGATTTTCATAAGAGGAGTTTTCAGGCTTTTTAAAATCCCAACCTGTCATTCCAGAAGCTGTTAAAATATGTTGTTTTCGTCCATTTTGACGATCAAAACGTAATGTTGCAAAATGTTTATCATCAATCAATTTAGAAGGCATCATTTCAATTCCAATAGAAGTCGCAATTTGATAATAAATAAATTCTATTTTTTCTTTCGAATAACCTTGATCTTCATCTACTGAAAGTTTGATTAAATAATGATTGTAATCATCCGAAGTTTCTAAATCACCAGGAATAAGATGTCCTGTATTTTTGTTTTCAGAAACTAAAATTTTAGGTCGTGCACCACCAGCTGAAGTTCCAATTTTGAAAATATTTAGTAATGCTATATCGCTTAATCCTTTTTCTTCTATTGAAGTTTTTAAATCAAGTACTTTCTTTACCACTTCCGTTATTTCTTCTACATCAATACTCTGATTTGATTTAATTTCTTTGGCTGGAGAAAACTCTAAAGCTCCCATTCCTCTTTTTCCTACGTATGTTAATTGTTCTAATGGAGAAATAGAATTCATTTCTTTTTGAGTAGCTTCTAGCCACTCTTTAAAAACTATATTTCCAAAAAAATCAGGTAACGAATCAGCAATCATAGGAGGTAATCCACGAAAAGTTTCCCCTTCAAATTCTGAATACACCTGTACATTAGAAGTTCTTCGAATAACATATGGAAATATTTTCTTGAATTGATTGCTTTCTAAAAATTGAGGATTATATTGAAATGTTGATTTTCTTTGGTTTTCGTCGTATCCAATTTTTCCAATTTCAATTCCTTGAAAATTTACCGAAATGATTTGATTCTTTGCCATTATTAATACATGGATTGATTATTTTCTAAAATCTCAATTTTATCAGAAACAAATTGATTGATCGATTTCATTTCGTCAAAATACTGTAACACTTTTAAAAGGGTTTCAAGTGTAGGATTATCTCCATTTTCAAGTTTGGCAATCGTTAGTCTAGAAAGAACTAATTCATCAGCTAATTCTTGTTGGGTTAAACGTTCTGCTTTACGCATTTTTTTACACCATTCACCAATTGTGTTTTTTACATCTTTAATTGTAGTAAAATCTAACATAAAATGTATATTATAATAATCAAATATACTAAAATATAAACAATATGCATATTTTAATAAACATTAGTTATAAAATAAAAAACTTCAGTTTATAACTCTATTATCAATTCTTTTATAAAACCATTATCTTTTTCATCAATATATCCATGAGGATTACAAATAATTTCAGTTTTACCAATCATATATCTACAAGGAGTATGAATATGCCCATGAATCCAATACATAGGTTGATGTTCTAAAATAAAATCCTCCAAATTTGAAGCATAAGCGGATGTAACAGGATCAGAAACATACTCTTTTGGAACTGATTTTATACTCGGTGCATGATGTGTAATAACTATATTTTTTAAACCAATTGAAGCTTTTAGGCTTTGTTCAAGCCATGCAATAGATTTATTATGAATACGATAAATATCAATAGTTCTCATTTTTGAATAGGAAGGATCACGTTTAATGTATTTGTAATCATTCATTAGACTTTGACAAATCATTCCATATTTCATTGGATCTCCAAATATTGAAAAATCAGTCCATAGTGTGCACCCATGAAAACGAATCCCTTCTATATCAATAAAATCATTTTCTAAAACAGTAATAGTTGTATTTAATGCAGCTTCTTTTATTTTTAATAATGTTTTAGGATAAGATCCTTTATAATATTCATGATTCCCAAGTAAATAAATAATTCTTTTATTTGGTATATATTTTTTACACCACTCAATTCCTTTGATACCAAGATGAGTATCACCAGCTAAAATAATTAAATCTGCATTTTCGAAAGAAAGAGAAGTGCTTCCAAATTCTAAATGTAGATCGCTAAGGGTTTGAATTTTCATTATTATGAGTGTAATTAATGAGCTAAATTTAGTAATCATTTTCTATCTTTACATCATTAAAATAGTAATTACGTACGCGTAAGCTGTCAGAATTTGGTTGCTGAAAACTCGGAATCTTCAAAAACTCAAAATTTTAGATAGGCTTACGCTCATGCCATATAGTGGCGTGGGCTAGCCTTTTCGAGTTTTGGGTATCCGAGTACCTCAGTAACGGATTGTGTTTAGTATCACGCCATTTTTATTTATGGAATATCTACAAAAATTATCTGAACAGGGGAAAAATCCACTACAAGTTATTCATCTTATTTTCAATCGTATTTTGTTTGAAGAAAAAGATCAATCTTTAGAAAAACTAAATTATATTAAACTTAATCCTGATTTTGTAAACGAAGTAAAACTGTATCAAAAAAACAATGATATTGGAGTTGATAATCAATATCTATTTAATAAAATCAATGAATTTTTATTAATTGATAATACTTCAATCAAAACAGCAATAATCTACTTGATTGTTAAATCTCCTAAATTAATGACGATTACAGAATATTTACTAATTCGTAATTCTTTAAATTTCGATTCGTTGGTTCCATACACATTTAATGATTTCGAAAATTTCTTAAATCACAATAATCAAGATTATAGAATTAATATGTTTCTCTACTTTTATTTTCAAGATATTTATGATGTACATATAGAAAATGATCATATTTCTAAAGAAGAATATGATAATAAATTAGAGTACTTTTTAAATAAATCCGTTGAGTATTCTAATTTTCTTTAACACGATTTTAAAAATTATTTAGTTTTAATTTTAGTTGATCCATTAATCGATTGTATTCAACTAAATCAATTTCTACAATATTTTTTTCTCCATTGAACTTGCTTTTTTTCACTTTATCTAATTCTAAAATTTTAGACTTTATATCCTCTAAATTGATATTATTTTGTGGAGCCTCTTTTTGTGGAGCTATACTTAAACTTTCTGCAATTTCTATAACTTTATGTGTATTAGAATTGGTTTGATTAATCATCTCAATAATAGTTTTGTTGGTGTTTATATATTGAGTTTTTATTTCAAAAAGAGTTGGGTTTAATCGTTTATTTATAAACTCAGAATGAATTTTTGATAATGATCTTTTCATCTCAAAAATTTGTTTGTGTAGTGAAATATTTGCATCTCTTGGAGATGTTTCATTGTCAATAAAAAATTTAAAAATGTCTTGAAAAAGATCATCATAAGTAGGATAATTGTATAATCTTTTCATTTTTGTTGCATGATCTCTAATTGATTCATCCAATTTGAAAGTAACTAACTTATTTTTCATTTTACTACTTTGTTAACATTGTTAATACTATTGATATTTAATGTGTTATATTGTAAAGTAGTATTTTAAAGAATGTGTAAATACTACTTTTATTTTGTAATAAATTGAAAATTAGGAATATATAGGATAGAATCGGTTACCCGCGATTACTGCTTGCTATTCCTAATTTTCTAAGAATTCTAATTTTTAGCTATTTTTCAAAAATTAAGAATTCATTCAAATCTTTATAGTTTTTATAGAAATTCGAATCATCTTTTACTTTATCTTTTAATTCAGTTTTTAAGAAATTTGTAGCAGATTTCCCAGTATCATCTTGATCAAAATAGGTTTCAATTTTTTCATATTTATTTCTCAATTCTATATTTTTTCTGAGTAAAGCAATTGAATTTAATATTAAAAAATCGTAAAGAAATTCGTCAGTTGGAAAAAGAAAAAGGTAACTGATAAAATCGCTCCAACTTTCAAAAATTTTCAATTGATTTTGATTGTTTTTTATCAATGAAATATCTTTTTTTACCAAACACATTTTTACATATTTGTTTCGAATTTCATATCCATTTTCATTGTTCGGAAATGCAATTGCGTAATATGTTTTCTGATTTAATTTGTAATGAATTTCTTTACAATATCGTTTTACAATTTCTAAAGGCAGTTTTCTTTCTTCTAAATATTGAATTAAAGGAAATGATGAAATTTCTTTCAACTCTAAAATTTTATATTCATTTTTTGTTTGAATTTTTTCAATATGAAAATCATTTTGCTTTTGAAAAGAAAAAGAATTTTCGTTGAATTTTTGAATAGTTTCTATGATTGAAATATTTTCAAGTTTAGAAATTAAATCAATTAAAGTTCCTCCAAATCCTTCTCCAAAATCATAAAATCGATTGGTCGAATTATCTACTTTAAAAGAAGCTGTTTTTTCATTTCTAAATGGGCTTAAAAACCAAAAAACATTCTGTTTACTACTTATTGGATAAATGTCTTTTTGAGCTAAATAATCCATCATTTTAATTTGCTCGTTTATCATTTTACAATTCATTTTCTGTACGGTTGAGATTTTACGAAATTTTTGATGATTGATGACAGAAGCTTGTAATTGAATGTAATTCAATTCAATAAGCTGTCATCACTTTGTCATCAATCATCAAAATCAAATTTTATTTTCCTAATTCTGTCATCAAACTAAATTTTGATGACGGTTTGATGACGATTTTGATGACAGTATTTTATTATATATCAAATAGTTATAAGGCTGTCATCACTGTCATCAAAAAAATGACGTATTTCGCTGAAAATTATAGAATAATATCTTCCTTTTCGATCAATTTTTACGAATTCACCATGTGGTAAATATTCATATCCTTCATATTTATTTGAATTATTAGAAGGTGTTAAGTTTAGAGTTTTTAATACGTTTCTTGCTTCATTAATTTCAATCGAGTTTCTCCCATGAATTCGTTTAGAAATAGATTGAATATCCTTTGGAGCAATTAATATTTCATCCTCATTAAAATTTTCATGAATTTCATTTATGATTTCAAATACTTTTTGTTTTGCATTTTCATTCTCATAATTCATTAGTCTTGTTAAAGCTGAAGTTCTAATTTGCTCTGGAGTGAACCACATTCGAGTTTGCTTTGGTGTAGAATGGGGTATTCGTACTAAATAGTTTAAAAAGAAAGGGATTTCCTTGTATAAATGCTTGTCAAATTCAGGGTTTTTAATAATTGATGGAATTTTTCGAACCCAAAATCGAGTTTCTTTTTTATCAATTTTGATAAAATTCTTTTCGAAGTTGGAAGTCATTACAAATTTGTAGAAAGATTCTACTTCTTCTTTATCTTTTCCTTTGCTTTCAATCTTATTTCGATCGGCTGTACTAAGAAATTTAATGCGTTCAGTTACTTGTTGATTGTCTGTAATAATTTCATCAACCAAAACAAGTAATTTTCCATTCAAATCTGAATTAAAGTTATTTACAAATGAATCTGCATTAATGAAAGTTGCATTGAAAGAGAAAATTTTACGAAGCCATTTCAGAAACGTACTTTTTCCTGTTTCACGTTCTGAAGAAACTAAAACAAGTACAGGTAAAATTTGAGTTGGATTTTCTAATAATATTTTCAAATAATCTAACCCTAATAAATATTGTTCTGCGAATATATGTTTGATATATTTTAGAGTGTAAGGGATTTTTAGTTGCAATTCTTGTAAATCAATTTCTGATTCAGTTTCGATATTATAATCTAACGGATGGTAGATATTATAGAAATCTCCAATTTCTCGCTCATAATTAATATGTTGTGGAATACAACAAAATCCGTAATACTTTTTAATAGCGGATATATAATCTTTACCTAAGTCGTTTACAATGGTTTCTTTATTCCAAGAAATCATGATTTTTTCAGTGTCTTTTGATATGGTAGGGCGTTCAATTATAGCATAATATGATGTGCCCACTCGAATAAATTCGGCAGAATCTAAGTTCATAATAAGTTGTGTGATTAATTGTTATGTCTTATATTTGCCATAGAATAAAGGCAAAACATAACGTAAGTTATTTTTATAAATGAGAGTTTAATGTGGGATTAAACTCTTTTTTTATGCTTTTACTAAATCTTGATTTTGTGAAGCGATTTTGATTAATTGACTTCTTGAATAAATTATATGCCTACCGATCTTATAAAAAGGTAATTTCCCAGCTTTTCTCCAGTTAATGATTGTCTGAACAGTGGTATCAAACATTTCTGCAACTTCCGCTTGTTTCAATCGATCTTCCTTTATAGGAAAACTTGTTTTCTCAATAAATTTTACTGATTCATTTTTTCTTTCAGGAGCAGAATTATTTTCAACTCCTTTGTCTACAAATCTATTACTCATAATAAAAAGGTTTAATTGTTTTTAACTGAGTCAAACTTAGAATGATTTGAGATATAAAAGTTACACCTATATTACACCTGATTGTTAATTGAAAGATAATCAGTATGTTAATTGATATATTTGAAAAGGTGATTTTTATAGTTTTCAATTATTTTATTAGAATTTTTATTCAAAAAAACGTAATTCTTTATTGATTGTTCACTTGTCGAGCTAACATTTAGATATTCAGCTAATAATTTAGGAAGTAATTTAGATAACCCTTCAAGGTACTCGGAGTCCTTTAAAAATGATAAAGCTGCATATAATTTGAATAAATTCTCTTTTTGAGATAAACAGACATTTAAAGTATCTCGACAGTAATTATATTCAACATTAGAATATTTCGTAGGATTTATATTTGTTAGATTATCCAGTATTACTCTAATCATATACCTGTGATCTACTTTAGATATTTCACGTAGTAAGATTATTAAAACTTTATAAATTAAATAGCTGTTATTGTTTTTGTTCAAATAATTTAAATTTTCTTTAATAATATTTTTATCAAGTTTTGATAAAGGAATACATCTTTCATTATTTAAGCTTCCATTTAATAAAACTAAAACTTCATTTTTATGAATTTTTGTATCAATTGATTTTTGATTTATTAGTGGAATGTAATCAAGATTTAAGATTCTGAAGAAGTTATTTATTTCGAATGTTAAATTGACATATGTATGATCATTATTTGATTCTTCTATTGATTTTAGAATATTGTTTTTTAATAATCTAAAGGCTTTTATATGCTCGTAAATAAAAAATGAAAATAGACAGTCTGTTAAACTAAAATGCCCTTTATTTTCAAATTCTAAATCTAGTTTAGCTGTGTTTTGATTAATTTTAAGATCTAAATCTTTTATAAACTTTGATTTCAGATTATTAAACAATGGATTAAGTAAAGTTGATTGAATTTCATACTTTAAGGCGATTAAATAGCATATAAAATATCCAGTTTCAAGTAATTTGGAGTATTCAGAAATGTTTGCTGAATATTTTTTTTCAAATAAGTGAATGTTTAGATTTTCAATTACACTTAATTGATTTTTAAGTAATGGAAAATGAATATCTATGTAATCAAATAGTGTAATAATATCATTGTAATTCAGATGTTCATTGATAATGTCTAAGAGATTTTCAATTTCAATATCTCCATTTTTGTTTAAATGAACTAAAACTTGATTCAATGGTGTATTTATCGTTAGTTTATTCACTTTTTTTGTATTTAACTGTATTCCAAATATCCATTTCCTTCTGCTTTTGTACTTCCTCAATTTTTACATAGCGTCTGAAAGATTTTTCATCTTTACTATTTGTGATATTTCTTAAAACACGTTCATTCATTCCTAAGATTAAACCATTTGTAATAAAGGTTTTTCGTGCTACATGGGAAGTGATTAATTGATACTTTTGAAATTTTTTATAAACTCTTTCAGTTCCAATAAAACGCACTAACTTAACTTCATCAAACCATTTTAATTCTTCGCAACAATCTTGAATTTTTTTATTTAATTTCTGTGAGTAAATTTTAGGAATTGGATTGTAAATTGTGTTTTTATATTTCTCTAAAATAGCTTTTGCAAAATCATTTAATGGAATAATATGATCATTAGTTTTGGTTTTTATTAAGGATAAATTAATATGATCGTCGTAAATATTTGCATTATTAAGATTGTAAATATCTGAATGACGTAAACCCGTAAAACAACCAAAACAGAAAAAATCTCTTGCTCTTTCCATAGATTTATTTTCAAATTTATGATTGTACAATTCCATTAATTCATCCATAGACAGATAAATAACTTCTATTTCATCTTCAGTACGTTTAATTCGTTTATATTCAATAGAATTATGATATTGTCGATCAAAACTCCATTGCATAAAGGTTTTTATGATTGAAATTAATTTTCCGTAGTAATTATTAACCGTTTTACGTTCTTCAAAACAATAAAGCATAAAGACTTCTTCAAATTTCTTATTGATAGTATCAAAACGTAATGGATATTTTGTAAAAGTTTTAAAATCTTTTAGAAAATTTTGTACTGTAGTATATTTTTTAATTGTTCCAGTAGCTTTGGTTAATTTTGAAACATCAATAAATTCTTGAAATGCTTCAAAAAAGTCAATCGAAATTTTAGTATTATCTTCATCGAACCTTTCATTAAATATTTGTTCTGAAAAATCTATTTCATTGTATTCAAAAAACTTGAAAATAAATTCAACTTTTTCAATTACAGATTGAATTTCTCTATTAGAAGCTTTGTAATATTCAAAGTAGGGGCTTTTCTTTTGATTATTTATTGAGAAATTATCTTTGTTCCAATCAACGTCAATTGTTTTAGCGTTGATATTTTTACGTATTCTGGACTTCCCATGCGTAACAACTAATCTGATAGGGATTAGACCATTTTTGTTGATTTTATCTTTCCTTAGCTCAAAATGATAATTCATTATAACAACTTTTAATTAGGGGGTCAGATAGGGGGTGTTTTTGAAATTAAAATAAGTTAAAATTGATTAAAACTAATTTATGTAAAATGCTAACTATCTGTTATATAATGTGTAAAAATACATTAAAAGTTAATAAAAACAAACAGAACTCCAAGTGGGACCACAAAAGCACCTTTTTAAAGGTGCTTTTTTTATTTAATAATGTTGATTTTTAATCATTTAGAGTTTTTACTGCATTTTAAAATCACCATTTTTCACCATAGTTTTGATACCCGTTTGATACCCATTTTTATTTAATTGAATAAATTACATATTCAACTCATACCTCACCGAACGCCCTGCACCTTCGGTAGTCAAAATATTTTTTTCTACTAAATCTTGTAAATCACGTGTTGCAGTAGCTTTAGAAGTTTTGGTAATGGATATGTATTTCTTTGCTGACATTTCTCCTTCAAAGCCTTCTGCTCCTTGATTCAACATTTTTATAACGACTTTTAGTTGACGCTCGTTTAAAAGTGGTTTTGTTTGATCTAAAAACTTTGTTTTATTTAAAGTAAAGTTGGTTATTTTCTTTGCTTGAATTTGTACCTCTAAAATAGTATTAGAAAAATACAAAATCCAGTCTGTAATTTCTAATGTTTGCTGAGCATCTTTTAATGCTTCATAATAATTCTTTTTATCCTTTTCAATTGTGCTTGATAAACTCATGATTAACGGACGATTAAAACTCTCTGATAAACATTTTTCAGCAATAGCACGTCCAATTCGTCCATTTCCATCTTCAAAAGGATGGATCGACTCAAAATATAAATGAGCAATGGATGTTTTAATTAAGGAGTTTTTAATATCGATTGATTCTACTTTGAATTCATTATACCAATTGACGAATTTTTGCATTTCGTTTGGAACATCCGTTGAAGGAGGAGCTTCATAATGTATTTTTTCTCGACCATAAGCACCTGAAACAATAACCATAGGTTCTTCACCAATTCTATAATTTCCTGCATTGATAGAGGTTGAATTTTCGAATAATATTTTATGCCATTCTTTTACTAAATCTTCAGTAAGTTCATTTTTAAAATTATTTAGAACATCAACCATTAATTCGCCAATTCCACGAGCGTTTTTATCTTTTATATGGCTGATAGAAGAATGAATACCAATTTTATTTTTGATTGAAGACATTACATCTTGACGACTATAAAATTCGCCTTCAATCTCAGATGTTTTAATGGCTTCATCAATCATAAATTGAATAATAGTTTCTTGTTTAATATCTTCGGGTAAAGTATCAATAATTCCTTTTAATTCGCCTATTTCCAATGCAAATTTTATTACAATTTGATCGATTACAGATGAATCATATTCAAATTTTGCCCAATTTTTATATTGCCAATTGTATTTCATGAGCCGATTATTTAATCTAATTGGCTCAAATATACTAAAAATATGAGCCGATTAGTAAATTTATTTGGCTCAAGATTAAATTGATATTGGAATGTTAATTAGTTTAGAATTTTCTCAAAATATTTTATGAGAAAATCTTCAAATACTTTTATCATATTAGATTCTACTTTATTATTTTTATCAATATTACCTTCTTTATCAATAATATAATCTTTGAAATTATGAATTCTCCAACTAGATCCAAAACGACTAAAATTATTACCTTTAGATGGATCATATAAAAAGATTTCTGTTCTATATACTATGCCTGCTTTTTTTCTAGCTAAACTAGAAGTGTAAATAAAAAAATCACTCTCAACGTCCTTGAAACCTGCTACACCCTGAGTCATGTCAATCTCTGTAGGCTTACGTATAATAATTAATTTTTGTAAATTATTTTCTAGACAAAACAGATTTACATACTCATTAAGTTTTTCGTTCTGCTTAGGAGTTTTGTAATTATGATTTTTAGCAAATAGTTAAAATCAAAATCGTAAGGATATTTTACTTCAAACCCTTTTTTTTCGAAATATTGATTTATAAATTCATTCATGTTATAATCAATTTTATGCTGATTTTTAAGTCTTAGCTTTAAAGTTCCTTCCAAATGAACATATTCTAAATCTAGGTTAATATTTGATACAATTCCAATGTTTTGAGCAAATGAAGTTTGAAGATTTAAAAAGAATATAAAAATTATAATACAGTTTTTCATAAAAAAAATATTAGCAAACTTAAAAATTATAAATATAAATAACACTTTAATTTCACTATTTCACACCATTTTTTTTAGCCAATTCTAAATAAGAGAATTCATCAATTTCATTGGTTTATCATCGGAATAAATACTATTTATAAATATTTTAATAATACAGATAATTCTTAGACCACTAGAAAATCTTTTATCCTTAAATATTCTATTTTCATCCTTCGTGGTTTCCTTTTTATCATATAAACTTGATATAGAATGGTCATCATTTTAGATTTGAAATAAATAAAATACATGAACAAATCAATTTTATCAAGTCTAATACTTTTTTTTGCTTTTAATTTAGCAAATGCTCAAAGTACTGTTTCAGGAAAAATCATTGATGAAGATGGAAATCCTATTTCATTTGCTGTATTAAGCATAAAGTCAAGTAATCATTCAGAACAAATTGTTATTGAAAAAATATCTGATGAAAATGGTGTATTCGAAGTATATATTCCTAAGAATGGTAGCTATATTATTACGTCTTATTATGGAAATTTTTCGGAAGCGAACCAGCAATTTGATTTTAATTCAACACAAGAAGAAATTACATTAACTGTTCAAAAAGAAGTAGATCAAGATGTTTCTTTGAAAGAAGTTTTTATAAAAAAATCTAAATCATTAATTGAACGAAAAATTGATAGAATTGTGATGAATATTGCAGATAATCCAAATTCATCAGGAAAATCATCAATGGATTTATTTAAACTAGCACCAGGAGTATTTGTTAATAATGGGAATATTTCTATCAATGGAGTATGGGGAACTCGAGTAATGATTGATGGAAAAATGCTTAATTTAAGTGGAGATGATTTAAATAATTATCTTCAGACTTTACGTTCAAATGAAATTCAATCCATAGAAGTTATAGCTCATCCATCTGCAGAGTTTGAGGCAGAAGGTTCAGGCGGAATTATTAATATTATTTTGAAAAAAAGTTCAAAACAAGGAATTAATGGTTATATCGGAAATGATTATTCTATAGGATTAGGAAAATATCCTTCTTATAATCCATATGCTGCTTTTAATTACAAGAGTGGGAAAATTGGTTTAAATGCAACTTATTCATATAATAATTCTAAAAATTATGAAGAATTAGAACAAAAAAGAGGTTTTCCAAATAATGGAGAATATGTTCAAAAAACTCACGATATACAGAAATCTAAAAGTAATCGTGTAAAATTAGGAACAACATATGATATTACAGAAAAACAATTTATTGGTATTTCATATACAGGTCAATTTAATAATTTTTCAAGTAATTCTATTTCTAATTCAAATATTATTTATCCAGATATTTCTAAAAACTTAAAATCAAAAGGGAATTTTCCTACAGATTCTAAATCTAAATATCATAATATTGGATTAAATTATTCGATAAAAACAGATACTTTAGGTTCTAAAATTACTTTCATTTCAGATTTTACAAATAATAAAAGAAAAGGAATTAGTACCAGCAATAGTCGAGATTATACTGCTTCAGATATTATAATAAAAGATACATTATTTAAATTTTATTATCCAAGCGAAGCAAAAATTTTTACAGCAGATGCAAAGTATAATTGGATTTTTAAATCTGGACAAAATCTAACTTTTGGTGCAAAGGCAACATCTACAGAAATTGACAATACAAATAAATATGAAGTTTTTGATAATACGTGGAATTCTGTGTCAAATCTTGATTTTCAGTTTGATTATAAAGAGGAAATTTATGGTGCTTTTGCTAATTTTAATGGTGAGTGGAAAAAGATAGAATATCAATTAGGTTTAAGAGCAGAACAATCTGATATTGAAGGAAATTTATTAGGTAATCAACAAGCTAGTATTAATCAAAGTTATTTGAATTGGTTTCCTTCTGTATTTATTAAAAAAAATCTAAATGAAAATGGAAGCAATTATTTATCATTTTCATACAACAGAAGAATTAAGCGCCCTTCTTATTTCGATTTAAATCCTTATAAATATTACATTGATAATTATTCGGTTTTAACGGGAAATCCATACTTAAAGCCTCAATTTACAAGCTCTTTTGAGTTGGGTAGTTTATGGAAAGGAAAATATTATGCCGCTTTAAGTTTTAGCGAAACAAAAGACGCAATTGCGCAAATAATTCAAAATAATTCAAATGAAGAATTATTGACTGTAATCAAAGATAATGCAGGTACTAATAAAGTTTTTACGGCAACTATAAGTGCTCCAATTTCAATCACGAAGTGGTGGTCAACAGTAAATAATATACTATTAACTTATACGATTTCTGAGTCACCATATTTTAAAATAGAGAAACCTTCTTTTATATTGCAAACAGAGCATGAAATTTTACTTGGAAATGGTTATAGTGCAAATTTGAACGGTTTTTATACACCTCAAATGGTAAGTGGTAATATTGTGACAGAAGGAATTTCTGGTATTGATATAGGTTTTCAAAAGAAATTTTCACAAAATCAATTAACTGCAAAAGTATCTATAAGTGATGTTTTTTATACAAATAATTACAAAGCTACAAGTTATTTTAATGACACAAAAATATGGATTTCACATAAAGAACAATCAAGAGTTTTTTCTATTTCATTGATTTATAATTTTAAAATAGGAGAGAATTTCAAAGCAAATAAAATAGATTCAAGCAGTACCGATGAAAAAGGTAGATTGTGATGATCTTAGAATCAAAGGAAATAAAGTTTCCTTTGATTTTATATATTTACAATAAATGTAATTTGACGAAATAAAGTTTTAATGCCATGGAAAATTCTTTAAAGAATACAGAACTAAACACACTTATCCAATTCATAAAGAATTTAGATTTTGACAAAATTTATACAAGAAAAGTTCAACTATTTTGTCATTTATTGATGTGGTTTTGTTATTTAGTATTGCATATAATTCATTTTTCTTATGGTCCGCAATTTTCAATAGAAACTACTTTGATTTTATCAATTAGGACAGTATTAAATGATATTGTAGTTTTTTATTTGTTTTTCTATTTACTGTTTCCGTTTATTATCAAACAAAGTAATAGTTTTAAATATACATTCTTTTTTATCGTATTATTATTTCCACTTCTTATTTATACTTGGTTAATCGCTGATTATATCATTTTTAATATTTTTAATAGTTTTGGAATTGAAATTAAGGATGAGGCATATAAAGATTTTGTAGATAAAATATCAAATACAAGTTTTTATGAAATTATAGGTTATAAAGCTGTACTTGGAAATTTATTTACCATAGTTCTTTCAATTTCGGTTTCGTTATTAATTAAGGTATTGTTTGATACACTTCGATTATTTTCAAATACTTTGAAAATAGAACAAAGAAAGTCAGATTTAGAGATCCAGAATATCAAAATAGAAAAAGACTTTTTGAAAGCTCAACTAAATCCACATTTTTTATTTAATACACTAAATAATTTATATCGATTAAGTTTGAAAAAAGATGATAAAGCTCCTGAAGTAATTCTTAATTTATCTGATATAATGGGATATTCTTTGTACGAATCGGATGCTGAAAAAGTTTCTTTGAATAAGGAGTTAGAATTTATTGAAAATTATTTTGAATTAGAGAAAATGCGTTATCCAAATTCTTATAACATTCAATTAAATATTGAAAGAAACGATGATACTATTGGTTTAATGATTGCACCTTTATTAACCTTTACATTTATAGAAAATGCATTTAAATATGGATTGAAGAATGAAGAAAGTGCCTATTTATCAATTTCTATTTCTGTTTTAAATGATTCTGTTAATTTTAAAATAGTAAATGATGTTTCCGAAATAAATAATGATAAACTAATAGAAAGAGGAGGAATTGGAATGAGTAATATAAAAAGAAGGTTAGAGTTACTTTATCCAAATCAATATAAACTGAATATTAATCAATTTAAAAATGAATTTATTGTTTCATTGGAAATAAAACTAAAATTATGAGCGAAAAATATAATTGTATAGTAATTGATGATGAGCCACTTGGTGTTGAATTGATAGAAGACTTTATTTCTCAAATATCATTTTTAGAAATAAAAAAAACATTTAATAAACCATTGGATGCGATGATTTTTTTACAAAGTAATAATATAGATATTGTTTTTAGTGATATAGAAATGCCACAATTAAATGGATTAGATTTGTTTCGTTCATTACCTAATAAACCTTATTTTATTTTTATAACTGCTCATAGAGACTTTGCTGTAGATAGTTTTGAAACAGGTGCAGTTGATTATTTGATAAAACCTGTTCGTTTTGAGCGCTTATTAAAAGCAGTAAATAGAGTTAAAGAGAATCTAGATATTCAAAAAAAGATATCAGAAGCTCAAGATAATACAGAGAGAATATTTATTAAAAGTGAAGGTAAATTCATTAAAATTTTATTAAATGAAATTATTTATATTGAAGCTCAAGGAAATTATATTAATATAAATACAACATCAAACTCTTATATAACTTTATCGACATTAAAAGCAATGGAAGAAATGTTGAATAATAAATTATTTTTTAGAGTTCAAAGAGCATTTGTAATTAATACAGAATTTATTCAGTCTATTAATGGAAATATGGTAGAACTTTCTAATGGAAAAATAATACCAATTGCAATTAATAAAAAAGATGAATTATTTGAAATATTGGGATTAAATTAAGTCGAATAATTTTTATTTTTGTGCAACGGCTATTGAAGCTAGTAGTTGTATTTACTCTTTTGGTCTGCTTGTCGTAATAATAACAACACCTGCTTCCCCAAAATTCCCAAAAATATTAATTCCTTTCTCTTTATCAATTGGAATTATTTTATCTATTTCTATTTTGGACAATTTTAATTTTTCTGTTTCTAAATCTTGATAGCGAAAAGGTTTTCCATCAATTACAACTATGGGTTTATCAGTAATTAATCCTTTAGTATACATTTTTGAAATAGTGTCTGAAAGGTATTCTTTATCTTTTCCTTCGTCTAATAATTCATATCTGTTTTGAGAATAAATAGAAACGGACATTAATAGTAGTACTGATGTAATAATTTTTATCATATGTGAATTTATTTTATAATCTTTTCGTCTGTAGATATAGCTGTATGCATACCATTTGGTCTATTTGTATCTGTTCAATTTGTTTTGATTGGACAAACGACCGTAATTTTTCTAAAATACGATTAAAATCTTAGAACAATGTCCATTTTTTACTGAAGAAATATATTAATAACAACAATACATTTTTTGTGCAATTTTTTTGATATATATAAAAAAAAAAGGCTTATTATTTAATAATTTCTTACTTCTGCTCAATAAAAAAGCAAGAATTGATAGCCAACTCTTGCTTTAAAAATGTTTAATCACTTAACAGATTTTCACTTACTCTTTTATGAATTTTATATTTTGTGTTTTATTGTTATTTACAATTTTCAAAATATAAGTTCCTTTTGCTAATGTAGAAACTTCTATTTTGTCTGTTGGTTGTATTGTTTTAATTTTTTGACCAATCATATTATAGATTTCTAAACTCCCAATTCTGTCTGCACCGTTGATGTTCAAGATATTTTTAACAGGATTTGGATAGATTGATAATTGTTTGATTTCAATAGCTTCAGTTGTTAAATATGAAGTAAGATCAATTAAAAATGCAACAGTTTGATTCCCTGCTTTTACACCAGTCCCTACAATTTTTTTTCCATCTTTTGAGATCGCAAGTGGAAGTCCGAAAGTTATACCTTTGGTATCAATACCTAAACTTGTAACATACTGGTTAAGATTTTTTCTACCATTTTCTTGTGTCCAAATAAAACCTTCGCCTGTCATTGGTAAACCTGGGAAAGCTCTAAAATATCCGATTACTATTTTGCCATCACCAGAAACTGCAGAAGATCCCCCTTCAAAAGAACCACTTGAGGATGGGTGTACAATTTCTTGATAACCCGTCGTCTCATTCCATACATAAGGAAATAAACGAGTATAACCAACAATTGTCTTGCCATCGGACGACATTGCGCTTGGTTCGCCAATGTGGTTACCTGAGTTATCAGTAAGATATTCTTGTACCCCATTTACCCATCTTACCGCTCTTCTAGAACCGTCGGCTTTATCTTGCCATCCTGTAATTATTGTTTTATCATCATTAATTGCATTGGCACGCGAACTTTTTCCAGTAACCGTACTGCCCAAATCAATCATCCCATTGGTAGCATCCCATTTTACACCGTGAGCTTTACCTGTATCTAGCCAGCCAAGTCCCACTACAGTAGAACCATCTTTGGATATTCCCCAAGAATTACTTAATGATCCGTCTAAACCTATTGTCCCAATGCCACCATGATGGGTCCAAGATTGTGTTTCAACATTGTAAACTGAAAGTTCATTCATATTATTAGTAGCATTGGTAACGCCCGCTGTTATTTTTTTTCCATCCTCAGAAATAAGTGCACTCCCGCCAAAAAGAGTATTGTTAGTAAGACCACCAATTTCTTGGAGTCCTTGTGTAGAATTCCAAAGATAAACTGTAGTACCTTTGTTTAGTGAAACTGTTCCGTTTTCTGAAACACCGCCTGGGAAATACATCCCGCCACTTGCTATTTCAAATACTTGTGCATTCATGAATTGAACTGCAACTAACGGGATTGCAAAAAATAAAGATTTTGCCGTTTTGTAAAATAATTTCATATTAATATTGTTTTAAGTATTTTTTGTTCCTCAATATTATATGAATTAATCCGTGAAGACAAGTTTTATACTTACAAGATTCATGAAACTTGTAATTTTCGAAAAATTAAAATACTAATAATCAGTTAGTTCTAATTTATGCTTGTTTCAAGATAAGAATCCACAGAATTAATGTATATTTAAACTCTATATTCTTTATGTTCACTAAAGGCACATTATATTTTCTATTTTTCTTGCTGTTTTCTATTTTGATGAAAAGCCAAAATGAGACTACCGATTCTTTTACATTAATTGATAAAGCGGTAAAAAAATTGTATCAAAATCCGGATGATTGTATTCAGTTTTCTCAAAATGTAAGCATCAATACCAAAAATGACGAGCAAAAATTGATTCTACAAAACATTATGGCGCAAGCTTATGCCATGAAAGGAAATTTTGTACAATCTATAAAAACCTCGTTAGAAGGAGATTCATTTCTTAATACAGAAAATAACACAGCTTTTTCGCAACTTTTTATGAATTATAGCATTGCAGAACAGTACCAAAATTTAGATTTATACCGACAATCAGAAAATAGTATTGACAAAATTTTATCAAAAGAAATCAATAATAAAAACCCCAATAAAATAATTACCATTGCAAAACTGTATCAATTACAAGCGCTAAATCTCGCGGTAACAAAGAAGATAAATGAAGCAGAAATTGCCTTTAAGAAAAGTAGTCAGCTTTTAAAAAACGTAAATAATGAAAGCCAAATCATTAAAACCGAAAATGAGCTTTTTTTGGCGTCTTTATTAATCAAAAAAAATAAAATTACAGAAGCCAAATTAAAGATTGAAACTATTTTACAAAACTATTCGGGGAAAGATTTTTATTATTTAGAGGCTTTTGCAAATGAGAAAATGTCGCGTATTTATTTCCTTCAAAAAGATTATGAAAAATCCTTAGACTATCTAAATATCGGCCTTTCAAAAATTGAAAATTCTAATTATCTTCCATTAGAATCGAAGATATATGAATTAATGTCAAAAAATTATTCGGTGTTGCAAGATTCGGAGAAATACCGAAAATATGATAAATTGTTTTTGGAAACCAACGCAAAATTAGAAAGTAATAAAAAAGACGGAATTAGATATCTCATCAAATTTATAGAAACGCAAGAAAATAATAATCTTAACTTTTTTCAACAAGCAGAAAAATCGAAAAATCTATTTTTAATCGGGTTTTGCATTCTCGGAATTGTTGGACTTTCGTTGTATTATTTTAACCAAGTTAAATCAGCTAAAGATTTACAAAAACAACTCAATTTCTTTGCAAAATTAAAAGATATTGAAAGTGTAAAACAAAAATCAACAACAACTTCTCCTATTTTTCAAAATGTTTTAGTTACCGATGAAACGGAAAAATCTGATAAAAAAACAGTTGTTATTTCTAAAGAAAAAGAAGACGATATTCTGAAAAAATTAGAAGAATTAGAACAATCTGATCGTTTTCTTAATAAAAATATGTCACTTTCTATTTTGGCAGGACAATTAGATACTAATACAAAATACCTTACAGAAGTGATTAACACTACGAAAGGTAAAAATTTCAATGCTTATATTAATGAACTCAGAATTAATCATATTGCTTATTTATTAAAAAATAAACCTGAGTTTTTGCAATATAAAGTAAGTTATCTGGCCGATTTTTCTGGATTTTCTTCGCATGGCGCTTTCACAACTATTTTTAAATCAGTTACAGGAATGTCGCCCAACACGTACATCCAACAAATTAAGAAATCTAAAAACGAATGAAAAAGTTAATTATTTTTATTGTTTTCACTTTTTCTTGGTTTTGTTTTGGACAAATTCCTACAGATTCTATCCTAAAAAAAGCACGGATTGGAATTTACGATAACCCCGATGAATCCTTAAGAGTTGGAAATGAACTTTTAGGAAAAGAGAAAGATCCAAATAAAAAAATAGAAATTTACCTTGTGATTTCTAATGCTTATGTTGCAAAACGGAATATCGACAAATCACTAAAAGTTTTATTGAAAGCAAAAGAACTTCTGAATGAAGCTACTACAGTAGAATTAAAAATAAATCTCGTGATTTACATTGCGATTCAATATCAACACATGGAACTTTTTAGTAAAAGTTTTGAAACTTTAGACGAAACAGAAAATTATCTTTCGAAAATACCCAACAGTAGTTCTAAATTTTCAAATCTAGGAAAAATGTATGCTATTCGTGGGATGATTTATAAAAGCCAAGCGAATCCAGAATTGGCTTTGGAGAAGTTTTTTATCGCTAAAAAAAACTTTAAACAAGCAAAATTATCCAAAGTAAATCTTTCTAACCTAAGTGTGGTTAGCTACAATATTGCGTATTGTTTTATTGAAATGAACCAATATCAAAATGCAAAAAAATATTTTATAGAATCGGCTTCTTTTGCGAAAAAAGCCAATGCAAAAAGTTTGGAAGCTTTCGCCTATAAAGGAATGGCAGATATGTATCATTTAAATAATCAACATCAAGAATCTCTAAAAATGTTGGAAGATGCTGAAAAAATGGCTGAAAATAGTGGAGATTTGCTTTTAAATGAAGGAATCTATAAAGGAATGGCAGATAATTATTTGGCTTTGAATAATTTGACAGAATACCAATTTTACAATAAAAAATTCCAAGATATTCGGTTTGAAAGAAAACAAAGTGAGCTGAAATCCATCAACAGTTCTATCGACAATCAAACGAAAGAAATGCAAAACAAAAGGGAAATTATTGCATCAAAATACACGAAAATGAATCTTGTGATTTCAGCAGTTTTCTTAATATTAGCAGGAATTTTAATTTATTTAATTTTGAAAAAAAGGAAAGCAAATTTAGCTTTTAAAAATAAAATTCGTGGGATTATGTTGAATGAGTAAAAAAGTAATGTGAACTAAATACTTGAGTAATTTTTTGTATTTTCAATTATAAAATAATTAGTCATAATTAGCTCAAAATCCCATTCAATTAAAAACGATTATCTTTGTGATTCTTGTACAAAAAGAGAATAAAATGAAGGAGGAGAATAAAGATAAAAGAAGTGGAACTCAAAAATTTATAGACGATGCATTTTTTCTATTTTTGATGATACTTGGTATATTTTGCGTTTTAATCATCGTTTTGGTAGTGTAAATGTGAAGTTATTTGATCCTTTTTTTACGCTTTATTTACTTGTTTGGATTGCAGTTAAAATCAGTCGATATTATGATTTTTCAATCGGAATAGTAAATGGTTATTTGACCGATTTTTTGGCTGTACCTGCCATGAGTCATTTAGGAAGTTATCTAATTTCTGTGTTTTATTTTAAACAAAATTATTATACTTATCCCATTTCATATTCACTTTTATCAGCAGTTGTCCTTTCTGCTTTGTTAGAAGGTATTATGCCGTTATTTTCTACTCAATATACGGCAGATTTTGTGGATGTCGTTTGTTATTTTTCAGGGGCTTTATTTTACGAATACATCCACAAATTTTATCTTAAAAAACGATATGCTATTTAATTTTTTATTGAATATTATATTTCTTTAAAAATCGGTAAATATCCTCATTTGCACCATAAATTACCAAAACATCATTCTTCTTAATTACTGTATTTGATGATGGAAAACCTTGTACTTCTGGTACAATTTTATATTGTCCAAGAAAACTCGCTTCTTCTTTGTTTTGAATAATTGTCATTACAAGAATATTGTGTTGTTTTTTGAACTGAATTTCGTCAAATGTTTTACCAACTAATTCATCAGGCGTAACAACTTCTATAATACTAAATTCTTTGTTCAACTCAAACGAATCGACAACGCCTTTTACATTCAGTTTTTTTGTCCAACGCTCTGCTGATTCAGCTTCTGGACGAATAATTTCTGAAACACCAATGGCTTGTAATACATTTTCGTGAAGCGAATTAATCGAACGACTAATCAAACGTTTTACATTTTTATTCTTAAAAATTGCAGTCGCCATAATGTTGGCACCTTCATTTTCGCCAATACTTATAATCACAATATCCGTATTGTTTAGTGGAAGTTTGTTAATTGCAATTTCGTCCGTCGCATCTAAACAAATCGTATAAGAAAGCTTGTCTTTTAAACCTTCTACACGTTGTATATTGTTATCAACACCAATAATTTCGTGCCCTAATTTTGACATTTTTTTACCCAATGCAGCGCCAAAATTTCCTAAACCTATAATTATTACTTTCATATTTTTTTATTAAATAAGGATGTCATCCGAAGGATAACGATAATTTGATGAGACAGTTTTCTTAAAAAATGACATTAAAATAGTGATCATAGAAACACGTCCGATAAACATCATTGTGATGACAACAATTTTACTTGGATCTGATAAATGTGGTGTTAAATTAAGCGATAAACCAACGGTAGAATAGGCCGAAAACGCTTCGAAAGCAACATCAATCAAATGTAAATTATTATCAAATTTTGTGATTAAAAATATTCCAATTCCGATAACCAAAAACGATAAAGTCATTGTAGCAAAGGCTTTCTGAATATTAATTGGATTAAGTTCTCGTTTATAAATTTCAATTTTTGGTTTACCTCTCGCAATATTTATAAAGTTTAGAATACCAATTGCAAACGTACTCGTTTTTATACCACCTCCGGTAGAAGCTGGCGAAGCACCAATCCACATTAATAAAATAACCAATAAAATTGAGGAGAAATGTAACTGCGCAAAATCTATATTGTTAAAACCTGCTGTACGCGGCGTCATTGCAATAAAAGTAGCGGAAACAAATTTTCCGAAACCATGATGTGGTGCTAAAGTGCGGTAATATTCTTCAAAAAATAAGATAATTGTCGAGATAATTAAGATGGATAAAGACGTAATTAAATTGACTTTAGAACTTAATGTAAATACCCAGTTTTTTTTGTCATTTGTTTTATGAATGATCAATAAAAATACTTTTCGGATTAGATATTCGACATATCTCACTAAATTTATTAAGATTGGAAAACCAATTCCGCCCAGAAAAATTAGAACGATTAATACCGATTGAAAGTTATAATTGTGTATAAAACCTTTGTTCATTAAACCATAAGGTAAAGTAGAAAAACCTGCGTTACAAAATGCCGAAATCGAGTGAAATAAACTAAAGAAAACTTTGTCTAAAAAACCTATTTTATACGATGATAATGAAAAATAGATTAAAATTGCGCCTAACAATTCAATACTAAAAGTGAGGTAAATAATCTTTTTTACAAAGACAAAAACTTCGCTTAACGAATCATTATTGGCAATACTTCCTAATGCAATTTGATTTTCGTACGAACTATTTCCCTTGAAAAAATAGGCGATATAACCCGCAAATGTCAAAATTCCTAATCCACCAGCTTGTATCAAAACGATGATAATAAAATGACCTATTGGCGTGTAAGCTTCGTAGGTATCAACAACGGTTAATCCAGTAACACAAACAGCACTTGTTGCGGTAAATAAGGCATCTAAAAAATTAATGGGATGATTTGTTGCTTTTGGCAACATAAGTAGACAAGCGCCACCAAAAACTAAGATAATAAAACTAAAAATAAAGAGTTGTGGTGGTGTGATAACCGATCTTTTAAAATTTAATTTTGGTGTTGCTAATTCTCTAATTAGCTTTAGTATAATAGCAATTTGCAGGTATTTACTTACAAAATAAAAGCTGTAATGACCTAGTTGTATGGAGATACAATACAAAATAAATAAAATACTGATAATGTCGAAAACAATTACGCGCGGCATAATTTTTTCTTTACGATGAACATATTTTAAAACCGTTCTTAAAACGCCAATACACAAAAGTGTAATGAAAAAAATGTTAACGTATACTTTGTACTCAATTGGAAATCCGAAACCTAACATTGCGATTAAAACCACAATTGCCAGTACGTAGGAAATAGATAAAGCAATATTAAAGTACTTACTATTTACAAGAAATTTAAGCATTCGATTTTCTTATAGTTAAAGTCGCAAAGGTATAATTATGCATATTATTTCCAACTAATTGTACATATTTATATGTAAGTTATTTTAATTGAGGTAGATATTGACTGAAAAAGTGACTTGATTAATAATATTTCACACGATTTTCAGTTAAAATAGCGCTCAAAAAAGTCATTTATTTCCAATAATTCCAATTTTTTCCGTCATAAACGGCCATAGTTTTACTTGCTGTATCATAACAAATCATACCAGGATATGGTGTAGGTACATTTTCTTCGGGTTTGGTAATTTTTGGTAAAATGATTGCTTTATCATCAGCTTCTAAAATCAAAATTCCGCTTGCAGCACTTTGTTGGGCGCCAATAATTACGCCATCTCCATTATCAGAAGAAGTATTTGCAACGATATTATTTTCTGTTCCTTGATCCGATAAATTTACCCATGCACTATTTTCATACATTTTTACTTTATCATCTGTTTTATCAAACAAAAAAGTTCCGTTTGCGGGCGTTGTTGGCAATATATCTACAGTCGACAAAATTAGACCTTGTATGTTGGTGCTATCTTCATAAAAATCTAGAATTGTATTATTACCATTTACAGCATTTTTACCAATAGAAACTTGGGCAGATAATGTAGAAAAGGAAATGAGTAGGGGTAGGATGAGAGTGGTTTTTTTCATTGTTTAAATTAATTATTCGTTACAACTTCGTACTATACAATGCCATGTTGTGCCATTGTATAATTTGGTGCATTTTGCATCAATATCGTAAATAATCATTCCTTCTTTTGGGTCGACTATTTTCGCGCTATTTTGAACCCGAGTAATTACAAGCCCTTTATTTTTTGAAGCTAATGCAATGTATCCGTTCGGAATATTACTTGGAAAATTATTTGAATTGGTTGCATAAGTACTAATACCAACAGTGCTTGGTTTTGCTCCTGTTTTTGTAGATGCAGGTTTTACACAAAATGTAACATCTGGAGGAAAATTACCAAAACTATCAGGACATTTATTGATTTGTACAATCATTGGTGCCGAGCAATTATTAGTTGGCGCACAATCATAAGTTACATTAGCACCAGCTACGGTTGTTGTGTTATTATTTGCATCGATGTATATAGGTGAATTACTGAAAATTTGATTTTCGCCTTGTGATGAAGATTTATCATCAGGATTAAACGAATAAAATTTTATAAAATCTAAGTTCGGACCAACTTTCGCACCATTTGGATTCATTGTTTGTCTGACATAAAAATAACCTTTTTTAGCAGAATTTTTTGGACCTAATAGCGTTAAACCATTCAAGTTTGCGGCACTTAACCTTACTAAACCTTCGTTATAAATACTTGCATTTGTACCACCATTTATAGTACTATAAAAATTGAATACACCAAAATTTATAATATTACTAGCTCCACTAAAGTCATTTGTACCACCTGCTAAAGTAAAAATACCTGTATTGATAATTTTAGAACCACCCATGTTTATACTAGCTTGCGAATCAATTATTCCACAATTTATATATAAAGTACTTGCATTATTATCGATGATATTTGTTAATTTGATTGTTCCAGTATTGTAAACTGTAGTAGCTCCGTTAGTTGAATTGAATCGACTAACATTTATTGTTCCGTTGTTTTCAACATAATTTTTAGAACTAGCTCCAGCAAAATTAATTGTATTCTGAAGGTTAATAGTTCCGTTATTAATGATAGAAGTTTTACTGTTTGTGATAGTAAAACCAGCAGAATTTTCTAGCAGCCCAGTTGAAGCAATATTTAGTTGTATATCGGATTTAAAATTAGGATTATTACTAAATTTTAAAGTTCCGTTTACATCAATTTGATTGTTATAACCCTCTGTTGTAGTTGTATTTGTATTGATGGTAAGTGTAACATTTGGCGCGATACAAATTTTTGCATTATCTTCTAAAATAATATCACCTAAAGTTGTATTTTGAGTAAAACAAACTGTTCTATTTGCAGGAAATGTATAATTGCCAAAAGTAACAGGATTGACGATATCACAGCTTGTACATTGCGCATAAACACTGGATGTAAAGTGCAAGACGAGAAATAATATCAATCGAAAAAATAAAGAACTTTTCATAGGTAAATAGAGTTATTAGCCTATTTAATCAATATTTATTCCTAAAATGTTAAATAGTAGATATTTAACATTGTTTCATGTGATAATATTATTTAAGTGACAATATTTTAGATCAGAAATGATTTAAAAACCTACTTTTTCTCAACTACAATTTTATTGCCATCAAAATCATAAAGATCATCATTGTAAAGTCGCATAATCCAAGTTTTTCGATCTTTGTCAAACCAAGAAGATTGATAACCGTCTGGTAAAGTAATCACTTTTTCGTTTTTCTGATTGATAAATCCATACCAGCTATTTTCGCCATTTTTCTTTTCGGCGTAGGCATAAGTTCCATAAAAATCAGTGCATTTATTGTATTCAAACGGAATAACAACTTTACCTTTTGTATCGATAAACCCAAAATCTCCGTCGTAATCATATTGGTCATTATTGGCTTTTTCTATTCGAGCCAATCCATTGCTAAAAGCGAAAGCTTCGTGATATTTTCCGTGCTCGAAATTCAGTTTTTCGTTGCCCAAATTATCAATGTAATAATAATCGGAGTAGAGAATTGTACCTTTTTTATCCTTATCAAAAGTATGTTTTTTGACCAATTGCAACCCATCCGAAAACGCATCAATAAGTTCATTATATTTATTGTTGGTGATGTTTTTCCCTTGGCTGTTGTAAATATTGACTTGCTCGGTATAATAAAAATCGGTTGGATTATATTTGGTGTAGAAAAATCCCGTTTTATACTTCACATTGTCAAAAGTTAGTGGAATAAGAATAGTTCCATCCGCAGCATAAGCACCTTCTTTGTCACTTTCATCATCTCTCGCTAGCCAAGTTCCATTGTCTTGATAATGAATAAAACCATGCTTCATCGGAATCAAAATTTTGCCCGTATTCGCATCAATTACACCGATTGGACCATTTACATTCGTTTCAATTTTTACATATTTCTTGCCATATATTTCTGTGTCATCAATTTTATACGCAACTTCCTGCAAAATTTTAGTTGTTGGATTGAAATAATACGTTTGATCGTGATCATCAATTTGATCGGTATAAAAATAGTTGTTCAACTGTCTGAAATGAGCATTGTATTTTGGTGCAACAATCCAATTTCCTTTTGTGTCTACCAAACCACGTTTTTCTGTATTGAAATCCGTTGCAATCAAATAATCTTGATTTTCAACCGATTTAAAATTATACGTTACTTGAGTTTTGAATACGTTTGAATTAGCGTCTTCGATTTTCAATTGAACGGTAGAAATTGGTCCCGAAAAACGATATGTTTTTTGCATTTTATCAGGAGTTTCCAACGCATCAACATCTATTTTAGCTTCTTTCGTAATAAAAACTTTTAAAGCTTCTCCATCTTTGATGTTTCCTTTTTCGATTTCTTTCAGCGCTTTGTCGTACGCTGGCAATAGTTTTTGAAACGCATCTATTTTTTCTTTACTAAAAACAGTATTCGAATTTGATGATTTCTCTGCTAATCGGCGACCATCTTGATAAAGCGCCAATACCTGAATGCTTTTCTCTAAATCGTTCGGAATTTCTAAAATCAACACATTATCTTTTAGACCTTTTAATTCGATATTTCCGTGAGCTGTTTGTACGATTTTATGGTCGTTCGAGATATTTTGGACGCTACTTCCTTTTATCGGAAACTCAATATCCATCACAACGGCAGCGATAGGTTTCTTCATTTTTACTTTATATTCTTGGTAAAATGAACTACTTTCTGTTAGCAAATATTTGTCGGCATCATCCAATTTGGTGCTATCTATATCCGAGTAATAACCTTCGGGTTCTTTTTTGCCGTATTTTTCTTTCAATGTTTCCGCAGTTTCAAAAAGACCTTTGCTGTCTTGTTCTGTTTTATCAAGAAATATGAATTTGACAGGCGTCATTTTTGGGTATTTATTGTTGCGATCGTGGAAATAAAAATTGTCAACTCCCAAAATTTTAATCAGTTCATTTTCATCTTTTTTGAGCGAAATAAAATTGTACGGCGGCATTATTGCTCCACCAACATAGAGATTAGAAAAATAACGGTTTAATGTTGAATCAAGACTATTTTTATCTTTTGAGCTCGGTATTTCGCGAAAATTGAAATTATCTTCAGGATCAAAAGCTTTGCTGTTAGATTCTAATCGAATCTCCAAACCAGTCATTTTAATTAGCGTTTCCATACTCTTTTTCGAATCGGCAATGCTTTTTATCATTTCATCTTTTGTCTGTCCAAAACAAACAATATGGAAAGAAAAACTGAAAAGTAGGAGCGTGTAGCGTAGCATGTGTGATTTATTTTTAGGTAATACAATTTACTTTAAAAAATTTATTTCAGTGTAAAAATTACTTGTATATTATTCTTTGATTCAGTATTTTATAATTGTAAACTAAAAACGGAATTGCATCGGTTTTGATTTTAAAAAGATTATTTCTTCATCTGCTTCTTGCCGCAATCTTTTTTCATTCGTTCCGAAAAATAGATTTATTCATGATGATTTTTTATTGTTTCAAAACTAACAGCCATCATTTTAAGATTTAAATAAAGGAAGTGTCAATTTGTATGTTCCATCTTGAAAATCTACTTCACATTGCAGCACAATTTCTGTTTCCTTACCAAAATTCATTGTGTTGCATTCCACAATATATCCGCCATCATTCATACAATCGATATTGAAAATAGGTTTATTGACGATGTTGTGATTTATCGTTTTTTTGTAAGGAAGTGACGATAAATTCAGTTCTCCGATGTAGTCTAAATACTCTAAAATCTCCTCAAACATATCATCAGTGACTTCAAATTTCGCTAATAATTTGACTTTATCTTTTTTATTTACGGTATTTAAAAAATCGGTTACTAAATTGTAAATTTCGTGATGTATTTTTTCTGAAACGTTCATGTTTTTCTTTTTAAATAATTAAATTTTAGATAATATTTGAAACGATACTTTTAATTGACTTAAGAATATTTTACTTCTGCTAAATAACATAAATTTATACAATCTAAAAATAGCTATTTTCGGCGATTTGATGCTTTTAAAACTTTCAGTTAATTTGTATAGTTTCTTGCTAATTTGCTAAGACATTGTACTAATTTTTAAATTAAGTCCCAATGGAAATAATATTTACAAAAAAGAATAAAAATAGAGTTCATGCTGCTTTAGAAGGCACTGGAAAATTTCAAAAATTAACTACGGAAGAATGGCATCAATTTGTTCAAAATTATAATTATGGACTAGCACCCTTGCTATGGTTAGCGGAGCAGCCAACATGCGATCGCTGAACTGCGCTTTGTTTATATTGGTATTTGCAACCTGATTATTATTGTAATCATGTAGTAGCTGATTCCGAAGATTATAAATTGATAAAATTGATTGAACATAATTTTTTATCGGGCTTTTATCAACTAGAGAATTTTTCATTTGATCCTACTGAAGTTTTTTTAAGTCCCACTACCAATACGATTTGTATTCCAATAGAAATGCAAAAAAAAAAATGGAGGGATAACGTTTTCTCGTATTGACTGTGAATTTGCATTTCTTCGTTATCCAAATGATAAAGAAAGTAAAAGCATTGAAAAGAAAATAAAGAATGCTTACACCATTATTGATCAAAGTAAGTTGACTTATGTAGACTCTTCAGTTAAAGAATTACTTCACACGCTTGAACAAGCTGTTAAATACTGGATGGGAAAGGATTCAGGGAAACTTAAATTAGAAAATTTAAGTTTCCTCTGGTTAGAGGCTTTGGTGAAAAATTATGGTTGGGAATGGATGGTTTGGGATTGGGAGACAGGAAGTAAAATTTGTGCAGGTCATCCAAATAAAAAATTAGTCTGTATGAGTGATACGATCATTGCACATACTTTAAGTGGTTTTCAACGAACAGCAGTTATTCAAGAATTGTTTGATGATCTAAAAGGAGTATCGGATGTGGGTGAATTAAGCCAAAAGCCATACAGTGGAAATGGTCTTCTTTTTTCATCAAATCATTTGAGGTTTAATATATAATGGAGGGTAATTATATGCAACAAAATCTTGTTTATGATGCTTTAGAAAATTATGCGCTTCTCTCGTTTAAAGAAATAGATCCTGCTGCTGTGTGGGAGTTTCCATATTTTAAAACTATTTTTTCAAATGGAGATCCAATGCGTGATGCAAATCCTATTTTTTCGGCAAGAAATAAAAAGGATGGGACTGTTTTTAAAATTATCTTAGATGAAGATCAAGGAGAGCTTCATACTTATATTCATCAAGGAGTAGAAGAGAAAGTGACTGTTTACCTGATGGATCAAACAACTTATTTAAATAAATTGAAAGGGCTATTTGCAGAAATTGCAGGTCATTGTGCAGGCTATAAAATAGATTAAAATGAAAACACTTTTATACATGCTTTTTTTACTCTTTTTATGGAGTTGTAATAGCAATAAAATAACGCTAACAGCAACAAAACGGCAGTCAGAAAAGGTTAATATTTTGGATAGTTTAGGAAATGTTAAAGGACAAAAAATAATCTTAGTCAATTCGGATAAAGTTTTCGAGCATCAAATTGAGATGACGAATAAATCGCGTAATCAAATTGATTTTTCAGTTCAAGGTTGGTATAATTCAGGTGGATTAGGTCCTCGAATTTTAGGAAAACGCGTGATAGAAAAGATGATGAAAGATGATGAACTTATTGTAAACTATAATATTTACATAAAAAGCATTGCGGGCAAAGAGTTAGCATTAGTTACGGGTTATAATTATCAAATGAATAATAAGTTGCGTGTTGATAAAAATGTGAAAAAAGTAACTTTTAGATTAATTGAATATAAAAATTCAAGACAAAATCAGTCAAATAATACTGAAAAATTGATGGATGAAAAAACTTATGTTTTGGATTAAATTATCTAAAAACAACTTCAAATCATGTAATCGGTAGTCATCATTAATAAGTTTTTTTGGATCTGCTGCATTCAGTAATTCAATTTCAACTAAGGATATAATTTTGAATTTCATATATTTACATGAATGAGTTGATATACTCAAATTTATGGATAATATTACAGATACTTTGCATCATTATATTCATTTATTGGCACAATTTTCTTGGCTAGAATGGATCATTTTCAGTCTTATAGTCAATATTTTGTTGTTTTTATTTTCTATTTTATTATTTCTGTTTATTGAAAAAACCTGCCACAAAAAGACATTACAGCCAACAAATCATCCTATTTATAAAACCGATTTTTTAATAAGTTTACTAACCATTATTTGCAACGCTTTTGTGATGTTGATTGGCGTTGTTCTATGGAAAAATAATCTTATTGTTTTAAACGAATCAAAGTCACTTTTTAGTGTGGCATTAGAATGTATTGGATTACTAATTTTAATGGATTTGTTTATGTATATATTTCACTATTTGGCTCATATACCTTTTATTTACAAAATATTGCATCGAAAACATCACGAGCATACAAGTACCAATTTTTTAAGCCTATTTGTTTTACATCCTTTTGAAACTTTAGGTTTCGGTTTAATGATGATATCACTATTTAGTTTTTATGATTTCTCTATTTTATCAATTGTATTGTATTTAACGATTAATCTCATTTGGGGTACTATTGGTCATTTGAATCGTGAGTTTTTTCCTTCCTCTTTTGATCTATTCTTTGTTGGAACGACCAAATTTCATAATCAACACCATCTATACGAAAATAAAAATTTTGGGTTTTATACCTCTATTTGGGATCGAATATTTGGAACATATAAAGCTTAGTCATCAGGTAATAAACAAATTTATTCAAGTAAAAATAATTTTATTTATTAATTCGTAATTTCTTTCAACTCAAAAATAGCAATCTTGGCAGAGCTGTAGTATCCCTAAATGTAGGTATATTTATAAATATTGTTTTTCATTAAAATTAAAGTGACATTCTGTCAGATATCTTTTGTAGCTAGCGAGTTCTGTTAAATAATGCCGCTAAGTAACTTGGAGGTAACTATTTAAAACTGTTTGTAAATTGCTTGTGGTCTACAATTTGACTAGTAAATAGTATAAGAAATTAATTTAAAAATAAACAATATGAAAGTTAAAAATATATCAAAAGTTGTAGGTCAAATGCCTGTTCGTGATCCATTTATTTTAAGTGCGTATCATTACGATTTGTATCCAAAAGGCAATGGAAAGATGGGGCCAGATGCTTCTTTATTAAAAGGAAAGAATATTGGACAAGATTTTGATCGAGATGCAGATTGGAGAATGTACCACGGCGAAACGATTCCAGGTTTTCCTCATCATCCGCATCGTGGTTTTGAAATTGTGACAATTGCGGCAGAGGGCTTTGCTGACCATTTTGATTCTAAAGGTTCTAAAGGACGTTATGGAAACGGTGATGTCCAATTGATGAGTGCAGGTTCTGGTGTTTTACATGGTGAAATGTTTCCTTTGCTAAATGATGATAAAGACAATCCATTTCGTTTGTTTCAAATATGGTTAAACATGCCTAGTAAATCGAAATTAACCGAACCCAATTATAAAATGCTTTGGAGTGAAAAAATTCCGGAAGCACATATAACTGATGAAAATGGAGGAAAGGTTGACGTTAAAGTTATTTTAGGGGAATATTATGGTGTTAAATCACAAGATCCTTTAGAAAACTCTTGGGCAAAAGATAAAAATCATCATGTTGGAATCGCTTTGGTAGAAATGGATCCAGGAACTAAATTTGTTTTGCCAGCTGTTGCTGCAAGTATGAACCGTTTTGTGTTTTTCTATGATGGAACTTCAACTATTTCTATTGAGGAAAACAACATGCAGCAAAGACAATTGGCAGATCTTGCTGGTGACGAAGAAATAACAATCACTAATGGTGATCAAAAAGCTAAAATATTGATTTTAGAAGGTGAGCCTATAGGGGAACCTGTTGCTGCATATGGCCCGTTTGTGATGAATACCCAACAAGAGTTACAAGAAGCGTTTGAAGAATATCGTCGTACAGAATTTGGCGGTTGGCCTTGGGGTGATAAAGAGACTGATATCGTAAATCCGAAAGACACAGGGCGTTTTGCGAGTTATAATCATGGTGAAGAAATAGATAAACCGTAGTTAGGAAATCAAAATCTCAACTATCATTTAGTTGAGATTTTTTTATTTAATCAATTCAAAGCTAAAAATATTTTATAAAAATATTGATTGAAGAGCTATTAATAGTTGTATTTTAGTTTATTAAATTATTTTACTGACCAACGAATTTATAAAACGAACTTATCATGAAATTACTAGAATATACTATCCAAATCAATGCAACGCCTGAAAAAGTTTGGGAGGTACTTTTTACGCAAGACAATTATAAAAAATGGGCTTCTGCGATGAACGAGGGAACTTATTTTGAAGGAACTTGGGAAGAGGGAACTATCATGAAATTTTTGGATCCAAAAAATAATGGCATGTACAATCTTGTAGAGAAAAACATTCCTAATAAACAGCTAAGCATGAAACATCTTGGTTGGATTTTAGAAGGCGAATTGAGTCCTCAAGATTGGGAAGATTCAACATTAGATTATATATTAGAACCCAATGAAAACGGGACCTTACTCATTGGAAAGGTAAATTCTTTGGATGAATTTGTTGATTTCTTCAATTCAAAATATCCGAAAAATTTTGAAAATATTAAAAATCTTGCGGAGGAATAGGCTATGAAATTACTCGGCATTATTTTCGTTAGCTTCGTAATTGCTCTAATCGGAACAAAAATAGTAGAAGGAGATTGGAATTTTTTGTTTTCAGGCAATCTTGCCATGTCAATATTCATCATTTTTACAGGTGCGGCTCATTTCCGTTTTGAAAAAGGAATGGCAATGATGATTCCTTCATTTTTTCCTGCAAAAATAGTTTTGGTTTATTTGACTGGTTTCATCGAAATTGCTGCAGGAATATGTTTGATGATTCCGTCGATCCGAGAAATTACAGCAATTTTATTAATTGCATTTTACCTCGTTGTTTTTATAGCAAATATTAATTCGTCTAAGAAAAATATTAATATTTTTAAAGCTGATTTTACCGGACCTGGAATGCGCTACCTATACAGAGAAAGACTTCCGATGCAAATAATTCTAATTGCTTGGACTTGGTTTTTTGGTATTTATTTAAACTAGAATAATTTTTTAGTTATTTACTCAGCTCAAAAATAAAATTATCCTCATTGTCTTCGTCTTTACGATTGCTATTTAGAATGAAATTATTTTGGGTTAATAGTTTTTTAGATGTTTCGTTGTACTTACTTGTAAAAGCTTCGATTTGGTTTAAGTTTAATTGATTAAAACCATAATTAATAGTTGCTTGCATGGCTTCGTTCATAAAACCTTTTCCTTGAAAGTTTGGATGTAAATCATAACCGATTTCAGCAGTTTTGCGATCTTCAGAAAAATTCCAAAGACAAATACTTCCTAGCATTTCGTTGGTCTCAGGATTGCGCAAAGCCCATGTATATGACTGTTTTTCGGTGAATTGTTGTGTAATCATCTCAATAAATGCAATCGCTTGCTCAACTTTTGTGTACGGTTCTCTTCTGATATATTTCGTTACTTCGGGACTCGATCGTTGAAATAAGATGAATTCAGCATCATTCAGTTCAACTTGATTTAGTGTTAAACGTTCTGTTTTTATAATTGGAAACATGGTTTTTCTATGTAATTATTTTGTTGTTTTTAGATGACTACAATTTCGTGATTTGAAATGCAGTACTATATTTTTGTGGAATAGGAAGTACATCAAGATGCGCTCTATCCAAATAAATATATAAACTATTTTCCTTTTCGTCCGTCAATTCGATGATGTTGTTTGAATGAATTTCAGCTTTTCCCTTCGCTTTTAAATACGGAACATATTGCTCATCTTTCAGATAACTTATTTCACTAAAACCATCTTTTTCTTTAACATCCCAAAACGATTTTCTTGTTCCACCAAGTCCGCCCATCGAAACAGATGGAGAAAAATTACCAAAGCTTACGTTGATATCATCATTTGGATAGGCTGCCGTTAAATATGTTTTTACTAAATCTCTTGCATCATTATCTTCTGATTTTGGAACCGTTTTTAACACTTTAAAAGTAGAATCGCAAATGATTAGTTTTTTCCCAACAGTTAAAGTGGCAATATCAAATGGCGATTCGTAAGCAAAATGCCAAGGCATTAAATCAGGATTATAAGTTCTGTCTTGAAGGGTAACGTATGAAACTTCACCTTTTTTATCTGTTTTCGGAGTTTTGCGGACTTCAAAAAAGGTAAAAAGCGAATTTGCCTCACTAGATGAAAATCTATGATCGCTATCTATCTCTATTTTTTTGATAAAAGGCAACGATTTTTGATTTTTGAACAGATAAACGTACGTTTTTTCCTTATAACTTGGCGGAAGCGTTGGAGGAGGAATGGCTCCTTTTTTAACGGGAGTTTTACTTTTTTTGACTGGTTCTTTAACTTCTTCGGTACTAATTGCAAATAAATAGTTTTTATTAATCATACCTATTTGAGAAAAATAGTTGTTGGATAATTCTTTCGGAACAGAAATTATTTTTTCGGTTTCTCTACCGCGATAATAATATTTTCCATTCTTTTCTACAAAAGAAAAATACTCATCTTCAGCATAAAAACTAAAAGGTTTGAAAGTATCAAAAACCTCTTGTTTACCAGTTTTTAGATTAATTAAAACATATTTTTGTGCTTTATTTTCAAAAACCACAAAATTAGAATCTGTAAAATCATCTTCCACATCTGTAAAATCTCCTTCAATCAAATCTGAGCCCGATAAATCGGTCAATCCGTAGGTTTTATTGTATTGATAAACATAATATTTTTGCTGTGCCCATACCGAATTGGATACAAATAAAGCCAAGATTAAACCGAAACCAAGGCTGATATTGAAGTTAAGTAGTTTTCTCATAAGGAAATAAAGATAAAAAAAATGTTATCATTTGATCACACTTTTTGAAATTATTTGAGAATTAAAATTCAATATCATCTGCGATACTTCCGCCCATTTCTTTTTGAAATTTAGCTAAATATTCGTCTTTTTTGAGCATTTGATAATATATCATCGAAGCATAGTTTCCAGAACGCATCCAAATCATTGCTTGGGATTGAAACTCTGTAATATCAATACCATAAGTATCCAACATCCATTGTCCGCCATCCATACCACATTCCATCGCAGCATCTCGTGCTCCAACTAACTAATAAAAGAATTTCTCATCTGTTTTTGCACGTTCCATATTTGCATTGGCAACGCCATTTGATTCTTTTTTCAAGCTTCCTAATTTCGGATGTTGCTCAATTTGCCCAAAATATTGACTAAATAAAGTCATTACAGTCATTTCATTATCCTCTTGTATACGTTGTTGCCAAATAATATCAGCTTCGTCCCATTGTGGTTTTTCTACTCCTAAAGCTTTGAAAATTTCAGTTTCTGGAATTCCCGCACCTCTTTGCGAAGAACCAGCAGCATAATCATATAAACTAATACCGTGAATAGGCACTAACAAAGGATTGTCTTTTGCATTAGCTTGTGTTGCAATATCGTGTTCAATAAAATTAGATCTTCAACTTTACTTTCAAAAATACGTCTAAACTCATCAAAACAATCCTGAAACCAATTGTAATTTATCGTACGAATTTCTTCTATTTTGTCATGTAAACGATCTGCTTCTGGTTTATTTTGCGCTTCTATCACATCCGTATAAATCGGATAATAATTTTGTATCCAAGCTTTTTTATCAGTAAAACTTTTCAAAGAACTTTTTACCATAAAATCATTTCTATAAAATGAACCCAATTGATTGATTTTATAGGAAAGTTGTTATTTTTCATCGATTTAAGGATCACTACTATTAGTTAATTTAAGCGCTCAATTTTTTTCAGATTTTTCTACACAAAAAAATCGCTTTAGGTGGTTATCCTATAAGCGATTTTGAAAAATAAGTTAGGTAATTAGTTAGGTTTGAATGTTGGTTAGTAATTCGGTTATTATTTTTAGGTTGATTTATTGTTTGTTATTGATATGTCAAAATTCAGAAAATTATTCAGTTTAAAAAATCCCTATTTATAGCTAAATTTAAAATAAGGTTGAATAAAGCTTTTTTTTAATCCATCATAAATTTTTTAGATAAAACCTTATAAATAATAGTTTTAAATTATAGATAAATAAAACAATACAATTCAAAAATCTGCAAACGATTTGTTATATTTATAATATTTACAAAAAGTTAGAAAACAATAAAACAATCAATATGGAAAACAATTCAAACGACATTAGCAAATGTCCATTTCATAATGGATCGATGGATAAACCTGTAGCTGGTATGGGAACAACCAACGAGCAATGGTGGCCTGATCAATTAAAAGTAGATATTTTACGTCAGCAAAATAATAAATCAAATCCTATGGATGCTGATTTTGATTATGCTGAGGCCTTTAAAAGTTTAGATTTAGAAGCAGTTAAAAATGACTTAAAAACATTGATGACAGATTCGCAAGATTGGTGGCCGGCAGATTTTGGTCATTATGGTCCATTTTTCATTCGTATGGCTTGGCACAGCGCAGGTACATATCGTGTGCAAGACGGTCGTGGTGGTGCAGGCGAAGGTCAACAACGTTTTGCTCCGTTAAACTCTTGGCCAGATAATGTTTCTTTAGATAAAGCGCGTCGTTTGATTTGGCCAGTAAAACAAAAATATGGAAACAAGATTTCTTGGGCAGATTTAATCATTTTAACAGGAAATGTTGCATTAGAATCAATGGGATTCAAAACACTTGGATTTGCAGGTGGTCGTGCAGATGTTTGGGAGCCAAATATTGATGTATATTGGGGATCAGAAAAAACATGGTTAGAAGAAAGTGGTGGCGAAAATAGCCGTTATTCTGGCGATCGTGAATTAGAAAATCCTTTGGCTGCTGTACAAATGGGATTAATTTATGTAAACCCAGAAGGTCCAGATGGTCATCCAGATCCTTTAGCTTCTGCAAGAGATATTCGTGACACATTTGCGCGTATGGCGATGAATGATGAAGAAACTGTTGCTTTAATTGCAGGTGGACACACATTTGGAAAAACACACGGTGCAGCTTCAGCTGATCATGTTGGTCCAGATCCAGAATCTGCAGGTCTAGAAATGCAAGGTTTAGGTTGGAAAAACTCTTTCGGAACGGGTAAAGGTCCAGATACAATTACATCAGGAATAGAAGTTACATGGACAAGTAAACCAACAGAATGGTCAAATTTATTCTTAACTTATTTATTAGGTTTTGATTGGGAATTGACAAAATCTCCTGCAGGTGCTCATCAATGGCAAGCAAAAGAAACAGGAGCAATTATTCCTGATGCACACGATCCTAGTAAAAAACATAAACCAACAATGTTAACTTCGGATATTGCTTTACGCGAAGATCCAGAATATTATAAAATAAGTAAACGATTTTTAGAGAATCCAGATCAATTTGCAGATGCTTTTGCAAAGGCGTGGTTTAAATTAACACACCGTGATATGGGACCTCGTAGCCGTTATTTAGGTGCAGATGTACCAAAAGAAGAATTTGTTTGGCAAGATCCAATTCCAGCAACTAATTCAGTAGTAATTTCTGAATCTGATATTGCAGATTTAAAAGCAGAATTATTAAATACAGGTTTATCAATTTCAGAATTAGTTTCAACAGCTTGGGCTTCTGCTTCAACTTTCAGAGGTTCTGATAAACGTGGAGGTGCAAATGGTGCGCGTGTTCGTCTAGAGCCACAACGCAGTTGGGAAGTAAATAATCCGGTACAATTAAACAAAGTTTTAACTGTTTTAGAAGATGTTAAAGCTAAATTTGAAGCAACTGGAAAACATGTTTCTTTAGCAGATTTAATTGTTTTAGGAGGATCGGCAGCTGTAGAAAAAGCAGCTAAAGATGCAGGTCAAGCAATTACAGTTCCATTTACACCTGGACGAGAAGATGCATCGCAAGAACAAACAGATGTAGAATCTATTGCTTATTTAGAGCCAGCTGCAGACGGATTTAGAAATTATAGAAAATCGAAGAACAGAGCAGTTTCTACAGAAGAATTATTAATTGATAAAGCACAATTATTAACATTAACTGCACCAGAATTAACAGTTTTAATTGGAGGAATGCGTGTATTAAACACAAATTTTGATGGTTCTAAACATGGTGTTTTTACAGATAAACCAGGTAAATTAACAAATGATTTCTTTGTGAATTTATTGGATATGAATACAAAATGGAAAGCGATGGATGATCGTAGCGAAGTTTATTTAGGAACAGACCGTAAAACGGGAGCACCTAAATGGACAGGTTCTCGTGCTGATTTAGTATTTGGTTCTAATTCTGAGTTAAGAGCAGTTGCAGAAGTTTACGGAAGTGCTGATGGACAACCAAAATTTGTAAAAGATTTTGTTGCAGCTTGGAATAAAATAATGAATGCAGATCGTTTTGATGTAAAATAATCTTGAAATAATATAAATACATAAAAAAGGAGACAAATTTATTTGTCTCCTTTTTTGGTTTAACTAATTGTAATTAATAATAAAAAAGCCTTCAAGTTTTAAAACTTGAAGGCTTGATTTTATAAATAATCTTATTAAAAAGGATATCCAATTGCAATGTTAAGAATCAAATTATCTTTTCTCCAATCTTTGTCGCTAAAATCAATTTTATCAAATGCCCAACGATCACCTTTTTCGTAATAAGGAACACGAAGCGGCATTGCCAAATCTAAACGAAGTACCATAATCGAGAAATCGAAACGTAAACCAATTCCGGCTCCAACAGCAATTTCGCTCATAAAATCTTTCGAAAATTTACCACCTGGTTTATCTGGATCATCGTTTACCAACCAAATATTTCCTGCATCTGCAAAAACTGCTAAATTTAGAAAACTGAATAAATTTGCACGATATTCTGCATTCAATTCTAGCTTGATATCTCCAGATTGATCAAAGTAAAAACTTGCATCTTGCGTTCTCGGATCATAACTTCCAGGTCCTAACGTACGCGCTCGGAAAGCTCGAATACTATTACTTCCGCCAACAAAAAATTGTTTAGAAAACGGAACAAATTCCGAATTACCATACGGATAAGCTATTCCGCCGATAAAACGGGTTGCAAAGCTCGATTTTTCTGAGATTTTATGGTAAAAACGGAAATCGTGTTCCATTTTTGCATATTGACTATATGGTATTTTAAAAATTTCTTTTTGATTGTCTTTCTTTACGTTTGCACCAGAAATTAATCCCGTAATATTTGCAGCTAAATCGACCATTCCACGGTAATAGAATGTATTTTTTTTAGGCAACATTGTCGTGGTATAAGTGTAAGAATAAGTTGGACCAAAAATTAATTGTTTGTCTACAACTCGCTTTAAACTTGGATTTTTGATTGATCCATCGGGAAAATAAATTTGCTCGTTATATTCGTCTGTTACTTTTTCAGGAAAAACTAAAGTCGCATCAAATATTTTTAAATCATGCTCTTTCTTCGCGTTTTCTTTCCAAGTATAACCAAACGAAGTATTAAAATTATGCAGCGTATATAATTTTGTTCGATTTTGATATTCATACCCAATATTGACATTGGTACGCGGTACAAAAGCACTCGAAGAATTGAAACGGAAAGGCGCAATAATTCTCGGAATTGATAACTGAGAATTAAATCCGGCTCTAAAAATATTATTTGCATTTTTTGGTCCGCCTAATTGTACATCAAAAGCACCATATAAAGCCATTTTTAGCTGTTCAGCTCCTTTAAAAATATTACGATTTGTCCAATTCAAATTCAATTCGCCTCCACCATAATTTGCCGAATTTGTGCGTCCTAAAACTTCGAATCGTAACGATTGAAAATCTCTTGGCGTCAACAAATAATAGGCATCAAATTTATGGTTGATGGAATCTGTCAGAACAAAATTATTTTTAACGAATTTAAAAACACCCAAATTAATTAATCGATTTAGGCTTAAATTATGATCTGCGCGGTTATATAAATCTCCTTTTTCGAAATACAACGCACGATCAAAAATCGATGGTTTAAACGTTTTTTTAGGATCAATAACAAAATAATCTTTGTAGGCATATTTTGTCAAAGAATCGGTTTTCATAGGTATTTGAATGGATTCTTTTCTCGAATTTCGAATGTTGTAATTCGGAAAAACAATTACATTTTCTATTGTAAATTGTTCTTTAGCTTCTTGTGGTGTGTTATTTTTTAACTTAACAAAAAGCTCAACTTTATGATTTTTACTAACTGTACTATCTGCTTGAATGATGATATTATCTGGATGAAAATAGTAAAATCCTTTTTCCTTCAGACGAGTGTCAATGCGTTCTCGTTCCGATTTTATGACATCTAAATCAAAAGGTTGATTTGGTTTTAATAATGTTTTATCTTTTGTTTTTACAATTTCTTGATTGACAATTGCGCTTGTGTCTGATGGGAAATTAATTTGACTTATATAGTAGCGTGCATTTGGTTTTAAATTGTAACGAACTTCTGTTTTTTTATTTTTAGAAATTGTATCACTCGCAGCTTTTGCATTAAAATATCCTCTGTTTTCGGAATAATTAACCAAAATATCTTTGTTAAATTCTATATCAACATCGCCCAATAAAACAGGTTTTTCGCCCACTTTATATTTTAACCAATACCAAAGTCCTTTTTCTTTTTTAGGTTCTTTTGCAATGTTGTAAATATATAATCGAGGTCTTAATCCTAAAAAACTTGAATTAGGTTTTGGAATAATTGTACTTTCTAATTGACTTTTTAAATCAGATTTTTCTTTTTTAGACAAAGAATCACCTTCTACACTTAGTTTAGAACCTGTATATAGTTGTTGTCCTTCTTCTAAAAAACGAGTATTGCTACAAGATGAAACCACTAGAATTGCACCAATAGTTACAAGTAGTTTGACTGCTATTTTGTGATTTTTTTTCATTATTTAGTTTCGGTTCTTTGTGTTTTCTTATACGATCTGTTCTGTTTTCTTTTCTCGAAAATTTCTCGGAATTTATTGTAATCAATTGTAATGATAAAACCGACACCAGTTTCTACAATTTGACCTTGTAAAGCAACTTGATATTCGTTTTTACGATATGCTCTTAACATGTATCGTCCGTCGCGCGATAAACTATAATCTACCGTAATATCACCTGCAATATTAGTCATGTTTTCGTTTTCTCGTGCTTGACCATCTAAACCAAAATCACTTCCGATTGATACTTTTAAACGATCATTCAGCAAACGTTTGCTCACTGCAACATTCAAATCTGTTCGTGTATTTTTAGAACCCGTCGAATAATCATCTTGTGTATCTAAACCAAAATCAATGTCAACACCTTTGATTAAATCGGCTGCCAAATTATTTAATTGTTGCGATAAAATATTACTAACACTTTGCTTTGCCATGGTTTCCGCAGAAACACCAGATTGACTTTGGAACGGATTTTCGCCAATAAAACGATTTAATAACAACAATGCAAAAACTTGTTTATTCATTTCTGCTTCATCATTTCTTAACTGATCTAATTTTGCTTTTGTATTATCTAAAACCGTTGTTGCAACAGACGGATTTTCTTCGTTTAAGGTAATATCAAAAGTAATTTCTGGTTTCAATAATTCGCCATTTAATTTCAGCAATGTATTAAAAGGAATACGCTGTTTGTACATATTCATTTCAGAAGAAGATAGTCCCGAAATTTGTTGTTCTATCAAGTCAATCGGAGCAGCTTCTGTTGTATAAGCGGCCGTAATGTCTAAAGTTGCTGTTGTTGGTTCGCCTGTCCAAGTGATTGTACTCCCTTTCTGAATATCAAATTTTCGTTTTAATAAACTAACAGACATTTCGTACGCACCTTTTTCTACTTGATAAATTCCGACCAAAGTCACTTTTCCAGAAGGATCCATACCGCCCGTCAATTGCGCTTCACCTTGTATTTCTACAAAATCGCCATTTGCTTTATCAATAATAAGAGAAGTTTTAGCGTCTTTGTCAATCTCAATATTAACGTTAACATCAAATCCTTTTATTTTTGTATCGCTGCTAATTTCATCAGTTTTGATGGTTTGTTGTAAAGCAACTTGATCTTGATCGATAAACTCTACAATACCATCACGCGCTTGCAATGAAGGCGAAGATTGAGGTAAAACAAACGTAAATTTTGTGTCTTCCGTTACTTTTAATTGTCCACTAACAATTGGTAAATCTAAATCTCCTTTTATTTGTAAATTCGCGTTAATCGCTAAAATTCCGTACATCAATGCATCGTTTGATTTTTCTGAATTAACAACTTTAAAATCGCGTGCATTTGCAGTTAAATTGAATGCAAAATCTTGGTAATTTTGCGTTAAGACTTCACCATTTACAGTTAAAGAATTTCCGTCCGCATCATTTATTTTGAAACGATTTAATTCAATTCCTTTATTTGTAAAATCAATTGCATCGTTTATTTTTCTGAAATTACTTCCCGTTTCGGCAACTATTAATCCAACTTCATTAAACTGAATTTTACCTAAAATTGAAGGTTTATCTGTAGTTCCAGTTACATTTAAATTACCAGAAATAAATCCTTCCGTGTCTTTTATCGCATTAATTGAAAAACCTTGAATAGATTTCATTTCCAAACGATTTATTGCCAACAGCAAGTCAAACGCGCTTTCTTTGGTATTATAATCACCTGTAATTTTTAAATCATTATTGTTTCCAGTTAATGCAATGTCAGCATTAATAATAGTTGGCGATGTGTTTTGAACTTTAGCAGTTAAATTACCAATTGGATTTCCGAATGCTTGTAAATCTGAAATTGTAAGATCAGATGTAAACGTCATTTCTTTGTTTAAATCTCTTATTTGCGCCGTTCCGTTTATTGTTCCAGCGGCTGGTAAATCGTCTTTTTTGATTAATTCTGTAATCGTTTCAATTTTAAAATCTTTGATTTGAATATTTAAAGGACTTGATCCATTTTCGTTTTCAGATTGTAACAAAATTTCACTTCCATCTTTAGAAATTCTAAAATTATTTGCAACAATTCCATCTTTTTTAAGCTGAATACTGTTGTCATTTCCAACTTGCCATTGGTCGTAATTTAAAACTAAACCATTTGGATTTAGGCTAATTTCGGTAATATCATTCAGTGCTTTTACATTTCCAGCAATCAAAAATTGTGTAGCATCTTTATCATCTTTTGTCGAAACATTATAGTTGATTATATTTTGCGCAATATCTCCGTTGATATTAATTTTTTTGAGCTGAAAACTTTCACTTTTTAATCCGCCAATATTTAAATCATATTGCAACGCATTATTGTTATTGGAAATCTGAAGTTTTCCGGCATCAATTGTATTTTTACCATAAGTTAAATTCGGAATTTCACCATTTACTAAAATCTTTTGCGAATCGGCTTCGTACGTTGCATTTAAAGTAATGGTTTCGAAATTTTTTAAATCAGGAACAAACTTTCTAATCAAATCATCATCTTTTATTTTTGCATTTAACGTAAAATATTGATGCGGATCAATCGTTATTTTTTGATCTTTTTCTTGAAAATTATAATATTCATTTATAGTTGCAGATAGCGCGCTAAAAATTTGTGTGAGTTTAAATTTTCCCTTTAATTCGGCATCCGCAATTTGTGAATTTAAATTAATTTGATTAGAATCTTTCGTGGAAATGGCAGTTAAACTCATTTCTTGAACGGGGAAAATTTCTTTTGTATCCGAAATTGCAAAATTTGTAAGCTGTAAAGATCCGTTTAATTCATCTGGATTTAGAGTAGAAAAATCTGCATTTATACCACCAACAATAATCATAGGTGTTGCATAAAAACCTAATTTATTAAGGTCTAATTTATCTATTTTACCATTTATTTTTACGTCAGATAAATCTTTTTTGTAAACACCCGAAGCGGTTAAATTAAGATTTGCATTTGGATCTTTTGAAAGTAAATGTGCATCAAAAATACCATTGTTTACTTTGGCTTTTAAATCAATATTTTTATAAACATAGTTGTTATAATTAGCAGAAATTATCGTTCCATTAATGTCTGCATCTGCTTTTTCGGGATTAAAGCTTTGTCCTTTTGCATTTATTTTTGCAGTTATTTTACCAATATCTTTATTGCTAATTAATGTACCAATATCCAAATTCTGTAAATCAGCTTTTACATCGTATTTCTCAGCATCTTTTTTCTGCATATCAACCTTGGCGTCAATGTTCGCATTTCCAAGCGTAGAAGTCAAATAAAGCTGCGTATTTACATTTTGCGTTGTTCCTTTTGCTTTTCCTTTAACGATTAATTTTGACGGAATTCTAATGTTGCTCGGAATTGTGTTTTTCGGAACAAGATTATAAATTGTTTTGGACGAAGTAGAAAAATTCTGAATTGATAAATCATAATATAATTTATCTGGATTCATCGCATTTATAACGCGTCCAGAAGCCAAAATCGCTAAATCATCTAAACCAGATAAAGCTAAATTCTGTATCGTTAAATCATTTACTTTTCCTTTAAGTTGCGTATCAATGTTAAGAATTGCATTTGGATATTTATCGAAAGGTGTTGTGTTTTTTAGCGTCGGAACGAGATTTAAAATATCTGCAAAACCAATTTTTGATTTTCTGATTTTTGCATTTACAATAACATTTCCTGGATTTGAAGTCAGCTGATTGATTGAATTATATGTCAAATAAACTTCATCGCGAAGCAATGTTTTAGGTGTTTGTAGATATAAATTTTTTAAATAAGCTTGTTTTTCTCCGTAAAGAAAATCGGTATTTAAACGTAAAATATTCAAACCTCTAGTTTCTTTAATTTCTCCTTTTTTAACCGATCCTGAAATAGCTCCGTTAAACATTTTAAAATTTTCTACATCAACATTTAATTTCGAAAAATTAAGATGATTGTAATCCATTCCTTGTTTTGTATGCGCAACAGCAGTATTGTTGTAAACCACTTTTACATTGTCTAAAATCAATTTATTTAATGCCAAATTGATAGGAGCAGAGGCTTCTGTAGACGATTTGGAAGTTTTAGAATTCGTAGCTAAATGTAAATTTGCATTGACGTTTGTACCTTTTAAAATGATATGGTCAACATCATAAATGGCATTTTTTAGATCAAGTTTATTTATTTTAGATTTTAAATCATTCAAGTTAACTTTTGCGAAAGTTTTAGAATTTTCGTCATTATAATCAACTTTAATATTTGTTAAATTTATTTTGTTTAAACCAAGTTGTAAAGGCGATTGATTTGATGTATTTTCAACATTATTTTTTGATTGAATTGGAGTCGTTTTTTGAGTATAATTTAAATCTAATCCATCCAAATTTATATCACCAATGTTGTATGAATTACTTGCTAAATCTATTTTTTTAATGATTGTTTCAAAATCTTTTAGACCAACTTTTGCATACATTTTTGAATTATCATCACGATAATCAACGTTAATATCAGCTAAATTTATTTTGTTTAAATCGAATTGTAAAGGTGTTTGATTAGATTTTACATCAACATTATTTGAATTATTTTGGATGATATTTTTACTGTTTTTTTGCTCGAATTTTAAATTTAAACCACTCAAATTTATATCTCCAACGGCGTACGAATTTTTATCTAAATCTAAATTTTTGATTTTTGTTTGAAATGATTTAAAGTTTAATTTTGCGAATAATTGAGCGTTATCATCGCCATAATCAATATCAAAATTGGTTAATTTAATGCCATTTAATTCAAGTTTTAATGGTTTTTGCTGATTTAAAGAATCTACTTTTTCTTCCACATTTTTAGCAACTTCTTTTACTAAATCTTGCTTCAGTTTTAGCTTTAAACCATCCATCAAAATATCACCAATAGCGTACGAATTTTTATCTAAATCAAACGTTTTTACACGCGTATCAAATTCATTAAAAGCAACTTTTATATTATTTCCTGATTGTTTATCTATAAATGAAACCGCAATATTTTTCAATTTTATTTTATCCAAAGAAATAATAAATGGCTTCGACTCACTTTCCTCTTCATCCTTTGTTGCAAATGCGTTGATGATATAATCAAAATTGAAAGTTCCGTCTTGTTTACGAACAACATTTGCATTTACGCCTTCCAAATCAATTGATTTTATGTCAGCTTTACTTTTTAGCAACTGCCAAATATCTAAACCAACATCAAATTTCTGAACATACAATAAAGTATCAACGTCTTGACCTTGCAGATATAAATCTTGCATAACCAAACTAGTAGGAAAATCGACATAAACTTTTTCGAGACTTACTTTTGTTTGGATTTTATCTTCCAAATAATCAATTAAATGTCCTTTTACATAATTTTGAACAGCAGGTATTTTTAAACTGAAAACTAAACCAATCAACAATAAAATAATTGTTAGTAGTGTGATTGATAAATATTTAATCGTTTTTTTTAGGTTGAATTTCAAAAGATTTAAGTTTTTCGTTGTGGCTTAGTGTTTTAGTCTGTTTTTGTCTACAAGGATAATACCAAAATAGGCGATAATCTTTAAATAAACTAAAAAAAGAGAAGATAACTTCCCTTTATTCTCAATCAAATAAACCTAATTTGTAACGATTTACTAAATCTAAAATCATGTGATAACCAGCCAAAGAATTTCCGTGAGAATCTAAAGAAGGACTAAACGTACCGATTCCTATTTTTCCTGGAACAGAAACAGAAATTCCGCCTCCAACACCAGATTTACTTGGCAAACCAACTGTGCGCGCGTATTCTCCGCTAAATTCGTACATACCAGCAACCATCATTTGCGCTTGTATAAGTTTTGCTAATTCTGGATTTTGATACGTTTTATCGCCATCAAAACGTGTGCAATGATGTGCAAAAAAGTAACCTATTTTAGCCAAATCTTCTGCCGTTATTTCTATAGAACATTGTTTGAAATAATTATTTAATTTTTCTTCATCACCATCTATTAAACCTGTATTTTTCATTACATAAAACATTCCTCTGTTACGATTTCCGGTATCTTTTTCGGAATTGTAAACAGATTTATTATAATCGATAGAAGGATTTTTTGTGATAAACCGAACCATTTCTAAAATTTTTTGAAACGGAATTTCGCCTTCACCATCAATCAAAGAAGTTGTTAAAATTGCACCAGCATTCATCATCGGATTTAAAGGTTTTCCCGAGTTATCTAAATTTGCAAAATAATTAAACGGTTTATCAGTTCCGAAATAACCTATTTTATCAAAAATATTTTTCTCTCCTTTTTCGTTAACTGCAATCATTAACGAAATGATTTTAGAAATACTTTGAATCGTAAATTTTTGACTAACATCGCCAACATTTATTATTTTACCATTTTCATCAACCACAGAAAAAGCAATTGCTTTGGCGTTCATTTTTCCTAATTCGGGAATATAATCGGCAACTTTTCCGTCCTTGTACAATGCTCTATTTTTTTCGAGAATTTCATTTAAAACTTTAGTCGAAATACTTGTTTTATTTGTTGTTTTCTCAATAGTTTGTTGCGCGTATGTGGTTTCATTAATTGCTAAAAAACTCGTTAAGAATAATCCAAAAATTAAGGTTGATATTTTATTTTTTTTCATGATAAATTAGTTTCTGTAAAATGCTAAATTAAGTATTCAAAAATAACGTATTTATTCAGTTATAAAGTAAAATTTGTTTGAAATGGATTTTTATAGAAATACAAAACGCCCAAATATTGGGCGTTTGTGGTGATATATTGTTTGTTTTACTAATTTATAATCTTGATTTGATTGTGCTATTTGCTTCGTTAATATCTCTCGATTTTTTAATTTTTTGATTTCCGAATTTGTACGAAACACTTAATGTAAATTGTCGTCTATAATTTTTTTGATAAAGATTATTAAAGTTTCCATTTGGTTCGTTATTCGTGATTTGAACATTTGCAGTGTCAAAAATATTTTCTGCTTCAAACAAAACTGTCCAGTTTGTCCAAATCTTTTTCAGATTTATATCAAAACTATGTTGTTGTCCTAATTTTCCTAATTCTAATTCAAAAGACGATAAATACCAGTAATTAACACCTAAAAACCAATCTTTGTTTGCTGATAAACGAATATTATTGTCAAATTTTAAGTGCGCACTTGTAGACGAAGAATTTAAAACATACGGATATAATGTTTCTTCTAAGCCTGGTTGCGCAATATAAGTTGGATCAGATTTTACAACTCCACTATAATTTTGGTACATAAATGTTGCTGAATAACTCATGTTCCAAATTCCGTTATAAAGTTCTTTATTAAGACCAATTGTTGCATTTACTGTTTTCTTGTCACCATAATTCATGCGGATGTAACGTAAAAATTCGGTAGTTTCTCCAGTTGCTAAATTTTTAACCGTTCCTTGTAATGGAATTTGTCCAGATGCGTCTTGCACATATTCAAAATCAACATTAAGAAAATAAGTTCCTTTCAAAAGATAATTCAATTCTTGTTTATAATATTTTGAACTTGACATGAATGGATTATTTTGTAAATAATTGGTTGGCGTTAAATAAGTACGCGCAGGATTTAACTCCCAAAACGCAGGTCTTTTTACGCGGCTAGAAAATGTATAACTTAAATTATTGCTTTTATTGATGTCGTAATTTAATGTTAGATAAGGTAAAAAGTTTGTGTAATCATTTTTGAATGAGTTATTTTTTCCTATAATATCACCTTCTGTTTTTGTAATTTCGACGCGAGTTCCTATTTTTCCACTTAATTTTTCTGACAGCTTTCTTTCAAAAGTTAAATACAATCCAAGTATATTTTCTTTGTATAAAAAGTGATTTGTAAAAACTTCATCTGGCGTAAAATTTCCATTAATTAAATTATCTTGTTTTGTATCGTTATCCGTTTTTGTGTAAATGTAATTTGCACCAAATAACCAAGTATTTTCTTTTTTAGTTTTTGCAATATAATCTGCATTTAAACTGATATTATCTATTTTTTGAGGAATAAATTGTCTCAATGCTTGATATTCGCTATTGTCATAAGGAAAAGTTTCGTTTATACTTTCCATTCCTCTTTTGTAGAATAAAACCGATGCGTTTGTCATTAATTTACTTCCAATTGTATCCGTTTTAATCTCATAATTAAGGTTAAGCGAATGATTTCTGATTTGTGCATCTTCCGTTTTTGTTGTACGATTTAGTAAAACTCCGTTGTACGAATTATCGAATGTAAATACAGCATCAAAACTTTTATTGTATCTATAATTGTACGTTAAACCAATGTTTTGATTCGCAGATAATTCGTAATCTAACCCAATATTTCCTCCGAAATTTGTATTTGGATCAGCGATATAACCTTTTGATGTTGTGATAAAATTTTGATTTCCGTTTGATAAATCAATCTCTTCACGCGATTTGTACATTCCAGTATAAATACCTGTGTTGATAGCCAATTTATCTTTACGAAAATTAAGACTCGCATTCATGCTTGGATTATTGTAATAACCTTGATTATCTACCAAACGCACACTTCCGTTATATCCATTTGTTGTCTCTTTTTTCATGACGATATTGATAACGCCTGTATTTGCCTCAACCTGAAATTCACTTCCAGGAACTGTAATAATCTCTATTTTTTGAATATTTTCTGAAGGCGTATTTTTCAACATTTCAATAATTGCTTCATTATCCATGTTAGATTTTCGTCCGTTGATGTAAATAATCACATCAGATTTATTCAATATTTTTAAGGTTTTTCCGTCCGTAGTAGAAACAAGCGGCGTTTGTTTTAAAAGATGAAACGCATCATTTCCTTTTGCGATAGACGAATTGCTCACGTCAAACACAAATCGATCTGCTTTTTTCTGAAATATTTTTTTAGAAACAACAACTTCTTTTAAATCGACATTTGACGAAGAAATTTTAAGTTGTTTTTCTGTATTTTGTGTCAATTCAATTTTCTCTTTATAGATGGTATCAAAATTTATAAGAACAGCCATTTCGTAAATTCCAGCTGGAATTTGACCAAAAGTAAATTTTCCATTTTCGTCTGTCAAATTAGATAATTCAGTTTCATTATTTGCTAAATAAATTTCTCCAAGAGAAATTGGCGAATTCGTTTTATCATCAACTAATTTTCCCGAAAAGTTGATTTGAGCTGATATGCTTATGCTGCATAATAAGATTAATAATAGAAGTGTGTTTCTCATAGTAATGTAATTTCTATAAATCTATGTAAATTACACTACTATGCAAAACAAAGTAGTGTGATTTTTTAAAATTTATTAATTAAAATGACTCAGTTTCTGTTGTATCCTAGTTATATAGCGGAAAAATAAATTTATTTTTTTTGAAAAATTATATCAATTTACATTGGTTTTTATACTTTTCTTTTACTAAATTTGAGTAAAACATAGGTTTATGAAAAGAGTATTTTTTGAAAAAGACAGCCACAAAGATTATTTATTTGTAATAATTGATCACGAAAAAGATTTAGAGCAAATTTATAAAGTTGATAATTTTACAGATGAAACTGGACACGAATATGTGTATACTTTGATTGGAGAACGAAAAACTTTGACGCCCGAAAAACTAAACGGACATGTTGTACCACAGGTTAATGGTAAATACAAAGATTTTAGTAAAGTTGGAGATTTAGATTCTGCAAATGCATGCTTAGAAAGTATTATAGATAATCGTCAATTAAATAAAAATCAAGACATTTTTATATATGTTCGAAATAAGTAAACATTAAAAAGGCTTTATTCTGATACAGATTAAAGCCTTTTTTTATTATTGAATTTCTATTTTATTGATTATTAATTTTTGAACAACTTCGTCCAAATATTCTTTGTTTTTTGCAACATAATCATTCGCAACATCTAATAAAGTTTTGATATTTGCATTCGAAACATTTCCTAAATCAATAGAAGATTCGGGTATTTCGGGATTAAAACGATAATAATTGTGTTGATATTTCGGTTTCAATAAATCGTACATACTTTTCATTTCCATATCAACCATGTTAACACCAGTCGAAATAAAAATATCAACCAAAGGATCTACCCATTTCGATTTTGAGATTCCAGCCAATTCACTATGTTTATACGATTTTGCACGCGATCCATTTCCTATCGAAATTGTTACAAATTCTTGCAAAGGCGCAGTTCCATCAAATTTTAATGCATCTTTAAAATATTTACTAAAATTTATTTTTTGAGATTCAATAAAACCACAAAAAGTAGGATTATTAGCAAAAACACCACCATCAATACAAGAAAATTCTTGCTCAGCAAACGATTTTATTTTAGCAGGTTCAAAATAAGTTGGTGCAGCAGATGAAGCACGACAAACGTCTTTAATGTAAAAATTTCGGAAAGGAGAAATTCCATCTATCGAATTGAATATTTTAGGTTTCTGATGTTCCGTATCATAAGCAACCAACGCACACGGACGAATAAGATTCTTAAGTTCGGTTTTTTTAAAAACCAATTCCAATTGACTTTCGAGAACAACAGTAGAAAAATTATCTTTAAAAACGGCTAAAGGATTATTTAAAATGGTCCAAAAGGTTTTAGAGAAAATATTTTTCCCTTCGCCCAAATAAATATTCAAGGCGTCAGTAATTGAATGTTTTGCTTTTTTTGGATGCTCATCAGATGGTAAAAGCAACAAAGAAGCAATTAAAGCGCCCGTACTTGTGCCAGCAATAAAATCTACATAATCGCCAATTTTTGCGTCTTCGCAATCTTGTTCTTTTAGTTTATCCTCGATATATTTTAGGATTACACAAGAAATAATTCCTCGTATTCCGCCACCATCCAAAGAAAGTAGAATAATTTTTTTCTCTTTAAACTCCATTTTTATAATCGCTTACAGCAATAAAGTTAAACTTTTCAAATCATAAAAAAGAATGATTTTATTCGAAATTATAGTTTGTACTTTTGTCTTTCATAGATTTTGAGATGGATAAACAACAATTTCCGACATTTGATATTTGTAATTTAAATACGCCTAAAAATATAAACGAATTACTTTCTGTTGATCGTTTTAGAGGTTATGTGGAAAGCAATCCGCATTTGCAACAAGTGCACAACCATAATTATTACCATTTGGTTTATTTTACAGAAGGAAGCGGAGAGCATTTAATTGACTTCGAAAAATTTCCTGTAAAAACGGGTATGATGTATTTTATGAAGCCTGGACAAGTGCATCAATGGTATTTTAAAGAGAAATATGATGGATTTGTTGTTAATTTTTCGAGTAATTTTTTTGATTGGATTGGAATTAATTCGTCTTTGTTACAAAAATTCTCGTTTTTACAATCCATAAAAATTACCGATCATGTGATAGAATTGAATAAAGAATTACAAGCCATAATTTCACCTTTATTCGAAAATATTATCAATGAAAATTTATTGAATGATCAGTTTACAAACTTAAAAATTGGCTCACAATTATTAGAATTATTTATATTAATAGAACGCAACTATTTTGCAGATTCTAACGCTGTTAATGATTATAAATCTGTTCTTTTAAATAATTTCCAAAGCTTAATCGATCAGCATTTTAAAGTTAAAAAATTACCGAAAGATTACGCCGAAATGCTCTACATTACACCAAATCATTTGAATGCTTTGTGTAAAGATTTAGGTGGGATTTCGGCAGGAGAATTAATTAGAAGTCGTGTTGTTTTAGAGGCAAAACGTTTGTTGGTAAACAAAGAATTGTCTGTAAGCGAAATTGCTTATGAATTAAATTTTCAAGATGCTTCTTATTTCGTGAAATTTTTCAAGAAATACACCAATTTTACACCCGAACAATTTCGAAAACAATATTATATTTAAGCATTTAATTACGTTATTTTATCACGTATTTTACAGGAACAGCATAATTTATTTTTACCGGATTTCCGTTTAAAAGTGCTGGACTTATTTTGGTTTCATTATCAATTTGTTCATTGTTTATTTTGAGTAAAACTTCTTTCGAAATTCTTCCTAAAACATCATTTCCAGAAATTCTTATATTCGTAAAATTTCCTTCTTCATCAACTACAAAATTTAATTTCGCAAAATATTCACCTTGCGTTTTCAAAATTTTATCAAGCTTTATTTTAGAAAGTTTAGTTTGTAAATCTTCATTTAGTTTTTGATCAAAACATTCTGCAAATTTATCAATAGAATCTTTACAAGTTGGATAAATAGCGAATTGATCAACAGTTTTTACATTATAAGTTTCTTGCGAAAAACACAAATTGCAAATACTAAGGAGTAATAGAAAGGCGAATTTTTTCATGTCAATTTATTTTAAATAGGTTATGGTTGGTTGTTATTTTATGAATTAATGATTTTTATCAATCCATAAATAATACCATAGAAAACATAAATAGTGCCAAAGTTTTGGAATGCTTCGGCGTTAATTTTGCTCACTAATTAGATAAGGTATGAGTGATTTTGATCAAAATACGATTCAGTTTAATGTTGCAGATGAAAATGAGAAGTTTAAAACTGAGGTTGCAACAATGGAAAGAAATGGAACTCGGAAGTGGGTTTATGCTAAAAAGCCTTCGGGTAAATACACAAATTATCGTTCCATAACGTCAACATTATTATTGGTTTTGCTGGTTGTTTTGCCGTTTATCAAATTACCTAATGGAAATCCTTTGTTCAAATTTGATGTTTTTAATACCAACTTCATTTTATTTGGTTTTCCTTTTTTTACGACAGATTTCTTTTTATTGGCTTTTGGAATGATTATTAGCGTTGTTTTTATCATATTATTTACAACCGTTTATGGTCGATTGTTTTGTGGTTGGTTATGCCCTCAAACCATATTTTTAGAATTTGTTTTTCGTAAAATAGAATTTTTAATAGAAGGTGATCGTAGCAAACAAATTAGATTAGATAAACAAGATTGGAACGAAGAAAAAATACTGAAAAGAGGAATAAAGTGGTTTGTCTTTTATTTAGTTTCGTTTTTTGTGACAAATATTTTTGTGGCTTATTTGGTTGGAGTCGATGCTCTAGAAAAAATGATAATAGAAGGACCTTCGGAACATAGCGGAATGTTAATCGGAATTATCATTTTTAGTTGGTTGTTTTATTTTGTGTTTGCTTGGTTTCGCGAGCAAGCTTGTACGTTGGTTTGTCCTTACGGTCGTTTTCAAGGTGTGTTAATCGATAAAAAAACAATTCAAGTTGCGTATGATTTTCGACGTGGAGAAGGAGAAAATGGTCGTTCTAAATTTAGAAAAGCCGAAGATAGAAAAGCTGAAGGAAAAGGTGATTGTATTGATTGTGGTCAATGTGTTGCTGTTTGTCCGACGGGAATTGATATTAGAAATGGTTCGCAGTTAGAATGTGTAAATTGCACGGCTTGTATGGATGCTTGCGATGATATTATGACGAAAATTGATTTGCCAAAAGGCTTGATAAAATATGCGTCAGAAGAAAATATTATTGAAGGAAAACCTTTTAAAGTAAATGGACGATTAATTGCTTTTACCACGATTTTGGTTGCGATGATACTTGCAATGAATGTTTTTTTAATGAATAGGAGCGATGTTGAAGTGAAATTTTTACAAGTTCCTGGGAAAGATTTTGTGATAGAAGGTGATTATATTACGAATACATTGCAATATAATTTGATGAATAAAACCAATCAATCTTATAAATTAACGGTTAATGTAAAATCATTTAAAGATGGTAAAACAGAGATTTTGAACGAGCCAAATCAATATATTATTGTGAAGCAAGGCGAATTGAAACAAGGTTTAATCAAAATTAAAATTCCCAAAAAAGACTTGACTTCTTATAAAGTTCCGGTCGATTTAGAAATAAAAGAAGCGAAAGGAAAATCAATCGACGATTATGTCATAAGTTTTATGGCTCCTTTTTAGATATTAAATATTGCACAACAAAAAAGCCTCACAAATTTGTGAGGCTTTTTTGTTATTTTTTAGTCAAAACATCGTTTTCAAACGAAACACCATTCCAACCATTTTGCATAAATTGGCGAATATTGTTATGATCTGTTCCATTTGGCGTTTTAATTACAGCTTTATAATGCTCTGCAAATAATTTTAACGTATCATTTTCAGTATAATCATTCAACTTTGCAAAAGCCAAAACTTTAGCACTTCCTTGATTTTGATCGATTGCATTTTCCTGATTTCCATTTGTAAAAGCGGTAGGAGTGTAGTTATAATTATCATCGATAAAAGCAAGTACATCTGCAAAAATTATTTCGTTATTATTTAATTTTTCTAGTATCATTTTTTAAAATTTCATCAAAAATACGAACAATATTTTTATACAATAAATGATTAGCAAAGTTAAAATTTATGATACGATAAATGATTAACTAAAGTTTAACAAAATAGTGTCTTACAATTAGTTAGTTTAGATAAACAATCAAAAACTATAAACAATTATGTTTGAAAGAAGACAGTATAATTACGAAACTTCGAGCATTGCGCTTCGCGAGTTAGCAGAAAAAGGATATCAAGAAGATTTTAATTTACTTGAAAGAGAATTGATGGATCATCCATACGATTTCAGAATTATTTATATTTATCGTTACGAAGGAAATTCTAATCCAGATGACGAATCGACAGTGTATGGAATTGAGAAAATTTCGACAGGAGAAAAAGGTGTTTTAGTTGCAGGTAATTTAGGATTAGCGCAAAGTAACTTAGCAAGCATTTTGATTCAGTTAGAAATTGAAGGTCGGGCAACCTTTCAAAACAACTAAAATAATCATCAAATGAGTCAACTACTAGATATTACCATTAAAAAATAAAAGCGTTACCAAATTAAAACTTGATAACGCTTTTTTATGTGATATAATTTTATCTTATTTCGCTTTTCTACACAAAACTTTGTAAGGAATAGAAAACGCACTGTTGTAATTTGATTTTAATCGACGAATATCTCTAGAAGCCGAGCTTTTAGAAAAATAATCTCCAACTAAAACACGATAATCTGGCGAATAATAAACTACTTGCGCCGACATATCAGGATAAGTTTTATTAAATTCTGCTCTTACTTTGTCCGCATCAGCTCTGTTTTTCGAATAATAAATCTGAATTTTAAAACCACTAACTTGAGGCATTCCAGCACAAGGATCATTCGATTTTACAACAACAGGCTTTTTATCAACAGGTTTTTTAGTTGGTGCAGTGTATGTACAAACGGCATCTTCTTTTGCCTTTATTACATTATTTATTCTACTATCAATTTCCATATTAAGCGTACCATTGTTGATAATTTGTACGGTATCAATTTTTTCTTGAGCAAATGCCGAAGCTGAAAATATAAATAAGAATAAAACGATAAATTTTTTCATAGGATGAATTAATTTGTGCAAATATACTTCTAAGAATTAAGTTAAGAAACTATAAAATCCACTTTATTCTCTTTCTACTAATATTGTTCCAAAAAAATGAATTCAACTTAAATTTATAAAAATGATTGAAATTATAGATTTTGTCTGTATTTGATAAGTATATCTATTAATTTTTGGTTCACTTAGTTAAAGTCAATATTTTTTGGGTTGATTAACTAGAATAGATTATATTTATAAGGCGATATTTTTTAACAATTAATTTAGAATTGTTTTAAATTAAGCTGAATGATAAAGTTCAGTATGTAAACTTTATGATTTTATTAAGTATTGAAACTATTTTTGCTGTTAGTTAAGTGTTCAAATAAAAACTAGTTAAAAGAAACAACGAACTGAGATTATTTTAAGTAAATGAAGGCAAGATTTCTAAAAAGAATACGTTTATGGAGCTGCGCGATTATAATGTCGACGTTCTCCTTAGCAAATGCCCAAGATGCAGGTAAAGGTTATGAATTGTTCGAAGCCAACTGTACAACTTGTCACCAGATAGATGGTAAGTTAATTGGGCCAGAATTACGTAATGTCGAGAAGCGTGTAAAAGACGAAGCTGGACTAGGTAAAGAATGGTTGCATGCGTGGATTAAGGACAACAAAGCGTTACGCGAGTCTGGAGACGCATATGCAAACAAAATTTTTGCTGAGTACAATAACACTGAGATGTTAGCCTTTCCAGGTTTATCAGACGGTGATATTGATAATATCTTAGCATATACTGCAGACCCTGATGGTGGTCTAAAAGCATTTGAAGAAGCAAAAGCTGCTAAAAAGAAAGAAGCTGCTGCTGCAAAAGCTGCTCAAGCTGGTCAAGGCGGAGGAGCTAATTCGGGTGTTATCGCCGTAGGTTTTGTTGTTTTAGCAGCATTATTATTGTGGATTTTGGTTCGCGTTAATGCATTAGTAAAAGCTACAGCAACAGAAGAGTTGAATGCAGATAAAGAAAAAGCAGCTGTATCATTATCACAAGTATTCGAGAAATACAAAAAAGTTGGTAGTGTACTTGTAGCCGTTTTAGCTTTCTTAGCATTATACAACGTTTACTGGGGATTAATGGGAATTGGTGTTGATAAAGGTTACGAGCCAGAACAACCAATTTATTTCTCTCACAAAGTACACGCAGGTATACAAAGTATCGATTGTCAATACTGTCACAGCTCAGCGAAATACGGTAAAGTGTCGGGAATTCCTTCACCTAACGTATGTATGAACTGTCACAAAACAATCAAAGAATACAAAGGAGATTACTTTGAAGAAGAATTAATTACTTCTGGTAAATTCGCAGACGAAGAAGGCGTAAAAGCGTTCTATACAGGAGAAATCCAAAAAATGTATAAAGCGATAGGATGGAATCCTGAAACAAACAAATACGATGGTCCACAAAAACCAATCGAATGGGTTCGTATTCACAACATGCCAGATTTCGTATTCTTTAGCCACGCACAACACGTTGTAGCTGGAGAAAAAGCAATCAAAAAAGCAATTAAAGACGGTACTATTCCAAATTCGAAAGAATTAAACATTGGTTCAGGAGAACAAGTTTGTTTCGCATGTCACGGACGTGTAGATGAAATGAACGAAGTTAAAATGGCGAATGATTTCACAATGGGATGGTGTATAGAGTGTCACAGAACTACAGAAGTAGATATGGACAACGAGTATAACAAGGAATATTACGCAGAGCTACACGAAAAACTGAAAAAACAATACGGTGACGCAACTAAGATTACAGTTGACGCGATCGGAGGTTTAGAGTGTGGTAAATGTCATTATTAATATAAAAAAGAGAGGAGTATAAATGGCTTCGAAGAAAAATTACTGGAAAAGTTTTGAGGAGTTAACTGACAATACGTTAAACGATAAGTTAACTACCAATGAATTTGCAGAAGAAATTCCTGTAGATAATTTCTTAGGGAATGATAACGCCATGGAGAATAGTCAAACTTCACGACGTGACTTTTTGAAGATTTTAGGGTTCAGTACAGCCGCTGTTACATTAGCAGCTTGTGAAGCTCCAATCGTAAAATCTGTTCCTTACGTAGTAAAACCGGAGAATATCATGCCGGGTGTACCTACATATTATGCATCTACAGTATTTGATGGATACGATTACGCAAATGTTCTAGTAAGAACAAGAGAAGGTCGTCCTATCCGTATTGATGCAAATAAAGGAGCAAAATATTTTGGTTCTACAAATGCAAGAGTTCAAGCATCTGTATTATCATTATACGATTCAGATAAAATAAAAACACCATTAACTAATGGTGGCGATAATTTTAAAGCAACATCTTGGAAAGAAGTTGATGCACGTGTAGCTAAAGCATTAGCAAACGTGGCAGGTAAAAAAGTTGTTATCTTAACACCATCTTTACCTTCACCAACAACTAAAAAGTTGATTGCAGAATTTGCAACAAAATATCCAACAACTCAACACGTAGTGTATGATGCCGTTTCTTATTCAAACGCATTAGACGCAGCACAAGAAGTTTACGGAAAAAGAGAATTACCATTTTATGATTTAACTAAGACAGAATTAGTAGTTGCTTTCAACGCTGATTTCTTAGCAGACTATAATGGTGGTGGAATGGAAGGTGACTATGGTATTGCTCGTAAACCAGGAGCAACTATGTTACGTCATATCCAAGTAGAATCTGTTTTATCATTAACAGGTGCTAACGCGGATACACGTATTCCATTAAAATCTACTGATACAGAAAAATTATTAGCCGAAGTTTACAACGGTTTACAAGGTGGATCTGTATCTAAAGAAGCTCAATCTATCGTTGCAGAGTTAAAAGCAAAAGGTTCTAAAGCAGTTGTGATGGCTGATGGTTCTAAAGAAGCATACACAATCGCATTTGCAATCAACCAATTATTAGCTTCAGCTGCATTAAATGGTAAAGCTGTCTTATTAAAAGAATCAAACAATACTGTATTCAATCAATTTGTAGCAGATGCTAAAGCAGGACAAGTAGGTGTTTTATTAAACTTCCAAACAAATCCTATTTACAATGCGAAAAATTCAAAAGAAATTGAAGCAGCATTCAAAAACATCGGATTAAAAGTTGGTTTAGTTGAGAAATTAGATGAAACAGCTTCTGTTATGGATGTTATTGCTCCTGTGACTCATGGTTTAGAGTCTTGGAATGATTTTAACCCAATAACAGGTGTTTACTCATTACAGCAACCAACAATCGCACGTATTTTTGATTCTCGTCAATTCCAAGATTCATTAATCGCATGGATGACAGGACAAACTAAAGTTGTAGAAGCAGAAGATCCAAATGATCCAATTATGGTGATGGCGGTTTCAGCTACAAGACAAAAAGTTTCTCCATTCTACTTATATGTAAAACAAAACTGGGAAACAGCTATTTTACCAAAAGTAGGTGTAGACTTCAACAAAGCATTATACAATGGTTATAATGAATCGACAGAGGTAACTACATTTGCTGCTAATACAGCTGTTGCTGCAGCCGCTGCAACTAAATTAGCTGCTGGTAGAGCATCAGAATGGGAAATCCAATTCTATTCTAAAACTGGTTTAGGAGACGGTACACAAGCTAATAACCCTTGGTTACAAGAGCTACCAGATCCAATTACAAGAAACTCATGGGATAACTATTTAACAGTTAATCCTAATGATGCAGAAAAATTAGGAATCAAAATTCAGGATAACTACAACGTTACAAACGGAAGAATGCAATTTGATGGAGAGTTTGTTAACTTAACGGTTAATGGAACTACTTTAGAAAATGTACCAGTATTCATCCAACCAGGTCAAGCAATAGGTACTGTAGGTTTAGCATTCGGTTACGGTCGATCTAAAGCTGGTAAAGTTGCAAATAATGTAGGTGTTAACGCCTTTACATTGTACGCTGGTAATGTTGGAGCGTCTAACGTTAAGATAGAAAAATCTTCTCGTACAGACAAACACGAGTTTGCAAATATGCAACAACAACCTACTTTAATGGGACGTTACGAAATCGCAAGAGAAGTTTCTTTAGCAGATTTTATTAACACAGATCGTCAAGAGTGGAATCCAGTTGCTAAAATGCCAACTTGGAGAGGTGATTCTCCTATGGGAGAAGTTGATTTATGGGCTGGATTTGATCGTACAACAGGACCTCACTTCAATTTAACAATTGATATGAATTCTTGTACAGGATGTGGTGCTTGTGTTATTGCTTGTCAAGCAGAAAACAACGTTGCAACTGTAGGTAAAGAGCAAATGCGTATGTCGAGAGATATGTATTGGTTAAGAATTGACCGTTACTACTCTGATGTAACTTACCAAGATCCTGCAGGTAAATTAACTCAAAAAGTTGCGATCGAAACAGATCCTGATAATGAGCCTCAACAATACAAACGTTTAATTAAACCTGAGGCAGAAAACCCAGACGTAATCTTCCAACCATTAATGTGTCAACACTGTAACCATGCTCCTTGTGAGACTGTTTGTCCAGTAGCTGCCACATCTCATGGTCGTCAAGGTCAAAACATGATGGCGTATAACCGTTGTGTTGGTACACGTTACTGTGCAAATAACTGTCCTTACAAAGTTCGTCGTTTCAACTGGTTTAACTGGGCAAACAACGATAAGTATGACTTCCATATGAACAACGATTTAGGTCGTATGGTTTTAAACCCTGATGTGGTTGTACGTACAAGAGGTGTAATTGAGAAATGTTCATTCTGTATTCAACAAACTCAAGCTGTTATTTTAACTGCTAAGAAAGAGAACAGAGCTGTTAAAGACGATGAGTTTTTAAATGCTGCTGCATGTGCTGGTGCTTGTGGAACAGGTGCAATGAAATTTGGAGATATCAACGATGATAAATCAGAAGTAAGAAAAGTATCGAAAGATAACCGTTCTTATGTTTTATTAGAAGAGATTGGAACAAAACCAAATGTTATCTATCAAGTAAAAGTTAGAAACAGAAAAGAACAAGCTTAATTTATTTATTAAAGAATCAATAAGGTAAACAAATATGTCACATTACGAATCACAGGTAAGAGAACCCCTTATTTTAGGACATAAAACCTACCACGATATCACAGAAGACATTGCTCGTCCTATCGAGAATAAGTCTGGAAAATTGTGGTGGATATGTTTCAGTATCGCAATGGTTGCTTTCATCTTTGGTGTTGGAGCGATTGCGTATACAATTGGAACAGGTATCGGTGTTTGGGGATTAAATAGAACGATTAACTGGGGATGGGATATCACCAACTTCGTATGGTGGGTAGGTATCGGTCACGCTGGTACATTAATCTCAGCCGTTTTATTATTATTCCGCCAAAAATGGAGAATGTCGGTTAACCGTTCTGCGGAAGCCATGACTATCTTCGCCGTTGTACAGGCAGCGTTATTTCCTGTAATTCACATGGGTCGTCCATGGTTAATGTATTGGGTATTCCCAATTCCTAACCAATTTGGTTCATTATGGCCAAACTTTAACTCACCATTATTATGGGACGTATTCGCGATTTCTACGTATTTCTCTGTATCAACAGTTTTCTGGTTGATGGGATTAATTCCTGATTTCGCTATGATCCGTGACCGTGCAACTAAACCATTTGCTAAGAAAATCTACGGAATCTTAGCTTTCGGATGGGGAGGTGGTGCAAAACACTGGCAACGTTTTGAAGAATTATCTTTAGTATTAGCTGGTTTATGTACACCATTAGTATTCTCGGTACACACAATTGTATCTTTCGATTTCGCGACATCTGTAATTAAAGGATGGCACTCGACAGTATATCCACCATATTTCGTAGCTGGAGCAATTTTCTCTGGTTTCGCAATGGTACAAACATTATTAAGTGTAATGCGTAAAGTATTGCATTATGAAGACTATATTACACGTAAACACATCGAATACATGAATATTGTAATCGTTGTAACAGGTGGTATGGTAGCAGTAGCTTACTTAACAGAGTTATGGATTGCTTGGTATTCAGGATCTCGTTACGAAGATTTTACATATTTCTCTCCAGGTGCAGCAACAGGACCTTATTGGTGGGCATTCTGGGCATTAATTATCTGTAATGTTTTAGTACCAGGATTATTATGGTTCCGTAGAGTTAGAAGATCATTCTTCTGGACATTCGTTATCTCTATTGTAGTAAACGTTGGTATGTGGTTTGAGCGTTTTGATATTATCGTTATCAACTTATCTCGCGATTACTTACCATCAAGCTGGACAATGTTTATGCCATCATGGGTAGACGTAGGTATCTTTATTGGTACTAATGGATTCTTCTTTGTGTTATACTTATTGTACGCACGTACATTCCCAGTAATTTCACAATCTGAATTAAAAACTATTTTGAAATCATCAGGCGAAAGCTATAAAAAACATCATACTGAAGATGAGCATCACGAACACTAAAATCGTTTATGGTCTTTACGGAGACGACGATGATTTATTAAAAGCAGTAAAATCTATTCGTAAACAAGGTATTACGATAGATGAAGTATATACACCTTTCCCTGTACACGGACTAGACAAAGCATTAGGGCTTAAGAAAACACGTATTTCAGATCTTGCTTTTTTCTACGGTTTATTTGGTACAACCTTGGCATCTTTGATGACTTGGTTTGTCATGAATCACGATTGGGCACAAGATATTGGTGGTAAACCATCTTTTACTTGGGGTGAGAATATGCCAGCTTTCGTTCCTATTATGTTCGAGTTGACAGTATTCTGTGCAGCACACTTTATGGTTATTACGTATTTAATACGTAATAAAATGTATCCAGGTGCAGCAGCAAAAAATCCAGATCCACGTACAACAGATGATAAATTCTTAATTGAGATTAAAACATCTGATGTAGAGAAAATCAAAAATGTGTTTGTAGAAACTGGTGCTGAAGAAGTAACTGTAAAAGGTGATTTCGTTCAATCAAATGTTAATAATTTAGTACAAGAAGCATAATGAAAAAGATCGCATTATTTATAGGATTAGGAAGTATGCTTATTACTTCTTGTTCAGATAAGAAACGTCATTCTAGTATCGTATATATGCCAGATATGTATTATCCGATTGCATACGATCCTTACGAAAAGGCAACCTTTGGTTACCCACATGACGAAGAGAATTCAGAAGTTCCTTTATTTAGTAAAAATCACAATATGTCTGCTTTAGAATCTGTAGAAGGTGCTGTAGCAAGAACAGATGGTGATATTTTACCATGGACTTTTAAAAACAATAACGCTGGTTATGCACAAGCTAAGGCAGTAACAACATCTCCATTAAATGCAGCTAATAAAGCAGCAGATTTAGAAAGAGGTAAATTGTTATTTCACCAAAACTGTGCAGTTTGTCACGGAGATTCTGGAGACGGACAAGGATCAATCGTAAAATCTAAAGCATATTCAGGTGTACCTAATTATAGCGAAAGAGATGTTACAGTAGGTTCTGTTTATCACGTTATTATGTACGGAAAAAATGCGATGGGTTCTTATGCCTCTCAAATGATTCCTGCAGACCGTTGGAGAGTTGCTGAATATGTAATGAGTTTGAAACAAGGTAGCGCAACAGCTACTGCCGAAGCAGCACCTGCTGCAGACGCAGCAAAAGTTGAAGCAGCGCCTGTAACAGCTGAAACAGCAACTAAAAAATAATAAAATAAGTTAATTATTATGCAATATACATTTTCCCCAAAATTAAAAATGACTTCACTTATCATGATTGTGGTAGGTGTAGTACTTTACGGGATAGGATTTTTCTTACATCAATCAGATGTTGCTAATTCAACTGAATATATCAACGGTTTAATTGAAGCACACCCAACTCAATTCTACGGTGACTATATTTCGGATTCATATGCATCGATGAATACTGATCATGCAGGTCATATGGAACATTTAGTGAATTTGTTGAAAAACAGACCTTGGGCTGCTTTTTATGTGCCAGCATATTTATCGTTTGGTATCGCAGCTTCTGCAATGTTCTTCTTATGTATTCAATTTGCTGCAAATGCAGGTTGGTCTATGGTTGTATCTCGTGTTATGGAAGCAATCGCTAGTTTTTTACCAGTAGGAGCAATCTTAGTAGGTATTGTAGCTTTAGCATCTGCAGCTCATTTTAACCATTTGTACCACTGGATGGATACAAGTTTATTAGATCCTAATAGCCCTAAATATGATATATTTATGGCGAATAAGGCTAAACTATGGTTAAACGTACCATTTTGGACTATCCGTATTATTATCTATTTAGTTGTATTATCATTAATGGTATTCGTTATTAAGAATACAACACGTAAATTAGATGAAACAAATGGAGACTTAAAAGTTTACTCTCAATTATACACAAGAGCCGTAATTTACATCGTAATTTTTGCGATTTGTTCTGCAGCTTTTTCTTGGGATTTCATTATGTCATTAGATCCACACTGGTTCTCTTCTTTATTTATGTGGTACGGAATGGTATCTTACCTAGTATCTGCTGTATCTATTATGGCAATCATTTCGATTTACTTAAAAAGAAAAGGATCTTTACCATTATTTAATGATAACCACTTACATGATTTAACAAAATACATGTTCGGTTTCTCATTATTATGGTCATACTTATGGTTCTGTCAGTTCTTATTACAATGGTACGCAAACATACCTGAAGAAGTTCAATACTTCCAACAACGTATTGATCAGTATCCTTACTACTTCTGGATGTTAATCGTAAACTTAGTTTTACCATTCTTAATCTTGATCAGTTCAAGCATGAAACGTCGTTATGCGTTTGTATTCGGAATGGGATTCTTAATCGTTGTAGGACACTACTGGGATTTTTACAATCAAATTATGCCAGCAGCAGTTGGACCTTTCCATAACTTCGGATTCATGGAGTTAGGAGCTTTAGTAGCGGTAGCAGGTTTATTTACTTTCGTAGTAATGAACGCAGTTTCTAAATTAAACTTAGAAGCTAAAGGTCACCCTTACTTTCACGAATCAAAAATTTATGAATATCCTTTCTAGTAGAAAGTTTAGAATAAAACTTAAAAAGCTCGATACAATTTGTATCGAGCTTTTTTTATTTTTACTAATAATTTATAAACTATTCTACTGTTCTTCGTTTAATTTCTAAATCAACCAAAAAGTGATCTACATCGTCATCAGTACTAAGATTACCCACAACATAAACACCTTTTTCGTTTGATTTGTTGTTTACAATTCCATAAACAGAAGATTCATCATCAGGATCAGAATTTCCTTCGTAACGATAAATATATGTAATGTCAAAGTTTGCTGGTTCAGCTTTTATTTGCTCTTTCTCGATATTATAATCAATTGTATAACCCAATTCTTTCAATTCATTCAAAGCTTCAGCAGTTGCTTTGTATCGATATTGTATTTTTTCTTTCATAATTGTTTCGTTTAACTAATTGACTCAAATACTATTCCAATATAAATTTCAGAAAGTTAACTATACTTGATTTTTGGTAAGGTTATTGTCTTACAAAACGAGTATTAATGAATGATGAATATGAAAACAATCTTAAGAAAATTTAATCTTGTTGCAATTTTTGCACTTGCTGCGTTGTTCTTAACTTCTTGTGATGGATCTACAACAGTTTACGGGATAGAGCACCGTAATAAAAAACAAAAAAAGTATAAAAAATATCCTCGATACGATACGAGATATGACAATCACAGAAGTTTACCGCCCGGACAACACAAAAAAGTACATGGCGATAAATCTGCAAAACGATATGCGCCAGGGCAACAAAAGAAAAAAGTAAATAAGTATTATAAGAAAGATAAAAATCACCGTAAACACCACGATGATTAAATCAAAAAAAGGTTTGAACAATGTTCAAACCTTTTTTCTTTCATATCTAAAAATGCAATTAATCTACTACTTCCATATCTACATTCAGTGTACCCGAATTAGTAGAACCAATAGATGTAAATGCTGCTTTACTCAAATCTAATAATCTTGATTTTGTGTGCGGGCCTCTATCATTAATTTTTACAATAACAGATTTTCCGTTTTTTGTGTTAGTAACTTTTACTTTTGTACCAAAAGGTAAAGTTTTGTGTGCAGCTGTAAGATTATTTTTGTCATATAATTCGCCGCTCGAAGTTTTTTTACCGTGAAATTTATCAGCATACCAAGATACTATTCCACTTATTTTATTTCCTGCTTTTTCTACAATTTCCGCTACAGTTGTATCTGTTTTGGTAATACTTGCCATTTTACCTAATAAATTAGAATTAACTATTTTCTTAGCATATAATGAAACCGGTAACGGTAATGGGTTTTCTGTCGAAAAACTTGATTTTCCTTTGGCCTGAGCTACTGAGATCATCATCAGCATTACTAATAATGTTAAAAAATTCTTTGTCATTCTTTAGCTTTTTCTGAATCGTAATACTAAAATAACACATAATAGACTTTATCTACACGTGCATAGTTTATAGTGATGATTTACAAGGTTTCAAATACTTCTAAAGCTTTATGTTCAGTAGAGTTAAAGCTATTTGTTAACTATAAGTTAAAAAATAATCAACTTACTAATTTTTTTAAGAGAATATGTGAAAATAAAGTTAAATAACTGAATTTTAATTATTTATACATTTAAGAATAATCAAGAAATTATATCACACGATTTAAATGTTGATTCAGAATATTTTTCAAACCCGTAAAATGCATAATTTGTTGCAAAATTTGACTTGTTTCTTCAGCTTTAATTTCTGGATTTTTAGTTTGATTCATTAAATCTTTAATCAAATTATCGATGTATAGAATTTTGTAACGCAATAAAACATCAAATAAATCTTTCGAAACAAATTCTTCTCTTTTACGTATATGAATACCTTGTTTTAACGTCCAATTTTCGCTTAAACTATGTTTTTCTAACATCATTTCCGAAGCAAGATTAACGATTTCAGAACTTGTTAAACGCGAAAAATAAGTACCAGTGCGCAATTCATCTTTTTCTAATCCAACTTTTACATCATCTAAAATAGATTGATAAAGTGGATTTGATAAACGCAATTCATTTTCGTCAAACTGAGAAATTATTTCTTGTATAACAGTAGTTTTATATAGCTCGTTGTTCTCGTTTTTTAAATCAACTTCTAAATCACCATATTGAAAAATTAGTTTTATAATTTCATCTTCAACGGTTTGCTGTACGTTTATAATCTCTTTTGTAGGAGAAACGACAGAAATAGTGGGTTTATTTTTTGATTTTCCTTCCGAAAAATTATCATTCGAATTTTCGTGGTATTTATCACCAGATTTCTGAAGTTGAGCAAGTTCTTTAAATAAAACTTCTTCTCTAATCTGTAATAATTTCGAGGTTTCGGTTACATAAACTTCACGCTTAATAATATTCGGAATTAAGGAAATCGATTTTACAATTTCTCGTATTAAAGCTGCTTTTTTGATTGGATCATCTTTTGCTTCGTCCAATAAAACATTTACTTTAAAACGGATAAAATCGGTTGCATTATCCTTTATATATTCTTCAATTTCCGTGGCAGAATGTTTTTTAGCAAACGAATCTGGATCTTCGCCTTCTGGTAATAAAAGAACTTTAACATTAAGTTCTTGCTCCAAAATCATATCAATTCCTCTAAAAGAAGCTTTAATACCGGCAGAATCGCCATCGTACATTACGGTAATATTTTCTGTCAAACGTTTTATCAAACGAATTTGTTCAACAGTTAAAGCTGTACCCGAACTTGCCACAACATTTTGCACACCTGCCTGATACAACGATAAAACATCGGTATAACCTTCGACCAAAAAACAATGATCTTTTTTGGTAATATGTTGCTTTGCCTGAAATAAACCATAGAGCGTTTTACTTTTATGGTAAATCATATTCTCGGGCGAGTTTAGATATTTTGGTGCTTTTACATTATTTTGTAAAATACGACCTCCGAAACCTAGTGCACGCCCCGAAAAACTATAAATAGGAAACATAACACGTTCCCTAAATTTATCATATTTTTTATTGTCTTCCTTAAAATTAACTAATCCAGATTCTTCTAAAAGTTCTTTTGTATAACCGTTTTTTAGGGCATACTCTGCAAAAACGTCCCATTGTTTAGGAGAATAACCTAACTCAAACTTTTCAATTATTTCTTTTGTGTAACCTCTTTCTCTAAAATAACTTAAACCAATAAGATTTCCTTCTTCGGAATTATGCAATTGATTGATGAAAAATTTCTTCGCAAATTCAGTCAAAGTAAATAAACTTTCGCGCTCTTTTTCTTCCTGTTTTTGCTCCATTGATGCTTCTGCATCTTCCTCAATTTCGATATTATATCGTTTGGCAAGCCAACGCAACGCTTCTGGATAAGTAAATTGTTCTACTTCCATCAAAAATGTCACAACATTTCCACCTTTACCAGAAGAAAAATCTTTCCAAATTTGTTTTACAGGCGAAACAACAAATGACGGCGTCTTTTCGTTACCAAAAGGCGATAAACCTTTCATGCTAGATCCTGCACGTTTTAGAACTACAAAATCGCCAACAACTTCTTCTACACGAGCAGTTTCAAAAATAATATCTATGGTTCTTTGAGAAATCAAATTGAGTATTTTTAAGGAATTTAGAAATGATAATTAATTATTCAAAATTAAGATAATTTATTCACATCCCTTTTATTTGTCCCTATTTAATAAGCTGTGTTAATAACAATTTTAGGTTAAATGTTAAAATTGGTACGGTATTCGTATATACTCTCGAAACTTGAAATTAATAATTATGAAATCATCTATTTTAAAAATATCTTTCGCAGCCATTTTAGCTACAGGATTTTTATCGTCATGTTCTACAGTAACTAATCCTATATCAAATAACCAAACTTCTAAAGATAGTGTTTTAGGTAGATGGGAATTAGATTATATAATGACAGAAGGAGGTAAATCTTTGTCAGATGCTTATCCAATGGGAGTGCCTTATTTAGATTTTGTTTCGAACAAAATGCTTAATGCTTCGGATGGTTGTAACACAATGGGAGGTGGAATAACAATAGAAGGTAATCAAATTACTTTTGGTAACATGATGTCTACAATGAAAGCTTGTGAAGGCGTGCAAGACACTAATTTTAAATCGAAATTACAAGGTAAATTAAGTTATGCTGTTGATGGAGATACAATGACTTTGATACAAGGAGATATCGCAATTATGAGATTTAAACGCGCTGGTACTTTAGCTGGTACATGGGAATTAGAAGAATTTATTGGTAGAGATAGAAGTGCAAAATCTTTAGATGATCGTTTTCCAAATCAAAAACCAACACTTACTTTTCAAAACAATTTAGTATCTGGAAATGACGGTTGTAACAACTTAACAGGTGGTTTTGTAGCGGTAGGCAACTCGTTAACAGTTAAAAATATTGCAACAACTCGTATGGCATGTCAAGGTGTAGATTCTGATGCTTTTGGCGAACGTTTTAACAATGTAAATAAATACGAAATCCAAAACGGGAAATTAGTTTTATATGCAAATGATGTTAAAACAATGGTTTTCAAGAAAAAATAATCATTCAATCATAAAAATCATAAAAGCTGTCTCATTGTAGGCGGCTTTTTCTTTTTATATTTGTACACATTAAGAAGTTGAAAGTATGAAATTTCCAAAAACACATAAATTAAAAGATATTGCAGCTATAATTGATGCAAAATATATTGGTGACGAAAATTATCCTGTAGAAGGAATTAATGAAATTCATCGCGTAGAAGCTGGTGATATTGTATTTGTAGATCATCCAAAATATTATGATAAAGCATTAGAATCTGCGGCAACTATTATTTTAATTAATAAAGAAGTAGAATGTCCAGAAGGAAAAGCATTATTAATTTCTGATGATCCATTTCGTGATTTTGTGAAAATTGGACAATATTTTTTACCATTTCAGCCGGCAACAAAACATATTTCGGATACAGCAGAAATAGGCGAAGGCACAATTATACAGCCAGGCGCTTTTGTTGGAAACGATGTAAAAATTGGTAAAAATTGTTTGATACACGCAAATGTTACAATTAACGATCATGCAATAATTGGTGATAATGTAATTATTCGTTCAGGAACAGTTTTAGGAGCAGATGCTTTTTACTATAAAACTCGTCCATCAGGATTTGATCGTTTAAAATCTGTGGGAAATGTAATTATCGAAAATAATGTAGAAATTGGTGCTAATTGTACGATAGATAGAGGAGTTTCTGCATCTACAATAATTGGAGAAGGAACAATCATGGATAATTTAATACAAATTGGACACGATACAATTATTGGTAAAAAATGTTTGTTAGCATCGCAAGTTGGTATTGCAGGTTGCGTAATTGTAGAAGACGAAGTTTCTATTTGGGGACAAGTTGGTATTACAAGTGGTGTAACAATTGGTACAAAAGCAGTGTTACTTGCACAAGCAGGTGTAAGTAAGTCTTTGGAAGGTGGAAAAGCCTATTTTGGTACACCAGCAGAAGAAGCACGTTCGTTGTATAAAAAACTCGCAACGACCCAATTAATGGTAAAAGAATACAGAAAAAATAAATAAAGAATGAAGTCAACCAATTGGTTGACTTTTTTTATGACAAATATCTTATGCGAATTAGACGCGAATAAATAAATGTTTAGCGTATTTTTTACAACGAATATTTTTTAAAACGGGAAAGAGATTTTATATTTGTGTAAATTAAAAATCACAATGTCTGTATTAGTAAACAAAGATTCAAAAATAATCGTTCAAGGATTCACAGGGAAAGAAGGAACTTTTCATGCTGAACAAATGATTGAGTACGGAACTCAAGTAGTAGGAGGTGTAACTCCAGGTAAAGGTGGTCAAACTCATTTAGGTTTACCAATCTTCAACACTGTTAAAGATGCTGTTGATCAAGCCGGAGCTGACGTTACTATTATCTTCGTTCCACCAGCATTTGCTGCTGATGCTGTAATGGAGGCTGCTGAAGCTGGTATCAAAGTAATTATTTGTATTACAGAAGGTATTCCAGTAGAAGATATGGTTAAAGTACAAGCTTATGTAGATCAAAGAGATGTAACTTTAATCGGGCCAAACTGTCCAGGTGTTATTACTTCAGGAGAAGCTAAAGTTGGTATTATGCCAGGATTTATCTTCAAAAAAGGTAAAGTTGGTATCGTTTCTAAATCAGGAACTTTAACTTACGAAGCTGCTGACCAAGTTGTAAAAGCTGGTTACGGAATTTCTACAGCTATTGGTATTGGTGGAGATCCAATTATTGGAACTACAACAAAAGAAGCTGTTGAATTATTTATGAATGATCCAGAAACGGAGTGTATCGTAATGATTGGTGAAATTGGAGGTCAATTAGAAGCTGAAGCTGCTCGTTGGATTAAAGAAAATGGAACTAAACCAGTTGTTGGTTTTATCGCAGGACAAACTGCACCAAAAGGTAGAACAATGGGACATGCAGGTGCTATAGTTGGTGGAGCTGATGATACAGCACAAGCTAAAATGGCTATTATGGAAGAATGTGGAATTCACGTTGTTGCATCGCCAGCTGATATCGGAGCTACTGTTGCTAAAGTATTAGGATAATTAATAAAATTTAGTTTATATATGAAAGGAGAACCAATTGGTTCTCCTTTTTTAGTTTAAAATTTTAAATATGTAGTATAAACAGTAACCTAAATAAACACTTAAAAATATAAGTATAAAGCTTGATAAATATAGTACACCTTCATTATTCTTATCGAGCGTATCAATAGTAATTAAATCAAGATTTTTGTATTTTATTGATTGTATTGTTACTCCATTTTTATTATTAAAATGAGATAAAAAGTAAGGTTGTGTTAATTTCTTAATTTTATACTCATCATCTTCTTTATAGATATTAAATTCAATAGAATTATTTATATGATCAGATTTTATAAATTCATTTCCATTCATTTTATTTAAATTATCATTCTGTAAAATAAAACGAGTGCTTGGATATTCCTTTAAATTAAATACTAAAATATGTTTTTTCCTATTCTTTTTTCCAACCTTATCTATATGTGGATTATAAGCAATATGTCCTTGTATTGTTTTATATTCTTGTAATTTATTTGGGTTGTAATTCTCAATAAAAAATGAAAAAAAGAAAATTAATAAAGAAGTAGAAACTAATATTCCGATTATAGAAATTTTTTTGTCAAGATAATTAAGCTTAAATTCATTATCATTAGTAATTTCAATGTGATTTTTTTTCAAAAAAGATAAAATCTCATCAAACACATATTTATTATGTATATCTTTTATTGAGCATACAACTTTGTTTTCATTGTACAATTCTATTACTCGTCCATTAGTAACTCTCTTATAAGAATCTTTGTATTCTCCACTTTTTATGCTAAAACTTGTAAAAGTTACCGTTTTTGTGTAAAATAAAAAAGTATAAATAAATTGATTGTTTTTGAATTCGTAAGATTCAGTTTGTTTAGAAATAATAAAGTAGAGTTGAACAATGATTAGACCAGATAATAAAAAGAAATTTAAAAAACTATACCCAATTAAAACGATAAAAAAATAAATTGTTAAAGAGGTTATTGTCAGGTATTTCCATAAATTATTGTCTGATTCTAATGGAATAAATACAGTAGTAAATTTATTCATCATCAAAATCTTCATCTTCCTCATCATCATAATCTTCGTCTTCGGGAGAATAATCTTCAACAAAAATCTGAAAAAGAGTAGGGCAAATGGCTTGTAAACTTGCCAAATTTTCGTCATCCCAATCAAATTCGGGCTTTGGAGAATTTTGAGTTAGATACTGAAAAAAGTTTTTGTCGATAAAATCGATAATTTTATGTTCAAATTTCTCATAAAAAACATTATCTGCAATCATATTAAAATTTTCGAACTCATATAAATCATCGTCATTAAAACCTTCATCAAAATATTCGGCTAAATTATCGGGATGTAAAATAGTTTTTTCAAACATTTCTTGTCCTTGTGAAATAACCCAACTTTTGAAGTAGAAAAAATGATGAACATCCGTATCATCATTCATGATACACGCTGCACACCACGCTTCGGGCGTATGTAACAAATATAAATTATACTCTAATCGTAATTGAAAACCAATAATATCTTCGGCAACTAAATTTTCTAATTCTTTCGAAAGATATTTTTCTTGATCATGTAAATTATCTGCATCAATCAAAGAATTTTCAATAATTTGCCAAAATAAATCCTCGTCCAACATTTGCGAGATTCGTTCTGTAGGAAGTGTTGAGGAATTTAATAAATCATCAAGAAAGTCCATAATTACTTAATTTTTGGTTTTTTATAGTTGGTTTTGATTCAGTTTTTGAAGAATATTTTTTATAAGGAATTATGACTTAATTATTTAATAAAAAATAGTTCTTTTACGGAATCTTTCTAAAATTTATGAAAAAAATCATATAAAAGCAATTATTTTTTGAATTATCTGTAATTAATAGGATAAATATTTGAATGTCTTTTAATTAATCAATTTAAAAACCTTTAAAATTTTATTTGGCACGAAGTGAAGAATCTACATAAAATAGAGATTCCTCGTTTCTCTAAATGACATAAAAAAAGCTTCGCAAATAGCGAAGCTTTTTTATATTTTATATCTAAATATTTACTCAATAATATGTGGTACAAATCGACTTTTGTCGGTTGTAATAAATTGATCACTTTCTCGAAAAGTAATTCCACAAGCTTCTTGACCAATTAACCAACTTCCGATAATAGAATAACCTGTTTCTTCGTGATGTAATTCTGCTAAAGCTTGATAAATAAAGCCTTCGTCGCCATATTCGCCAGTTGTTTGTTCGGTAATTTTACCATCTCTAACAACTTCTATATTTGCACCTTCGCGAGATAAAAGCGGTTTTTTAACAAAGTTTTTCATCTCATTTGGTGTATCAAAATAGGTTTCTAATAATAACGGATGATTTGGATACATTTCCCATAAAACAGCCAAAATAGCTTTGTTTGATAAAATCATTTTCCAAGCTGGTTCTATCCAATTTGCATTGGTTTCATCGTTTTTGATGTTGTATGCAAATAGCTCATTCACCATCCATTCCCACGGATATAATTTAAAAATATCTGTAATTGGTTGTTCTTCTAAATCAACAAAATTTACATTATTCCAGCCAATTTCATCAACATAAATTAATTTTGTGTTTATACCAGCTTGTATAGCACAATCGCGTAGATATTCTATATTCGTTAAATCTTCTAAAGACTCTCTAACACAAGAAAAATGAAGTGTATCACCTTTTAAATATGGTTTCAACATTTTCCAAGTTTCAATTAATTTATCGTGTACCGAATTAAATTGGTCTTTTGTATCTCCAAAATAATTTTCCATCCAAAGCCATTGTACGACACCGCATTCAAACAAAGAAGTGGGCGTATCTGCATTGAATTCTAATAACTTAATTTGATTATTTTTATCATACGCAAAATCAAAACGTCCATAAATACTTGGCGCATCATTTTCCCACGTATCAATTAAATAAGGTTGTATAAATTTTGGAATTTTAAACTCATCTAAACGATTATTTTGAATAACATGTTCCACTGCTTTTAAGCACATTTCCCATAATTCGTTTGTCGCTTCAAAAACTTGATCTGCTTCTTTTTCGGTAATCGAATAATAATAATCTTCTACCCAATACGTTTGATTTTTTTCATCTGTATGATAGCCAAATCCAATATTTTCTAATCGTTCTTGCCAATTAGAATCTTTTTGTAATCGTTTGATTTGCATGATTTATAATTAAGATGAAACTGATTTTGATGAGCCTGATTTACCAAAACCACCACGTATTGTTTGACTTTTTAGTGCAGTTGCTTTTGCAGAATTAGTACCAACATTTGATTGTTGATGCAAACCTGGACTTGCATAGCCCATACCACCAGTTAAGCTACGAAAAGCCATAAACCAAAGCAGAGAAGTTCCCATACCACCAACATGACTACCGTTGTTGTTATTACTCGTGTAATTTTCGGAAACATCGGTGTATGGTGCAGTAGAATCGGCACGCATATATACTTTTTGAGTATTGTTAGCAACAGGCGCAGCTTCTTTTTGTACACATGAACTAAGTACCGAAGAAATTAAAACCAATGTTACGACTTTGCTTGCTCTTCTTTCTTTTTTATTCATCGGAAAAGGTTTATTGAATTGTAACATATATTGGTGTAGATGTAGAATCGGACGGAGAAAATTGTTTGTGCGTAATTAATGTGTCTACTTTTTCGCCGATTAAAAGATCATTTGCCCAAATTTTTTGATTGGTGATGTGTAAAACAGAATCGCCAACAGTTTTGGTTGATAAAACGACTTCGCGCGCAGATTTTTTATCGATTTGTTCTAAATTTTGTTCTTTATTATTACCAGATTGACATGCAAAAAATGTTGTCAAGGTTATTGTAAGTAATATTATTTTTTTCATTTATTCTAGACTTATAACAAAGTTACATTATTTAAAAAGAAAAGCATAATCCGACAAATCGAATTATGCTTTTATAAGAGTATAATGATGGTACTATTTTTAGTTAACCATTAATAATTCTTCTTTTTTCATTGATCCTTTTTCTCTTAAACGAGAATGCCAAGAAAATGCTTCTTCTAAGATATGTGGTGTTTGTCCACCTCTTTCTGCACAAGCTCTTTCAAAATAAGACAATAATTCTGCTTTATAATCTGGGTGAACACAATTGTTGATAATTTCGATAGCTCTTTCTCGTGGTGCTAAACCTCTTAAATCTGCTAAACCTTGCTCTGTAACAATAATATCAACATCATGTTCTGTATGATCTACGTGAGAAACCATAGGAACAATTGACGAAATATTACCATTTTTTGCAACAGAAGCCGTTACGAAGATTGAGATATAAGCGTTACGCGCAAAATCTCCAGAACCTCCAATACCATTCATCATGTGTGTACCAGAAACGTGTGTTGAGTTTACGTTACCGTAAATATCACACTCTAAAGATGTATTGATTCCGATGATTCCTAAACGACGAATAACTTCGGCTGAGTTAGAAATAGCTTGCGGACGCAATACAATTTTACCTTTGTAGCTGTCGATATTTCCAATTACGCGATCGTAACATTCTTGAGAAACCGTCATAGAAGATGCCGAAGCAAATTTCATTTTACCAGAATCAATCAAATCAAATGTAGAATCTTGTAATACTTCAGAATACATCACTAAATCTTCGAAATCAGAATGCTCTAATCCACCTAAAACTGCATTTGCAACTTTACCAATACCACATTGTAATGGCATTAATGATTTTGTTAAACGACCTTCTTCAACTTCATTTTCGAAGAAGCTTACAATATTTTGAGCAATTGCCGCAGTTGCGTCATCAGCTGGTTGTATATCTCCAGGAGCATCTGTAATATCATGAAAAACGATAGCTATAATTTTAGAAGGATCTACTTTTATAGTTTCCGTTCCGATTAAAGTATCACATTCAGTAATATTAACAGCTGTTCTTTTTCCATATTCCTCAACACTATAAATATCGTGGATACCTTTAATATTTGTAGGAATTGCTGTATTGATTTCAATAATTAATTTATCTGCATTTGCTGCAATTACAGCATTGTTACCAACAGAAGTTGTAGGCACTAAAGAACCATCTTCTAAAATTTCGGCAACTTCTAAAACACCTAAATTAATTTTAAATTGGCCATCTAATATATGTTCAGCAGTTTCACCTAAATGTTGATCTATAAATAATACATTACCTGCATTAATATTTTTTCGCATAACAGTATCTACCTGAAATGGTAAACGTTTTTTTAACGCACCACTTTCTACTAATGCAGCATCTGTTCCGTGACCTAAAGAAGCTCCGGTTACTAAAGTGATTTTTAAATTCTCAGATTTGGCACGCTCCGCAACAGCTTTTAATACAACTTTTGAATCGCCTCCTCTTGTAAAACCACTAGAACCTACAGTCATTCCATCTTCAAAAAAATTGGCAGATTCTTCTGCCGTCATTACCTTTGATTGTAAGTCAGTTAATTTTATTCTATCTAACATAATGCAACTTATTTTCTAATACTTTTCAATTATTATACCTTCTTAATAGAGGGAATTACAAATTTTGCAAAAAATAATAGATTGTCAATATTAAAAAAAGCCAAATAATTATCTAATACAGACATATTTATTTGTGTACATTATACATTATATCAAATTAATTATTATATTAGTTCGCAGATTAAAGAAACTATGAATATACACTTGGATAATAAATTCGATACACGATATTATTTGACAGAGATTGACAAAACACCAACATCTATCTTTTGTTATCACAAAGAAATCTCGGAAGCGTACGTGGTTGAGCATAAGCACAACAAAGCTCAATTTTTGTATTGCGAAGGCGGTATTGTCTATGTAAAAATAGGAAAAGACACATTTTATTTACCTGCCAGACATTATATGTGGATTCCTCCGCACACAGAACACAGTATACACCCAAATACACCAGAGGTAATTATGCGAAATCTCTACTTTCCTATTAACGAAGGAGATCACGCTTTTTACAAAAAAGTAGGAATTTATCCTACAGACGGTTTATTATTAGAACTTTTATTATTCTCTAATCAATGGAAAGGAGATATAGTTTCGGAAAATAGAAGTGAATATGTTATAGCACAAGCTTTTAAGGAAATTTTACCAAAAGTTAGTAAAAATAGTTTACGATTAGCTTTACCTTTAGCACACGACGAACGATTGAAAAAAATTGTACAGTTTTTAGATGACAATATGGACAGCTCGATTACAATGAAAAAAATCACCGCTGAATTTGGATTCTCAGAACGCTCATTATCTCGTTTATTTCAAAAAGATTTGAGCATGACATTCGTACAATATTTTACAATTCTAAGAATGTTAAGAGCTTTACAATTATTGATTGACGGAAGTTATTCTATCAGCGAAATATCTACAATGGTTGGATACAATAGTTTGCCAACATTTAGTAACACTTTTCAGAAAGTAATTGGCGTTCGTCCAACAGATTATTCAAAGAAAAAAGACATTTTATAACGTATGAAAATATATCAAGTTAGTGGATTAGGTGCAAATAAAAATGCGTTCAAAAATCTACGCTTGGAAGATGGTTTTGAGCAAGTTTATGTTCCTTGGCTCAATCCCGAAAAAGACGAAACACTCGCTCATTATGCCGAACGAATGTTGGATAATATAAATCCCACAGAAGATTTTCTTTTGATGGGATTGTCTTTTGGAGGTATAATCGTGCAAGAAATGAATCGATTTATCAATCCAAAACACACCATTTTAGTTTCGACTGTTAAGAATAGAACAGAAATTCCGAAACTTTTTAAATTTTCTTCTTCTATTAATGCGCACAAAATTATACCGATGAGTTTCCTAACTTCGGATCACGTTTTTTCGTACATGATGTTAAGAAAATTGTATTACACCAATAGAGAACGAGATGGGCTAGATGATATTTTTGAGTTTAAAGATGCTGAATATTTAAGATGGTCTATTCATAAAATTGTTAATTGGGATCATTCTTTAGCTTATAACGAGCAAAATATAACACATTTACACGGTACAAAAGATATTGTTTTTCCGATAACAAATATAAAAGATGCTATACAAATAGAAGGCGGAACGCATATTATGGTGATGCAAAAACCGAAATTAGTAAGTGCAGAAATTAATAAAATTCTGACAACATTATAAATGTTATATAAAACAAAAATGCTTTAGAATTTTCTAAAGCATTTTATATTTTGATTAATTATTTTCTTGATTTTCCTCGAAATAACTTCTCTCAAAAGAAGAATTATCGGAATTGATGACATCAAAATCTCCAATTTTTGTTCTGCGTAACGCAGTTAAATATCCACCCGAATTTAAAGCTTTACCAAAATCAAAAGCCAAAGAACGAATGTAAGTTCCTTTGCTACAATTTACTTCAAAATCAATAAAAGGTAAGTCTATTTTTGTGATTTTAAAATTGTGAATGGTAATTGTTCTAGCTTTACGCTCTATTTCTTTTCCTACACGCGCTAGCTCGTATAGACGTTTTCCGTCAACTTTAATGGCCGAATGCATTGGTGGAAATTGTTCTATTTCGCCAACAAATTGTTTTGTCGCTTCGTGAATCATTTCTTCCGTAATATGTTCTGTCGGAAAAGTTTCATTTTCCTCCGATTCCATATCATAAGTTGGTGTCGTAACGCCAATTTTTATAGTTCCGGTATATGTTTTTTCTTGTGCTTGATATTCGTCAATCTGCTTTGTCAATTTACCTGTGCAAATCAGTAATAAACCAGTTGCTTTTGGGTCTAAAGTACCCGCATGACCAACTTTTATTTTTTTAAGATTGTATGCTTTTCTGATATTCCAACGGATTTTATTTACCACATCAAAAGATGTCCAATCCAACGGTTTGTCAATCAAAAAGACATGACCTTCCTGAATTTTTTCTGTATTCATTTTATTTATGCTCAATCATTGTCGTTTCTACTGACGAAGTGTTTTCTTTTACAGGCTGTGTTGGATTGTTCCAAAAATAAACCAATAAAATTATTCCGATGATAATTCTGTACCAACCCCAAAGTTTAAATCCATATTTAGTTAATACAGAAATAAAAGTTTTTACAGCGATTAATGCAACGATAAAAGCCACAACATTTCCGATTATGAATAATGTAATATGTTGTTGATCTTGTAAAATCATTTCATAACCTTTCATTGGAGTAGCTGTATTTTCGCCCCAAGTTTTTACAAAAACAGAATAAACTGTAACGGCTAACATGGTAGGAACGGCTAAAAAGAAAGAAAATTCTGCCGCAGCTTTGCGGGATAAACCTTGCGTCATACCACCAATAATAGAGGCAGCAGAGCGAGATGTACCTGGCATCATTGCTAAACATTGCCAAAAACCTATGATCACAGCTTTTTTAAGTGTAATTTGTTTTTCGTCGGTAATAGTTGGATTTTTAAACCATTTATCTACAAATAGTAAAATAACTCCACCAAAAACTAACATGGCTGATATGGCAACTTGATTTCCTAAAACGGCTTCGATTTTATCATCAAATAATTTTCCTAAAACCAATGCTGGTATTACGGCACAAGCCAATTTGATGTAAAAACTGAAATCAAAGTTTTTGAAATTGAAGAATTTTTTCCAATATAAAACTACAATTGATAAAATTGCTCCAAATTGAATTGAAACTTGAAACATTTTTAGAAATTCGCTTTCGGGCATTCCCATTAAAGCGGCTGTAAATCCCATGTGGGCTGTTGACGAAATAGGTAAATATTCGGTCAAACCTTCAATAATAGCAATAATAATTGCTTGTAAAATTGTCATTATTTTTCTTTATTCGGATTGATTAAAATGGCATAAATTTCGACTGCAAAACCTACTAATACTAAAAATGGCGCTAATCTAATTCTTCTCCAAGAGTAGATTTCGTTGTTCCAATAATTTGCATCCCACGTTCCGTCTGGTCTTGTGTTGGCATCGTGTCCTGTCATTAATAAAAATCCAAGACCAATTAATGCTACACCAATTGCCATAAAGATGTAATTTCTTTTTCCGAATAAAAAACTAAAACCAGCATCTTGAGAAGATGCTGATTTATTAGTTGTATTGATTGTATTTGATTTCATTTTAGTAAAGTTGATCCGTTTTTAATCTTAAATAACGCCAAGCTGCAAATAAAGTACTAAATACTGCAATTATAACACCAATGCTTAATAAGATAATAATTAGCATTGTATAATTAGGATTCCATAATACCAAGCCAACTTTTGTTGCCAATAAATACCATAAAATACTAAGTCCTACAACAGATATAACTGCTGCAAAAAAGCCTAAAATTGCACCTTCTATCAAGAATGGTTTCATAATAAAACGTCTTCTTGCACCAACCAATTGCATTGTTTTTATGCTAAAACGTTTTGCATAAATTTTAAGTCGAATAGAGTTATTAATTAAAACAACAACTATAACTAGGAAGATAACTGCAAAAATCATAATCCAGAAAGTAATTTTATTGATGCTGTGGTAAATTGTTACCATTGCTTCTTTATCACTTTTTACTTCGTCTACGATTGGATTTTTAGCCAATACCTTATTAATAGAATCAATTTGTTCTACAGATTGTATTAATGCAGGATTTAGCGTGATTTGTACAGATGCAGGAAATATACTTTCTTCAAAGAAATCGCTACCATCAGTTCCTAAATCTTTTTTCGCAATTTTAGCCGCATCTTCTTTGCTGATATACTGTGTAGCCTCAACAAAAGGATATTTTACTTTTAACGAATCGATGTAAGCTTTCTGATTATCAAGCTCTTTATCTTTTAATTTTGGATCTTCAACATCTTTAAAATAAGCTTCAATTTTTAATTCTCTTTTTAGATGTTCTGCGTAACTTTGTGCATTAATGACAATTAAGCCGAAAATACCTAACAGAAATAAAACTAGCGCTATACTAATCACAACAGTGATGTTAGAAGAACGTAGTCTTTTTTTCTCAAATTTATCGTTCGTTTTTGACATTTGGGTTAATTTTGGGGCTAAGATAAAAAAAACTTATTTCGCAGGAAACTTATTCCGATATATATTCTGCGATAAGTTGGTTAAAGAAAACTTAAATTTATAAGATTTGAAAGTAAAAGCTAAAAAACATTTAGGTCAACATTTTTTGAATGATGAAAATATTGCACGTGATATTGCCGAAGGATTGACTTGGGAAGGATACGATCGTGTATTGGAGATTGGCCCAGGAATGGGAGTGTTGACAAAATATATTTTACAAGCTAAGAAAAATATTGAAGTTGTAGAGATCGATACAGAGTCGGTAGAGTATTTAAAAGAAAATTATCAACCCTTTTATCCAGGGTTTAAAATTCATTCAGAAGATTTCTTGAAAATGGATTTTAAATCAAAATTTGATGAGCAAATTGCAATTCTAGGAAATTTTCCGTATAATATATCATCGCAAATCGTATTCAAAGCATTAGAAGATCGCGAAATGGTACCAGAATTATGTGGTATGTTTCAGAAAGAAGTTGCAGAACGCATCGCTTCTAAAAAAGGAACAAAAGATTATGGTATACTTTCTGTATTAACACAGGCTTATTATAAATGCGATTATTTATTTACAGTTCCAGAACACGTATTTACACCACCGCCACGCGTAAAATCGGGCGTTATTTTGATGCGTCGTTACAGAACTGAAATAGAAGGTGTAAGTAAATCAAAGTTTTTTCAGGTTGTAAAAGCCGGATTTGGACAAAGAAGAAAAACGCTTCGTAATTCGTTAAAAGCAATGGGAATTCCAGAAGATTTACAAGATCACGAATTTATGAGCTTGCGCGCAGAACAATTATCTGTCGAAGATTTTATTGAATTAACAAAAAGAATGCAATAGACTATGGAATTGAAAATTACAAAAGATTTTATTGAAATCTTAACGGAAAGAATTAAACAACAAAACGCAAAAGAGGTAAAGGAAATGTTGCAAGACCTGCATCCTGCCGATATTGCCGAATTGTTTGATGAACTTTCGACCAAAGAACAATCTTTTGTAATTGATTTACTCGATAATGAAATTTCTGCTGATATTCTTCTTGAGTTAGAAGAAGATGATCGACGTAATTTCCTTAAAACTTTAACTGCCAAAGAAATTGCCGAAGATGTAATTAATGAAATGGATACCGATGATGCGGTAGACGTTATTAATGAACTTTCGGAAGAAAAGAAAGATGCGGTAATTGCGCAGTTAGAAGACCAAGAACATGCCAAAGAAATTGTAGACCTTTTGCGCTACGACGAAGACACGGCAGGTGGTTTGATGGGAAAAGAGTTGATAAAAGTTTACAAAGATTGGACGGTAATTACAGCCGTAAAACAAATGCGTAAACAGGCAGAAGAATTAGAAGAAGTTTTTTCTATTTATGTAGTTGATGATGATGATAAATTATTAGGAATACTAAGTTTAAAAAGATTGCTAACAACTTCTGCAAACACAAAAGTAGGCGATGTTTACAACGATAAAGTACAATATGTAAAAACATATACAAGTGATTTGGAAGTTGCGAAAGTGATGGAAAAATACGATTTGTACGAAGTTCCTGTTGTAGACGAATTAATGCGTTTGGTTGGTGTAATTACGGTGGATGATGTGCTTGATGTGATTAGAGAAGAAGCCGAAGAAAATTATCAATTAGCTGCCGGTATTACACAAAATGTAGATTCGGATGATAATATTTGGAAACTAACCAAAGCCCGTTTTCCATGGCTTTTGTTGGCTTTGGTTGGGAGTTTTATTGCGGTTAATATTTCGCAAGGTTTTAGTAATGCGATGAATTTGTATCCACAATTATTCTTCTTTACGCCGCTTGTAGCCGCAATGGCAGGTAATGTTGGCGTACAATCTTCTGCGATTATTGTGCAAGGTTTGGCGAATAACAACATATCAGGTTCTATTTGGAAAAGATTAGGAAAAGAAATGATTTTAGCCTTATTAAATAGTACATTATTAGCCTTAATTCTGTTAATAGCGACACATTTTTTAATGAGTACGAGTTACGAAATTTCTTCTACAATTGTTTTGGCATTAGTTATCGTCATGATTTTGGCAAGTTTAATTGGTACTTTTATTCCAATTATGTTAAATAAATATGGTGTAGATCCAGCAATTGCAACAGGTCCATTTATTACGACAAGTAATGATATTTTTGGGTTGTTGATTTATTTTTCTATCGCGAAATTAATTTTAGGATTTTAGATAATAATTCGAAGTGTTTAACATGAATACAAAAGAAATGAAAAGTTTAAAAATAATAGGAATTTCAACTGTAACATCTAATAACGATAATCAAGCAATAGAAGATTTAGGAAAATTGTGGCATCAATTTTTTGGAGAAAATATTCTTCAGAAGATACCAAACACAATCAGTCCAAATATTTATGCAATTTATACCGATTACGAAAGTGATTTTAAAGGAAAATATACAACGATTATTGGATTAGAAGTTTCTTCGTTAGATAATATTCCGGACGGAATGGTTGGTCGTGAGTTTCAGCCACAAACATTCAAACAATATCTTGCAAAAGGTGAACTTCATCAAGCTGTTGGCGAAACGTGGCAACAAATTTGGAACGATGATGCAAATCTTAATCGTACCTATTTATATGATTACGAATTGTACACAGAAAAAGCGCAGAATCCTGCTGATGCCGAAATCGAAATTTATATCGGAATAAAAGATTAAAAAATATAAAAAATGATGTCATCTGAATGACATCATTTTTTTTACAATTATTTCTTCAACAAAATCTTAAACTGAGTTCCAGTTTCTTTGGATGATTTTGCTACAAATATTTTCCCTTTGTGATATTCTTCAATAATACGTTTTGCGAGCGATAATCCTAATCCCCAACCACGTTTTTTAGTTGTAAAACCAGGTTCAAAAATTTTACGTTGTAATTTTGTTGGAATTCCAGAACCGGTATCCGAAACTAAAATTTCGACAAACTTACCTTTTGTGTGAATAGAAATATCTAAAACACCTTTATTTTGCATGGCATCGGTCGCATTTTTCATCAAATTTTCGATAACCCAACTGTATAAAGAAGCATTAAGATTGATGATACATTCATCTACATCTGCGGTAAAATTAACTTCAATTCCTTTCGAAATTCGCTGCGAAATATAAGTAACCGTTTGCTTTGTTGTCGCAATTAAATCATTTTGTTTTAATTCTGAAGTCGAACCAATTTTAGAAAAACGATCGGCAATATGTTTCAAACGATCCACATCTTTTTCTATTTCTATAACAGACATTTGGTCAATATCTTCTAATTTCAACAATTCAACCCAACCCATTAACGACGAAAGTGGCGTACCAATTTGATGTGCCGTTTCTTTTGCCATACCAGCCCATAAATAACTTTTTTCGGTATCGCGCACAGTTTTAAAATACCAATATGCAAACCCAAAAAATAGCAGAATTAATAGGATAATAATTAAAGGATAATATTGCAGTTGATTAAGTAGTTTTGAGTTTTTGAAATAAACGTAATTTTTACCTTCGGGCAAATCAACCTCGATAATTTGATCATCACGTTTCATCGCTAAAACATATTTTTTTAGCTGCGATTCATTATTTGTAATCGATTCATCAATATTTTTGGTATCCGAAATATTTCCTTTATCATCAATCAAAGCAACAGGAATTGTTTTGTTGTCTTCAATTAGTTTAAAAAGAAAGTCTTGCGTTCTCGAGTCTAAAAATTCTGAAGAACTGATTAACTCTAACGATTTCGCATAATTTTCTACTCGTTTATGTTCTTCGCGCTTTAATTCTTGTACAATCTTATTACTAGACCATACGGTTACGACAAAAATGGCAAATATAATAATGAACCCAATCCAGCGTTTATTTAATTTTTTTGTTAGAAAATTTCTCATCTAAATGTAAAATCTTTCTTAAATTTATATCAAATGTAATAATTATTTGATTATAATATATTTTTATGGCGTGATATGATAAATATGATGAAAGTAATTTTTTTTAAAGGTGTAAATAGTTTATTTTTGTAGCTAAATCTCATAGAGAGTAAATTTTATGGATCGTTTTTCGTTTTTAAACGCCGCTCATATAGAGTTCATAGGCGACTTATATGATCAATATGTCCAATATCCGGACAGTATTGAACCAAGTTGGAAAGCTTTTTTCCAAGGATATGATTTTGCGAATGCAACATATGATGGAGAACCATTATTTGCACCAGCACCACAATCAGCTTCAAACAGAGGTAGTCAAGCAGCACAAGCTGTTGTTAACCCAACTGTAGTATCTCAAGTTCCCGAAAATGTACAGAAAGAATTTAAAGTAATCAATTTGATTGATGCTTACCGTACGCGTGGACACTTATTTACTAAGACAAACCCTGTAAGGGAGCGTAGGAAGTTTGAACCTTCGTTAGACATCAAGAACTTCGGTTTGACAGATGCAGATTTAGGTTTAACTTTTAATGCTGGAGAAATATTAGGTATTGGAGGACCAATCACATTACGTGAAATTATTGGTCACCTAGAGAACATGTACTGCGAATCTATCGGAATCGAGTATATGTATGTAAGAGAACCTCAGAAAATTAACTGGATTCAGAATTGGTTAAACCAAAACTTAAATCAGCCAAAATTATCTAAAGAGGAAAAAGAAAGAGTATTAGCAAAGTTGAACGAAGCAACTGCTTTCGAAAACTTTATGCATACTAAATATGTTGGACAAAAGCGTTTTTCTGTAGAAGGAAATGAGTCTTTAATTCCGGCATTAGATACTTTAATCAACAAATCTGCAGAGCATGGAGTTGAAGAAGTTATTGTTGGTATGGCACACCGTGGACGTCTTAACGTTTTGGCTAATATTTTTGGTAAATCATATTCTCAAATCTTTTCTGAGTTTGAAGGAAAAGCTTTTGATTCTGACTTAATGGCTGGTGATGTTAAATATCACATGGGGTCATCAAACAAAATCAAAGCATTAAACGGAAAAGATATCTTAATCAATTTAGCACCAAATCCATCTCACCTAGAAACTGTAGATGCAGTTGTAGAAGGTATTGCACGTGCGAAGGCTGAAGAAGATTATAACGAGGATTATTCTAAAATCATTCCGATTTTAATTCATGGTGATGCTGCTGTAGCAGGACAAGGTATCGTTTACGAAGTTGTTCAGATGGCAGGATTAGATGGATATACAACTGGTGGTACAGTACACGTTGTTGTAAATAACCAAATTGGTTTTACAACAAATTACTTAGACGCACGTACATCTACATATTGTACAGATGTTGCTAAAGTAACTTTATCTCCGGTAATGCACGTAAATTCTGACGATGTAGAAGCTGTTGTACATGCATTCCGTTTTGCCGCAGATTACCGCGCACAATTCGGTTCTGATGTTTTTATTGATTTATTAGGATACCGTAAATATGGTCATAACGAAGGTGATGAACCAAAATTTACACAACCAAAATTATATAATTTAATTGCTAAACACCCAAATCCTCGTGAAATTTACAAGGATAAATTATTAAAAGAAGGTGTTATTGGAGAAGAAATTGTAAAACAAAAAGAGGCTGAGTTTAAAGCTTTATTAGAAGTTAATTTTGAAGCTTCTAAAGAAATTGAACGCAACCATATTTTTCCTTTTATTCCAGAAGAATGGGAAGGATTTACAATTGCTACAGAAGAAAAAGTATTAGCTACGGCAGATACAGCTTATCCAGCAGATAAATTAAAAGAAATTGCAAAAGCTGTATCTACAGTACCAGAAGGTAAAAAATTAATCAAAAAAGTTTCTCGTTTAATAGAAGGACGTGGAAAAATGATTGAGGATGATAAAATCGACTGGGGATTAGGAGAAGCTTTAGCATACGGATCTATTTTAACAGATGGACGTAACGTGCGTTTATCTGGAGAAGATGTAGAGCGTGGTACTTTCTCTCACCGTCATGCAGTTGTAAAAACTGAAGATACAGAAGAAGAAATTATCTTATTAAACCATATTGATGATAACCAAGGTAAATTAAGAATTTACAACTCATTATTATCTGAATATGCAGTTTTAGGTTTTGATTACGGATATGCAATGGCAAATCCAAAAGCATTAACAATTTGGGAAGCTCAATTTGGAGATTTCGTAAATGGTGCTCAAATTGTAATCGACCAATATATTACAGCAGCAGAAGATAAGTGGAAATTACAAAACGGTTTAGTAATGTTATTGCCTCACGGATACGAAGGGCAAGGAGCAGAGCACTCGTCAGCTAAATTAGAGCGTTTCTTACAAATGTGTGCTGGTAACAATATGTTTGTTGCTAACATTACAACTCCTGCAAACTTTTTCCATGCGCTAAGAAGACAAGTTGTAACAGATTACCGTAAGCCATTAATTGTAATGTCTCCAAAATCGTTATTACGTCATCCAGCAGCAGTTTCAAAATTAGAAGATTTCTCTAACGGAGCATTCCAAGAGATTATTGACGATGTAACTGTAGATGCGAAACAAGTTAAAAAAGTAGTTTTCTGTTCAGGAAAAATTTATTACGAATTAGACAAAAAACGTCAAGAATTAGGTGATAAAGAAACTGCTATCGTTCGTTTAGAGCAATTATATCCTTTAAACGAAGAAAAAGTTGATGCAATTATCTCTCAATATGGTAATGCAGAATTAGTTTGGGCACAAGAAGAGCCAGAAAATATGGGAGCATGGTCATATATCTTACGCAAATTAAGAAAATATCCATTCGACGTAATTTCTCCAGCAGAAAGTGCTGCAACAGCGCCAGGTTCTAGTAAACGTTGGGCTGCTATTTTTGAAGAGGTGATTAATAAAGTATTTAAATAAAAAAATAAAGCTAATAGATATGTTAGAAATGAAAGTCCCATCACCAGGGGAATCAATCACAGAAGTAGAGATTGCTACGTGGTTAGTTAAAGATGGTGATTACGTAGAAAAAGATCAAGCTATTGCTGAAGTTGATTCTGATAAAGCAACATTAGAATTACCAGCAGAAGAAAGTGGAATTATCACTTTAAAAGCTGAAGAAGGTGATGTTGTAGAAGTAGGACAAGTTGTTTGTCTTATTGATACATCAGCAGCAAAACCAGAAGGTGGAGCTGCTGCTGAGGCACCAAAAGCTGAGGTAAAAGAAGAACCTAAAAAAGAAGAAGCACCTAAAGCTGCGCCAGCTCCTGCTGCACCAGCCGCTACTTACGCTACAGGTACTCCATCTCCAACTGCTAAAAAAGTTTTAGATGAAAAAGGTATTGATGCTTCTCAAGTAAAAGGATCAGGACGCGACGGACGCATTACACAAGAAGATGCAGTACGTTTTACTCCAGCAATGGGTACGGCTCCAGTTTCTGGAAATCGTGCACAATCTGAGAAAAAAATGTCAGTATTACGTCGTAAAATTGCACAACGTTTAGTTTCTGTTAAAAATGAAACTGCAATGTTAACTACTTTTAATGAAGTTGACATGTCTGCAATCTTTGCATTACGTAATCAATATAAAGACGAATTTAAAGCTAAACATGGTGTTGGATTAGGATTTATGTCTTTCTTTACAAAAGCGGTTACACGCGGATTAGAGTTATACCCAGACGTAAACTCTATGATTGATGGAGATTACCAAGTAAAATTTGATTTCCAAGATATTTCTGTTGCTGTATCAGGACCAAAAGGTTTAATGGTACCAGTAGTTCGTAATGCAGAAAACTTAACTTTCCGTGGTGTTGAGCAATCTATCAAAGATTTAGCAATCAAAGTACGTGACGGTAAAATTTCTGTTGACGAAATGACAGGAGGTACATTTACAATCACAAATGGTGGTGTATTTGGATCTATGATGTCTACGCCAATCATCAACCCACCACAATCAGGTATCTTAGGAATGCACAATATCGTTGAGCGTCCAGTTGTTAAAAACGGACAAATTGTTATTGCTCCAATGATGTACATTGCATTATCTTACGATCACCGTGTTATTGACGGACGCGAATCTGTAGGATTCTTAGTTGCGGTTAAAGAAGCAATTGAAGATCCATTAAATTTATTAATGGGAGGTGATGCTAAAAAAGCTTTAGAATTATAATACAATACAATTCTAACAAATCCATAAATATAAAAGCCACTCGTTTTGAGTGGCTTTTTTTATTGTTTGTGTTGAGGTTTATTTGATTCTATTTTCATCCTCATTCACTTTATTTTCTTTGTAATTTGATGTAGATATTTTACCAAAATTATACTTTAAACTGATAGAAAATTCAGGACTATCAACAAAAAATACATTTTTAGAACTAATTTTTCCATAAGCTAAAACCTCTCTAAATTCTAATTGTTTAAAAAGATCATTGTAATTTAAAGTCAAATCAAAATCTTTTATTTTTTTTGTTAATCCAAGATTTGCAATTATTTGAGCGTTTCGTTCATAAATTCCTTCTGTTCGTTTTGTTAGCCAATATCCATTTATTATAAAATTAAAATCCTTTGCAATTTTGAAGGTATTATTGCTGTAAAAATACAAATACGGAGTAGATTTTCTAAGTATAGCCGTGCTGTCTTGCGTTTTATTATAATTGACAGAAAAACTATTTTGAGATGACCATATTTCCCATTCAAAAGGAACATCTAAACCAACCGAATAACCACTCTCTTTTTCAAAGTTAACAGCTGTAAAAGTAGAAATATCACGCTTGTCATCATAAACTAATGTATATCCCATCGGGTTTTTACTTTGATAAAATGATGCATTTATTGCCCATTTATTTAAGGCAATATTTCCAGTTACAGTATTGGTATATGTTGGTAAAATATTAAAATTTCCACCATATTCTACGTAGGGACTTCCGTACAGATTTCCCGAAGAAATAGAACCATAATCTGGACGATCAATTGTACGATTGTAAGACAAAGAAAACACTTTTTTATCGTCTATTTGATAACTTATTTGCGCATTCGGAAACCAATCTACATAGTTTTTATTAATGTCTTTTTGTGCTAAAATTTCATTAAAACCATCAGAATTTGTTGTTTCAAGACGTAAACCTACTTTATAATTGATTTTTTTAATCTCGCTTGAAAACTGAGAATATAACGCTGTGTTTAATTCATCAAATTTATATTTCAGAAATTGTGTTGGCGTAGCAATTGCAAATTCTGTTTTATTATTGGTTTTTGCAGCAGCTTTTGTAAAACTTCCACCCAATTCTATCTTGGTTTTTTCATCAAAAGTTTTCTCAAAATCTAATCGACCTGCATAAGCGTTAATTTGATATTTTTGATTCCGAGTTTGATTATATTCAAAACCAGTATCGTTAATGTTATTTGAAAAGATATAATTAGTCGATTTACTAAAATTTGTAAACTGAAATCCAGTTAAAAGTGTTGCATTTATTGATTTAATAACTTTGTTGTAATTAAAAAGAGAATTGGTGTAATTTCGCTGATTATCATTTTTGTTAAGCGTTAAAATGTGCTCATTTTTATTGTCATCGCTGTAATTTGTATTTGTGTCAATTAAGCCTTTATCATTTTTGAAATTTCCGTTTAAACTTAATGTCAAATAATCTCCATCTGTGTTTAATTCTTGAAAAAAACTTGTTCCTAAAATAAAATTTGGTTGCTTAGTTTGTGATTTTATAATATAGTTTGATTGGATGTTTTTTTCAGATACCAAATAATCAAAACCATTACTTTCCCAAGCTTGTCTTGTATTATAAGCCGCATTAATCTTAAATTCGCTTTTGTTTTTTCGAAATTGAAAGTTTGAATTAAAATAATTATTAAACTTCTTTTTAAAAGATAATGTTTCTTGTAAATTCACTTTAAAACCATCTTTTTTAATGTTTTTTAAAGTAATTTTAATAACAGATTTTCCTTCAGCTTCATATTGCGCAGTTGGATTTTTGATGATTTCTATGGATTTTATATCATCAACAGAAAGCGTATTAATTGCGTTAAAATCAACTTTTTGATTCCCAATATAAAGCAAAGGATTTCCTTTTCCGATAATTGTAAGCGATTCTCTGTCTGCACCGAGCATAACCGAAGGTAATTTTGAAAATAAATCTGTCGGATTTGTACTTTTATTGAAGATAGAATTTGCAACATCGATCGTTAAATTACCATTTTCCATCTTAAACGTTTTCTTTTTTGCATTGATTAAAACTTCATCAATCGCAATCGGATTTTCATGAATTGTATAGGTTATATTTTTATTTTCGTCCAATAAAAATAATGGTATTTCTTCCGTAGAATCTGTTGTAATAACGGTTAAATAATATTTTTGTGCAGGCAAATTAATAAATTCAAAAGTAGAGTTTTCGGAAATTTGACTGTTTATTAAATTACGTTTTTCATCATAAAGATAAATTTCTGAAAGGTTTATTGGTTGATTTTCTTGATTGACAAGTTTGCCATTTAGCGAATATAAATTTTGCGCAAAAAGAATAGAACCAAATAAGAGGAAAATAAGTTGTAGAAACTTCATAATAAAAAGGTGTATTTGTTTGTTTTATATTGAGTTGAATAAATAAAGCGTTTTGATTATACAATTTTAATTGATATTTTTAAACCATAATTTATTTGTTCGTAAGGAATGATCATTATTCACGATAATTATTTAAACTGTTGAAAATTAATTATTTGTATTTTAAAAATTCGGTAAATGATTTTACAAAAATCATTTTTATACTTCTTTTTATAAGTTTAACGACTATTGTAAAAGGACAGAATGAGTTAAAAAAGATAGATTCTTTATTAAATAACCGAAGCGAAACTTATCAGGAAAATCTTAGAAATATAGATTCGGCAATTGTATTGGCGTATCAATTAGAGGATAAGAAAATTTTGACAGATGCTTATATTTCGAAAGCTGTATATATTTATGAACAACGTAATTATAATGAAGCTTTAAAAAATTATAAAACGGCTAATGATTTGTCTTTAAGTGTAAAAGATGATTATTTGTATTATACTACTTTATTTGGAATTGCTACGACAAAAGCACAATTAAACGAAACAAAAGAAGCAATTTCTATTTTTGAAAGGTGTTTAACTTATTTTAATCAGAATAAAGAAGACAGTAAACATTTCAAAAAATATTTGAATACGCTTGGGCAATTATCGTATTTGAATATTAAAGCAAATAATCTAGAAAAAAGTGTGTTTTACAATGATTTAGAGTTAAAAAATACCGTTGATACACTAAATTATCATTACGCAATTAAGAATAAAGGAATAATTAATTTTTATAAAAAAGATTATAAAAGTGCCTTTTCTGAATTAAAAGAATCACAAAAAGTATTTCTGAAACAGCAAGATTTTACGTGGTATATAATTACCGAACAATATTTGGGCGAGATTTTGTACAAAGAAAATAGAGTTGATGAAGCAATTAATTATTTTAGAAATGTTGTGAAACTGTCTAAACAAAAGAAAATTGTGAATGATGAATTACGTTTGTCTTACGAAAGGTTAATTGCTTATAATGAGTTGAAAGGAAATAAAAATGAACAAATTTTAGCGATTAATGATTTGTTGTCGTTTGATAGTTTGTATTATGCAACAGATAATTTGATTGCAAAACCAAATCTAGAAAAATACGAGAATACAAAGTTAAAATTTGAACGAAATAACTTAGAAAAATCAAATAATAGACTAAAATATTCGGTGATAGGTTTTATTGTATTAGTGGTTTTATGCAGTTTTTGTGTTTATTATTTTTATCAGAAAAAGCATAAAAACAGGATAAATAAATTATTAGGAGATATAACAAAGTTAAAAGGAAGTACTTTATCTCTGAGAGCAAAATCGGTAAAAAAGGAAAAAGGAAAAAGCATTTTCGACGATAGGTTAGAGGCAAGTTTATCTACATTTGAGGCGTGTCAATTATACTTAAATCCGACATTTACGTTGAATGATTTGGTGAAAGAATTAAAATCAAATCGAACAATTGTTTCAAATTATATAAATTCTTCAAGAAATAAAAACTTCAACCAATATATCAATGAATTGAGAATTAATTATGCTGTAAATCGCTTAATGAACGAGCCTACGCTTAAAAAATATACAATTGATGCGTTGGCAGAAGAAGTTGGTTTTAACTCTCGAAAAACGTTTTCGGATGCATTTTTAGAGCATACAGGTTGTAGACCATCACGATTTATTCGAAATTTATAAGAACTTTTTACTCTATTTTATAATCAATCGGAACCATATTCGCAATTTTTTCCCAGCTCCAATAACCTTCAACAATCAAATGTGCGGGATGATAATACGTACCATTTTCTTCAATCTTTAACAAATCACTTTTTATAGCAAAAATTGATAATTGATTAGATGTATAGTTGGATCCATTTTGTTTAGAATAAATAATATCTTCTTTTTCTTTTTTATATTCGACAGAATACAAACCTTTAAAATTTAGAAATTGATTCTTGCCATCAACTATTTTTAAACTATCGTACGGTACTTTTTGATTCACTAAATAAGTAATTATTTTAGGTGGAACTTTCCCAGAAATTTGTCCACCGATTAACATTTCATCTTTAAATTTTTGATACGCAGGATTCGTTTTTCGAATAAGACGTTTTACATCATAACCTTCTTCGTCTAATTTTTTATCAAAAATAGCTTTCATAAAATGTGTTACACTTCCTAAATAAGACGATTTTCTATTTTCCTTCCATTTTTTGGTTTTAGCATTATTTGCATCAAGTTTTGTAAACAAAGCTGTGCCTAATGTTAATACATAATTTGTTTGATAATTGACATTAAAATCAACCAAATCATATTCTATTTTATAGCCCAAATAATTGTTTGTAATGATTAATGGATTTCGTGATGAAGCGGTTAAAATTCTAGAATTTTTATCGTAATGAAAACGTAAATCTTTAGAGTTTTCAATTTTACATTTGGTTGCGGCTTCATTATTTCCCAAGAATAATTTAAGAAACATTTCGTAATAATATTTCCAATCATCTTTAGACATTGCTTGCACAACGGTTTCTTGTAAAGCAATTATTTCTGAATCTAAAACAATTTTATATATCTTTTTATCATTTGTATTGATTGATAAAATGAAATTCTCAAAATTATTTGCTTTTGCAATTAGATTATATTGTCCACTTGGAAGACTTACTTCAAATACACCTTCTTGATTAGTAGTCGTTTTAATTGTAGAACCATCTACATAAATAGTAGCATTAACAATAGGTTTCGAAAACTCGTCTAAAACAGAACCCTTAATGATATTCTGAGCAAAAATAACCGAACAGAAAGTAGTAAGTAGAATCGACAAAAAAGTTTTGAAAATCATGCAAATGTATTTTCAGTTAAGATAATAAAAAAACCGCTAAAAAGCGGTTTCATATATTATTTAAAGAAATAGGTAACTCCTAATGATAGTAATGATGTTCTGTTAGTTTTATTATCCCATTTTACATAATCGTATGTGTCAATTAAGCCATATTGATATCTTAAATTAATTTCAAATTTACGATCTATAGAATAACCTCCACCAATATTAAAAGCTAAATCAAAAGATTTAGGAATATTATTTTCTATTTCTGGTTCTCCTTCATCAAATTTTTCTGAAACTTTAAAACCAAGTTGTGGTCCAGCTTCTAAAAAGAAATCTTTCCCTTGATCATCAAAGTAATACTTATACATGATAGGAATATTAATATAATTTAAAAAGGCTTTGTATTTATGTCCATTTTCTTTTGGTAAAGAATATTCTCCTTGGTTTGTGTATAAAACTTCGGCTTGTATATAATGATTTTCATTTCTAGTTGTTAATGGATATTTAGCAACTGCACCTGCTAAAAAACCGATACGTTCTTTCGAAACACCATGTACAATAGTTGTATTACTTATTCCTACGCCTCCTTTTACACCAAATTCTAATTGGGCAAAAGACAATGTAGATAATCCTAAAAAGATTAGACTAAAAATGTTGGTTTTCATATTTTTCATAAGTTGTTGTATTTTCTTTAACAAAATTAAAGATTTTTTTAATACAAATTTCATTCCGTAAAAAAAGCCCTTCAATCTGAAGAGCTTTTATATAATTATTATGTTATTTATTTTTTTGGTTGCGGTGGAAATTTAGCTAAAATTTCTTCCACTGCTTTTGGTATTCTTTCAGCTTTTGCGCTAATATTACTCAAATTAAGATCAGCACCAACGCCTTGCCAAACTAATACATTCTTTTTATCATCAATTATATCAATAACAATTGTACCAGCTTGATATTGCGAAACATTTGTTCCGCCATAATATCCACCGTAATAACCGTAAGGTCCGTAACCCCAATTATTATTAGATACCGATATTTTTTCTTTTGTGCTTGTTAATACATTGACAACTAAATCTGCATCAGAAGAAACTTTTGTAAATCCTTTTGCAGCCATTTGTGTATCAATTGCAGTTAGCAAACGTCTTTTATCTAAATCATTCACTTTTAATTTATCCAAACCTTTTTCGTGGTATGAATATGTTTTATAAGTTGAAAAATTAGCTGATCTATCATAATCTGTGCTTACTTGTACTGTACTACAGCTTGTTACAAATAAGGACAGTAAAACTATAAAAGCAAAATGTACGATTTTCATGACTATTAATTTTTTTATTAAATCTACAAAAATTATTCCTAAATGTAAAGTTAGTACAAAAAAAAGAAGCCCAATTATGTTGGGCTTCTTTTAACTATTATTTACAAATTATTTTGCTAATTCTAATTCGTTTATTTTAACTTCAACTATTCCGTTATGATTGATTCTAACCAAATCAACTAAATGTGTTTGATTGACAAATTCTGCATTAAATTCGGTTTGAACTTTTACATAATTTTCTGTAAAACCAAACATTTTTCCATCCTTATTATCATGTTCCCACAATACTTTTTGCGTAGAACCTAATTGAGATTGATAAAATGCTTGACGTTTTTTCTCAGATAAAATACGCAACATTTTATTTCTACGTTTACGTTCGCCTTGGTCTACAACACCTTCAAAATCGATAGCTTCTGTATTATCACGTTCCGAATAAGTAAAAACGTGTAAATAACTAATTGGTAATTCGTTGATAAAATTATATGTTTCCATAAACAATTCTTCTGTTTCTCCAGGAAAACCAACAATTACATCAACACCAATACAAGCGTGTGGCATTACTTCGCGAATTTTTGAAACACGATCTAAATAAAGATTAGATAAATAACGACGTTTCATTTTCTTCAAAATTTCATCGTTACCAGATTGTAATGGAATATGAAAATGTGGAACAAATCGATTACTTTTCGAAACAAAATCTATTGTTTCATTCTTCAATAAATTTGGCTCAATTGACGAAATACGAATACGTTCTATTGCTTCAACTTGATCCAATTCTTGTACTAATTCAAAAAAAGTATGTTCGTGTTTTTTATTTCCGAATTCACCTTTTCCATAATCACCAATATTTACACCAGTCAAAACAATTTCTTTAATTCCTCTTTCTGCAATTTCGTTTGCATTTTTTATCACATTTTCTACTGTGTCCGAACGCGAAATTCCGCGTGCCAAAGGAATTGTACAATATGTACATTTGTAATCGCAACCATCTTGCACTTTAAGAAAAGCACGCGTACGATCGCCAATTGAGTAAGAACCAACGTAAAAATCAGCTTCTTCAATTTCACAAGAATGTACAATTGTTTCTTCTTTTTTATTTAAATCGTCTAAGTATTCTGCAATATTAAATTTTTCTGCAGCACCCAAAACTAAATCTACTCCTTCCATTTCCGCAATTTCTTGCGGTTTCAATTGCGCATAACAACCAACTATCACCACAAATCCTTCTGGATTTGCTTTCATGGCATTTTTTACAATTGTTCTACATTCTTTGTCTGCATTAGCAGTTACCGAACATGTGTTGATAACATATACATTTGCAGGATCCGTAAACTCAACCTTCTGATAACCACTATCTTTTAGATTTCTTGCAATCGTCGAGGTTTCAGAAAAATTAAGTTTGCATCCTAAAGTATGAAATGCAACTGTTTTAGTTTGATTATTCATAGCTGCAAATTTAAGAAATTATCCATAGTTTTGAAACATAAAAAAATCAGCTTTTCATCATGACTAAATACTTTATTTACATCCTCTTAATGTTTACCGCTTTTTCGTGTTCTAAGAAAATCGAAATTGATGAGAAAAAAGTATTTAAATTAAATCGTTACGATAATATTTCGTCGCTCGATCCTATCAATGCGCGTACGCAAGCCAATAGTTGGGCTTGTAATTTGATTTACAATAGTTTAGTTAAAATTGATAATCAATTAGAAATTCAACCAGATTTAGCCAAATCATGGGAAATTTCGGAAGATGGAAAAACATATTCTTTTACACTTCGCAATGATATTTACTTTCACAAACATCCAATTTTCGGAAAAGATTCTACGCGACTTGTCAATGCAAATGATTTTGTTTTTAGTTTTGATCGATTAAAAGATCCAAAAGCTGGAGGTTCTGGCGGATGGATTATGAATAATATAGATTCGTATAAAGCTGTAAATGATACAATTTTTGAGATAAAATTAAAAGAAGCTTTTCCTCCATTTCTTGGATTAGTATCGATGAAATATGCTTCGGTTGTACCAAAAGAATTATTTAAAAACGGAAATAAAGAATTTCTAAATCATCCAATCGGAACTGGACCTTTTCAGTTTAAAATTTGGGAGGACAATGTAAAAATGGTTTTCAGAAAAAATCCGTTGTATTTTGAATATGACGAAAAAGGACAACGTTTACCATATTTAGAAGCTGTTAATTTGACTTTTTTACCCGAAAAAAATTCAGAATTTTTAGAATTAATTAAAGGAAATCTTGATATGATGGCAGATTTAGATCCATCGTACAAAGACGAAATTCTAAATCCAATTGGAGATCTTAATCCAAAATATGCAGATCGTTTAATCATTCAGAAAGTTCCATATCTAAGTACAGTTTATTTATGTTTTTACCTTGATGCACCAAATGCAATAGATTTAAAATTGCGTCAAGCGTTAAATTATGGCATTAATAAAGACAAAATTATCAAGTATATGATGAAAGGACAAGCTTTTCCTGCGGATGGCGGATTTATTCCGAAAGGCTTACCAGGTTATTCAGCTAAAAGTGGTTATCCATTTAATCCCGAAAAAGCACGCGAGTTAATCAATAGCTATAAAAAAGCTAAAGGAAAAATTGAACCGATTGAATTGACAACTGTGCAAGAATATGTAGATATTTGCGAATATATTGCAGCAGAAATGGCAAAACTTGGTTTGCCAATACAGGTAAATGTTGTGCCTGGACCAACTATGCGCGATGGTAAAGCGACTGGTAAATTTACATTATTTAGAGCCAATTGGGGTGCAGATTATCCGGATGCCGAAAACTTTTTGTCTTTATATTATAGTAAAAACTTTGCGCCAGAAGGTCCAAATTACTCACATTTCAAAAATGTAGTGTTTGATCAGTTGTACGAAAAATCATTTTTAATCAATAATCCTGACGAACGAGCAGCTACTTATCAACAAATGGATGAGATAATGATGCAGACTGCACCAATTTTACCTTTATTTTATGATCAAACAACGTTATTTTTGAATAAAAATGTAAAGAATTTTTCGATGGGACCAATCAAATTATTGGATTTGACGAGAGTTTATAAAGAATGATTCGTTTAAAGTTCTCGTTAAAATGTTGAGCATCTTTTAAAGAAAATCGTGTTAAATTTCATTTTATTTCACGACATTAGATAATTGTTATTTAATCTAAAATCGATCTATTTCTCTAACGTTTGAAATCAAGATATTAAAAGAAATTATTTTCAAAATTAAAGGCTTAAACCAAGTTTTTTTAGATATATTTGAAACCAAATTTTTAATCAAAATCATTTAAATTTTTACTCATGAAAGTAAGACAACTTTTCGTAGTAGGATCTATTATTACCCTTATTGCAATAGGTGTAATTGCTTATTATTGGCCAGGCATTTTATGGTCGTTAATCATAGTTCTTCCTGTAATTGGATTAGGTATTGCGGATATGACGCAAACAAAACATGCAATTAGAAGAAATTTTCCTGTTGTAGGGCATGGACGTTATTTGTTAGAAAGCATTCGTCCAGAAATTATGCAGTATTTCGTAGAAACGGATACTGAAGGTAAACCTATTGATCGTTTGATGCGTAGTATGGTGTATCGTCGTGCAAAAAATGTAATCGACACTGTTCCATTTGGTACACAATTGGACGTTTATCAACCAGGTTACGAATGGTTGAATCACTCTATGTATGCAGGAAAAATCAAACATGCTGATGATCCTCGTGTAAAAGTTGGTGGTAGCGAATGTAAACAACCTTATTTAGCAAGTTTATTAAATATTTCTGCAATGTCATTTGGTTCTTTAAGTGAAAATGCAGTTTTAGCAATGAACAAAGGTGCTAAAATGGGGAACTTTGCACACAATACGGGTGAAGGAGGAATTTCTCCTTATCACTTAGAGCCAGGTGGAGATTTAATTTGGCAAATTGGTACAGGTTATTTTGGATGTCGTGCTGCCGATGGTGGTTTTGATCCAGATAAATATGTAGAACGTGCAAGTTTACCAAATGTAAAAATGATTGAATTAAAAATTTCTCAAGGTGCAAAACCAGGTCACGGAGGAATTTTGCCAGCAAATAAAAATACACCAGAAATTGCAGCAATTCGTGCTGTAGAACCATATACAACTGTAGATTCGCCTCCATCTCACTCAGCTTTTTCTGATGCAGAGGGTATGTTACATTTTATTAAGCGATTAAGAGAATTATCAGGAGGAAAACCAGTTGGTTTTAAATTATGTATCGGTATCAAGCGTGAGTTTATAGAGATATGTGAAGCAATGATAAAAACGGGGATCAAACCAGATTATATCGCAATTGATGGTGGTGAAGGAGGAACAGGAGCAGCTCCTGTAGAATTTTCGAACTCATTAGGAATGCCTTTATTAGATGGTTTAGCATTTGCTGTTGACACATTACGTGGTTATAATCTAAAAAAAGATATTCGTGTTGTGGCTTCAGGTAAAATTATTTCATCTTTCCATATTGCGCGTTCTATGGCAATTGGTGCAGATTTAGTTTATTCTGCTCGTGCTATGATGATGGCTGTTGGTTGTATTCAAGCTTTACAGTGTAACACAAATACGTGTCCGGTTGGTGTGGCAACACAAGATCGTGATTTGATGAAAGGTTTAGATGTACAAGATAAATCTGTTCGTATGTATAATTTCCACAAGAAAACAATGCATATTTTATCTGAATTAATTTCTGCTACGGGTGTAAAATCTCACCGTGATTTTAACCGTGCGCACGTTAATTTACGTATCGATAATACAAAAGTTATGGCTTACGATCAATTATATCCTATCGTAGAAGAAGGTAGCTATATTGGTAAAACAGCAGAACAAGTTTTGGTTGAAGTAAGAGAAAGAGCTTTATTGAGAAACTAATTTTTAATAAAAATAATATACATTAAAAGCAGCCAATTGGCTGCTTTTTTTATGAAATAATTTAAGCGGAATAAATAATTTTATTACATTTAAGAATCTAAAAACACTTCATTTTTTATTTTAAGAATTCAGATTTTCCGCTAACTTTGCTTTCAATTTAAGATCAAATAATGTTTAAATTTATTCGTAAAGTAATTCTTTATCTTTTTGTAGCACATCTATTATATATAGTTGTTTTAAAATGGATTAATCCACCTTTTACAATTACACAAGTTCAACAAATGGTCGAACAAGGTAAATTTAACCGAGATTATATTTCGTATAACGAAATGGGACGAAATATAAAATTGGCTGTAATTGGTTCCGAAGATCAAAAATTCCCGGTTCACAATGGTTTTGATATAGATGGAATACAAGAAGCAATTGAGAAAAATAAGGAAGGAAAAAAATTGCGTGGAGGTTCTACAATTTCTCAACAAGTAGCTAAAAATGTCTTTTTATGGCAAGGTCGCTCTTGGCTAAGAAAAGGTTTAGAAGTCTATTTTACATTTATGATTGAAAAAATTTGGGGAAAACAACGCATTTTAGAAATGTATTTAAATACATCTGAAATGGGAATTGGTGTTTTTGGAGTAGAAGCAGCTTCCGAATATTATTTTAATAAACCAGCAAAAGATTTAACGAAGAACGAAGCGGCTCGTATTGCGGCGGCTTTGCCACTTCCTCGAAAATATAATGTAAATCCACCTTCACCTTTTATCAGTAAACGCGCGAGTCATATCGAAAGACAAATGCGAAATATACAAGGTAGTGCAGATTTAGAAAAAGTAATTGGAGAATAAAATAGAAAAGAGAAGCTAATCAGCTTCTCTTTTTTTATTGTTGTAATTCTTTCCAATTTATCTTAACGGCAGAAATTTTATCCAATTCTAATCGATTTTCGGTGATTTCTTTAAAATTATTTTTCAGATAAAAATTTAACGGAGAATTATAAATTTCACCGTTTAATTTTACTTCATTTTGATGGTCAATAACCCAACCATTTAGTTCGTTCGTATATATTTTCAAGCGGTCTAACATCTTTTTACCTAAACCAATTTTATGATAATCGCTGTTAATAATTATAGCAAACCATTTCTCATAATCTCTTTCAAAAATTACGGACCAACCTTGTATTTGGCTTTTTTCATCAACCATAAAAAAATGCATAGGATTGATTAAATTTCTCAAATAATTATTTAATTCATCATCATTTTTAAAGCCTAATTTTTCTGGATATTCTGCGTTCCAAAGCTTATAGATAGATTGTTTATGTATTTCATTTAATTGCGTGAAAGAATAAATTTCGAACGAATTGTTATAGGACATTAAATAATTTTTAATATTTATGAAATGTACTAATTTTTTTCATCTAAAATTTCTTTTAACAGTAAAGGTTTATCTGTTGTAATATAATCAACTTGTAAATCAATCATTTCTTGCATTACTTTTGGCTCATTTACCGTCCAAACATTTACTAAAAGACCTAATTCTTTGGCTTCTTTTACCCAACTCGGATTTTTTTGAAATACACTATAATGATAATCAATTCCGTTCCAACCTTTTTCTTTCACTTCTTTTGGCGACAAATCTCCAGCTAAATATGAAACATGAAATTGAGGAGCTAAAGCTGTAAATTGATTACAAATATTTTGGCTAAACGATATAATTTCAATTTGGTTATGAATATCATTTTTAGCAATAGTTTCAATCACTTTTTTTACTGCGCGATCTTCATTTATTTTAGAACTATGTGGTTTTAGTTCTAAAATCAATTTTACATCAGGATTTTTTTTTCCTTGGGCAAAATAATCGTCTAAAGTCGGCATGTTTTCACCATTTGGTAATTTCAATTCCTTTAAAATAGCAACCGTAGATTTCTCAATTGTATGACCTTGGTAATGATCATCATGATTAATCATCAAAACATCATCAGCACTAATCAAAACATCAAATTCAGAACCATGCGCATTTATTTCTTGCGCAGATTTTAGTGATTTTATTGAGTTTTGCGCATTATTTTCTGTATTCCAATGTCCGCGATGTGCAATTATTTTTTGAGCATTTGCCATAGTTGTTAATGTAAAAGTGGTTAAGATGGTAAATATAATTTTTTTCATGTGATATATTTGATTTTCGAAAATAACGTTAAAATCTCAATTAAAAGTGACTTTAAAATTAAGATTTGAGGCGAATTGATGATTTTTACCGAAGGATTTTAAGCATGATAAATTTTGGTTGCAATAAAATTGGATTAAAGCCGAATTCCTATTAATTTTGCACAAAGACAAACACAATGACGCAAGGAATTATTATTTTAGATTTTGGCTCGCAGTATAACCAGTTAATTGCGCGTCGAATTCGAGAATTTGGAGTTTACACAGAAATTATTCCCTTCAATACTTCAATCGAAGAAATTAAAAAACACAATCCAAAAGGAATTATTTTATCAGGTGGTCCTTCTTCAGTTTTTGGAGATGAGGCAGCTTTAGTTGATAAAGAATTGTTTGAGTTAGGCGTTCCTGTTTTAGGAATATGCTACGGAATGCAGTTGATTTCTCACTTATTAGGAGGAGAAGTAAAAAAAGGTGAAAAAGGTGAATATGGAAAATCAGAATTAACAGTTTTAACACAAAACAGTTTATTTACAGGTGTTCCAGAAACATCAACAGTTTGGATGAGTCACTTTGATGAAGTAATGACGGTGCCAACTGGTTTCACAGTTTCAGGAAAATCAAATATTGATATAGCAGCTTTAGCAAACGAAGAAAGTAAGATTTACGCAGTTCAGTTTCATCCAGAAGTTACACATACTGAGTTTGGATCTGTAATGTTAGAAAACTTTGTTTTTGGAATTTGTAATGCAGAAAAAAATTGGGTGCTTTCTGATTTTATTGATACAGAAATAGCGCGTATTAAAAGTGTAGTTGGAGACAAAAAAGTAATTTTAGGTCTTTCGGGAGGAGTAGATTCTTCTGTTGCTGCAGTTTTAATTCACCGTGCAATTGGAGATCAATTGAATTGTATTTTTGTTGATACAGGTTTGTTGAGAAAAGATGAAGGAAAAAAAGTAATGGAAAATTACGGAAAACACTTCAACATGAACATCAAAATGGTTGATGCTGGTGATCGTTTTTTAACAAGTTTAAAAGGTATCGACGAGCCAGAAGCAAAACGTAAAGCTATTGGTAAAGATTTCGTAGCTGTTTTTGATGAAGAATCTAAGACTTTTGACGACGCTGCTTTCTTAGCGCAAGGAACTATTTATCCTGATGTTATCGAGTCGCAATCAGTAAAAGGACCTTCTGCAACAATCAAATCGCATCATAATGTTGGTGGTTTACCAGACGATATGAAGTTGCAATTGCTAGAACCTTTACGCGAATTATTTAAAGACGAAGTTCGTAAAGTTGGAGTAGAATTAGGTATTCCACGCGAATTAGTTTACCGTCATCCTTTCCCAGGACCAGGATTAGGAATCCGTATTTTAGGGGAAGTTGACGAAGAAAAAGTGAAAATTTTACAAGAAGCTGATCAAATTTTTATTGATGAGTTATATGCACATAATTTATACGACGAAGTTTCGCAAGCATTCGTAGTTTTATTACCTGTAAAATCAGTTGGTGTAATGGGAGACGAGCGTACGTACGAATATACTGCGGTTGTACGATCTGCAAATACAATTGATTTTATGACTGCAACTTGGTCAAAATTACCATACGAATTTTTAGAATTAGTTTCGAATAGAATCATCAACGAAGTGAAAGGAATTAACCGTGTAGCTTACGATATCAGTTCAAAACCACCTGCAACTATCGAGTGGGAATAAACTAAAAAAATATATAAAGTCAGCCTAAGTGCTGGCTTTTTTCTTTGTAAACTTTAAAAACTAAATAGATAAATGGAACTTTTAAAAGAAAGAATTCTGAAGGACGGAAAAAGTTTCGATGGAGGAATTTTGAAGGTAGATAGTTTTATCAATCATCAAATGGATCCGATATTAATGAAAGCAATTGCGTCGGAATTTGTAAAACGTTTTTCCGATTTAAACATCAATAAAATTGTAACCATAGAAGCCAGCGGAATTGCACCTGCAATTATGGTTGGTTTGGAATTAGAATTGCCTGTTGTTTTTGTTAAAAAAGCGAAACCTAAAACAATGTCGGATATGTTGGCGACACAAGTATATTCGTTTACAAAAGACCGTACGTACGATGTTTGTGTGAGCAATAAATTTTTAAATGAAAATGATAACGTTATTTTTATTGATGATTTTTTAGCCAACGGAAATGCAGCTTTGGGTGTTAAAAACTTAATTGATCAAGCTGGAGCAAATCTTTTGGGAATGGGATTTATTATCGAAAAATCTTTTCAAGAAGGACGCGATCGTTTATTAAACGAAAATATTAGAGTTGAGTCGTTGGTTAGAGTGAAAACTTTAGGAAACGATTTAATCAAATTTGAAGAATAGAAACGAAAAGCCAAATTTATTTGGCTTTCTTTTTGTTTATTTGCCACAGAATATAAACTCTATTTGAATGAAACTAAAACTACTTACTTTATCATTTATATTATTACTTTTAGCAAATTGCAATACATATAAAGAAGCAAATGCAGCGTTAATTTCTGGTAACTTTCAACAAGCTTTTGAGCAATCTTATCAAGCTTATATCAAAAATCCTTCGGAAAAAAATGGAATAAAATATGTTCCGTTAATTTACGAGGCATATAATAAAGGTCAACAAGCTGATGAAATACGGTTGAAAGAGATTGAAAATTTAAGCAATCCATCAAAATACAAAGAAGCTTATCAATTGATTACAACTTTACAAAATCGTCAAAAAGCAATTCAAGGATTGGATGGACGCGTTGTAAATGGTACAAAATATTCATTCAAAATCAAAGATTATTCGCAAGCTTATAACTCGATTCAAGAAAAATATGCAGGATTTTTATACAATGAAGCCAATTCATTTCTAAATCAAGATGGTAAAATAAATGCACAAACGGCTTACGATCGTTTTGTGACATTAGAGTCAATTTATCCGAATTATAAAAATACAAAATCGTTAATGAGTTCTGCTCAAACAAAAGGAATGTACAAGGTTTTGGTTCAATTAGTAAATAATACCGAAACGATTATTCCGAAAATGTTAGAGAAAGATTTGTTAGATTTTAATTCGTATGGATTGGATTCTAAATGGACAGAATTTTATACCGGAAAAGTAAATAAATCGTACGATTATGTGATTCAACTAAGTTTTGAAACGATAAATGTTTCTCCCGAAAGAGAAAAAATAGAAGTTCATAATTTTGAGAAACAAATTGTAGACGGCAAAGAAGAATTAGTGCAAAATGGAGTTGTTGTAAAAGATAAAGATGGAAAACCTGTGATGGTTGACCGTTATATAAAAGTAAAAAGTAGATTTGAGGAAACGCAACGTATAAAAGAAGCGGCAATAACAGCGCAATATTTTTTGATTGATAATCAAAAAGAGCAAGCAATAGAATCTAAAAACTTGGTTAGCCAATTTGTTTTTTCGGATTCGTATGGACGTTTTTCTGGAGATCGTCGTTCACTAGATCGAAATTATATAAATATGTTAGACAGAAAAACAGCGCCATTTCCATCAAATGAACAAATGGTTTATGATTGCGGACAAGATTTAAAACGTAAATTTAAGAGCGAAATTATAAGAATGAAGATCTAAATTCATTTTTTTTAAGAAATTTAATCTTTTTTTAAAATTCATTTTCAATCCTTTATCTAAATAGACGTCTGTTTTAGCTAAAAACTTGTAAAAATAGTTTTGGAGAATAAAAAAACCTTTCTATATTTGCACAGCAATTAAGGCAAAGACTCATGGTGTAACGGTAGCACATCGGTTTTTGGTGCCGTCAGTCGGGGTTCGAATCCCTGTGGGTCTACAAAAAGTCTTAATTTTTAATAAGTAATTATTAAATCTATTTATCTGAAATGATAATGTTGCAATTGAAATAAAAATTTAGTCAGACTCATGGTGTAACGGTAGCACATCGGTTTTTGGTGCCGTCAGTCGGGGTTCGAATCCCTGTGGGTCTACAATTTTTTTCTTTCAATTTATATAAATCATGGACAGACTCATGGTGTAACGGTAGCACATCGGTTTTTGGTGCCGTCAGTCGGGGTTCGAATCCCTGTGGGTCTACGATTTTAAGCTTCAATAGTTATATTGAAGCTTTTTTTATATGTATTAATTTGCTATATTTATAGTAAGTGAGTTATAAAATGACATTAGAAAACATAATTTTAGAAGCTAGAAAAGGAAAACGAAATGCTCAGAATGCAGTGATAGAGCTTTTGTGGAACAAAGTATATAATTATGTTTATGGAAAAATAAGAAACGAAGAAGAAGCAGAAGATGTAGCCATAGAAACGTTTACAAAGGTTTTTACAAAACTAAAATTGTATAACGAAGATTTTGATTTTACAACTTGGGTTATTTCTATCGCACACAATACAATGATTGATCATATCAGGAAATCGCCAAAACTTAGCATTTCTATTGATGATGAAACTAATTTACTAGAAATTTTAGAGGATCAACCTTCGCCAGAAGAATATTTGATTTTAAAGCAAGATAATGATAAGCTTAACAAAGCAATTGCGAAGTTGAGAGATCCTTATCAAAAGATTATTGAGTTGCGTTATATCGAAGATAAAACGTATAAAGAGATTGCAGAAGAACTTAATTTAACTCTTCCAAATGTTAAAGTTCGCTTGTTACGTGCCAAACAATTGTTAATGGAGATTATGCAAAATAATATTTAGTAATTTTAAGCGTTAAAAAACTGTAGAGCTTTTCAAATCGAGTACAAATGAAGACAAATTTTTATACAGCAGTAATTTTGGTAGGCGGTTTATTGTTAACTTCTTGTGGCAGTAACAAAGTATCATCTTATAAAAAAGTTGGCTCAAAAAAAGTCTACACTTCATCTCACAAAGCAAAATCTAATGATACTTCGGAGGTTTACCATTCTAAAAATACAGATATGACGGCTTCTCGTGATGTCAATAAAATGGTAAAAACAGCAAAATCATATTTAGGAACACCATACAAATATGGCGGAACAACCAATACAGGTTTCGATTGTTCGGGATTGGTTTATGTCAGTTTTAAAGAACTTAATTTAGAATTGCCACGTAAATCAAGCGATCAAGCTGGTTATGGATCAGAAATTAAAGTGGAAAATGTTAAAATTGGAGATTTAATTTTTTTTAATACTTCAGGTAATTCAATATCGCACGTAGGGATTGTAGAGAGCATAAACAACAATGGCTCAATCAATTTTATACATTCTTCAACCTCAAAAGGAGTGATGATTTCGTCGCTTGATGAAAATTATTGGAAAACTAGATTTGTAAAAGCCGTAAGACTTTTATAAATTGAAGCGTGCAAGCAACTAAAATATTCATATTATTTTTTTTCGGTGTCTTTTTTTTAAGTACACCAACATCCTTAAGTGCTCAAATTGATAGTGTTAAAATTGACACGATTAAAATTAAGTCGAAAGAGCATACTAATTTCAGGAAATTTTATGAACGAATTCTCTTCAAAAAAAAGAAAACAACTTTTCCAATACAGACAAGTTCTCGCCAAGAAGATCTTTTTGAAGGAAAAATTATCAGAAATATTCATTACAAAACACAAGATCCTTTTGGTTATTCATTAAATGATACTACGCAGAAACCAGAAAAATGGATTGAGCGTGCGGGTAATACATTGCACGGAAAATCGAAACCATTTGTGCTTCGTCAAAATGTACTTTTTAAATCAGGTGATCGATACGATTCGGTTAAGGTTTCGGAGTCCGAACGTTTAATTCGTACCAATCGTTCTATTCGTCGAGTAGAAATTGTTGGTCAGCCCGTTGGCAATGATTCTATTGATTTATATGTTAATTCGATTGATTCGTGGAGTATGTATATTACTGGTTCCGCATCTAGTTCTAAGATTGGTTTGCGCGTCAGAGAACGAAATTTTCTAGGTATTGGGCATGTGATGGATAACCGTTATCGTCATAATTATCAAACCGGAAATTCGTTGTATCAATTTAGTTACACTGTTCCAAATATTTTAAAATCTCGTATTCAAGGAAATGTTCGTTATTTTAAAAATGAAGACGATCATTATACAAAGTCAATTAGTTTTATACGTCCTTTTTATTCGCCTTTGGCGCATTATGCTGGAGGAGTTTCGGTTGGACAAGTCTTTTTTAGAGATTCGTTAGACTTTCAAAAACCTATTTTGGTTAATAATAATTTTAAGTACAATTACCAAGATTATTGGTTGGCACGAGCTTTTAGAATTGACGATCATCGCTCAGAAAATATTACAAATTTTATAGTTTCTGCGCGTTTTTATGATCGTACTTATAAAGAAACGCCAACAGAAGAAAATGATCCCGTTCATTTTTTCTCAGATCAAACAAATTATATGGTCGGAATTGGTATTTCGTCGCGACGTTATGTCAAAACAAGATATATTTTTAATTATGATATTGACGAAGATATTGCGATAGGAAAATCATTCGGATTAACTTTTGGTCAACAACATATCAGGCAAAGTAATCGCTATTATGTAGGCGGAAAAGCATCTATTGGTGGTTTTATAAACACTGGTTTTTGGGGACTTAGTACAGAGTTTGGAGGATTTTTTAATAAAAGTAAATTCGAACAAAAAACACTTTCTGTAGAAGCGCAATACATGTCAAAATTGATAACTTTGGGAAGTTGGCATTTCAGAAATTTTGCAAAAATGAACTATTTATTAGGCCATGATCGCTTGGATTCGCCTGCTGATCAATTATCACTTCATGAACATGATTATTTAGGAATGGCTGGTTTTCGCTCGGATAGAAGTTTAATTGGTGAGCAAAAATTAATGTTTGAGTATCAATTGCAATCTTATACACCTTACAAATTTTTAGGTTTCCGTATTTCTCCATTTCTGAATACAATGGTCGGAATTATTGGAGATAATAAGAAGTTTATTTTTAATAGTAATCCTGTTTATACACGTTTTAGCTTGGGTGTAATGTTAACGAATGATTATTTTGTATTTAACAATATACGTTTCTCGTTGTCTTATTATCCAACTATTCCGGGTAATGGAGATAATATGATAAAAACGAATTTAATAGATAACCGCGATTATCAAATGATGGATTTTGATTTTAGTAAACCAACTTATATTCGTTGGAATCGCTGGGATTAAACATAAAAAAGCCTCACAATTTGTGAGGCTTTTTTATGCTATATTTTTTACTATTTTACTTGTCTCGACATTAACCACGATACAAAAGCACCAAGTCCTAAAACGGTTAAAATAACGGTTATAAAATTCTCTATAGAGAATAAAAACGGAAATGGAATGGTTTCTGAAGCCATTACCAAACCAAAATTCATTTGTAATAAACCAATTACAGAAGCTATTAATAAGCCCGTAAACATGGCAATACTTGTAATAATTAAACCTGTAAAAAAGAATATATTTCTGATGTTTTGACGTGTTAAACCAAAACTTTTCATCGTTTGTATTTCTTTCGTTTTATCTAAAATGATAACAATTATAGTTCCTGCCAAATTGAAACAAGCAATGATAATAACCAATGTAAAAATAAGATAACTAATCAAATTTTCCATATTCATCACTTTCAAAAAAGCTGAATCTAAATCTTGACGCGTTTCTATTTTATACTGATTACCAAGTGCTTTTTTTAGTTCGTTTTTAACTTCATTTAACGATTTTTTTCCAGTTGTTTTTACCTCAATCGAATAAGATTGATTGTCTTTTAACTGAAGTAATTCTTGTGCTAAATTTAAAGTCGTAAAAATATGTTTATCATATTGTTCATTCAACATAAAAACACCAATACTATACGCATCTTTTTGCGTAAAAGCATCGCTTTCTTGCTTTATCAGACCAGTTCCTGCTTTTGGCATCATCAAATCTGCTGGCGTAATTGGGTCAATGTACAATTGTAAACGTTCTGCAATTCCGTTCGAAACGATAAAATTATCATCACGATTAAAATCTAAATATTGTCCACCATAAATCACAGTGTCTAAACGTGTAACTTTTGTAAAGTTCTCGTCAACACCTTTTAAATAGGCAATATCTTGCTTTCCGCGATAATCGATATAGACTTTTTCTTCAATAACTTTAGAAAAAGCTTTTACATCTTTTTGTTGTTTTAAAACATCTACGATAAAAGTCGTGCTGTCTAAAACTTTACCTTTTGCAGGCGATATTTTAATTTCAGGATTTACATTGCTATAATATTTCAGGTTCATTTTTTCTAAACCCGAAAAAACCGACAGAATAATAAATAATGCGGCAGTTGCTACTAAAATTGCACAAACCGCAATAGATGTAATAATATTTACAGCATTTGTGTTTGTTTTAGAAAAAATGTAGCGTTTAGCAATGTAAAGAGAAATGTTTTTCATTACAAAATAGGATTATTTCCTTCGCCTTTTAAAGCTTTGTCTATTTTATCAATTTCATCTAAAGAATTGTCCAAAATAAAAACTAATTCTGGTGTAATACGCATTTGTTTTGAAGCACTTTTTGATAAAATTCCTCTAAATAATGGTGTATTAACTCTAATCTCCTTAAAAATTTCGTCTTTTCTTGTACTTGGAAAAATACTTACATAAACTTTAGAAACTCCTAAATCTGGTGTTACTTTAACTTCTGTTACACTAATCAAATTTCCAGGAAACTCTTTAACTCCCCATTTTCTAAAAGCTTCGGCTAATTCTTCTTGAAATAATTTACTTACTTTTTGTTGTCTATTGCTATCCAAAATTTTATTAATTTATTAAGTCTGTAAAATTACTGCATTTTTTCGTGATTAAAAACATTGATTTTTTGAATTAAGTTCTTTGTAAATTTGCTTGGATGAAAAAAGATATCGAAACTTCACAAGATGTTGCATTATTGGTAAATACATTTTACGATAAAGTGCAAAAAGATGATGTAATTGGTTATTTCTTTTCGGATGTTGCAAATGTAAATTGGAACGAACATTTACCACACATGATTCAGTTTTGGGAAACGGTCTTGTTAGGTAAAGCAACTTTTGAAGGTTGGCCAATGCGAAAACATCTTAATTTAAGTAAAAAAGAAAAGTTAATGCCACATCATTTTGATCGTTGGATTGAATTATGGAATGGTATTATTGATGAAAATTTTGAAGGAGAAATAGCGAAAGAAGCTAAAAATAGAGCAAAAATTATGCGCGATTTGATTCTTTTCAAAATCGATCAAATGGATCAAAATAAACGAATTATTCAATAAAAAAGTGCAACTAATTTAGTTGCACTTTTTTATTGGAAATATTTCTTGACTTAATTGCAATCATTTATTTTGCAATCATCACTAATTTTTTATTTAAAAACTCTAAAATTCCAGCTTTAGAAAGTTCTCGTCCGTAACCAGAATGTTTTGTTCCTCCGAAAGGCAATTCTGGGCTAGATGAAACTTGTTTGTTCACATAAACCATTCCCGAATCTACTCTACGAGCCAATTTTTGCGCATATTCTACATTTTCAGTATAAATAGATGCACCTAAACCAAAAGGCGTGTCATTTGCAATTTTTAATGCTTCTTCGGCATCTTTAACTTTCCAAATACAAACAACTGGACCAAAAATTTCTTCGTCATAGGCTTTCATTCCTGGTTCTATTTCTGTTAAAATTGTTGGTTCTAAAAAGAAACCATCACGATCAATACGTTTTCCTCCAGAAATAATTTCCGCTCCTTTTTCTACTGATTGATTAATTTGATCAAGTAATTTTTCTAAAGCACTTTCCGAACTTACAGGTCCCATATTTGTATCTGCTTGCGTAGGATCACCAACTTTCATGTTATTTACATAAGCCGTAATTTGCTTTAAATATTCATCGTAAATACCTTCTTGTACAATAATACGTTTAGATGAAGTACATGCTTGTCCAGCATTGCGTAAACGACCATTAATTGTACCATTCATTACTTTTTCGATATCAGCATCGTCTAAAACAATCATCGGATCTGATCCACCTAATTCTAAAACAGAAGGTTTTATATTTTTTCCAGCTAAACTTGCCACTAAAGCACCTGCGGCTTCAGAACCAGTTAAAGAAACACCTACAATTTTTGGATTTTCTACGATAGAATCGGTGTCTTTACCAGCAACCAATAAGTTTTTGTAAACACCTTTTGGCGCGCCTGCTGCGATAAACATTTCTTCGAATGCAATACCGCATTGAGGAATATTAGAAGCCGTTTTTAAAACAACTGTATTACCAGCCATAATGTGCGGTCCAGCAAAACGAGCGATTTGAGAAAAAGGAAAATTCCAAGGCATAACACCTAATAAAACACCAATTGGTTCCGAAACCACATAAGCCGTTCCTTTCTCTGTATCTAAGGTAACATCAGCCAAAAATTCTTCGGCATTGTCTGCATAATAATCGATGATATTTGCACTGTATTCAATTTCGATTTCGCTTTCGTGTAATGGTTTTCCCATTTCCGTTGTAATTAATGCTGCTAAACGCGCTTTTTGTTTGCGCATTTCGTTTGCAACACGTTTCATTACGGCTTTACGATTTTCGAAAGATTCAAATCTCCAAGATTGATATAAATTGTGTGCGTCGTCTATATATTGATTAATTTCTTCGCTTGTATAGGCTTGAAATTCTTTTTCTATTTTTCCTGTAGCAGGATTTAATGTTCTGATTGAACTTGCCATTTTTGACTTATATTTTATATTACAAATTTGTAGCAATTCTTGTTCCTAAAAAAGCTTTTGATATAAATAAAACTAATCTTAATTGAAGAATTGATTGATTGTTTAGATAATTAGAGATAAAAAAAAGGAATTGAGCGTTCAATTCCTTTTTTGATATATTTTAAATAAAATTTATTTGATTAGAATGGAAGATTATCATCATCATTGTTCATTGCACTTGTAAATTCGCCCATATCTCCAAACGCATCCGAAGGATTTATTGCAGCTAAATTCATAGAACTACTAATTTCACTTGGAGAATTTTGGTTGTTTTGACCATTATTCATCGAACTTTGAATTTCAAAATCGCTTCCGTAAGTTGGTTCTAAATCTGTAAATTTTGCTTGTTCGTTAATAAAGCGTAATCGTACATTTTCTAACGCACCATTACGGTGTTTTGCAATAATAAATTCTGCTTGACCAGCACATGGTATGTTGTCATCGTCCCAATATTCTAATTTATAATATTCTGGACGATAAATAAATGAAACGATATCTGCATCTTGTTCAATGGCTCCAGATTCACGTAAATCCGAAAGTAAAGGTCTTTTGCTTCCTCCACGTGTTTCTACCGAACGAGATAGCTGCGATAATGCAATAACGGGAATGCTTAATTCTTTTGCGATTGCTTTTAATGATCGCGAAATCATCGAGATTTCTTGTTCACGATTACCATTTGCTTTTCCACCCGCAGTCATTAACTGCAAGTAGTCAATCAAAATCATTTTTACACCATGCTGAGAAACTAAACGACGTGCTTTTGCTCTTAAATCAAAAATTGATAGGGCAGGCGTGTCGTCAATATATAATGGTGCATTTTCTAAACCTTTTACCTTTGTATAAAGTTGTTTCCATTCGTGATCGGCTAATTTCGCTTTACGCAATTTTTCACCAGGAATTCCGGTTTCACCCGAAATCATACGTGTAATTAGCTGAACAGAAGACATCTCTAACGAAAATACCGCAACAGGAATATCACGATCTACAGCCATATTTTTTGCCATAGATAAGATAAACGCTGTTTTTCCCATACCAGGACGAGCGGCTAAAATAATCAAATCGGATTCTTGCCAACCAGCTGTAATTTTATCAATTTCCGTAAAACCAGAAGCTAAACCACTCATACCTTCTTTGGTAGACTGTGCTTTAATTTTATCGATGGCTTCGGTTACCAAAGTTTTTGCTTCGGAATAACTACGTTTTATTCCGCCTTCGGTAATTTCGAATAATTTACTTTCTGAATAGTCTAATAAATCAAAAACATCTGCCGTATCATCGTAAGATTTTTCGATAACTTGGTTTGATATTTCGATTAATCGACGTAAAATATATTTTTCTTGTATTACACGTGCATAATATTCGATATGAGCAGAAGAAGATATTTTCTGCGTTAATTGAATCAAGTAATAATCTCCACCAACACGATCTAGTTTTCCTTCACTTTTTAATTCATTCGAAACCGTTAATAAATCAATTGGTTCTGAATCATTAAATAATTTTTGAATAACAGTATAAATCGCTTGGTGTTCTGGACGATAAAAAACTTGAGGTGTTAAAATGTCGATTACTTCATCTAAACCTTTTTTGTCAATCATCATCGCACCAAGTACAGCTTGCTCTAAATCAACAGCTTGAGGAGGAAGTTTTCCTTTCTCTAAACCAATGACATTGCGCATGTTAGCTGATTGTTCGGGATTATAATTTGCCTGTTCCATAAGAGGTTCAAAATTAGGATAAAAAAACGAGATATAAGTAATTTTATATCTCGTTTTATTTTGCTATATTCTACAATAACTATTGTTGTAAAAATGGTATTATCCTGAATATTCTCCGAAATTAATGAAACGTTCTTGACGTTGTGTTTGTAATTCTTTTGGAGATAATTTTTTCAATTCATTGTACGTTTCTAACACTTTATTTTTAAGATTAGTGTACGCAACTTCTGGTTTGTAATGCGCTCCTCCAAGCGGTTCTTTAATAATGTCTTCAATCAATCCTAACTCTAACATGTCAAGACCAGTTAATTTCATTTGCGAAGCTGCTTGTTCTTTGTAATCCCAACTTCTCCATAAAATTGTCGAACAGTTTTCTGGCGAAATTACAGAGTACCACGTATTTTCTAACATAAAAACTTTGTTACCAACACCAATTCCTAATGCACCACCAGAAGCTCCTTCACCAATAACAATAGTGATAATAGGAACAGTTAGTTTTAGCATTTCGTAGATGTTTTTTGCAATTGCTTCACCTTGTCCACGTTCTTCTGCTTCTAAACCAGGATATGCACCAGGAGTGTCGACTAAAGTTAAGACAGGAATGTTAAATTTTTCGGCTAATTTCATTAGACGTAAAGCTTTGCGGTAACCGTCTGGATTAGACATTCCGAAACGACGATATTGTCTTTCTTTCGTGTTTTTTCCTTTTTGTTGACCAATAATCATAAAAGATTGACCATTGATTTTTCCTATACCACCAACCATTGCTTTATCATCAGCAAATGTTCTGTCACCATGTATTTCGATGAACGTATTATCTGTGATTGCGTAAGCATAATCTAAAGTATAAGGGCGAGAAGGGTGACGAGATAGTTGTACACGTTGCCATGGAGTTAAACTACCATAGATTTCCTTCTTTTTATTTTCAATTGCAATTTCAATTTCAACACAAGCTTGTTTGATATTAACTCCGCTTCCTTCGCCAACTATTTGACAGCTTTGTAACTGTTCTTCTAAATTTTTGATAGGTTGTTCAAATTCTAAATATTCCATACAAAAGTGTTTGTTCAATCCAACAAATATAGAAAAGGTTTTTAAGCCAATTATAATAAATGTCGAATGTTTTTCAGATTTTTTCCAATTAATTTGATTTCAAAAGCTAAAAAACGTCTATCCAAAGAATAGACGTTTTATTATATTCTGAATTGAATTACATTTTTTCGATAATCATTGCAGATGCACCACCACCACCATTACAGATAGCTGCACCACCAATTTTAGCGCCATTTTGCTCTAAAACATTCAATAACGTTACTAAAATTCTTGATCCAGAATTTCCTAGTGGATGACCAATAGAAACAGCACCACCGTTTACGTTAATTTTATTAGGGTCTAAGTTTAATAATTTTGTATTTACGATTCCGACAACAGAAAATGCCTCGTTAAATTCCCAGAAATCTACATCAGTACCAGCAATATTTGCTTTTTCTAGTACTTTTTCTACTGCTTTTGTTGGTGCAGTTGTAAATCTTTCTGGTTCGTGAGCAGCATCAGCGTAAGCAACGATTTTTGCAAGTGGTTTTAAACCTAATTCGTTTGCTTTGTCTAAAGACATTAAAACTAAAGCAGAAGCACCATCATTAATAGTAGATGCATTTGCAGCAGTTACAGTACCGTCTTTTGTAAAAACAGCTCTTAAACCTGGAACTTTATCAAAGTTTACGTTTTTGTATTCTTCATCTTCTTTAAAAATGATTGGATCACCTTTGCGTTGAGGAATTTCTACAGGAACTACTTCATTATCAAATTTACCAGCTTGCCATGCAGCAGCAGATTTTTTGTATGAGTTGATAGCGAATTCATCTTGCTCTTCACGAGAAATGTTGTTTTCTTTTGCGCATAAATCACCAAAAGTACCCATCATTTCTTTGCTATAATAATCTTGTAAACCGTCATTTACAATTCCGTCTAACAAAACTGTATTTCCGTATTTATTACCAGTTCTCATGTTTGGAGAATAAAAAGGAACCATAGACATGTTTTCCATTCCACCAGCAACCACAACATCAGCATCGCCTAAACGAATAGCTTGCGTAGCAAACATAACAGCTTTCATACCCGAAGCACATACTTTGTTAACTGTAGTAGCAGGAACCGTATTTGGAATACCAGCTTTTATCATTGCTTGTTTTGCAGGAGCCTGACCAGTACCAGCCTGTAAAACGTTACCCATATATACTTCATCAACCAAAGACGCATCTAGGTTAATTTTATCTAAAGCACCTTTTATAGCTGTAGCACCTAAATCTGTAGCAGGAACAGTAGATAAGCTTCCTAAAAATGATCCCATTGCTGTACGAACAGCTGAAACAATAACGACTTCTTTCATTTAATTGTGATTTGTAGTTTTATAATTTTCTTAAAATGCAAGATATAAAAAATATGAATGTGCTAATTAAACCTAGTTTTTAATGAATATTTAATTTTATTGCATTCTATATATAGATAATTGATTTTTTTTATCAAAATGATAATTATATTTGAATCATTCATTTTTAAAATGATGATAACGGAAAAATGTTGAAGATGAAAACAAAATTATTTGTAAGTTTTTGGTTGATAGGAATTTTAGTTGCTCAGGCACAAATATTTGATAAAAAGTATTTTAAAGAAGTTTTGGATACATTAACGTCAAATTCTATGGCAGGCAGAGGTTATGTGGAGCAAGGCATGGATAAAGCTGCAAATTATTTGCAAAATGAATTTATAAAGAATGGAGCGAAACCTTATGCAAGCAATTATGAACAAAAATTTCAGTTTCCGATTAATATTATCAAAAATGCACGATTAACAATTAATGGAAAAGAATTGAAATATGGAACAGATTTTATTGTAAAACCAAGTTCTAAATCAATTGTAAATTCTAAATTGCCTTTTTACGTTTTTGATACAAAAACTTATATCGAATCTTTTCAGTCAAAAAATAAAACACGAGATTTTGTAATAAATGATACAAAATTGCAACAAGGTAAAAATATTATACTTCCGCCGCTTGATACAAAGGTTGATTCTATCGCACAATATTACAAGCAATGGGCGAATAATTATGAGAAAGACGAAACGCAAAGTAGAGCTATATTTCGGTTTACATCTGATAAATTAATTTCGAGTTTAAGTCAACGTCAATCTACTATTACAGAGTTTGTAATTGATGCAAAATATTATACAAATCATTTAAAAATTAATAATTATTCGGTTGAAGCAGAGCTTAATCCAAATTTTGAAGCAAAAAATATAATTGGCGCTATAAATGGTAAAAATAATGACAGCGTTGTTGTTATTTCTGCGCATTACGATCATTTAGGAAAAGTATCAAATGTCGTTTTTCCTGGCGCTAGCGATAATGCGAGCGGAACAGCGATGTTATTAAATTTGATGAAATATTATGTCAAAAATCAACCAAAATATAAAATAGTTTTTATGGCTTTTGCAGCAGAAGAAGCAGGAATTTTGGGTGCAGATTATTATGTAAATAATCCATTATTTCCGTTATCCAAAATTAAATTTTTAGTTAATTTAGATATTATGGGAGCTGGAGATCAGGGTTTACAAGTGGTAAATGGAAGTGTTTATCGTAAACAATTTAATCGTTTGGTTGACTTAAATTCTCAAAATAAAGATTTAAAAGAAATAAAGATTAGAGGAGAATCGTGTAATTCTGATCATTGTCCTTTTTATATGAAAGGCGTTCCGTCGTTTTTTATATATACGTTGGGAGGAAAGGGCTATTATCATGATCCAAATGATAAAGTAGAAAATTTAAATTTGGATTATTCGCCAAAAGTTTTTAACTTGTTGAAAGATTTTATAAATAGTTTATAAAAAAATAATCCGTTCTAAAAAGAACGGATTACTAACCAACCTAAACTACTATAAAAAACTCTAAAAAGTAAACAAGAGTGCGAGTTAATTCAACTTCATGATCCATTTCACTTCACTCGTTTGTACTCTGTATTACTATCTATGAATAAATTATTTGACACTGCAAATGTCCAACTTTTTTGTCTGAAATGAAGAAATGATAAAAGGTTTTATCTATTACTATAATAGTTAAAATCTATCGTAATTATTTGTATTCGTTTATGTGATTGATTTTTAGATTATTGAAATGAAACAATAATCCGTTTCAGAATATTATTAAAAACCTTACTTTAACATAAGGTTAACAATGTAATAAACTCAAAAATTGTTTTAAGTTGAATTTTATAGGTTTAAAAGTGAATTCTGAACGATAATTAATTTAAAGTTGTTTTATATATTTACAAACTTTGAACCAAATTTATTGAAATGAAGTATTTATTAAGTATTTTTTTTATTGTTGCTTCTTTATGTGTTGATGCGCAGAAAGTTAATCCAAATGAAATTCGTGTAAAAATTTATGATACAATTCTGAAAGATATTTACAAGCAAAATTTAGCTTATCCAAACAAACAAATTGTGATAGATCCTACGATAAATAAATTTCAGGATTATAAGATGGATGAATTTGGATTAAAATTAGATTCGGTGAAATACGAAAAAGATTTTAAGTTTTGTGGTAAATCTTCTCCGTTTAAATGTGTCGAAAAAATAGAGATTGATCGTTTTACGTTAACCAATGTTTATAAAAACCACGAAGATGGTTTGTATCCAGATTTTTATGGTATTTATGCGCCAATAGATCAATGGTATAATCTTATTTATTATTCGGCGGTTAATCACTTTGAGCAACCAAAATCATTTCAATTTAGCTTGTTAATTCCAGTTCGTAATGTGCGCATGAAGGATAAGATAATGAAAGAGCAATTTTATTTTTATCAGTTTGCGATTGATGAAAAATTTAAGATTATTAAATTCGAAAAATTATTTTTAAAACCATAATCTTCCGTTATAATTTTGTAAATTAGCGTAATACGATTAACTATTAATTTTTATCATCAATGCTAAATGTAGGTTCTTATATTGACGAACTTTTACAACTATCTAAAGGTAATCTTAGAATTTGTCGCATGAATTGGTGGCTGCTAAAGTATGAAGACCAGTTTAAGCAAGCGATTGATGAAACAACGTGTAAAAAGTGGCAGAAATGGTTTTATAACGAAGAACATCCTTTTCCTTGTGTTTGTCCGAAACGCGAAAAATTATGCGTTTTTATAGATTTGTATCGTGAACTAGATCGGTTGACGCAAGTGCAACGAATGGAAAAGTTTTTTGAAGATTATTTTCAGCGTTTTCAGTTGATAAAAGATTCTTCGGACTCGTTAAGAAATTGGATGAGCGAAATTAGACCAACAATTTCTTCAATCTATTTATTATTAGACAAAAATGACAATTTAAAAATACGTTTTTATAATTCAGAACCTATTTTAGAAGTTAATATAAATAAGAGCGATTATAAGTATACATTGCTTTGTTTAGATATTTTTAATTATAACATGTACGTAAAAGGCATGTAAAGAAAAAGAGGATTGATTATAAAAATCAACCCTCTTTTTTTATTGAAATAATAGATTAAATAGTCTTATTTAATTAACCCGATTTCTCTTAAACGTTGTGTTAAGAAATCTCCGGCTGTAATATCTTCGTATTGTTTTGGATTTTTATCATCAATACAATCTTCTAAAACAGATAAATCCATTTCAGACACTGGATGCATAAAGAAAGGAATAGAAAAACGAGAAGATCCCCATAATTCACGATCTGGATTAACAACACGGTGAATAGTCGATTTTAAACGATTATTTGTATGACGAGATAACATATCTCCAACATTAATCACTAATTCATCTTCTTCTGCAATTGCATCAACCCAAGTTCCGTCATGACGTTGTACTTGTAATCCGCGACCTTGCGCACCCATTAATAAAGTAATTAAATTGATATCGCCATGCGCACCTGCACGTACAGCACCTTCTTTAGGTTCTTCTGTAATCGGTGGATAGTGAATAGCTCTTAAAATAGAATTACCATTTTTCACTTTATCATCAAAATAAAATTCATCTAAACCTAAGAAAATTGCTAAAGCACGTAAAACGTAAACGCCAGTTTTTTCTAATTGTTTGTATGTTTCTTCACCATATTCTGTAAAAGCTGGTACTTCTGTTACCGAAATATTTTCAGGATAATTGTATTTTGCTTTGTCTTCTTCCGAAACATATTGTCCAAAATGCCAAAATTCTTTTAAATCACCAACTTTGCTACCTTTTGCATGCTCATTTCCGAAAGCTGTGTAACCACGTTGACCACCAATACCTTCTACAATATAACTTTGTTTAGTTTCTGTAGGTAAAGCGTAAAATTGGCGAACGCTGTTGTATAAATTATCAACTAACTCATCCGATAAGAAATGTCCTTTTAAGGCAACAAATCCAATTTCTTCGTAAGCTTTTCCAATTTCGTTGACAAATTTTTGTTTTCTTGCTGGATCATCAGATAAAAAATCTGCTAAATTAACTGATGGTATACCGTTTTGTGACATCTTTTTGTACTATTTAGTTATAAATGTTCTGCAAATGTAGGTAAAGATTTGATTTGTGAATAATATTGTTGATAACTTTTTATGCAAACTATTGGAATGAATAAATAAACAATGATTTAAATATTTTTATTAATTATTTTATTGATATTTAGTGTTTTAATTGTTTGTGATAAGAAAATATAAAAGTCTAATTATATAGATTATTTTGATTAGTTATGATTTATTGATAGTTAATGATTATAATTTAGTGTTTTATAAATCTATATTTTTGTTACAATTAAATAAATAATGAAAAACCTACTTTTAATATTATTTCCTTTTATACTTTTTGCGCAAGAAAAGGAACAAGCTAAAATGATGATTTATCCTGGATGTGAAAAATTCGAGAAAAAAGGAAATGATAAATTAAAAGATTGCTTTATAAAAAAGATAATTGAAGAGTTAGGAAATGAATCATTATTTGTGTTGGAAAAGAAGAAAATAGGACAAATAGAACTTTCCTCTGAAATAAAATTTAATATTGATGCTAATGGTCAATTTGATAAATTTGAAGTTATAGGAAATAATTTTTCAAAAGAATTAGTGAATGAAGCATTTATTAAATATCTAAATTCCTTAAATAAAAAGAAGAAAAAAATTATTCCTTCAATCGATAAAGATGGAAATAATACATCAATATATTTTCACTTACCTTTTGTTATAAATAAAAGTATTAATCACTTAGTATATTAATTTAAAAAATCCTCCGTTCATCAGAACAGAGGATTTTTTAATCTTCTTTAGATCCATCATCAGCCATTCTAACCATTTTTGGTGTAAAAGTAGCTACAACATCTACTAAATCTTGTTGCGCATTCATCACTTCGTGAATGTTTTTATAAGCCATTGGTGCCTCATCTTTTCCACCACCAATCAACGTAATTCCAAAATCATTTAAGTAATCATTTATCTTATTTTGTGACAACGATTTTATCGCTTGCGTTCTGCTCATTTGTCTACCAGCACCGTGCGAAGCCGAATTTATTGCATTTTCTTCACCTTTTCCTCTAACCAAAAAACCTGGGGCAGTCATAGATCCCGGAATAATTCCCATCAAATCTTTAGAAGCCGGCGTTGCACCTTTTCTATGCACAATAACTTCTTCATTATTATAGATTTCTTTCCACGCAAAATTATGATGGTTTTCTATTTTAGCTAAAATTTCTGCACCCAATTCTTTCGCTATTTTTTGATGAATAATTTCGTGACAAGCCGACGCATATTCTCCAGCCAAATTCATGGCAAGCCAATATTCTTGTCCAGCCTCCGAGTTCAAATCTAAATATGCTAAGTTTTTTGCTTTGTACGGAAGTTTACAAATATCTTTTGCAATTTGTGTGTAATGACCCGCAATTGTAGCGCCAAAACCTCGTGAACCAGAATGTGTCAATAATGCCAAATAAGTGCCTTTTTTGATGTTTAGTTTATCATCATTTTCTTTAAAATCAATTAAACCAAATTCTACAAAATGATTTCCACCACCAGAAGAACCTAATTGCGACCAAGCCTTGTCTTTTAGATTTTGAATGAATGAGTTTGTCTCAAACTTTGAATCATCTAAAACCTGATGCTCTGCTTTATATTTTCCATGAAATCCATGTCCAGCTCCAAATTTTGTGTTCTTCATTAAAATATTTTTTAATAAATCGTGATTTTCGAAATAATGAGTCGAAGGCAAATCATATACAGACAAAGCCATTCTACAGCCAATATCCACACCAACACCATACGGAATTATCGCATTTTTTGTAGCCAAAACACCTCCAATTGGTAAGCCATAACCTTGGTGCGCATCGGGCATCAAAGCGCCAGCAACTGTAACGGGTAATTGCATGGCAACTTTCATTTGTTCTAACGCGCCGTCTTCAATTTTTTCTGCACCATAAATTTTAAATGCTTTTATTTCTTCATTTAAAGGAATAATTGTTTCTCCTTCTTTTGGTAAATGAACACCTTTTGCAAAAGCTTCGGCAAGTATTTTGAAAACTTTATCCTCGATAAAATCTTGTGGCGAAGTTAATAGTTGAGTATATTTTTCAAGCATTTCAGTTTTTGTGTAACCTGTTCTTTTTTTATTGATTTTTAGGGCAATACCTAATATTTCATTTTCTGGATAACCTAAAGTAATTAAGTCATTTCCATTTATTGGTTTGTTGTTTATATTATTCATAAAGTTTAGTTCTTAAATTGATTAAAAATTGTAACGCTTTAGCTTGATTGATAGTGGCTGGTAATTTATTGTTGTGAGATAATTTTTCAATATCTTTTTGAAGAATATCAACCATTTTAATAATTTCTTCATAAGAATATTTACCATTTTTGATAGCTAATAATTCTGCTCTATCATCAATCCTTTTGATATTTAGCACACTTGTTTCTAATAATTCTTTTGCAACTTTTAGCAAACGAATTGTGTGCATCATATTTTTACTATCGTAATTTTTTCCGTGATCTAAATTTGTAGTATAACGATTTTCATTTCTCAAATTTATCCATTCCCAATATTCTTTGTACTGTTTACAATAGTTAGAATATTCGTCTTTTAGAAAAGTTAATAAAACAATAGGTTTCTCTGTTTTAGGGACTTTGCTTAGTCTAATATCATCATTTGTTTCATCTTTTACAATACCACTATATGCGTTGTTGTGACTATAATATAAAGCAAATAAATCTTTTGCATGTGCAATTTTTGTTAGCCCACAAAACTCTTGTTTCAAGTTATTTTTGTCCAACCAATCGCTTAATTTTATTGTTTTTCCGTGTTCAATACAGTAACAAAAATCAAGAACAGTTTTTCGTTTTTTATCAATTGGATTTAGAAATTTTTTGTTTAGCCCTTTTGCTTTTTTAATTTGACTTAAAGCATATCCAACAAAAGTTTTTTCAATATCTTTTGATATAAAATCGGTATAATTTAATTCCATTAACAACGGCGATTTATATTGTATAAATTCTTCTGGAGTCGCAAGAAGTTCTAAACAAGATGGATTGTTTTTTAGTAATAATTCTATAAATCGTCCAATTTCATAATACACAATATCATTGGTTTCGTTACTAATTTGTGCTTGATATTCTAATCCATAAAAATTATTTTTTGGTAAATAAAATACTCCACGAATATCTGTATCAGAATTTTCTGTAGCTAAATTATAAGCCTTGCTTCCGCTGATGCACTCAAAAAGAATTAAATTTTCTTTTTTTAGTATTTCTATTGTTAACATATTATTTTATTGTTTTTATGAAGAAATCATTGATTTTTTCTTTATTAAATTCAACTTTTGAAAGTTCGTTTGTTCTTGATTTTAAGCTTTCCTTTAAATCTAAAATCCAATTGAATATTTTATCATCTTTTGTAATTAAGAACTTTTCATCAACAGTTTCTTTTAGTAATCTATACTTTTCTATTTGTTTAGCAATTGATTTGTCATCAATCAAATGAATTAATTTCTTAAACTCCATCGGAGGAATTGTTTGTGTTTCAACAATCCATTTTGCAGATAAAACTGAGCGTAAAGCATAAAATAAACTTTTAAGTTTTATTTGATTTACATTTTCTAATTCAATGAGTCTTTTTGTCGTAATTCCTAAATAATGCATCGCAACTTTAGATGGATTAAATTGAGAAATAACTAAGTTCAATAAATCATTTTCGAAATTTTTATTTTCAATATAATGGATAGGCGATTGTAAATATTCATTAATGCTAGAGTTTGATTTTAACATTAATCGTAAAACTTTTTGTATATCCCAACCTTTAAAATCCAATTCGTTTTGCACTTCAAAATCAAGAAAATCATCAGAAGATTCAATTCTTAAATAATCATTTAATTTTCGTTTGTAAATAAAACGAATATCGTAATCACTGTCTGTAGAAGGGAAGCCCCAAGCGCGACTTCCAGATTCTACAGCAAAAAGAATTTCAATATTATAATCGTTTTCTATTTGTTTTAATTTATTTAGGATGATTGGTTTCATTTTGTAAACATTGTTTTTAGTTCATTTAATACGTTTGATCCTCCAGAAATACTAATATCTCCAACTTTATCGGCAATTTTTTCGATGTATTCCATCTCTTTCAATTTCCATAAAGTTTCATTTTCTTCCATCAATTTCGCTGTGTTTAACAAACTTCTTGTCGAAGCTGTTTCTTCGCGGCGCATAATTGAGTTGGCTTGTGCAGTTTTTTCTGCAATCAAAACGCGATTCATAATTTCGCGAATTTCACCTGGAAGAATAATATCTTTCATTCCGGCTTGTTTCAAGTTTAAACCGATTTTTGCAAATTCAGTTTGATATTTTTGAATGATATAATCCGAAACCGAATTTTTATCCGACATCAAATCATCAAAATTCATATTTCCAATAAATTCGCGCAAACCAAGTTGTATCGCTTGATAAATCATTTTTTCAAAATCTTTATTTGATTGATATGCGTTTATTAAATCAATAATTTGATATTGAACCATAAAATTGATACGTAATTGTGCTTTATCTTTTGTTAAAATTTCTTGTCCAGAAATCTCAATTGTTTGCGGACGCATATCAAATGTTACAACCGAAGTTTTAGTTTCGTTGTTATAAAAAATATAATCACCTGCTTTTAAAACTTGATCAAATTGATTGTCTTTAAACAAAATTCCTTCGAAATATGGCGCAATCGAAATTGTTTTTAAAGCACTAACTTTTTTCAAAATTTCTAAATCTCGTTTTGACAAATTTGTAATTAAATCTGTTGCGTTTAAATCGAATTTAGACGTTTTTAATTGAGTTGTATTTTTCCAAATCATCACATTTTTGTTTACAAATGATTGATGAAACTGATTGTTTTTGTAAACAATTAAAACTTCATTATGTAAAACTTCGATAAATTCTACCATTGATTTTAATGTTTCATTTTCTAAAATAATTGAATGGCATTTTTCATCAATAATTTCGTTGACATTAAAAATTGTAGTTTGTTTATTGAAGAAAATCCAATAATTACCTTTTGTGTAAATTTTATTTACTTCGTTATTTTTGATTGATACTCCAACTTCTTGGTTATTTATTGCTAATTTTTTCATTTTATTGTCTTTTTTTAGGTTTTTATATTTTTTATGCGATTCTGAAACAAGTTCAGAATGACGGAATTTTTTGTTGCAATGTTGAGTTTGTTTCAACATCTCATCTTATTTATATTTTATTCTGAAAATCAATTCAGAATGATATTTTTTACTTTAATAAAAAAGCTAAATCATTTTCCTTTTTTAAAACGGAATTTGAAGTTTGAAAAGCTTATTTTGAGATTCTTATTTAATCAATTCTTTTAATTTTGAAATGAAGTATTAAACTTGAAAATCAATCATCTTTTAAAGTTTTAAATTCAGGTTTTAAGCCAGTTTTTGATTTCATTTTTCATTTACTCCAGAGAAATAAACGAATCATTAGAAAAGAAAACTTCTTAGCTTTTTTTGTTTTTGCCCGAAGGCGTCTTAATACAGATTTAAAGTCTGATAATTTTGATTACTCTACCCACTGAGTTATTTCAACTTTTGGTTGAAAGTGGGATTCGAACCCACGACCCATCAATTAAAGATTTTAAAATTCAGAATAGAAGTAATGATACATTTTCTACTACAATGCTATACTGAAACATTTGTCAAGGAACTTTAAAACCGTTTGGTTGTTAAACCTTTGACAAAGTTGGAGTAGTAGTGCGCGTGTAATCTGCGTAGTTTAAAATATTTATAAAACTTATTTTATTTAATTGATAATCATTATTTTGATTTGTAATTATTTTTCATTTATTTTTAAATATCATTTTTATGCGCAAATAGATTGCGTAGTTATAAATGAAATTTGTATTTTAAAGCAAAGAAAATACTATGTCAACCAATAAAATTGCGTTAATTCGTTATCAAACAATTGATAAATGTTTGCAAAATCATTTCAGAAAATGGACGTTAGAGGATTTAATTGAAAAGGTTTCTGAAGCTTTGTATGAATATGAAGGAATAACTTCGGGTATTTCTAAACGAACAATACAAGGCGATATTCAGGTAATGCGAAGTGATAAGTTGGGGTATAATGCGCCAATAATTGTGGTTGACAGAAAGTATTATGAATACGAGGAAAAAGATTATTCAATTAATAATTCGCCCGTTTCTTCGGCTGATTTAGATAAAATGAAAGAAGTAATTTCGGTCATGAAACAGTTAAATGGTTTCAATTATTTTGATGATATGAATGAGATTATTACGCGACTTGAAAATAATTTATCCAAGCAAAATCATCAACAACCCAATTATATTCAGTTCGAAGAAAATCCGTTGTTAAAAGGTTTAGAGCATTTGAATCGTTTGTATCAAATAATTGTCAAAAAACAACCTTTGTTAATTGGTTATTTATCTTTTAATAATAAAACAAATGAGCCAAAACAAGGCATTTATTACCCGTATTTATTAAAAGAATACCGAAACAGATGGTTTTTGTTGTGTAAAGCCAAAAAAGATAAAGTGCTTTATACACTAGCTTTGGATCGTATTGTAGATTTTTATGAATTAGCAAATGAACCTTTTGTAGATGCTTCGGAAATAAATTTTGAACATTATTATGATAATGTTTTGGGTGTTACTAAAACGCAAAAAGATAGAGAACAACGTGTGGTTTTTCGTGTCACAAAAAAATTAGCACCTTATGTAATTACAAAACCAATTCATGCGAGTCAAAAAGTAATTGAAATTAACGAAAATGGAACATTGTTTACGATAGATGTTGTGCATAATTATGAATTAGAACGCGAAATTTTAGGTTTTGGAGAAGAAATAGAAATACTTGCGCCAAGAATTTTGAAAAGAAATATCAAAAGAAGATTAGAGAATGCAATAAAAATATATTCTAAGTACGGACAAAAATAAAAGCGTTTCACTAGAAACGCTTTTTATTTTTATGATCTAAGTAGAAAATTAGTCTCCTAACATTCCACCAATTATAGAATTTACAATTGCTAAAACAACACCAAATATCAATGCGTACCAAAAGCCATCTACATGAAAGCTATCGCCCATTATTGCACTGGCTAATAAAATAATGATAGCCGTTATTACAAATGAAAATAAACCTAAAGTTAAGATTGTTACAGGTATGCTGATGAATGATAAAACTGGTTTTACAACAGCGTTTAATAATCCGATTACTAATGCTACAATAATTGCAGATCCATAACCCTTAATAGATACACCTGGTAAAATATTAGCTAATCCAAAAACGACTAATGCTGATACTAAAAGATTAATAATAAAGCTCATAATTTATATTTTTAATTGTTAATTAAATTAAGAAATACAAAAGCTTTGCCAAATTATGTTTTTTGCGCTATTAATATTGATTTTTTTTTGAAATAGCCTAAAATAGGGCAATAAAAAAGCCCAGAACATATCTGAGCTTTTAAAATTATATTATTTTTTCGATTATAATTTCTCGAAAAGGTATTTCATATTAACTTCTAAATCGATGATTGCAGCTAATTCGTCAATGTTTACACGTTTTTGCTCCATTGTATCACGGTGACGTAAAGTAACCGAATTATCGTCTAAAGAATCGTGGTCAACAGTTACACAAAAAGGTGTACCAATTGCATCCATACGACGGTAACGTTTTCCGATAGAATCTTTTTCTTCGTAAATTACATTGTAATCTAAACGTAATTTTTTAACAATTTTTTCAGCAAATTCAGGTAAACCATCTTTTTTAACCAAAGGTAAAATAGCAACTTTTATTGGTGCTAAAGCTGGTGGTAAAGCTAAAACTATACGTTCAGAACCATCTTCTAATTTTTCTTCTTTCAAAGAGTTTGAGAAAACAGATAAAAACATACGATCTAAACCTACAGAAGTTTCTACAACATAAGGCGTGTAAGATTCGTTAGTTTCGTTATCGAAATATTGTAATTTTTTACCAGAAAATTTTTCGTGTGCTTTTAAATCGAAATCTGTACGAGAATGAATTCCTTCTAATTCTTTAAATCCGAAAGGAAATTTAAACTCAATATCAGCCGCAGCATTTGCATAATGCGCTAATTTTTCGTGGTCATGAAAACGATAGTTGTCATTTCCTAAACCTAAAGTTTGGTGCCAACGTAAACGTGTTTCTTTCCATTTTGCATACCAATCTAACTCAGTTCCTGGTTTTACAAAAAATTGCATTTCCATTTGTTCAAACTCACGTTGACGGAAAATAAACTGACGCGCAACAATCTCATTACGGAAAGCTTTACCAATTTGAGCAATTCCAAAAGGCAATTTCATACGTCCTGTTTTTTGCACATTTAGGTAATTTAAGAAAATACCTTGCGCAGTTTCTGGGCGTAAATATAGATCCATTGCTTGATCGGCAGTTGCACCTAATTTTGTTCCGAACATTAGATTGAATTGACGAACATCTGTCCAATTTTTAGAACCAGTTACAGGATCCGCAATCTCCAATTCTTCAATCAAAGCTTTTACATCCTCCAAATCCTCTTTTTCTAAAGATTGACCCATGCGGTGTAAAATTGCATCAATTTTTTGTTGATATTCTACCACACGACCATTTGTAGCTAAAAACTCTTTTTTATCAAAAGCTTCTCCAAAACGTTTTGCCGCTTTTTCTACTTCTTTATCAATTTTAGACTCAATTTTAGCACAATAATCTTCGATTAAAACATCAGCGCGGTAACGTTTTTTAGAATCTTTATTATCGATTAATGGATCATTAAACGCATCAACGTGTCCAGAAGCTTTCCAAGTAGTTGGGTGCATAAAAATAGCAGAATCAATGCCGACAATGTTTTCATTCATCTGTACCATTGCTTTCCACCAATATTGTTTGATGTTATTTTTTAGCTCAGCTCCGTTTTGACCGTAATCATAAACGGCTGATAATCCATCATAAATCTCACTCGATTGGAAAATGAATCCATATTCTTTTGCATGCGAAATTACTTTCTTGAAAATATCTTCTGACATAATAATTTGTGTTCTATTTTAAAGTGCAATTTTAATGATTTTTGACGACTAAAAAGGTATATTTTGATAAAAACAGACAATTATCGCGTGATTTTATTAAATTAGTTAATAATCTAATCTAAAATAACGATGAAAATAATTTATGCTTTGCTTATACCAATTGTTTTGTGCAGTTGTAATACAAGTTCAAAAAATGAAGTAGAAAATAAAAAAACGATCGAAAATAATCAATCAAAAATCGCTGAAACCAAGACGGATTATACAATTGCTGTAAATTTCATGAATAATTATGTTGATTATATAAGCGATACAATTGGAAAAATTTCGGATGATGAATTTGTCAAGAAAAATAAATTTGTTACTCAACAATTTAAAGATCGATACAAAACAATTATTGATTCTGCGAATAAAGCTGAGCCAGAAGTTGGTTTAGATTTTGATCCAATTATCGATGGACAAGATTATCCGGATAAAGGTTTTAAAATAAAATCTATTGACGAAAAAAATGGATTTGTAACTCTTTCTGGAATTGATTGGGCAGATTTTGAAGTTGCTGTAAAAGTGGTAAACGAAAATAATAAAACATTTGTAGATGGTTCAGGAATTATCAATATTCCGACGAATAAACAAGCGAAACGATAAATATTAGAATATAATTAAGATAATTTGATAAAAGAGAAGCTTTTTTAGGCTTCTCTTTTTTTATAAGCCAAAGTATTATTGTAGATTTAAAATAATTAACACAAATAGATTAGATTATGAAGAAAAACTCTACTTTTTTAAAAGGTATGTTCGTATTATGTTTGGGTATTTCGGGTTTCCAAGTAAATGCACAATATTGTATACCAGAACCTTTGTTTTGTGAATTTGGAGATAAATTAACAAATGTAAAAATCAATAATTTAGAAAATACTTCTGATTGTTCGAACGATGGTTATCAGGATTATACAACTTCTGTAATGCCTTTTGAATTGAAGGCTGGAGGTACTAATCAATTTGATATTACAGTAGAAAACGGAAATTATGAAGAAACTGTAATGGTTTGGATTGATTTTAATAAGAACAATATTTTTGATGCAAACGAATATTTTTTGATTGGTGCTGCCGAGTTCGAAGATTATGGAACTGGAGAAACCAAAACAATTTCTAAAGCGATTAATTTGCCATCAACTGTAGAAGAAGGTCAATACAGAATGCGAGTTAAGATTCTGGATGGATTAGACGAAGATCCGAGTTTTTCGTGCGATGTATATTTTTGGGATGATGAAGGACAAGTAGAATTTAGATGGCCTTTTGGCGAGGTAGAAGATTATTTAGTAAACATTACAAAGCAACAAGAAATAACATATTGCGCGCCAGTTGATATTATGTGCGATGATGATGATGCGATACATAAAGTAACTTTTGGTACAATAAATAATTCATCAACATGCGAAGAAGGTGGAATTTCTGATTATACAACTCAATCTACACAAGTACAAAAAGGAAAATCGTATCCTATTTCTGTTGTTATCGGTAGTGGTTGGAAATACGAATCTGTAGCTGCGTGGATTGATTATAACCAAGATGGTGTTTTTACAGAAAACGAATTTACATTAATAGGAACTCATGTTTATCCATCAAATAGTAATAATGGTTTAACAGCTGAACTTAAAAATGAAATTGTAATTCCAGAAGATGCATTAAATGGAGCAACAAGAATGCGTTTGCGTATACGTGCAACAGGTAGTGATCAGCCAGATATTACGTATGATGCAATTTGTGAGGACGAAGATTTTGGAGAAATTGAAGATTATACAATCATTATAGGCGATAAACTAGCAACAACAGAAGTTGTGAAATCAACTTTTAATATCGTAAAAAGAAATCACGAAAATGTTGTTTTAAGTACTGATTTGATGACCGAAATTAATTTATATTCAATTGGTGGTCAGAAAGTAAAAACATATAAGATGTCAACAAAAGAATTTGTAATTCCAACAGATTTACCAAAAGGAGTATATGTTTTGAAAGCAAAAACAAAAGAAGGAAAAGAGTTAATGAAGAAAGTAATTTTATAAAATTAAATAGTTAAAAGTTTAATATAAAAGAGAAGTCATTTTGTACTTCTCTTTTTTTGTTTATTTTTGTAGCCAATGAAAATGCAACAATACATAAGATATGTTTTATCGCTGATTTTGATTTTTTCGAATCTTAGCGTGGCATTTTCTATGCATTTTTGTCAAGGCGCGATGGAAGAAATTAAGATGAATCATCTTGATAATAAATCATGCGAAATAGAGACAGCAACTTCTTGTTGTCCTCCGAAGTCAGAAAAAAATCATTGCGAAATTGCAGATGGCGAATCAAAACAACAAGACGATTGTTGTAAAGATGTTTCATATTCTGATAAAATTGCAGAGAAACAAGTTGTAAAAGTTTTAAAACTTGTTCCGATAGATTTTTTGGCTGTTGAGGTTTTACAGCTTAAAACTCCTATCTTAGATTTTAAGGTTGAGGAAACACTTTTTTTATTAGATTCTTATGTCGAGTCTAATGCTCCACCAAATTATATATTTAATTCTCAGTTAACTTTTTACGAAGGATAATAACCGTTTTATTTTGATTAAATCAATCAGAACCAAAATGTTATTGTTTAAAATTATATCGTAAAAATGAAAAAAATATTCACTTCAGTATTTATACTAAGTGCAGCGTTAACATACGCGCAATCTACTTTAAAAGGAAAAATTACAGATCAAAATAATCAACCAATTATTGGTGCAGAAGTCTTTTGGCAATCAACAGATATTTCTGTAATAACAGATGAAAAAGGTGATTTTGAGATCGAAAATTATCAAACTACATCAACTTTGGGTGTGTTTTATGAAAATGAAACAACAACTTTTACCGAGTTAAAAAACGAATTTCAGAATATTACGATTCAAGTAAAAGATAATTTTGGAGACACAGCATTGGGCGAAGTTGTTGTAAAAGATAGAAGTAGTTCTTTAAAAAAATCGAAGCTAGCAACCAACATGACGACAATGACTGGAAAAGAGTTATTGAAGGCAGCTTGTTGTAATCTTGCCGAATCATTCGAAACAAATCCTTCTATTGATGTTAATTTTTCGGACGCTGTAACAGGAAATAAACAAATCAAAATGTTGGGACTTACATCGCCTTATATATTGATTGCGGAAGAAAATATACCGTCTGTTCGTGGAGCTTCTCAAGCTTTTGGGCTTAGTTTTACGCCAGGAACTTGGGTAGAGAGTATTCAGGTAACAAAAGGAGCGGGGACGGTTATTAATGGATACGAAAGTATTTCGGGACAAATTAATACAGAGCTTATAAAACCTGCGAATGATGTGCCTTTGTTTGTCAATCTTTATGGTTCGACAGATTCTCGTTTCGAAGGAAATGTACATTTAAATAAGAAATTGAACGACAAATGGAGTTCATCACTTTTTTTACATGGAAACGCTCGTGTAGCTAAAAATGATATGAATGATGATGGATTTTTAGACAATCCGCTAGGTCATCAAGTTAATGTGATGAATCGTTGGCAATACCAAAATTTAGAAAAAGGATTGGTTGGATTTTTCTCTGCACGTTATTTAAATGACCAAAAACAAGCTGGTCAAATCGATTTTGATAAAGACCGAGATAAATTAACAAAAAATTATTGGGGATCAGAAATTAATACAAATCGTGTCGATTTATCTTCTAAAATAGGGTATGTTTTTCCAGAAATGCCATATCAAAGTATGGGTTTACAAACGGCTTTTAGTTACCATAAACAAGATTCGTATTTCGGATTAAATCAATATGATATCGAGCAACAAAGTTTTTATGCAAACTATATTTTTAGCTCAATTATAAGTAATACAAAGAATAAATTTTCGACAGGAGCAAGTTTTACTTATGATAAATTTAAAGAATTTGTAGCCTTGCCAACTGATGCAAATTACAATAGAGTTGACAATTCTGCTGGTGCTTTTTTTGAATATACATTCGATAATTCAAAGAATTTTAATATGATAGCTGGTTTACGCGCGGATTATCACAACCGAATGGGCTTCTTTTTAACGCCGCGTTTACATACACGTTACACGCCTTGGAATGGAACTACGATAAAAGCTTCGGTTGGACGTGGTAAGCGTATCAACAATATTTTTGCAGAAAATCAAAATTTATTTGCGTCTTCACGACAGTTTAATATCATCGGGAATGGCGGAGAAACGTATGGTTTAGATCCAGAAATTGCTTTGAATTATGGTTTCAGTGTTACGCAAGAATTTAAATTATTCGGTAAAAAAGCAGATGTAACAGCAGATTTTTATAGAACATCTTTCGAAAATCAAATTGTAACAGATATTGATTATTCTGCTCGTCAGGTTAGATTTTATAATTTAGAGGGAGATTCTTACGCAAATTCGTTTCAATTTGACTTTAATTATAATCCGTTTGAGCATTTCAAAATTAGAGCATCATACAAACATTATGATATAGAAACTGATTATGAAAACGGAAAATTAGAACGTCCATTACAAGCAAAACATCGTTTTTTTACGAATTTAGAGTACGAAACACATGAGAAAAATGGCAGAAATTGGCGTTTTGATGTAACGTATAATTGGATTGGAAAGCAACGTTTACCAAATACTTCGGATAATTTACCCGAAAATCAATTACAAGAATATTCGAATCCATTCGGAACAATTAATTTTCAGATTACGCGTGTTTTCTCAAAAAGATTTGAAGTTTATGTTGGAGGAGAAAATGTATCAAATTATCAACAACATCGTGTAATTTTAGGTGCAGATGATCCTTTTGGATCAAATTTCGATAGTTCTATCGTTTATGCACCAATTTTTGGACAGATGTATTATGCAGGATTAAGATTTAGTTTAAAATAAAAACCATAAAGAATAATAGAATGAAAAATTTATTAGCTTTTGCTTTGGTAGCGACTTTGGGAATAAGCGCACAAGCACAAAATAAAAACGCAAAACATGATTTACATGTAAAAGGAAATTGCGAACAATGTAAAGAGCGTATTGAGAAAGCTGCTTATGCTGTAAAAGGTGTAAAAGTGGCAACTTGGGATGTGGATTCGCATAACTTACACATTGTTTTGAATGAAACAAAAAATAAGGTTGATGCTGTAGAAAATGCAGTTGTAGCCGCTGGTCACGATACAAATGATAAACGTGCTGACGATAAAGTATATGATAATTTACACTCTTGTTGTTTGTATGAGCGCGACGAGGAAGAAGGTGAACATGTAACTGAAACTTCTCCAAAAAAGGAAGAAGATCATACAAATCATCAACATTAATAAATGATTAAAACAAAAAGGGATTTCTTACGAAATCCCTTTTTTTATATGACTTAATTAAATATTAGTTTTTAATTAATTTTTTAGTAATTGTACCATTATCCGTTTTGAATTTTAAGATGTAAATACCTTTAGGTAAATTGTTAGTTGTTAAACTACCTTTTTGCCCATCAAACTTAACAGTTTGTGTAGAAACTACTTTTCCAACCATATCAATAATATCTACTTTGATATCATTTTTGATTGTTTTGTCCACAATATAAACCACATCTTTTGTTGGATTTGGGTAGATTTGGAAAGTTGAATCTTTTAATTCACTTGTAGATAATTCACAGTTTAAAACCTCAACTGGAGGCATATCAAAAGCTTCAGTACCATCAGTTCTACTGTTTGTACTTCCTTGAAGAGCACTATAACCTAAACCTCTACGAGCAAAAACAGACCAAATATCACATTTATTAGCACCTTCGTTTAATTGTTCATCAGCCATAATAATTGCATCACGACCACTAACAAAACCAGGAGAACAAGGCTGTAATTTAAGACCAGTCATTACTAATTGTAATGCCATGTTGTTACCCGCTTTACCATTGTATAAATCTGGAGAGAAACCATATTTGTCAATCATTTTCCAGTTTAAATCCCAAACCATAGAAGCCCAAACGTATCCTGTATTATGAGGCGAATCTGAGTTTCCATAAGTTTTTAAGAAACCATATCTGGCAGGATTAACCGTCATATCTGTAGAATATGCAGTAGCGCGAATTCCTGATCCATCTATAGCATCATTAGTTGCGAAAGTACCAATACCTCTTTTTGTAGTGCTTTTATCTGTTGGAAGTTGTGTAATCATTAATCCGAAGAAATCTGACCAACCTTCTCCCATTTGTTCAAGGTTATTTAAACAGTTTGCGTTTGTAATAGGACCTGTTAAACGATTAGAAATTCCATGTCCATATTCGTGCGCGATAATACCGTTATCTAAACTTCCATCAATGTAAGAAACTTCAGTTTTAACTAAAGAACCATTAACGATTACTTTATTTTGTAATTCTTTAACTATTTTATCTCCGTCTGCTTTACTAATTGATAATGCAGGAATAGTAATTGTTGTATCGTCACCAGACATATTGATCATTCCGTCGACATTATTTACAATTATAGCTGCTTTTGCACCTGCATTTTGTGCATTTTTAACTTTTGTTGCAAAAGGACAATCTCCACGATAGATTATTGCAATTTTATCGTTTATTTCTGCAGTATTTGTAAAAGTTCCACAACCATCGTATGGTGTTCCAGTTGTTTCACTTTTTAAGATTAGAACAAAATCTTTTGTTAATGGAGTAGAAGTTAATGTTCCGCCCCAAGTAGGAATTGTTGCTTGGTAATTACCAGCAATGTTAGAAGGACTATTTATGATAAGTGGTTCTGGTGTTTTGTTCCATAAATACATCGCCATACGAGGAGATTTACCATCTGCAGGTGTTGCAAAAGTTGCATTATTAACTGCGCCTAATGCTAATCCTGTTTGTGCTAGTGCAACAACATCATCATTTCCTGTACCACCTTTGTCAAAGTTAATTTTTTGGAAATTCCCATTAGCTTCTGTAAAGCCGTAATTATAGAAAATATCGTGCATCATGTTGTTCATGTAGAACAAATTTGTAGTTGCAGCTTCCCAGTTTGTATATGGATGATTAGTTAAATCTATTGGAAAATCAAAATTTAAAGCACTTCCGCCATCAGCATAATCAGTATCTTTAATTGTTACAGTATTTGTACTTGAACTATAAGTCTGATATCCTTTAGATTCATGATCTCTAGCTGTTCTTGTATTATTTCCTTCTGTTCTTGTTTTTACTGATCCTTCAGCGGTATTGTGCCAACCATTTGGAGATGCAGTTGTGTTAGATACAGCTTGGTCTGCAAATGTTCTTGCTCCGCGATTAGGCGCTTCTAAAGGTAATTGATATACATTGTATTGTGGCGATGCAGTATTTACGGCATCATCATATAACCAATCCCAGTCAGCTTTATTAAAAGTAGCTAAATTTTCGTTGTGAAATGATCCGTGATTATGACCACAACTTAATGTATTGTTGTGTTTTTCTAAAACTGAACCATTTATTGCATCAATAACAACATGAATGATATCGTTTTGGTTTTCTTTTACTAACTGATAACTAAAAGCGTAACTTAAAATAGCTTGATTTTCGTTATTAATATAGTAAACTATTTCAGCAGCGTCATCTTTCGAAATATAAACTCCGTTTTGATTAACTTTTGTATCAGCAATAACTTTTAATCCCTCAGCTTGAGCAATTTTATTTATAACTTGATCAAAACTAAGAGCAGGAGAAACGGCAGCATTTTTTAATGAAATATTAAAATTTTCTGACGCAGTTTTAGAAATAACTTGTTTGTTTTTGATTACATAGGTAGAGTAGCTATTGTAAATCGGAATTCCTTGAAATGTTCTTTGAGTGTAAACTCTTTGCGTAGCATCATCATCAATCGTTTGAGCAAATTTATACTCAACATTGCTTGCTATTGCCTGTGTTTCGTAGTTGTCTACAATTTGCTCTGCTGTTTGGGCATGCGCATACATAGACAAAACAAACGCAGAAAATATCAGCGTTAAATTTTTCTTCATTTTAAATATAGTGTTAATTATTTAACTAAAGTAGAAAATAGATTTTGAAGAAAAAAGTTGGATATTAAAAATAAAATGAATTTGCTAAATAGTTTTAACCTATCAATTAAGTATAAAAAAGGTCAGAATTTCTTCTGACCAAATCAGCAATTAAGCTTCTTTTTTATTTCTCTAAATCCTTGTAAATTTTTCGGATAATACCATCAGATAATCCAATTTTAGGAACATGTATTTTTTTGGCATGCGACCATTTTAATACATTGTTGTAAATTTCTAAAGCATAAACTACCACATCAGCGCGATCGGGTTTCATGTTAAAATTTTGCATACGTTCTTCGGCAGTCATGGTTTGCATAATTTGATATTGTTTTTTAACATATAAACTACTCAAAGGCAAACCTAATTTTACGCCCGAATATTTGTAAACATGGTTAATATTTCCGCCCGAACCAATAAGTTCTATTTCTTCAGTTCCAATATTATCTTGCAACCATTTTTTCATTTCATCAAATGTATGCGGCTCAACTTTATTTTCGAGTAAACGAACAGTTCCTACTTCAAAGGATTTTGATGTAAAAACTTTACTGTCTTTTAGCAAAGTAAGTTCGGTACTACCACCGCCAACATCAACATATAAATATGTTTTTCCGTCTTTTATAAAATCACCTAATTCGGTATTGAATAATAATTCGGCTTCCGTTTTACCATCAATAACTTCAATTGTTATTCCTGATCTTTTCTTAACTCTTTTTACAACCTCTTTTCCATTTATTGCTTCGCGCATGGCTGAGGTTGCATAAGCTTTGTAAATTTCGATGTCATAAACCTTCATCATTAGTGCATACGACTGCATGGCATCACAAATTCGCTCTACATTATTTTCGCAGACTTCACCATCTATAAACACATCATGTCCCAGTCGAATTGGCATGCGCACAATACTTGTTTTATTAAATATTGGTGCTTTTCCTTCTTCTTCGTACACATAATTAATCAATAATCGCATGGCGTTAGAACCTATATCTATTGCACCCAATTTTCTAATCTTCATTATCTTCGTCGTTTAATTTCTTAAAATAATCATACGTCGTATACTGCGACCTATTTGGTGGTTGGTTGTTTCTTTTATATTCTAAGGCTGATTTAGCAGTTATTTGGCGGCCTTTTACATTGTCATTAAAACTTAAATCGAATGTATCCATTACTATTTTTCGTAAATTATGATCATAAATAGGACAAGCAACTTCTACGCGACTGTCCAAATTACGTTCCATCATATCAGCCGAAGAAATGTAAACTTTGTCGTCGCCAGCATTCTTAAACCAGTAAATACGCGGATGTTCTAAAAATTTATCAATCACACTAACACATTCAATATTTTCGGATAAGCCTTTTACACCTGGAATTAACGAATTTATACCGCGAATTACCAATCTTACTTTTACACCTTTTTGAGATGCTTTATACAGTAAATCAATAATTTGTTTATCACTAAAACTATTCAATTTTAGGTTGATTTCGGCAGGTAAACCAGCAAGATGATTTTTAATTTCTTTCTTAATCATTTTGACAATTTTACGTCGCGTTCCGTAAGGTGAAACTAAAAGATGACTGTAACTTTGGTTTAAATAATTTGCTCCAAAAAACTTAAATATTTGCTCAACTTCCTTTGTAATGCCGGGATTTGTTGTGAAATATGTGTAATCTGTATAAATTTTTGCTGTACCTGCATGAAAATTTCCTGTACTTACAAAAACATATTTTTCGGCAAGATTTCCTTCAGGTTTACGTTCTATATAACCAATTTTTGAATGGACTTTTAAACCCGGAACTCCAAAAATAACATTAACGCCTGCTTCTTGTAATTTTCTCGACCACATGGCATTATTTGATTCATCAAAACGTGCACGAAGTTCTAAAACTGCTGTTACTTCTTTACCGTTCATTGCCGCATTTATCAAGGAATGCATGACTTGCGAATCTTTTGCAACACGGTAAATCGTAATTTTAATTTTGGTTACTTTAGGATCAATAGCAGCTTCGCGTAAAAATTTTAATAACAACGAATAATCATGATAAGGCGCCATCATCATTTCCTCTTTTTCTGTAAAAGCTTGAAAATAACTTTTGTACTTAAATGGACCTTTTAACATAATCGGCTTAATTTTTTCGTAAGTTAAGCCAGCAATATCAAAATTTGGGAAACTCATCAAATCTCGTTTATTGTGGTATTTTCCACCAGGATTGATACTATCGTAGTCGTCTAAGCGTAGTTTTTTAAGGAAAAATTTTAGAGTATCTGGCGCAATTTCAGAATCGTAAACTAAACGAACCGGAACACCTTTTTTACGATTTTCTAAACCATTTATCACTTTTTCTAATAAGCTATGTTCTAAATCGTTGTCAAAATCTAATTCACTATCACGTGTGATTTTTATAGAATGTGCTTCAATTTTTTCGAAGTCAAACATCTTAAAAATATCTTTTAAATGATAACGAATAATATCTTCGAGATACATTACATACGTGTTTCCGTCTTTGTTTGGTAAGATAATAAAACGTGGAAAAAGATGCGTAGGCACAATCAATAATGCATATTGTATTTTTTCTTTTAACTGCATTTTTACAGCCAAATAAAACGAACCATCGCGTAATGGAGGTGCTTTTTTGATATCATCTAAAATAAAAACTCCAACAGTATGTATAAATTCGTTGTAAAAATATTCGGAAATAAATTCTACAAAAATATCGGGAAGAGATTGATTGTCTACAACAAATATTTTATACAATTCTAATTCCTTAAATAGTTGATTGTGCAATTCATCATATTGTTCGCGCTGTTGACGAACAATTTCATTTATTTCTTCAATTAATTCTTCGTCAGTTTGTTCTGGAACGATATTTTGATATACTTTTTCGATATCTTTTAATTGAATTGAGCGTAAAATGGCTGAATAGCGAACAGAGTAAAACTCGTCTAAATTGTTAGAATAAATTCCTAAAAAACGGATTCTGTCAATCAGTGGAACAGTTTCGTCAGAGGCTTCTTGTAAAACGCGTGCATTAAATGATAACCAACTAATCTCTCTATTTATATATTTTTTCATTCGATTTCTTTCGGTAATATTATTTTCATGGTTTTGCCTTTTTCGATAGTTTTCCAATTCGTCGAATCAAATTGTATCCAAGCAAATCCAGAAGTGGATAGGTTGTAAATCATCTCGTTTCCTAATTGGTTTATGATATCTGTAAAAGCAGGATTGTGTCCAAAAATAAGAACATTTTGCAATTGATTATCTAATTTTCTGATCCAATTATCCAATAAATAATGAGAAAAGGTGTAAAGATCTTCTTCGATTTCTATTTTTTGAGTTGGAAAAAGAATTGGACGAACAATTTCTGACGTTTCTTTTGCACGAACAGCTTTGCTGCAGTAGATTTTATCAAATTGTAAATCGTAATTATTTTGGAGAAAGTGAGCTACTTTTTCTGTTTTATGAACTCCATTTTCTGTAATTGAGCGAAATTGATCCGAAACATTTTCGTCCCAACGACTTTTTGCATGACGCATTAAAAATAGATTTTTCATAAAGCAGTAATTTTAATAATAAAAAAACAGTAGTTAAATTTAATGAAAATTGCTCAAAAAAATTAACTACTGCAACTATATTTTATCAGGTACAATTATATATTTGGCTCGTATTGTTTAAAATCTTCAACTAACCATTCGGGTAATTCTATTGATTTTCCTTGCTGCATGTCAATCATTACTTGTGTACTTTTTCCGATGGCGTGAATAACGTTTTCACCTTTTCTGTTTGTACTTGTAATAATGTACTCAAACTCGAAACTTTTTGTTCCAAATTTTGTAACACGTAAACCTACTTTTGGGTTAATTGCAGTTAAGGTTAATTCTTTTTGATAATCACATTCCATATGTGCAATCACAAACATATGTTTTGTCCAATCCCACTGTTTACTTGCGTCTAACATATAATAAGCACGTCCGATTTGGAAATACTCAAAATAAAAAACATTGTTTACATGACCAATAGGATCAAGATCGTTCCAACGAAGTTCTAATGGTTTGAAGAATTTGAAATTTTCTATACTCATTTTAAAAAAGGGTTTATTGTTAATCTTCGGGATTTGGATCAATAAATTCGTATTTGTATAATTTTATCAACCAGAAAAAGACAGAAAATAAGATTGGTCCAAATATAATTCCGATAAATCCGAATAAATTAAGTCCAACAATAACACCAAAAATTGTTACCAAAGGATGTACATCTGCCATCTTTTTTTGTAAAACTAAACGAATTACATTGTCTGATAAACCAACTACCACAAAGCAGTAAATTAGTAAGCCAACCGCGCTTCCTGTATCGCCTTTTGCTAAAAGAAATAAACCTAATGGAACATAAATTAAAGCTGCACCAACAACAGGTAACATGGCCGCAAATATTGTTAATATAAACCAAGTAAAAGCATCATCTACACCAAAAATTAAATAACCAATGTAGGCAATAATTGCTTGTATAAAGGCTGTTAATGGCATACCAACTGCATTAGAAATCACTAAATCTCTCAAATCTTTGTTCATTCTTTTTAGATTATTGGTACGAATAGGAATATTTTTATAAAACCAATTTTCTAGATTTTGATGATTCATTAACATAAAGTACAAAATCAAAAAAGCAACACCTAATTGTACCGTCATATCCATAGACGCATTTAGGGTTTTTTCTAATAATTTACCTCCAACTTGTGTTATTTTTTCAATATTTGTTGCGCTAAAAACATCAATATGAAATTTTGTTTGCAACATTTCTATTATTTTATTGACGTCCGTTTTTATTTGTGCAGTATCATTTAACAAGACTAAAACTTTATTTGTTAACATCTTAATTAAGAGATACAATGGGCCAATTATAAAAACTGCGCTACCAACCATTAGTAAAATAACACTTCCTAATTTGTTCCATTTTTTTGTTTTTAACATCCATTGTAGTGGATTATAAAGCAGTACATATAAACAGATTGCTCCTAAAAATCCAGGAAAAAAACTTAATAAATTATTGGTAATTAATCCAAAAACAATTAAAATAATCAGGATAAAAGCAATTTGCAGAAGCACGTTGTTCGAAATATAATGTTTGTTCGTATTCATAGGTTTTTATTATAGTTTATTGAGTGTTAAAATTGATTAATCAAAATCAATGCTAAAAATGATTGGTTTTCAAGATTTTTTAAACTTTTATTAATATACAATATTATTGCTTTTTCTTTTCTAATTTTAACTGTTGATTAAAATTTTACACATGAAAAAAATAGTTGGTTTAACATTGTTGTGTTTTACTATGTTTGTTAACGCCCAGAAACAAGATAAAGTGGTATTGGTAATTCACGGTGGTGCTGGTACAATTCTGAAAAAGAACATGACTGCCGAAAAAGAAAAAGCTTATACCGATGCGTTGACAGAATCTCTACAAAAAGGTTACGCCGTGATAAAAAATGGTGGACAAAGCGAAGATGCCGTTATTGAAGCTATAAAAGTAATGGAAAATTCACCTTTGTTTAATGCAGGTAAAGGTGCAGTTTTTACACATGAAGGTAAAAACGAAATGGATGCCTCGTTGATGATTGGTAAAACATTAGAAGCGGGCGCAGTTGCAGGTGTTACAACGGTTAAAAATCCAATATTAGCTGCAAAAGCTGTACTTACCAATTCGGATCATGTTATGATGATGGGAAAAGGCGCGGAAGAATTTGCAACAAAACAAGGTTTAGAAATTGTAGATCCAAGTTATTTTAAAACAGAAGATCGTTGGAATTCTTTGCAAAAAGTTTTAGAAAAAGACAAAGAAAAAATGGAATTAGATCATGATGCTAAAAATTCGCAAGCGTATGTTCCGTTTAATTTTGTAGACGAAAAATTTGGAACTGTTGGAGCAGTTGCATTAGATAATAAAGGAAATATTTCTGCAGGAACTTCAACTGGCGGAATGACAAATAAACGTTTTGGTAGAGTAGGAGATTCTCCAATTATTGGTGCAGGAACTTATGCTAACAACGAAGTTGGAATATCATGCACAGGTTGGGGCGAATATTTTATAAAAGCTATTGCGGCTTATGATGTTGCGGCGCTTATCAAATACAAGCAAATTTCTTCTGCAGAAGCAGGGATAGAAGTTATCAAAAAAATAGGTGAAATGGGCGGTGACGGCGGAATGATTATTTTAGATAAAAATGGTCAAGCAAGTTTTCCTTTTAATACGGCAGGAATGTATCGCGGAAGTATTACGGCATCGGGGAAGGTAACTATCGAAATTTATCAATAAATTTGGAAGCAGAATTTTATAAAAAGAAAAAATAACTCATGATAAAACAATTATTACTTACAATTACAATCGCTTGTTCTTCATTTGCTACAGCGCAAGTTACATCTATGATTGATGCTAAAAATGTAGACGCATCAACCAAAGTTTATGGTATGGCTTCTTTATCAGATGAAGCAAAAACATATAATAAATACAATTTTAGTTTAGAAAATTCTACAGCTATACAATTCGCAAAACCGTTGTTAGAGTACGGTTATCAGTCTTCTAACATGCAGGCGCAAGACAACGGATTTATGGTTTATATGGTAAAAGATAAAAAAATTGTGGATCAATGGTTAATCAATCCAATGTTTTATAATGTTTTTAGAGACGGCGTTGCTTACACATACGATGCAGATAAATTGGCTGTAATTGCAGATAAATATCCATTGATTTTTTCAGAAGATAAACGTCAATTCAAAACTGAAAAAGAATATCAAAAACAGCGTCAAGCCTTATTTGCTGATCCTTATAATTTGATTATTGATGAACCAGATTTTACGTACGAAGGTTATTTTGAAGTACAATTTCCAAAGAATGAACAATTCAAAAACGTAGAAGCTGTAGATGCATATTTACGTCCGATTGTAGAAAAATTAACAAAAAAGAAGTTTAATGTAAGTTATTCCTTATCAGAGAAAAATATTATGGATCGCAATCAATTTACCATGACAATTGCAAGTGAAGAAAATGTCTATAAAAAAATAAAACTAGACAATTTGCAGAAAGGTGATTGGCAATCATTTACTTACGAAGCAACTATTTACAGAAAAGCAAATTAATACACAATATAAGGTTCTTGAAAAAAACAAGAACCTTTTTTTTGTCCCAAAAGTGTTGTAATTTCAATCTCTTATCAACGATAATATGAATTCAAATTTTTATAAAATATTAGAACAATCAAAGGCCAATCAATCTATCATTGCGATATATAATGATGCGGGCGGAGATAATTTTTGGGCAGGTTATATTCTTGATTTTAATGAAGAATATTTTACAATGCAACATATTTCGAAATATGGACACAAAGATGGAATTTTGATGGAGCCATTTTTCAAGATAAATCGTATTGATGTGGATGATTATTGCAAATGTTTGAATTATTTAAAAGAGCATTATCACGAGTTAGACGAAGAAAAAAAGATACAATTAACTGCCACAAGCGAAGAAAATTGGATGACTCAAATTTTGAATGAATTGGATGGTGAGGCTGATTATGTTTCGCGTATTCAACTAAATAATGATAGTCGATTTTCGGGCTTTATTCGCAATGTTACCGAAGATGATTTCGAATTAAAATGCATTGGTTCTGAAGGTACTGACGAAGGATCGTTGTATTTTCAGATTGATGATATTTCGTCTATTCGAGTAAATGATTTAGAAGCGCGTCGCAGACATTTATTGTACAATTATCGTCGTTCCATTGATTTTTTTAACGAATAAAAAACAATAAATTTAGTAACAAATGTTATTTTATATCTACTTATTAAGTAATTAATATTATTTCGTTTCTTTCTATGAAAAATTACCTACTATATACATTTACTTTAATTACGTTTCTTTTTTCTTGTCAAAGCAAAAAAGAAAATTCAAACGTAGATACAAAGAATGAGATTGTTTGGACAGATGTAAAAGTTGTTCCTTATCTTAATAAAAATGAGATTTATGATAGAATGATTCATGAACCAGAAATTTTAGACATTCAGGATGAAAAAGATACAACAGCAAAACGATCTGTAATTATTGATTTTTATACCAGTGATTCCGAAGATTTTTCGAAATCATATAAGGACACTATTTTTAATTGCAAAGCAAATTTGCATCATCCAGATAGTTTAACAATTACAATTGAATATCGAAATTTAGTTTCTGCTGATGGTTTATTGATTGATGTAAATAAAGAAAAATTTACAACAAAACCATTTTATCATGCCGATGTAAGTAAAAATAAAGAGAAGGTAAAAAGCATTGTACTGAAACAAGAATTGCGTCTTAATAAAGCTAATTATAAAGTAGGCGATAGTATTTTTGGACGATTATATTTTTATACCATGAATATTTCAAATAAACAGGATACAACTTATTTTAGAGGAAAAGGAACTTTTATGACCAAAATAAAATAAGCTATACTAGTATAAAACAATACAAGATATTCAATAAAAAAGCGCGGCAATTGCCGCGATTTTTTATACTATTAATTAAATAATTTTTTTAACCATTTACAGCTTCTACATTGTCAACAACATCAGGAAGCATTTGTTTTAAAATACCTTCGATACCGTTTTTAAGTGTTGCCGTAGATGAAGGACATCCCGAACAAGCACCTTGTAACAACATTTTTGCTGTACGCGTTTCTTCATCAAACTCGATTAACTCTATATTTCCACCATCATTTGCAACAGCAGGCTGAACATATTCGTCCAAAATAGCTTTAATTTGTTGCTCTACAGATGAAAATTCTTCTTGTGGTTTTATTGTAACATGCTCTGGAACTTCAGTCGTAAATTCGTAAAATTCTTCGAAAATAGGTCCGCCAGCTTGTATGTAATGTGTAATAAAAGAACGCACGTCCATTGCCCATAAAGACCAATCTTCTGAATCATTTTTAGTTAAAGAAATGTAATTATCTACGATAAAAATTTCTTCTATAAATGGATATTCTTTGTAAATAGCAACAGCCAATGGCACACCAGCAGCTTTGTCTTTCGATTTTATTTCGATAATTTCTGGCGCAAGCATTGTAGTTGATACAAATTTCATTGCAGCAGGATTTGGCGTCATTTCGGCATAGATAGAAATTGGCGCTTTTTTCATCGGCGCAAGAATCGCATCTTCTTCTAAATGATCGTTAATAATCTCTTTTAAATCGTCTACAACATCAGCCCAATCAATTGAATCAATCTTCTCAATAGCTACAAAATTAGCTGTAATAAAGATTTTATTGATAAATGGTATAGTTAATAAAACTTGTGCTAAAGGAGATTCTGAAGCTGTAGAATCTTTGTCAAATTCTACGCCTCCTTGTGTTAAAGTTACGTCACAAACGAACTTCATCACATTATTATTAGGTGTAATTTCTTCGTGTACTCTCATAATTCTACAAAAATAAGGTATATATATGTATCTTTATCATTAGAATTATAGATTTTGTTATGGCGATTATAAAGGAATTAAATGGACACGCTCCGAAGTTTGGGAATAACTGTTTTTTAGCTGATAATGCAGTAGTTGTAGGTGAGGTAGAAATGGGCGATGATTGTTCGATTTGGTTTTCGGCAGTGGTGCGAGGAGATGTACATTTTATAAAAATGGGAAATAAAGTAAATATTCAGGATAATGCAACAATTCATGCAACGTATCAAAAATCACCAACAATAATTGGTAATAACGTGTCGATAGGGCATAATGCGATTGTGCATGGTTGTACAATACACGATAATGTGTTGGTTGGTATGGGCGCAATTGTGATGGATGATTGCATTGTCGAATCTAATTCGTTGATAGCTGCTGGTGCTATTTTAACCAAAGGAACGCATGTAAAAGAAGGTGAATTATGGGCTGGTATTCCTGCAAAAAAAATAAAAGATGTTCCGCAAAGTTTAAAAGAAGGCGAGATAGCGCGTATTGCGAATAATTATTTGATGTACAGCAGTTGGTATAAGTAGGAGAGAAGTGCTTGTTGGATTAATTTTCTATTTTTTTGAGTTTAATTCGTCCAACGGACTTATAACTTTACTTAAAAAAGTATTGGTTATTTTTGCATAAATTTGGGTTGTTTTAATATTATTATGGCCCAATAATTTTTGAATAAAACTCATATCCGTACCATATTCTAACAAATGAGTAGCGTAACTGTGACGTAAACCATGTATACCAATTGGTTTATTGATTTTAGCTTTTTTCAAAGCATTTTTAAAAACGGCTTGTGCACTACGAATTGCATACGCTGAATTATAAATCCCCTCAAACAAATACAATTGTGGTTTATAGGTAGAATAATATTCGCGAAGTTCGTCTAAAATAGAATTTGGTAAGGGTACATAACGATCTTTTTTACCTTTGGCAGCTTGTATATGAACCATCATTGTTTTGCTATCTATATCAGTAATTTTTATGTTCACAATTTCGCTAACCCGTAATCCTAAACCATAACACAATTTTAAAATCATCAAATGTTTTAAATTATCAGTCACTTCAAATAATTTTATAACATCTTGTTGTGATAAAATTTTTGGTAATTTTGAAGGTTTTTTAGGACGAGGAATATCAAAAAAGAAGGAAGGCTGTTTTAGTACTTTTTCAAAATAAAATTTAAGAGCATTTAAACGACTATGCATTTGATTTTCTGAAATACCAAGTACTTTAAAACAATACAATAAATAACTTCTTAATTGTTGAGGTGTTACATTTTCTATGGGTTCATCTTTTATAAAATATAATAATTGCGCAAACTCAATCGTATACGTTCTAATTGTATTTTCGCTATAAGCCCGTAATCTTAGCTCTTGAATATATAAGGTTAATTGTTCTTGGTTTATAGCATCTATATATTGTAATAACTGTTTTCCTTGATAATTTTGAATAGGTAATTGAAATAAATTACAAAAATAAGTAGAGTAAGGCGTATACCACATTTTGTATGTACTACTATATTTTACATATTTCGTATAATTTTTTAAATCAGTAATAAGTTCTTGATTTTTTGGAAAACGAATAAAAATTATATTTCTATTACGATGTACACCAAAACTAAATTGATAATTGGCCAAATAAAACATACGCATTTTGTATTATAGATACTTATTATATATTAAAGATAACACAAAATACGCATATCTGAAAAATTATTTAATACGTTGTTATTTAATGGTTTATATTGTTGTTTTTAAATTTAATAAAATTGACTATATTGCACATATAATAACGTTACCAGCAACTGCCATTGACGACTCCGCATACATTAACGACTCTGAATTGAACAAATTTGACGCTTAAAAGAAACTAAATCCAGACCTAACTTTCTTTGCGCAAAAGGTCTGAATTCATTTTCTATTGGAATGAAAAAAAACTGAACTAAATTTCAAAACGTTGAACTAACGAAAATTCATCAATGACAATTTCGGTAACGATTTTGACAACATCTACTCTACTTTTATGACGAAAATTGACTAAATCGAACCTAAAAACACTCGAATTTGACAAAATTCTGAATAAAATAGCGTTCTGAATATTGGACATTTAACACTGAATTTTAACTTTGAAAAATTTCCGAATTTAACAAAACTAAATAATGGAAAATTGTGAATTTAAAATGAAAAAATGACCGAATTTATTGGAAAACTGAACCTATTGGGCGGAAAAAGGCGCTGCTGGTAACAAGGTATTGCTAAAAGGCGGGTTTGAAGTTATAATTTGAACTTGTGTACTTCTATCAACTTTTGTACTTTAGCTGAACTGAAGTGCTTCGAAATTCCGCCCTTCAGCAATACCCAAAACGTTAGCCGTAATTTTATGAAGACAAACCGAATAGTAAACAATTTGACGCGAAACAATCATTTTTCTGAATTGAATAACAATTTTGAAAATGCTGTCGAAGTGGTTATAATCAGTCCATTTATTTCAAACTCCACAAATTTTTTCCCTTTTGATAAGATAAAAAATCTTCAAAAACTTACAATTGTAACTACGTTAAAACCTAATGATTTAGACCAATATACTAAAGTCCCTTTTTTTAAAGAGCTATTTACAAAATTTGAAACTCAAAATATTGAATTAATTATTTTAATTGAAAATTCACTGCACGGAAAAATATATATTTCAAAATATTCAGATAAAAGTGCAAAAGCAATTATTACTTCTGCAAATTTCACTAATAATGGGTTACGACTAAATAATGAATGGGGAACAACAATTGAAGATATTGAAACAATAAACCAAATTGAAATCGGTATTATTGGAAAAGTAATTCATATACCTATCAGCAAAAATCAAGTAGATGATTTTCTAAAAATACTTCAAGAAAATCCTTTGCCAAAAGTTGGAAATAACTTACCAAACTTGAATTTAAGTAAGAACCTTGTAATTAAAAATAATCCATTTCAAATACAAAATAATGCAACATTTTGGCTAAAACCAATTGGAGTAAGTAATGACTTAATTTCAATAGACAGAGTATTTGATGAAGTAGATAGCGATTTGCATTTCTCTAAACTTAAACCAAAAGGAGTGAAAAAAAATGATATTTTAATTACATACGCAGTTGGACACTTAAACATTTTATCAATTTACAGAGTTAAATCAGAAATTAAAAATACTGAAATTGAAAATGATAGATGGCCATTTTATGTTATTGGAGAAAACCTCACACCTTTTTACGGACAAAATTGGAGTAAACAAAATATAACAATTACAAATCAAAAAAATGAAGTCTTAGACAAAGTACTATTTGACATAACTCCAAGTGGGAAAAATAGTTTTGGTAGCTTAATGAGAGGTGCTGACAAACTTAAATTAACACCAGAGTTCGGACAATATATAGTAAATAAAATAATTCAAATTGATAGTGAAATAAAAAACTACGGCTAATAACTAAGCTTTCGTCTAGCCCGGAGGGCATGAGATGAAAGCCTGTTGAACGGAACCGAAGTTAGCTTTTAATTCTTATGGAGTTATCAAAGT
>NZ_FOUZ01000012.1 GCF_900115015.1 Algoriella xinjiangensis | reverse complement strand
TGCGGGAGAGTAGGTCGTCGCCAGTTTTTATAAAGAGTCTCAAGATTTATTTCTTGAGACTTTTTTTATGGAGTAAAGTCAAGGAAAAGAGAACTTATCACTCTAAACTTAACTTGTGCGTTCCTGAAACGAGTTCAGGATGACGGAGTAGATTCTTCGCTGCGCTCTGAATGACAGGTTGCTTTTCTTATAAACTTAGGACTTAAGTCTTATATCTTACTTCTAAATATTCATCACTCAAAACTTAACTTGTGCGTTCCTGAAACGAGTTCAGGATGACGGAGGTAGATTCTTCGCTACGCTCTGAATGACAGTTTGTCTAAACTTATATCTTATATCTTACTTCTAAAAATTCATCACTCAAAAACAATAATTTTTTTCTGAGAATTAAATCTATGTATTTATTATATTCGTAGAATTAAGTTTAGATAGTATGAAACCATTTAATGTACGAGTTTATGCGTTGTTAGAGCATAATGGAAAGGTATTGGTTATGCATGAACCATTTCAGGGAAAGTTGATTTATAAGTTTCCTGGTGGTGGATTAGAGTTTGGTGAAGGTACAAAAGATTGTTTGGTACGCGAGTTTAAGGAAGAATTAAATTTAGATGTAGAAATTACTTCACATTTTTATACACAAGATTTTTTTGTACTAAATGCTTTCGATCCTACAGAACAAGTTTTATTGATTTATTATAAAGCGACAATAACTGATAAAGCACTCGCTAATTTGAAGATTTTGGATGCGGATATTGAAGAATTACTTTGGATAGAACCAAAGCAATTAAAAGCAACTAAATTTACTTTAGAAGCCGATAAAGTTGTGGTTGATTTATATAAAAAAGAAAACTTCGAATCTTAAGATTCGAAGTTTATAATTTTTTGATCATCAAAATATTGTATAACGGCATATTTCATTAATAATTTTTGCTCGTTACTTTTAAGTGGTGGTAACTCTTCTAATAAATCGAAATGTGGCCAACCTTCGGGATCTTGTCCATCGAAACGGTAAAATCCAAACGGTTCTAAAACTCTACAAACTGCAATATGTAAAAGATTTAGTTTTTCATCTTTCTTAAATTTCTTTTTTCCTTGTCCAAGTTCTTGCACGCCGATTAAGAAAAGAATAGTGTCTAAATCTGGTTTTTCGCCATCAGTAAAATTTATTTCGAAGAAATTTTCAATCAGTTTCCACTTTTGGATATTTGATGATGGGTCTTCTGTATATTTTGAAATATCCATTTAAAATTTACGTCCTTTATGACGCATATTTGGGTTTTGTAATTGCGAATTACTTACGTTGTAACGTTTTAATTGACCATTCATCATTTTGATTTGATCAGCAAACATTCCTTTCGAATCGTTTTTCTTCGCTTCTTTAATGTAATTCTCAGCTTCTTTCTTTTTACCTTTTGACATTGCAGCTCCGGCCAAAGATAAATTTGCCATTGCACGATCATGGTCAAAAGATAAACCGTAGTCTAAAGCTTCTCTCATATATTTCTCCGAAGCAGAAATATTGTCTTGCGCTTCTGTAATTCCCATCATATAATTGTAGTATCCCATTTGTTTTGGTACTAATTCTGATGATGGATTTTTTATTCTAAGCAACCATTTTTTTGCTTTTTGCATGTCTTCTTTGCGAAGAAACCAAAAGGCTAATAAAATGTTTTCGTTACGGAAATAGAATAAAACTGGAAAAACAGCTAATAATAAAGATGTAATCCCCCAACCGTATTCGCGTTGCGTAAACAAAAAGATTGCTAAGGCGATTAATACAGCGGCGATTACTAATTTAATGTATTTGTTCATCGTTTATTGTAAATATGATTTGATTGTATCTGCTATTTCGATCATTTTTTCTGCAGATAGTTGAAGTTTCGGGTTTGAGAAATTGATGTCTTGCATTGAATTTAGAGGAACCAAATGCACATGTACATGTGGTACCTCTAGTCCAACAACTGCAATACCGACGCGTAAACACGGAATTGCTTTCTCTATGGCTTGCGCAATATCATAGGCAAAATCCATTAATCCTAAGTATGATTGTTTATCTAAGTCGAAAATTTTATCAACTTCTTGTTTAGGAATAATTAGTACATGTCCTTCTACCAAAGGAAATGCATCTAAAATTGCGATATAATTAGTATTCTCTGCAATTTTATACGAAGGTATTTCTCCGTTTATAATTTTAGTGAAAACGCTTGCCATAAAATTTTAATTTTAGTCCAAAGATATTTCTAAAATTTCAAAATTTAAAGTCATTCCGTTAGGTAATGTAATTTCTGCGATTTCGTTAACAGATTTTCCTAGTAAACCTTTTGCAATTGGTGTGTTTACAGAAATGCGCATTTTAGCTAAATCAGCCTCAGATTCGGGAACCAAAGTGTACACCAATTCTTGACCATTTGCTGTATTTTTTATTTTAACTCTTGATAATATAGATACTCTTGAACTGTCTAATTTTGATTCGTCGATAACACGTGCATAAGCCACAACTTCTTTTAGTTTTGCAATTTGCATTTCTAACATTCCTTGTGCTTCCTTAGCTGCATCATATTCTGCATTCTCAGATAAATCTCCTTTATCACGTGCATCGGCAATTTGTTGCGAAATCTTTGGACGCTCTAAACTTTCTAATTGATGAAGATCTTCACGCAACTTTTCTAATCCTTCTTTCGTTACATATTGTATATTTGCCATAACAACGATGTTTAATTAATTTTTATTAAATAGGTCTTATAAATAAATAATCCTACACATATCATTAATATGCGCAGGACTATTTTTTATTTTATTGTTATACAAAGATAGTAAAAATTTTATACGAAACTAAAAATGAAACAGTTTATTAAAACCATTCTAAATAAGGTAGTATTAGTTGGTGCTTTTGTAGCAATTTTACAAGCTTGTAATTCCGATGACGGTACAGTAAGTTGCGTGCCTATTACCACTGTTAGTGTACAAATTAACCCTAATTTACCGTTGTATGCGAATCTTAATAATCCGGGTGGATGGATTTATGTAAACGGTGTTACAGCCGGTACACGAGGTTTAATAGTTGTGCGTACGGCATCTGGTTATAAGGCTTATGATCGTAATGCGCCGCATATTTGTCCTGGCGAAAAAACTACTTTGTATGTAGAAGATGATATAAAAATTGTGTGCGACGCAGATGAATCTGAATGGATTCTTTTGACAGGACAACCAACTAAAGTCGCAAATAGAGCGCCACGTACATATCAAGTTATTGTAAATACAAACGGAACGCTGTTAATTACGAATTAATATACATTTTACTGTATAATTATTAATACTTTAATCACTAAATATTTATATTCTTCTGGTTTAGAATATAGTATTTAGTGATTTTTTGGTTTCTAATGAATATATTTTCATTAGAAACTTATTATTTAATCTTTTCTAAATAAAGCAACATTTTTGTATTTATAATTAATTATACAATTGATTTTTAATAATATATATTAATATTTTAAAAGTCTTAATTAGATAAATAATTAAAAATTATTCAAAAAAGTAGTTATTTATTATGCAAGCATAAATATTAATGATTAAATTTGAATTAAATTATTTTCAAAAAAAGATAATTTCGTTGTAAAGATTAGACAATTACATTATTTTTGATAAATTATATATTTATCAATAAAACATAAAACAATGAGCATTATTTCGCATATTCATGCAAGACAAATTTTAGATTCTCGCGGAAATCCAACAGTAGAAGTTGATGTAGTAACAGAAAATGGTATTTTAGGACGTGCAGCTGTTCCATCTGGAGCATCTACAGGAGAATACGAAGCAGTTGAATTACGTGATGGAGGAAATTTATACTTAGGAAAAGGAGTTTTAAAAGCCATAGAAAATGTAAATGATGTAATTGCGCCAGCATTAGTCGGATATTCTATCTTCGAACAAAACCTAATCGATCAACTAATGATTGATATGGATGGTACAGAAAATAAATCAAAATTAGGAGCAAATGCAATTTTGGGTGTTTCTTTAGCAGTAGCAAAAGCAGCAGCAGAAGAGTTAGGTTTACCATTATTTAGATATATTGGTGGTGTTAATGCAAACACATTGCCAGTACCAATGATGAATATTGTAAACGGAGGTTCACATTCTGATGCTCCAATTGCTTTTCAAGAGTTTATGATTATGCCTGTTCAAGCCGCTTCTTTTTCGGATGCTTTGCGTAAAGGAACAGAAATTTTTCATGCTTTAAAAAGTATTTTACATGACAGAGGTTTATCTACAGCAGTAGGAGACGAAGGTGGTTTTGCACCAACATTTGATGGTACAGAAGATGCATTGGATACTGTACTTTTAGCAATAGAAAAAGCAGGTTACAAAGCAGGAGAAGAAATTATGATTGCTTTAGATTGTGCTTCTTCGGAGTTTTACGAAAACGGAAAATACGACTATACTAAATTTGAAGGAGAAAAAGGAGCAATCCGTTCTTCGGCAGAACAAGCTGCATATTTAGCAGAATTATCAGAAAAATACCCAATTATTTCGATTGAAGATGGTATGGACGAAAACGATTGGGAAGGTTGGAAAATCTTAACAGACAAAATCGGTGATCGTGTACAAATTGTTGGAGATGATTTATTGGTTACAAACGTTAAGAAATTAACACAAGCAATAGAAACAGATACAGCAAACTCAATTTTAGTTAAATTTAACCAAATTGGTACATTAACAGAAACTATCAAAGCAGTGCAAATGGCACAAAATGCTAGATATACAGCTGTAATGTCTCACCGTTCTGGAGAAACTGAAGATGCTACAATTGCAGATTTAGCTGTTGCATTAAATACTGGACAAATTAAAACAGGATCTGCATCAAGATCTGATCGTATGGCGAAATATAATCAATTACTTCGCATCGAAGAGATTTTAGGAGAAACTGCTATCTTTCCAGGACTTAAAGCTTTCAAAATTAAGCGTTAAAAAATAATAATACTGATAATAATCAGTCTTAAAAAACGCAAAAAAAATTGTAAATTACGCATTAAATAATATAAACTATACAATGTCAGATAAGGTAATATTAAATTACAACGGAAGTGAGTTGGACTTACCAGTTTCAACAGGCTCAATGGACGAAAAAGCCATTGATATTTCCAAGTTAAGAAGTGCTACTGGATTAATTACAATGGATCCAGGGTATAAAAATACAGGATCATGTGAATCTAAAATTACTTTTTTAGATGGTGAAGAAGGAAAATTGATGTACCGTGGCTATCCTATCGAACAATTAGCAGAAAAATCTTCTTTTGTAGAAGTTATGTATTTGTTAATTAAAGGAAACTTACCTACACAAGCTGAATTAGATAAGTTTGTAAACGATATTAACGAGTACAACTATGTTTCTGAAGATTTAATCAAAATTTTAGATGCATTCCCAAGTTCTGCTCACCCAATGGGAGTTTTAACATCTTTAACAGCTGCTTTATCAGCATTTAACCCAAAATGTGTTGATGTTAGCTCTGAAGAAGAAATGTACAGAGCTGCTGTTACTTTATTAGGTAAATTTCCAGTTTTAGCGTCTTGGACACAAAGAAAAGTAAAAGGTTTACCAGTTAACTACTCTAACGATAAATTATCTTACGTAGAAAACTTATACCAATTATTATTCAAAAAACCAGGTCAAGAATTAGATTTAGATCCAGTTATTATTGATGCTTTAGATAAATTATTAATCTTACATGCAGATCACGAGCAAAACTGTTCAGCATCTACAGTACGTTTAGTTGGTTCATCTCACGCAGGTTTATTTGCTTCTATTTCTGCAGGAATTTCTGCATTATGGGGACCATTACACGGTGGTGCAAACCAAGCAGTATTAGAAATGTTAGAAGACATCAAAAATGATGGTGGAGACGTAGAAAAATACTTAGCAAAAGCAAAAGACAAAAACGATCCTTTCCGTTTGATGGGATTCGGACACAGAGTTTACAAAAACTTTGATCCTCGTGCAAAAATTATTAAAGTTGCTGCTGATAACGTTTTAGAGAAATTAGGAATCAATGATCCTACATTAGAAATCGCTAAAAAATTAGAAAAAGCTGCTTTAGAAGACGAATATTTCAAATCAAGAAATTTATATCCAAACGTAGATTTCTATTCAGGAATCATCTACAAAGCATTAGATATCCCAACAGAAATGTTTACAGTAATGTTTGCTGTAGGTCGTTTACCAGGATGGATTGCACAATGGATGGAAATGCGTCAAAACAACGAACCAATTGGTCGTCCTCGTCAATTATACACAGGAGCACCATTACGTGATTACGTTGATATTGAAAAAAGATAAGTTTCTACTTATTCTAAATATAAAATCCGAAAGTTTATACTTTCGGATTTTTTTTAACATATAATTTTCTCAGAATATTTGTTTAAAAATGTATAAAGCTTTATTTTTAAGTTAATTAAATTTTATATCCGATGAAATTTGAGAAAATACATAATAAAGGACAAGCACAGATTTTTGAAAACAAATACTTAGAAATGTTGACAAAAGGGCACCCTGCTGTCATTTGGGGAATTTATATTCCACTGCTTTCTTATTGTATTTATTATGGAATTTCTCACTACGATTTTTCTATTCCAATCGTTCTACTTCTTTTTTTTGGAGCCATGTTTTTTTGGACATTGTTTGAATATTTTGCACACCGATATTTATTTCATTGGACAGCACAACAGCCAATTTTAAAACGAATTGTATATATTTTTCACGGTAATCATCATCACTATCCACGCGATAAACAGCGATTGTTTATGCCTCCGTTTCCAAGTATTTTATTAGCCTCAATTATTTTTTGTATTCAATATATTATTCTAGGAAAATATACTTTTATCTTTTTTCCAGGTTTTATAATTGGTTATTTGTTGTACGCTTCTATGCATTATCTCATTCATGCTGTTGCGCCACCTTTCAAGTTTATGAAACCACTTTGGCGAAATCATCATTTACATCATTACAAAGACGAAGAATTAGGTTTTGGCGTTTCAAATACATTTTGGGACCGTATTTTTGGAACAATGTTCGATCTTGAAAATGAGAAAGAGGATAAAGAAAAAGTAAAGGATTTGATGTTTGAGAAAAAGAAATAATCAACACCGTTAAATATTAATTTGAGACGAATACGATATGTTACTTTTTTGTATATTGATCCTCAATAATAATCACACACAAAAATGAAAAAAATAACTCTTGTTTTAATTAGTTTCTTTGCTTTTAATCAAGCAAATGCACAATATTCTAAAGAAAATCAAAAACAATATGTTCAAGATTTATCGACAGATCAAATGCAAGGTCGAAAATTTGCTTCTGCAGAAAATAAATTTGCAGCAGAATATATTGCACATAAATTTAAAATGAATAATTTAAAACCATGTGTGGGCGATTCTTTTTTGATTGAATTTGAACATAAAGGTCAAACAGGTCAAAACGTTTGTGGAATAAAAGAAGGAAAATCGAAAGATATTTACGCTTTTGGCGCACATTACGATCATGTTGGTGTAGATGATAAAGGAGACGATAAAATTTACAATGGTGCAGATGACAATGCAAGCGGAACTTCTGCTGTAATGGCTTTGTCGGATTATTTTAAAGATTTAAATCCAGATCAAACGGTTATGTTTATGGCGTTTGATGCAGAAGAAATAGGTTTGGTTGGATCAAAAAAATTGGTCGAAAACACAGATTTTAAAACGTATTTACCTGATATGAAATTGATGTTGAATCTTGAAATGATTGGAACAGTTTCTGCTTTTGGCGAAGGAAAAGTATATATGACGGGAAGTGATCGTTCTGATTTGATGAAATTAATGAATCAAAATGCAAGTGGAAAATTTCATGTAGAAAGTGATCCGTATCTAAAACAACAATTATTTTTTAGATCAGATAATGTAAATTTTGTAAATAATGGCGTGGTTTCGCATGCATTATCTTCGGTAAACATGGAAAATCAAACACATTATCACAAAAAAAATGATGATATGACTGTTATTAATGTCGATAATTTATCTGAAATAACACAAGGAATCGGAAAATCTGTTTATCAAATGATGCAGAAAAAAGAAATTCCACAGTATTCAAAATAAATAAAAAATCCGTTCAGTTACCGAACGGATTTTTTTATATCTTCTATCTTCTAAATTTATGATATGGAAGGTTATTTGGACATTATTATTCGCTGTATTTCGGTTTACTTTTTTATGCTTATTGCATTGCGAATTTTTGGAAAACAAGATTTATCGCAGCTAAATACGGCTGATGTTATTTTGATTTTATTAATTAGTAATGCCGTGCAAAACGCAATGGTTGGTACAGATTCTAGCTTAATTGGTGGTTTGGTTGCTGCATTGATACTTTTTTTAATCAATTTTGTTGTGAAAAAATGGTTGATGAAAAGTAAATTTTTTGGAAATCTAATCGAACAAAAACCTGAAATATTAATTAGTAATGGAAAAGCAGATTTTAAAACACTGAGTAAATTAGATATTAATTCGGAAGAGCTTTCTGAAGCAATGCGCGAACATGGTGTAGAGCATATAAAAGATGTGAAATTGGCAATGATGGAGATTGATGGAAACATTTCGATAATTACGGGTACGGATGATAATATGAAACAAACACATTATAAACGAAAACATAATCATAAAAATTTGCAAGGCGCAAATTGATTTTATAATCACTATTTTTGGTCATTAATAACAAAACGAATGACTAAAATTTTAAACATAATTAGTATTAGTATCATTGTTCTTTTGGTAGGACTTACAGTTTCTGAACATTTTTTTCCAATAGCTGGATTTGAATTGGTGTATGAAAAGAAATTTTATTTAGCAATTATTTACATAGCAATACGATTAACATCAAATTATTTGTTGAAAAAATCTGCTTCTACAAGTAAATAATCAATGATATCGATTAAAAGTAAAAAGCCCAATTCTACTAGAATTGGGCTTTTATTATTCTAACTAAATGAATGCTTATTTTGTTTCAATCTCCACAATTTTTTTACCTTTTTCTCCTAAATATTCAATTAATAATTCTTCATAAATTTTATAACCTTCATCAAAATTTGTGAAAATAATTAACCCTTGTTTTGTTTTAGGAAGAAGTATAAAAATGCATTGTGATCCTGAATCTGAGCCACCATGCGATAATGCAAGTTCATTATTTCCTAAATCATAAATATCTAAACCTAAACCAAAAAACTTGTTTTCTTTTGTTTTTACTTGTTTAGTAATCATTTCTTTATAAATATTTTCGTTTAAATTTTCACCGTTTAATATATTTACAAGAAAATTTCCATAATCTTCTATTGTTGTTTGTAAATCATCAGCTGCATTTGCTGTTTTGTTTTTTACGATTTCATAAGGTTGATCGTTTTTATTATAACCTATAACAAATCTCGATTCGTCTGTCTTTTTACTCCAGATATAAGATGTATCATTCATTTTTAGAGGTACAAAAATTAGTTCTTCTGCTAATTGCTCTAATGATTTTTTAAATTTATTTTCGAGTGCTTTTCTCAAATATTCATAACCTTCTCCCGAATATTGATATTTTGTACCTGGTTCAAATTCAAAATTTAATTTTTTGTTCTCATTTTGCCATCTCCAATTCGGAAAACCTGTTTGATGACTCAATATTAATCGTGTTGTTAATTTTTTGTTTCGTGGATCTTTAGCAACATCTGGATCTGTCCAATAGTTATAAATTGGTTCATCAAGCTTCCATTTACCTAAATTTATTAATTGTAAAGCAACCATTGCAGTAATTGGTTTAGTAAGTGATGCCACATTAAAAATTGAATTATAAGAAGAAGATTCGCCAAGAACTTTTATTTCTTTTAGCTTTCCATTTTCTATAATGCCTAATCCAAGTGTTTTTATATTGTATTTTTTTTGTAAAATTTCGAGTTTATTTTCAATGACTAAATTTGTATTTTCTGATTTTTTTAAATCATATGCTTGATGATTAAAACTATATGATTTTGTCAATTTCCATTCGTTATTTTCTAGTAACCAAAGGTTGGTAAATTTTGCAATTCCAGGTTGACTTTCGTGTTCTTCAGAAAATAAATGTTCGCCGTTTTGAATTGCTCCGTAAAGAATATTATTTTTATAAAGAGGATAAATTTTGGTGCTTTCTTTTACTAATGATCTTTTTACTTGTCGCAATTTAGGATTCTTACATAAGCCCGTTTTGAAATCATTTATAAATTTTGTTTTGTTAGAAAAACCATCTTTATCGTGGAAAAACTCTAATTTGTTACTCATTAATTTTTCAAATTGCGTAGCATCACATGTGTTGAATCCGATGGTAAATAGTAGGCTGTCTTTTGCTAAAATTGTCTTATATAAATCACTTTTTGAGTCTACTTGCGCATTGATATTTTGTGAAAAAGTAAAGAATAAAAATAGTGAATAATAAATGTATTTTGTCATTGCTAATTTTTTGTCAAAGATTAATTTAAGGTGTTTTATTTCCAAAAAATTACCACGACAAAAACCCGTCAATAACATGATTTTTTTATATAATACTGAAATTCAGCCTGTAATAAAGTTTTTTATTTCTATCAATTTCTAAAGCATTTCGTAATATGATGTAAAGATTTGACAAAACAATAGCTATTATAAGTACTAAAGTAAATTGACGTCCTAGTTTTAGAAATATGCCTAACATAAAAATGATTGGAGCAGAAATTGTCCAAATAATTTGAACGGAAATTATTTGTTTAGTGATATTGTTTTTCTCTTTGTAAAGATATGAAAGCAGAAGTGGAGCTAAAATATTTAGCGGAGGAAAGATGATAAATAATATAGAAGAAAGATTAATTAATTTAATTTTAGAAAAGTTAATCGTTTCGTTTTCTTGTGGAATTTCATCGTTAATTAAATTAATTTCATCAATTTTTTCATCAATTTCTATGCTATTATTTTCTGTTAATAAGTCAGAGTCATTAATCTCTAAAGTTTTAGAAAGAGTTTTTAATGTATGTCCTTTTGGTTTTGTACCTGCTTCAATTCGTTGAATTGTTCTTACAGAAATTCCAGATTTTTCTGATAATTCTTCTTGAGTTAGATTTTGTTGCTCTCTTATTATTTTAAGTTTGCTCATACAATTTATTTTTCTGTAATAGCGAAAAGTATTAATTGTTTAAAAATACATTATTCTAATTAAGCAACAAATTAAATAATGTAAAGAGGAGAAGTAATTAAAATATAAAAGCCCAATTCTACTAGAATTGGGCTTTTATATTTTATGCTAAATTTTCGTCTTTTTGTAAAAGGAATTTATAAATAAGTCCTCCGACAATTGCACCAGCAATAGGAGCTAGCCAGAATAACCATAGTTGAGGAATAAACTCGCCTCCAGCAAAAATAGCTTGAGAAGTTGATCTCGCAGGGTTAACAGATGTGTTTGTGATTGGAATAGAAATTAAGTGAATTAATGTTAATCCTAAACCAATTGCGATACCTGCAAATTTCCCGTTTGCAAATTTATCTGTTGCACCTAAAATAATGATTAAGAAAAAGGCTGTTAACACAAATTCTATCAAAAATGCAGACATCATGCTGTAACCATGTGGCGATAAATTACCGTAACCATTTGCGGCAAATGCGCCAGCTTTGGTATTGTCTATTGCAAAAGAAGCATTTCCTGAAGCAATTAAATATAAAAGTCCAGCAGCGGCAATTCCGCCTAAAACTTGCGAAATAATGTAAGGAGCTAGTTCTTTTGCGTCGAAACGACCACCAGCAAATAAACCAAAAGAAACGGCTGGATTAAAATGTCCTCCAGAAATATGACCAACAGCGTAAGCCATTGTTAATACTGTTAAACCAAAGGCAAGAGAAACTCCTGCGTAGCCAATTCCTAATTCGGGAATACCTGCTGCGAAAATTGCGCTACCACAACCTCCGAAAACCAACCAAAATGTACCGAAAAACTCGGCTGCATATTTTTTCATAATTTTTTCTATAATAGATTAGTTTGATAAATTTAAGTTTTTTTTAACAATTCTAATAATTTATTTTATTTGCTGAACAAAAAAAAATATCGCTCCGATTTCTCAGAGCGATATTTATATGATTAGATTTTAATTTCTAAAAAATTAATCCATGTAAGCTTCAATAGGCGCACATGTACAGATTAAGTTACGATCTCCGTAAGCATCATCAATACGAGATACAGAAGCAAAGAATTTGCGCTCGCGAACCCATTCTAATGGATATGCAGCTTTAGAACGCGTATAAGGATATTCCCATTCGTCTGCTGTAATTAAATGAATTGGGTGTGGTGCATTGTGTAAAACATTGTTATCAATTGGATAATCTCCGTTTATAACTTCGTCAATTTCTTGGCGAATAGAAATTAATGCATCACAAAAACGATCTAATTCTGCTTTTGTTTCAGATTCTGTTGGTTCTACCATTAAAGTTCCTGCAACTGGAAAAGAAACCGTTGGTGCATGGAAACCATAATCGATTAAACGTTTTGCGATATCTGTAACTTCGATTCCGTCTTTTTTGAATGGACGACAATCTAAAATAAATTCGTGCGCAACTACATTATTCGAGTTTGTATATAAAATATCGAAATGTTTCTCTAAACGAGTTTTCATGTAATTTGCGTTTAAAATAGCGCCTTGTGTTGCTTTTAATAAACCTTCTGCACCTAACATTAAAATGTAAGAGTAAGAAATTGGTAAAATGAAAGCTGAACCGTAAGGAGCTGCAGCAAATGTATTTTTAGCTTCTTTTCCGCCCATTTCAATTAATGGAGAAGATCCTAAAAATGGCGCTAAATGTGATTTAACACAAATTGGTCCAACACCAGGTCCACCACCACCGTGAGGAATAGCAAATGTTTTGTGTAAGTTTAAGTGGCAAACGTCTGCACCAATATTTCCTGGAGAAGTTAATCCAACTTGTGCATTCATGTTTGCACCGTCCATGTAAACTTGTCCACCATATTCGTGTATCATTGTTGTTACTTCAACAATATTATTATCAAAAGCACCGTAAGTAGAAGGATATGTAATCATCAAAGCACATAAATTGTCTTTGTGTAAATCACATTTTGCTTTTAAATCTTCTAAATCAGTTTCTCCAGATTCTAAGTTTTTAACAACCACTACTTTCATACCAGCCATAGCTGCAGAAGCAGGGTTTGTACCGTGTGCAGATTGTGGAATTAATACAACGTCGCGGTGTCCTTGTCCTTTAGATTCGAAATAAGAACGAATTACCATCAATCCTGCGTATTCTCCTTGCGCACCAGAGTTTGGTTGTAAAGATGTAGCGTCAAAACCAGTGATAACTGATAAATAATCTTCTAAATTCTGAATTAATGATTGGTAACCTACAACTTGATCTTTTGGTGTAAATGGATGTACATTACTCATTCTTTCCCAAGACATGTGTAACAATTCCGTCGCCGCATTCAATTTCATTGTACAAGAACCTAATGCAATCATCGATTGATTTAAAGCTAAATCTTTACGCTCTAAACGTTTGATGTAACGCATTAATTCAGTCTCTGTATGGTATAAGTTGAAATTTTCGTGAGTTAAGAAATCAGAAGTTCTGATTAAATCTTTTGGTAAATAAGAATCATCAACCTCAAATTCGAAACCATCTTCTGCATTTTTAATTGTTGCAAAAACACTTAAAAGTTCAAAAATATCTTCTTCAGAAGTCATCTCATCAATTGTGATAGAGATTTTTCCTTTCTCAAATCCATTTACATTGATTTCTTCTTCTGTAAAAATCTTAATGATTTCGTCAGAATTTTCAACTTCAATTTGAATTGTATCGAAGAATGCTGTATTAACTAATTTATATCCTAAATGCTCTAATCCACCATGTAAAACAGCTGCTTTTGTATGAATTTGATCTGCGATATATTGTAAACCATCTTTCCCGTGATAAACAGCGTAAAAAGAAGCCATAACCGCTAATAATACTTGAGCAGTACAGATGTTAGACGTTGCTTTTTCGCGTTTGATATGTTGCTCACGTGTTTGTAAAGCCATACGTAAAGCATAGTTTCCTAAACGATCTTGAGAAACCCCAATAATACGACCAGGAATTACACGTTTGTAATCTTCTGTACAAGAGATAAATGCAGCGTGTGGTCCACCGTATCCCATCGGAACACCAAAACGTTGAGATGTACCAATTGTGATATCTGCACCCCATTCTCCTGGAGGTGTTAATAAAGTTAAAGCTAATAAATCTGTAGCAACTGCTACTTTAATACCAACTGTATTTGCATTTTCTACAAATGATCTATAATTGTTAACTTGTCCTCCTTTACCAATGTATTGTACAATTGCACCGAAGAATTCGCTGTTTAATTCTGTTGTTTCAAAATTACCAATAACCAATTCTATTCCTAAACCATGCGCTTTAGTTTCTAAAACAGCAATAGATTGAGGAAATAAATTATCAGCAATAAAAAATTTGATTACATTGTTTTTCTTTTGATCTCTAGAACGAGATTCGAATAACATGTGCATTGCTTCACCACAAGCAGTACCTTCATCTAATAAAGAAGCATTTGCAATAGGTAAACCAGTTAAATCAGAAATAACAGTCTGAAAGTTTAACAAAGCTTCTAAACGTCCTTGTGCAATTTCTGCTTGATAAGGCGTATAAGCTGTGTACCAACCTGCGTTTTCTAAAACATTACGTTGAATAGGCGCTGGTAAAATAGTACCATAATATCCGTATCCTAAATAATTTTTTACTTTTTGATTTTGTGCAGCTAATTCAGCTAAATGATTAGTTGTTTCAAACTCTGACAAAGCTTCAGGTAAATCCAAAGCTTCAGCTAATCTAATATTTTGAGGTAAAGTAGCCTCTACTAAAGAATCAATAGAATCTTTCCCGATAACAGAAAGCATTTCAGCCGACTGTTGTTCATTGTTTCCAATATGTCTTATGGAAAAATCGTTTGTGTTCATTGTGTTTGCGCTATGTTTATTTGCGTGTAAAAATAAGCTATTTTATCTTAAAATAAAATAGCTTATTAATTATTACAACTTAAATTAATTAACATTATAAAGTTTAAAAATGTGAACAAAATCAGAAATAAAAATTAAATTTATTTTACGTAAATTCATACATTGGCAATATAATTGAACGGTAGAATCAGAAGATTTTTTTAAATTTATTCCGCATTTATAAAACCTATGCAAACAAACAGCTTTATGGAATTAAGTGACAACTCATCTGAAGTTAAAAAAGAAAAGAAATTTCCATTTTTAAAAAAATTGGAAATCATGATGGAAGATGCTAAATTAGAAGATGCTAAGAAATCTAAAATGAAGCGAGTTCATAAAAAAGGAAACTCGCAGATAGCTAAAAAAATGGGCGAAGAAGCAGTAGAAATGGTGATTGCTTCGGAACAAGACAACGACGAAAATTTTTTAGAAGAATCTGCAGATGTATTTTTTTATTATATGATGGCTTTGCACGCACGAGGATTTGAGCTGAAAGATGTTTTAGAAATACTAAAAAAACGTCACAAGAAATAATAAACACATAACACTAATATGCAAAAAGGCGGTACTTCTATAAAATTGATAGTTGCTGCGGCAATTGTAATTTTTTCTTTGGTAAAATATTTTGCTTCATCCGAAGTAAATGATATTACAGGCGAAAAACAATATATTTCGTTAACAAAAGACGACGAAATTGCAATGGGAATTAATTCTGCACCGCAAATGGCGCAAGAATTTGGTGGATTATCTCAAAATACGCAATATCAACAGCTCGTAAAACAAGTTGGAGATAAAATTGTAAAAAACAGTGATGCTGGTAAAACAAAATACCCGTTTCAGTTTTATGTTTTGGCAGATAATCGCACCGTAAATGCTTTTGCATTGCCTGGTGGACCAATTTTTATTACCGAAGCTTTGCTAACTCGTTTGCAGAATGAAGACCAATTGGCAGGTGTGCTTGGACACGAAGTTGGGCATGTTATTGCACGTCATAGTGCCGAGCAAATGTCTAAACAAGAATTGTCGCAAGGAATTGCTGGTGCGGCTGGTGTTGCTGCGGGGGATGCTAATTCGGCTTATTATGCGCAAGTTGTTGCCAATATGGTGAATATGAAATATGGGCGTGATGACGAATTGGAATCGGATGATTTAGGTGTTCGATTTATGATACAAGCGGGTTATAATCCTGAAGCATTAATTGGTGTGATGGATATTTTAGAAGAAGCATCGGGTGGAAGTCAAGTACCAGAATTTCAAAGTACGCATCCTTCGCCGTCTAATCGTCGCGAAAAAATACAAGCTGCGATTGAAAAATATAAAAATCATTAATACTTGAAGATACATTTTACTTTGCTAGAATTTAGTTATTCAGTTTTAATTGGCTGTTGTGTTATTTTTATAAAATTTACAGATGGGTTTGGATTTATGCAAGGTGATGACTTTAATTATGTGAAACAATTACAGTCTTCAGGAAGTGATGATGATGCGTCGGTTTATTGTTTAGGACTTATAACTACATTTTTCTTTTTAATAAGTTTGTTTTCAAAAAGAAAATATAGAGTTTTATCTTTTTATCTATTATTTGCATACTTTTTATTACCTATAATTCAAATGGGTGAAATAGATTCAACTATAATCAATGGGAATTATGTATTATTGATTATAGTTATAATAATTTTATTATTAACATTATATTTTTGGGGAATAATTTTTTTAAAAATTAAAAAATATTTAAATCAACCAACTTAATAATTACTCCAAAAATCGAGCATTTAATTCTTTTGTAGGAATCCAACAACTATCGTTTTTACCAAACCAATTGTATCTATTTTTTGCAATAAAATTGTAAACGAAATCTCTAATTGGTTTTGGAACAACTATAAAAATTGAAAGAATAGAAATTATTCCGTCCAAATGTTTACTAATTTTAAGCGGAGCAGAAGATTTGGTGTAAATTTTTTCATCTTCGATATAAATCATAGATTCGAAATTTTCTGCATCTAAATTATTTTCTTTCAGAAATTTTTGACCAAAATCAGATTGTAATGAAGCAAAAAGGAATTGATTTTTCTTGTCATGTTCAATCACAAATTGAACCGATTGATTGCATAAATTGCAAATTCCATCAAACAAAATAATTTTCCTTGTTTTCATTTAATAAATATACGGTAAAAGTAGCTAAAACTCTAAAGGTTATTTTTAAATTAGCCAAAATAACAAGCTTATAATGTTCAGTGAATATCTATTCAGAAAAGTTGATAATTCTCCACTTGTAATTTTCCGAGTAATTTTCGGATTATTAATTGTGGCAGAATGTTGGGGAGCCATTTATACGGGCTGGGTACAATCTAATTTTGTTGATCCTAAAATTTCATTTTCATTCATTGGTTTCGAATGGTCAAATGTGTTTTTAGGCGCAAAAATGATTTACTTTTATATCGCAATGGGAATTTTGGGATGGTTTATTGCCTTTGGCTTTGCATACCGATTTTCTACTATTGTTTTTGCATTGTTGTGGTCGCTAACCTATTTTATGCAGAAAACAAGTTATAACAATCATTATTATTTGTTTATGCTCGTTTCGTGGATGATGACAGTTATACCAGCACACCAATTTTTTTCTGTAGATAGTTTAATGTTTCCAAAAATAAAACGTTTAACTTGTCGCAATTGGGTACCAACATTGTTTATTATTCAATTGTTAATTGTGTACACATTTGCAGCGTTTCATAAAATTTATCCAGATTGGTTTAATGGTGTTTTCTTACAAATGAAATTCCATGAATATGGCGAATTATTAACGTTTAAATACAATTTAGCTGGTTTAGGAAAAGTAGTAAGTAGTTTAGAGTTTGCGCAAGTATTTGCTTGGACAGGATTCTTTTTCGATTTATTGATTATACCAGCAATGATGTTTAAAAAGACGCGTAGTTTAGCTATAAAATGTGCAATCTTTTTTCATATTTTCAATTCAGCCGTTTTTGGAATCGGAATATTTCCTTTTTTCGCATTAGCGATGATGATTTTCTTTTATGATCCAGTTAAAATTCAGGAAATGGTTTTTCCTAAAAAATCGTTTATGATGGATCGTTCTGACGAAGATAATCTTTTAACAACACGGCGTGTAATGTTTTCGTACTTACTTTGTTTTTATGTGCTATGGCAAGTTTATTTACCGGTTCGTCATCTTTTTATTCCCGGAAATGTTTTTTGGACAGAAGAAGGTCATCGTTTGTCTTGGCGAATGATGTTGCGTAATAAAGCTGGTGAAATTGAGGTTTTTGTTGCCAAACCAGATCCAAAGAATAAAGGTAAATTCTTGAAGCGAGAAAAGATAAAATTAGACGATTATTTGACGTATAAACAAATCTCTAAACTAGCAATAAGCCCAGATATGATGTGGCAATTTGCACGTTTTGTAAAACATGATTATGCCGAAAAAGGAATAAAAGATGTCAAAGTTTTTGTAGATGCAAAAGTATCTGTAAATGGAAGTGAATATTATCAATTTACAAATCCAAATTACAATTTAGGTGTTACAACTTGGAGTTATTTTGGACATCAAAAATGGATTGAAAATCAACCAAAAGAATTGCATTTGTCTTATTTTGAATAAAATTTTGTAAATTTAAGTACATATTAACCAAGAAATACAATTATGAAATATACATTATTAGTAGCCGCATTTGCAACATTTCTTTTTTCGTGTGGAAAAGGAGAAGGTTCTGGCGTTTCGGCGTACAAAGGAATTGATAAACAAAAACAAGAAGTTGAAGATTTAGATAGTATCGGAAAAGAAGCGCGTCAAACACTTGATGATTTTAAGTTAGCGTTATCGATGAAAGATACAACTACAACAAATTTTATTGTAAAAGAAATGTATGATATTCCAAATTCTGACAGAAAAGAGCATATTTGGGTTCGCGATGTTTACAGTGAAAATGATACTTTAAAAGGAATTATTGACAATGTGCCGCAATATACAAAATTGGTAAAACACAATGATACAGTTGCAATTGACCAAAATAAAATATCTGATTGGATGTATTATAAAGGTGATAAAATGATTGGTGGTTTTACAATAAAATATATGCGAAGCAAGTTAGATGACAAACAACGTGCAGAATTTGATAAACAATATAAAATAAAATTCGAGGATTAATCGAAATAGAATAAAAAAGGCAATCTAAACAGATTGCCTTTTATTTTTTAATCAATTAAAGAGAGTTGTATTTTTCTTTTTTCGGTATCTAAACCAATTACAGTTACGTCGACTTGCTGACTTAAATGTACTTTAGAATTAACATCAGAAATAAATTCATTCGAGATTTTAGAAATATGAATCAATCCATTTTCCTTAATTCCGATGTCTACAAAACATCCAAAATTTGTAATATTATTGATAATTCCAGGAACTTTCATTCCAAGTTTTAAATCTTCAAATTTCTTTAATTTAGAGTCAAAACTAAAAACTTTAGCTATAGATCGTGGATCTAAACCAGGTTTTTCTAATTCTTTTTTAATATCTTCTAAAGTTAATAAACCAACTTTTTCGGTTACATATTTTTGTAAATCAATTTGATTAATTAATTCTTTATTCTGAATCAAATCAGTCAAATTAACATTTAAATCTTTTGCTATTTTTTCAACCAAAACATACGATTCTGGATGCACAGCCGAATTATCTAAAGGATTTTTAGCATTCGGAATTCGTAAAAATGCAGAAGCTTGTTGGAATGCTTTTTCGCCCAAACGAGGAACTTTTAGTAATTCTTTTCTCGAATTAAAAGCACCATTTTCAGTACGAAAAGTAACAATGTTTTCAGCCATTTTTTCGCCAATTCCAGCAACATAATTTAGGAGATGTTTACTTGCTGTATTCAGATTTACGCCAACTTTATTTACACAAAAAGAAACCACGTCATCTAGCTCATTTTTTAATAAATTTTGATCCACATCATGTTGATATTGACCAACTCCGATAGATTTTGGCTCAATCTTTACCAATTCTGCTAACGGATCTTGTAAACGACGACCTATAGAAACTGCGCCACGAACGGTAATATCTTTATCAGGAAATTCATCGCGGGCAATTTTAGATGCCGAGTAGATAGAAGCACCAGCCTCGTTGACAACAAAAACTTTTAATGGACGATCAAAAGGAATATTCTGAATCATGTTTTCGGTTTCGCGAGAAGCTGTTCCATTTCCGATCGAAATTGCATCAACATTATATGCATTAACCAACGATTTTATTTTTTTGATTGCTTGCGTTTTCTCGTTTTGAGGAGCGTGCGGATATATATTTTCGTTGTGTAATAAATTACCTTGCTCATCAAGAACAACAACTTTACAACCCGATTTATAACCAGGATCAAGTGCTAAAATACGTTTTTCACCAAGCGGCGGCGCCAATAACAATTGATTTAGATTTTTAGAAAAAACATCAATCGATGTTTCGTCTGCTTTATGTTTTGCTTCTTTTAAAACTTCGTTAGAAATAGACGGCGCTAAAAGTCGTTTATATGCATCTTTTATAGCTTCCTCTATAACCCAAGAAACTTCTGGTTGAATGGATTTGATTAAAGTATATTCTAAAAAACTGAATGCTTCTTTTTTATCTATAGAAATAGTCACTTTCAAAAAACCTTCATTTTCGCCACGTAAAACGGCTAATAATCGATGCGAAGCTATTTTTTTAAGCGGTTCTTGGTAATCAAAATAATTCGAGAATTTTTGAGCATTTTCATCCTCAATTTTACTTTTTACAACTTTACTTTCTATTAAAGCTGATTTACGATAAATTTCGCGTAAACGATTTCTAACATATTCGTTTTCGTTAATCCATTCTGCAATTATATCTTGCGCTCCAGCAAAAGCGTCTTCTATAGTCGCAACTTCATCATTAATGTATTGATGTGCTAAACCATCTAAATCAGAAATATTATTCTGCTTCATGATAATTTTAGCCAAAGGTTCCAAACCTTTTTCTTTTGCAATGGTTGCTTTTGTTTTCTTTTTCTTTTTATATGGAAGATATAAATCCTCAATTTGAACCAAATCAAAACTTTTTTGAATACGTTGTCGTAATTCTGGATTTAATTGATTTTGTTCTTCTAAAGTTTTTAGAATAAATTCTTTTCGTGTTATAATTTCTACATATTGATTTTGTAATTTTTTGATTGCAGAAATTTGTACTTCATCAAGATTTCCGGTTACTTCTTTTCGGTATCTCGCAATAAAGGGTATAGTATTATCGTCGTTTAAACAATTTACGGTATTGTTAATCGACTTTTCTGAAATATCTTTTAAATGTTGATGAATGTATTGTATCAAATCCATAGTAAAAATTTGGGACTGCAAATTACTATATTTTATGCGAATTCTATAAAAATGCTTTGTTTTATATAGCTCTAAATATATCAGAGTGATAAATTACGAATATTCTCTTATTTCAGTAAAAAATATGCATAGATTATTTTAAATGAAAAAAAATAATAAAAATTTTCTAAAAAGTTTTGGTAATTATTAAATAATTTCTAAATTTGAAACCAGGTAGTAGAGAGTAAGATTGATTTTTTTTAATGTTAAATTTATACTTACAGTGTAAGTTTTTTTAAAAATCAATTGGGTTTAAGCTGAGGAGCTTAAACCCGTTTTTTTTTATACCAATTTCTTATCTTTGAGTCAAAACTAAAAAATGGCTCGCATCAAATTACAATTTACCTCACAATACTTATTTACCGCAAAAATACCAGTCCGAATTACAGATCTTAATTACGGAAATCATCTAGCAAACGATAAAGTTTTATCCATCATTCACGAAGCAAGAATGCAGTTCTTTAATCATTTTGGTTATACAGAAATGGATTGTGGCGGCGTAAGTGTTATTATGGCAGATGTTGCAATCGAATATAAAAATCAAGCTTTTTATGGTGACGAATTAATCATAGAAATAGGTGTACAAGATTTTACGCGTGTTAGTTTTGATATCTTTTATAAAATTTCTACAACAGAAAAAATAATTGCACTTGCCAAAACGAGTATTGTAACCTTTGATTATCGACAAAATAAAGTGGTAGAAGTGCCTTTAGAAGTTAAAGAAAAGTTGAAAGAAGTATAAAGACTGAAAATTTATTACGTCAATCACTTAAGTCTTCGTAAATTTGCAACGAGTTATGAAGATTTTACCATATAAAAATTTATTTGTCGGAATTACCGACACGTTAAATAATATTTTCTTTGAAGGGAAATATGCAGATAAAGAAGTTGAACGTACATTAAAATCGAACAAGCTTTGGGGCGCACGTGATCGTGGTTTTATTGCACAAACGGTTTATGATTTGGTTCGCTGGAAACGTTTGGTTGAAGGAGCAATGAGTCGTCCACTTTCTAAAGAAACAATTTGGGAATTTGTGGGTACTTGGTTTGCTTTAGATCCAGAACAAAAATTACCTGCTTGGGAAGAATTTCAAAAAGTTTATCCAAAAGAAATATTAAAAAGACACCACGAATCGTCTAAAAATATTGCTGTAGCAGAATCTTATCCAGATTGGATGTTCGAGTTAGGGCAAGCTGCTTTAGGAGATCGTTGGTTAGAAGAAGTGCATGCAATGAATTCGCAAGCGCCAACAGTTTTACGTGTAAATACATTAAAAACTGATCGTAAAACGTTGCAAAAAGCATTAAAAGATAGAGGTGTTAAAACCAATCTTTTATCAAAATATCAAGACGCGATTGAGCTTGAAGAAAAGATGAATATCTTTAGAACTGATGAATTTCAGAATGGTTGGTTCGAGGTTCAGGATGCAGGTTCGCAGTTAATTGCGCCATATTTACGTGTTGGTCCAGGTATGCGTGTTGTTGATGCGTGTGCTGGTGCAGGAGGTAAATCGTTGCATTTAGCGTCTTTGATGGAAAATAAAGGACAAATTATTGCAATGGATTTGTACGAATGGAAATTGAAAGAGTTAAAGCGTCGTGCAAAACGTAATAATGTTCAAAACATTCAAACAAAAGTTATCGAAGCAAAAACAATAAAACGTATGGAGAATACTGCCGATCGTTTATTGATTGATGCGCCTTGTTCTGGTTTGGGAGTTTTAAGACGTAATCCTGATGCAAAATGGAAATTACAACCTCAGTTTATTGACGAAATTGTTGTGCTTCAAGAAAAAATCTTGAGCGAATATTCTAAAGTAATCAAAGTAGGAGGATTGATGGTTTATGCAACTTGTTCTATTTTACCACAAGAAAATGAGCAACAAATAGAAAAATTCTTGGCTAATAATCCAAATTATAAATTATTAAGCGAGAAAACACATTATCCATCAGAAACTAATTACGATGGTTTCTACATGGCATTGATTGAAAGAACTGCTTAATCACAAGCAAAATTAGATATAAAAAAGACTGAGAATTTTCTCGGTCTTTTTTTATTGGTTTACTTTTTTACTCGAAAACGAACTCGTCTATTTTCAAAATTTTTCCAATCAATACAGTTTGTTGCCGGATTACATTCTTTGTGTTTTAAATCAGAAAAACCTTTGCTTTCCACAGAAAATCTATTTTTATTTAAACCTTTCTCAGCTAAATAATTTAAAACAGAATTTGCACGACGTTGGGCTAAATCTACATTATAAATCGCCGTACCAACTGCATCTGTATGACCTTCGATTATAAAGTGTAAAGTCGGATTTCTTTTCATAATTGCAACAACTTCATTCAGTTTTTGAAAATCAATAGCTCTAATTTCAGCTTTATCAAAGTTAAATTCGACCGTTTCCATTAAATAATTTGAATAATCTTGGACATAATTTTCAATTTTTTCTTCATTCAAAATAGCTTCAGGGCAACCATTACCAAATCGATTTCCTTTTACATACGGACATTCATCTTCCAAATCCATCACACCATCATTATCCGAATCATAATCGTTATTTAGAATTTCGTAATATCCTTGTTGAATCAATAAATTATATGGTGTAGAAATATTGTAGGTTGTTCCAATTTTCTCAATTTCTTTTCGATATCGTCCATCTTTTACGCACATTTCTCCGCAACGTTGCTCGTCTTTTAGTAAAAAATCAATTTTTTGTTTTGCCCAATAAAATTTTATAGCTTCTGTAAATTCACTTTTATTTGCCTGTTTAATTTCAAAGTTTTGAGTATAATTTTGATTGGATTTAGTGCCAATAATTTCAAGTTTTTTGGGATAACGCGCATTACAATCTTTGGAAACAAAATGAACAGATTGTTGCGCTAAATAAGTATTGAAATTTTTAGGAAAAGTTTCGTTGAGGTTAATTTGCGACGATTGTACTTTCAAATGATAAATAGAACTATGTAAAATAGCCGTTTTAAATTGATTAATTTTTGACTGAAATTCATTCGTTTCATTTAGTGTAATTGGTATAGAACCTGTTGCCATACTAATAAAATTCATTGCCTTATAATCCAATTCTTTTCCAATTCCTAAAGTTATAAACTGCGTGTCTTTTGAATAATTTCGAAGCGAATTATAAACAGATTCATTCAAATTCATTTTTCCATCCGAAATAATTGCAATAATTCTTTTATAATTTTTATCAAACGGATTTTTTTGAAATTGCTCAATCGCTTCGTCCAATAATTTTTCTCCAATACCACTTTGTTGATTGATTTTATTTAAAGCAATTTCTATATTTTCTTTTGTTGGGAATTGAGCTTCTTTAAAAAGTAAATCGTTTTTTGTCGAATAAATTAAGACATTAAACTTATCCGTTTCTTTAAGATTCGGAAGTAATTGATTCATCAAGTTTTTCGCAACTTCAATCGGTTGATTCATCATAGAGCCAGAAGCATCAATTACAAATAAAAATTCGCGCGGAGAATTGTAATCTTCCACATTTTTAGAAGGTTCTATTGTTCCTAAAATATAATCGCAACCATTTTCTGTAAACGTTTCTATTCCGGTTTTCATTTGATCACTTGCATAAGAATACTGAATTTTTGGTATTTTTTTTACCGAAGTTTGAATCAAATAATTTTTCTCATTTTCTTTTACAAATTTCAGTTCTGTCTCTATTTTAGAGATTGGGAAATTTCCTGAAAGATGAATTTTAGAATTAATATTTTTCGGAAAACCGTTTAAATTGCTATTCCATCGATTAATTTGTGTAAAAGATTCTGTTCGTTTTGTAATTAATTCTGGAAATGTAAGTTGATAATTTAATTGATTTTCAAGGATAATTTTTACAATTTTCAGTTCAACTTTAATTTTTGCATTTGCAGGAATTTTACCTAAATCAACTTTTAGAAATTGATTATTTTTTTGATTTTTGAAAAGTGTTGAAGCATCAATTGTCTTTAATTCTTTTCGAATTTCTATTATTGACTTTGATTTAATTTCGATTAATTTTTCATCTACCCAAACTTTTAATTCAACTAAATTTTGATTTGTTTGATACGGATAAATGAATTGTGCAGGAATTTCTTCGTTGGTATTATTTTTGTAAATAAGCTTAGTTGCAAGATTTCCTAATAAATGATGAAAGTCGAATTTATTATCGACAGAAATGGCGTCAATCTTTTCAAAATCTTCATCATTTTTTAATTCTAAATACGGAAAAACTTGTTGAGCAAAACAAAAAGGATTCAGTATCAGTAAAATTAAAACGAAATATGTAAGCTTAATTTTCACTTAAGTGGCGTATTGTAAAAATTTAGTCTAAAATACTGAATGTATATTGAATTAAATAATATATTTAAAAAAGATGAGTTTTAAGATTTTGAACTTAAGATTTAACCAAAAGTTAATTAAATTTGTACCTGTATTTTACATAAAAGATGAATTTTAATTTCAGAGAAGTTGAAAGAGTAGAAAATATTTCTGCAAAAGATTTTCAGAAATATTATGTTAATCCTCAAAAACCAGTTGTTGTAGAGCGAATTACAGAAGATTGGCCTGCTTATGAAAAATGGAATTTTGAGTACATGAAACAAATTGCTGGAGATAAAATTGTACCACTTTATAACAATGATCCAGTAGATTATACGAAAAAAGTGAACGAGCCAATTGCAAAGATGAAAATGGCTGATTATGTAGATTTGTTGCAAAAAGAACCAACAGATTTGCGTATTTTTTTGTATAATTTGATAAGCCAAGTTCCGGAATTACAACAAGATTATAAAATGCCCGATTTAGGTTTAAATTTATTTAAATCGATGCCAATGTTATTTTTTGGAGGAGAAGGATCGAATGTTTTTATGCATTATGACATAGATTTGGCGAATATTTTACATTTTCATTTTGCAGGTGAAAAACGTTGCGTGATTGTTCCGCCGCAAGATTCAAAATATATGTACAAGATTCCTTATTCGGTAATTTGTCGAGAAGATATAGATTTTGATAATCCCGATTTTGAAAAATGGCCAGCACTAAAAAATATAAATCCAATGTATGCAGATTTAAAGCATGGCGAAATGTTGTACATGCCCGAAGGTTGGTGGCATTACATGAAATATTTGACGCCAGGTTTTTCGATGAGTTTACGATCTTTAGCACACAAACCAAAAAATTTATCCCAAGCCATTTACAATATTTTTATCATGCGAACGTATGATAATGTGATGAGAAAAATAAAAGGGCAAGATTGGATCATAGAAAAAAATGAACTTGCAATTACAAAAACAAATAAATTAATTGCGAGATAAAATAGAAATTCAGAAAAATTTTCTAAATCAAGGAATGTCTAATTAAAGATATTCCTTTTTTTGTGCGTTATGCCTAAAATGTTATAAATCAATAAAAATTCAATTTTAATGTTCTGAAATTTCATTGGATATTTGTAGAATATTTTTCGGAATTTTTATTTATATGACTATCAAAAAAGGAAATTTTTGGGCTTTATTGCCTTTGATTGCATTTATTGTAATCTATTTTTCAGCCTCTATTTATTTAAATGATTTTTATTCGGTACCAGCATTGGTTATTTTTATGTTGGCGTTGGTTATATCATTTATACAATTTCCTAAAACCTCTTTTAACGATAAAGCAGAAGCATTTTGTAAAAATGCAGGTGAAGAAACAATCATGTTAATGATTTTGATTTTCTTGTTAGCTGGTGCTTTCGGTAGCTTAGGAAACACGGTTGGTGCAGTACAATCTACCGTAAATTTATTTTTAAATTTTTTACCTTCATCATTTATTGTTGGTGGTTTTTTCTTGTTGTCTTGTTTTATCGCGACCGCTTTGGGAACATCAGTTGGGACTATTGTTACAGTTGCGCCAATTGCGGTACAAATGGATGCTATGATTCCTGGTTCTATGCCAATTTTGTTAGGCGCAGTGGTTGGTGGTGCAATGTTTGGAGATAATTTATCGTTTATTTCTGATACCACAATTGCAGCAACACGTACGCAAGAAATTGATATGAAATCTAAGTTCAAAACAAATGTAGGAATTGTAGTTCCTGCGGCAATTGTTTCGACTTTAATCTATTTTTCTCTTTCTCAAAATTTTGATACAACCAATTTTCAGGGAAAACACTTGGATTATGATTTGATTTTAATTTTACCATATTTGATTGTTTTTGGACTTGCAATTTCCGGAATCAATGTAATTTGGGCTTTAATTGTCGGAATTTTATCTTTCTTAGGAATTGGATTGTTTTATTCAGGTATTCCTTTATTAGAACTGATTTCATCAATCAACGAAGGGTTTAAAGGAATGTATGAATTGAGTATTATTTGTTTGATTATTGGCGGTGTTGTTGGTGTTATTCGATTAAATGGTGGTTTAGATTATATTATTTATCATTTAACACGAAATATCAAAACTAAACGTCAAGCAGAAATGAGTATTGCTTCGCTTACCGCTCTTGCAAACGCTTGTTTGGCTAATAATACAATTACGATTTTGATTTGTGGTAAAATAGCAAAAGATATTTCTGATAATCATAATTTAGAGCCAAAACGTGTTGCAAGTATTTTAGATACAGTTTCGTGTTTTGTACAAGGAATTTTGCCTTATGGCGCACAAGTTTTAGCCGCTGTTGCGGCTGCAAATGCAATATCTGCAACAGTAAAAGTTTCGTCAATAGATGTACTTTCTAATTTATATTATCCATTTTTAACAGGAGTTTCTACGTTAATATTTATCTTATTTCTTCAACCAAAATCATTAAGAAAATAGATTGATTTATGTCAATCCATGATCGGATATTATTTCATAACTTTGTAGACTGAAATTTTTTAAGATGAAAAGAGTTGTCGTAGGACTTTCTGGAGGAGTAGATTCAAGTGTTACAGCCTATTTGCTAAAAGAACAAGGATATGATGTTATCGGTTTATTTATGCGTAATTGGAACGATGCATCTGTAACTTTAGAAGACGAATGTCCATGGATAGAAGATAGCGCTGACGCTTTGTTGGTAGCAAAAAAATTAGAGATACCTTTTCAAGTAATCGATATGTCTGATTCGTACAAAGAACGTATTGTTGATTATATGTTTAATGAGTACGAGCAGGGTAGAACGCCAAATCCTGATGTATTATGTAACCGAGAAATAAAGTTTGATTTGTTTTTAAAAACAGCTTTAGATTTGGGTGCAGATTATGTTGCAACGGGACATTATGCGCGTAAAACATCTACAATTGATGAAAACGGAAAAGAAGTTTTTCAATTATTAAAAGGAACGGATAACAATAAAGATCAATCTTATTTCTTGTGTCAATTGTCGCAAGAACAATTAAGCAAAGCGTTATTTCCGATTGGAGATATCGAAAAGCCTGAAGTGCGTAAAATTGCTTTAGAACAAGATTTGGTTACCGCAAATAAAAAAGATTCGCAAGGATTATGTTTTATTGGTAAAGTAAGTTTGCCAGAATTTTTACAGCAACAATTAAAACCAAAAGAAGGTATAATTGTAGAAGTAGCAAAAGATTGGAAAGGTTATCAACGTGAAGTTCCAATATTTAATAATAAATACGAAGCATTAGATTTCGAAGCAAAAGGTTTTTCTTATACAAAAACAGATGGCGAAGTTGTTGGTCAACATCAAGGTGCGCATTATTTTACACGTGGTCAACGCAAAGGATTGGGTGTAGGAGGTAAGGTAGAACCTTTGTTTATCATTGATACAGATGTTGTCGAAAATATAATTTATGCTGGTCAAGGAGCTGATCATTCAGGTTTATTGAAAAAAGCATTGTTTATAAAAGAAGAAGAAATTCATTGGGTTCGCGAAGATTTAACGTTGAAAGAAGACGAAACAATGGAAGTTTTGGCGCGTATTCGTTACCGTCAACCTTTGCAAAAAGCAATTTTACATAAAGCTAAATCGGGTATGTATGTAGAGTTCGAAAATCAACAAAGTGCAATTACAGAAGGTCAATTTTGTGCATGGTATGTTAACGACGAATTATTAGGTTCTGGCGTTATTAATGGCTAAACAATTTGATAAAATAATACAAACGCTCTAGAGAAATCTTGAGCGTTTTTTTATTATCTTTAATTCTCAAAATAGGAGAGATAATGAGCCAAATTCAATTAAAATTCTACGAACCAACGCATCACGACGAATTGGTAAATTATACATTGCCCAAATATCAAATTAATTTTACAGCTTTACCAGCGCAAACTTTTGAACGTTTAAAAGCGCGAACAGATAATAATGCAAAACCAATTACAATTTTATTAGACGATAAACCAATCGGTTTTTTTGTGTTAGATTATGGCGAAGATAAATATGATTTAACACCAAATGAAAACTCATTATTGCTTCGTTCTTTGTCTATAAATCCCGCTTTTCAAGGGAATAGTTATGGAAAAATAGCAATGAATTTGGTAGATGATTTTGTGAAAATATATTATCCAACAATAGACGAATTGGTGTTGGCGGTTAATTTTAAAAATACGTCAGCTTATCAGTTGTATATAAAAGTTGGTTATACAGATGACGGTTCGCAGCGCGAATGGAACAATGGAATGCAACATTTATTACGCAAAAAATTGAAGTAAATTTTACAATTTTACTTTTTCCCAAGCCACAACTTGCACACCTTCAGAATAATGCATTAAATCTGGTTTTGAGTGTAAATTAATCTCATCAAGGTGATAATTAATGGTTAAATCTGTACAATTCAGCTCATTTATTTTCCAAGGTAAATGTTGAATTTCATAACGAAATAATTCGTCATTTTTATCTAAATACAGACAATAGCGTTCGGTTAAAAAGAGATCCAAAACCGTTTTGTTTTTCACATGATTTCCGATGTTGTAAGTTGCATCTAAAATAAAATCTCGTTTTGGATGATTCGCTTTATATGAATTTTTAGTTCTCTTAATAGTCGATTTTTCGTAAGGTAAATCCGAAAGAGATTTTGCTAAAATTGCCGAGAATAATTTCTCAGCTTCTATCGTTAAAAAGTAAACGCCAGGTTTATTGTATTTTGTAACATAAGTTCTCAAATTGATTTCGCCGAAGTTAGAAATTGGCGGAAAAGCAGGAAGAAATCGAGGTCGAATATTTTCCATTTTAAAAGCAACCAAAGAAATCCACGCATTATTTTCTAAAATATCAAGCTCTAAATTTGCAGGAATAAACGGTTTTAAAAATGCTGGATTTATTTTGTAATGAAAAAACAAAGCATTGTTCCATTCTTGGTAATACATCCAATTATTTGTCGGATAAGACCAACTTCGATGTTTTTTTTCGGCTAAAATCTCTTTAATCGTATATTTCACTTAAAACCTTGTTAAACTTATGGTTGAAGATACAAAACTTGTTGTACAATAGCTAAAATTGTAGTTAATTCGCATACCAATTTTTATCATATGAAAAATCTGTTTTATATTTTTATGATTAGCTTGTTGACTTCGTGTGCGGCAGTTCATAATGTACCAACTTCTCAAGTTCCAAATAATTTTATTCAGCCCAATACAACAAGTTCTTTTGTTGATCAAAACGGAAATTTTTATCCAGATAATTGGTTAAAAAAATTTGGAAATCCTCCTAAAAATGCAAATAGAACAGAATATTCTTTAATGAAAATTGCGGCCGAAGATAATTTTGAAAATGAATTAATTCGCTACGAAGATTTACGTTTAAAAGCAGTTGAAAATCGTATAAAGAACAAAAAACGTGTCATTATTTTTGTTCACGGAATTGATAATGATTATTTATTTAGCCTAAAAAACTACAACAAAGCGCGCGAATACATGAATTTAAATGATTCTCGTGATGAGGTTATGAATTTTTATTGGGATGGTTTAGTTAACGAAAGTCTTTTTGGAGCTGCAAAAGTTTGGGTTGGTGCAACTACAAATAGCCAAATGGCAGGTGTTTTTGCATTAAGAAGAATTCTGAATGTGATACATGATAAAGATGTTTATTTGATTTCGCATAGTCGTGGTGCATCGGTTGTTTTAAGTGCGTTGGTTAATCCTTCGTTAAAAAGTAGCGAGATAAAACGTGCACAAGATGTACATCATGTAGATTTTACAAATGCCGAAGCTCTAAAGGAAAATAACAATAGAATTTACAGTATTATGTTGGCGCCTGCTATTGGAAAAATAGATTTTACGCAGGATAATGACTCGTTAAAAGTTTTTACACCACAGCTAAAACGCATGCATATCACAATAAATAATTCGGATTATGTTTTAGGAAAAGGTAAAATAGGATTTTTATCAAAAAACTTTACTGCGACAGATTTTGGTTATAAAGATGATTTGTACAAGGAATTAAAAAATACTTACAATTTTTTAGAAGAAACAGATTTTACAGGTCAAGATTCTCACGAATTTCGTCGTTATATTACCAATCCAAAATTTGTTTCAATTTTGAAAGAATTTAAGCTAAATAAATAATTTATTTATTTAGCAAATTCAATTACTTCTAAGTTTTCAATTTTACCAGCATTCAATTCAAAACGTAACATTGTTCTCACTTTCTGAAAACCATGTTTCCCAACTGCGCCTGGATTCATGTGGATTAAACCCACTTTTTTATCGGGCATAACTTTTAGAATATGCGAATGTCCGCAGATAAATAATTTTGGAGGATTCGTATAAATTTCATTTCGAATTGCGGGATTATATTTGCCTGGATAACCGCCAATGTGCGTTATCCAAACATCAACACCTTCTAAAATAAAACGATTATTAAGCGGAAATTCACCTCGCACTTTATGATCGTCAATATTACCATAAACAGCACGCAGCGGTTTTATAGCAGCTAATTTATCTGTAACCGAAATATCGCCAATATCACCAGCGTGCCAAATTTCGTCCGCTTGCTGTGCATATTCTAAAATTCTATCATCGATATACGAATGCGTGTCCGAAAGTAAAAGTATTTTCTTCAAAAGGTTGTATTTTTGCTGTTCAAATTTACAACAATTGCGATATTTTTTAGAATTAGCTTATAACGGAAAAAATTATTTTGGTTATCAAATTCAACCAAATCAAATTTCGGTACAAGAAGTAATAGAAGATCGATTATCAAAAATCTTACGAAAAAAGATTTCGATTGTCGGCGCAGGTAGAACAGACGCAGGTGTGCATGCCAAAAAAATGTACATTCATTTTGATTATGAAGAAGAATTGAATGTTGATTTAATTAAAAGATTAAATTCTTTTTTGCCAAAAGATATTGCAGCTTATCGTTTATTTTTGATGGACGATGAAGCGCACGCTCGCTTTGATGCAACATCTCGCTCATACAATTATTTTCTTTCGCCTATAAAAGATCCATTTTCTTTTGATAGCGCTTGGAGTTTTAATCGTTTGTTGGATGTAGAAAAAATGAATAATGCGGCAAAATTGTTAATTAAGAAAGGAGATTTCGGAAGTTTTGCTAAATTACATACCGATGTAAAAACTAATATTTGTGATGTAACAGCCGCTTTTTGGCGAAAAAATGAAAACGGACAATTGGTTTTTGAAATAACTGCCGATCGTTTTCTAAGAAATATGGTTCGTGCAATTGTTGGTACATTAGTAGATATAGGTTTAGGGAAAATTTCTATCGAAGAGTTTTCAGAAATTATTGAACAAAAACAACGTAGTTCAGCCGGCGCTTCGGCACCAGCACACGGATTATATTTGGTTGATGTTCAATATCCAAAAGAATTATTTAAAAATGAGTTCAACTAACGAAAATTCATCGTTTGATATTAATGGATTAAAACGCGTTTTACAAATTGGCGCTCAGAGTAAATATTTATTCTGGTCGGTTGTTTTTATTGCAGTTTTTAGTGCTTGTTTTGCGGTTTATCGTCCGTATTTAACAGGAAATATTATCGATGATTATATTCAAACAAAAGATTTACCAGGATTAAAATATCAAATCATAAAATTAGCTTTAGTCTTAATTTTTGAAGGTATTTTGTCTTTTTTTATGGTTTATTTGGCAAATGTTGTCGCACAGCGAGTTATTCGTTTGTTGCGCGTTCGTTTGTACAATCATCTCATCAAATTTAAACTTGGTTATTTTGATAAAACGCCAAATGGTGTTTTGGTTACGCGTTCGGTTTCGGATATAGAAACTATTGCGGAAGTTTTCAATGATGGAATTCTAGTGATGTTAGGCGATGTTTTAAAAATCGTTTTCATTGTTTTTGTAATGTATTGGATGAATTGGGTTTTGGCAACAGTTGTTATAATTATTCTTCCATTAATGATGATTATTACACGTTTATTTCAAAAAGCGCTGAAAAATGTTTACCAAGAAGAACGTACAATTGTTGCAAAGTTGAACACTTTTATACAAGAGCGTTTAACTGGAATGAATATTATACAAGTATTTAACCGACAAAAAACGGAGTATAATAAATTTGTTACAATTAATAATGATCTTAAAAATAACTATTTAAAAACTGTTTTTTACTTTTCGTTATTATTTCCCGTGGTAGATATTATTTCTGCTTTAGCAACCGGAAGTTTAATTTGGTTTGGAGGTTTGCGAACAGCTGTATATGGTGATGTTTCGGTTGGAGATTTGATTGCTTTTACACAATATGTAACATTATTAACGGCGCCGATGCGTGCAATTGCAGAGCGTTTTAATACCATACAACGTGGTTTGGTTGGAGCAGATCGTGTGTTTAAGATTTTAGATGATGATCAAACTTTGCCAGATAATGGGAAAATAAAGTTGGATAAAGTTGTTGGTAAAATTGATTTTGAAGACGTTAAATTTTCTTACGTTCCAAATAATTTAGTCCTAAAAGGAATTTCATTTTCTACAAAACCAGGCGAAAAAGTAGCAATTGTTGGTGCTACTGGTGCAGGAAAATCTACAATTATTAATCTTTTAAGTCGTTTTTACGATATAGATTCTGGTGTTATAAAAATTGATGATGTCAATATTTATGACATGGATTTGAAAAATTTACGCGAGCATGTTGCGGTGGTTTTACAAGATGTTTTCTTGTTTAATACCACCATTTTTGATAACATCGTTTTAGGAAACAAAGATATTTCGTTAGAAGAAGTTCAGAATGCAGCTAAAATTATTGGTATAGATCATTTTATTTCATCTTTACCAAAAGGTTATTATAGCGAAGTTAGCGAACGTGGAGCGACGCTTTCGGTTGGACAACGTCAATTAATTTCGTTTTTACGAGCGTATATCTATAATCCAGAAATTTTAGTGTTAGATGAAGCTACTTCGTCTATTGATACAGAATCCGAAGAATTGATACAAAAAGCAACCGATAAGTTGACACAAGGACGAACTTCTATAATTATTGCGCATCGTTTGGCGACAATTCAGAATGCAGATAAAATTATTGTAATGGATGATGGAATGATTGTTGAACATGGTACACACAACGAATTGTTGGCGAAACATGGATATTACGCAAATTTATATGAAGTGCAATTCTCGAAAGAAAATTAAAAAAATAATATAAATTAATCAATAGATTTGTTTAACTTGAACTATCAAAAAATATTAACTATAAAACTTTAATTAAAATGAAAAAATTATTTTTAGCCGCTGCAGTATTAGGTGTAGTATCATTATCTTCTTGTAAATCTGAAAAAGAAAAAGTTGCAGATAAAGTAGAAAATACACAAGAAAATGTAGCAAATACAGTAGAAGAGCAGGTTGAAGCTGGTAAAGAAACAATGAATAAAGTTGCTGAAGTAGCAAAAGATTTACCTTCTTTTTCTGATCCTAAAGTGACAGCATTCGTTGCTAAATATAACACTTGGGCTGCTGATATGAAACTTGCAGCAACTGCAGGTGATGCAAATAAGTTAGCTGAGTTAACAAAACAATCTGTAGATTTTGGTAAAGAATTACAAGGTTATACACAATCTTTAACTCCAGAAGATGCTAAAAAATTACAAGATTGGACAGCAGAAATTCAAAAAAATTTAAATAAATAATTATAATTTATTTACAGAAGCTCGGATTTATCCGGGCTTTTTTTATGCAATAAGATATGATTAATAATATAGATTGATCGTATTATATTATGTACCTTTATCACAAAATTTTATAGTTATCAATAGTAATATATGACATTAGTACAATTACAATATGTGTTGGCAGTTGCTGAGCATAAGAACTTTACAGTTGCTGCTGATAAATCATTTGTCACTCAACCTACGTTGAGTATGCAAATTCAGAAATTAGAAAAAGAGTTAAATATTGATATTTTCGATAGAACTTCTCATCCTATCAAAATTACACAAATAGGAGAAAAAATTGTAGGTCAAGCAAAAACAATTTTGATGGAAGCTAACCGAATGAAACATCTTGTTAACGAAGAAAAAGGTTTGTTAGAAGGTGATTTTGTTATTGGTGTAATTCCAACTGTTTTACCATCATTGGTTCCATTATTTTATAAAACTTTTCAAAAAAATAATCCAAAATCAAATCTTATTATTAGAGAATTGCAAACGGATAAAATAATAAAAGGAATAAAAGATGGATCTTTAGATTTTGGAATTGTTGTTTCGCCATTATATGAGGATCAAATTTTAGAAAGACCTTTGTATTACGAACCTTTGGTTGCCTATGTGCCACCAGGACACCGTTTGGCAAGTCATAATAAAATTTTAGAATCTGATTTGGATACAGCTGATTTGTTAATTTTACAAGAAGGACATTGTTTCCGTAACAATGTTTTGGCATTATGCGATGCATCTAAAATGAAACAACGCCCAATTAAATTAGAATCAGGAAGCTTTGAAGCTTTGGTAAAATTATGTAATGATGGTTACGGAATGACATTATTGCCAGCTTTAGTTGCAGATGATTTACCAGAAGACTTGAAGAAAAATGTAAAGAATTTTGAATCGCCTGTACCAACGCGCGAAGTGTCTTTAATCTTTCATCAATCTCAATTAAGAGATTCTTTTGAGAAAGAATTAATGAATACAATTCAAAGTATTTTAAGAGGGAAAATCTTCTTAGAGAAAGATCAGAAATTAGATTCTAACATGGTTTCATTACCAAAAAAGTAGAATCAAAATAGATATAAAAAAAGCGACTTAAATAATTTAAGTCGCTTTTTTTATGGTGTATCTAAGGTACAATTGTCGTAAATAAATAGGTTGCAAATAGCGTAAGTAAAACGATACCTTGCTGAATATTTGTTCGCCCGGAACTTAGTGATAAGTAAACGGTGAATAACGATAAAACCAACAAAACAGATGATTTTGCATCGATACCTAAAGTAACTTCTAATCCTGTAAAGTAACAAACGATGGCAACTGCCGGAATTGTTAATCCAATTGATGCTAAAGCAGATCCTAAGGCAAGATTTAAACTTGTTTGCAAACGATTTTTGCGTGCGGCTTTGTAAGCTGCTAAACCTTCGGGTAATAAAATTACGGTTGCAATTATAATTCCGACCAATGATTTTGGAGCGCCTAAATCCATCACAAATCCTTCTATTGTTGGTGATAATTTTTTAGAAAGTAAAACGACTGCAACTAAAGCAATAATCAATAAAACTAAACTTGATATTGTTGTTAATAAGTTGGGCGGATCTACAATAAGTTCAGAAATTTGGTCACCGTCTTTGTTTTGAGGTAAAAAATAATTTCGGTGTCTAATGGTTTGAACAGAGATAAAACCTCCATATAAAATTAATGAAATTATCGCGACAAATATTAACTGACTTGATGAATAAACTCCTCCAGATTCTGAAGTTGTGTAATTTGGTAAAACCAAGGTTAATATAGAAATAGCGATAAGAGAAATTAAAGCTGTAGAAACACCTTGTTTGATGAAATTTTGTTCTCGAAATCGTACTCCACCAACTAATAAACAGACACCAATTATACCTGTCAAAATAATCATGATGGCAGCGAATACAGTATCTCTAGCCAAAACAGAAGGTCGGCCAGGTTCTTCGGACATCATTAATGATACAATCAACGAAACTTCTATAACCGTAATAGCTAAGGCTAAAATAATTGTTCCGAATGGTTCGCCAACTTTATGGGCAACAACTTCGGCATGATGTACTGCTGCTAAAACTGCTGCAATTAATGTGATACCTAAAAATCCAGAAAACCATAGGTTTTCTTTAAATCCGTCGGCTATTCCTAGCGCGAAAATGGCAAGAAAAGGACAGATGATTGTCCAGTAAGGGAGTGCTAAATTTAATTTTTTTGAAAGAAAATTGTTAACATGCATTGATGATTTGGTTTTTGATTTTTACAAAAATAATAAATTTAATTGATAATTATGTTAACTAATTATCATAAATACTAATAATGTTAGCGATTTTTATTATAAATAAACTTAAAAATTGCTAATTCTTATCATACATATAAATTTAATAAAAAACTAAATTTGTAGCATGATAAATATTTCTGACGAAAAGTTAAAAAAATGGTTTAGTGTAGCTTGTATCTGGGAAACGATAAGTTGTGCTTTGTTATTTTTGGTTGCAATGCCAATAAAATATCAATTTGATTATGTGTTACCAATGCCTTTTGCAGGATGTTTTCATGGTTTTTGGTTTACAGTTTACTTGCTTTTACTTTTTAGAGTTAAGAAAATTTATAAATGGGATGATGAAGATTTTATATTTTACATGATTTACGCATTTATTCCGTTTGCAACTTTGTTGGTGCATAAAGCGATAGAAGAGGATAAAACGAAAGAAAATAAATAATAAAAAAGGCTTAGTTTGTAACTAAGCCTTTTTTATTTATCCGTAAATTTTTTTCCATTTTGCAACCGTGTTTCGGCTAATTCTAAATTTTTCAGAAACTTGTATGTTGGTAAAATTATTTAATTTCTGCACATTCAGAATTTCTAAAATAGAATTTAAATCGTACGATTTGTGTTTCTGATTTTCTGTTGTATCATTTACATTTAAAATTTCCGAAATTTTGATGACATTTAAAGCGGTCATTTCTTTTTTTAATAATTTTTCAGTTTGCTTTTGTTTATCAGGATAATTTCGGTTAATAATGTCTTGATAGATTTTTTGGTAGTTAGGTTTTTCCATTTTTAGGTGTGTTAGGTAGTTAAGTAATGTATTTTTTTATCCAATTATGGATAGTATTTTTAGGTATATTGTATTCATCAGAAATTTCTTGAATTTTTTTATTCTCTTTTGTATATAAATCCAACACATAATCGATGATCTCTTTTGTGTAGACATTTTTTCTGTAATTAGGCAAAGAAGTACTTTTAGGAGAAAGTGTTGAGTCTACTTTTCCTACTGGCGCATAAAGTATAATATGCTGCGTGTAAATTCTAAAAAAGTCATATTCTAAAAGTTTTGACCATTTTAGTAAATCATCCGTTTGGATTGATGAACTCGCATATTGATTCAGTATGTCTTTTTCTGAATAAATTTTGAAAAAAGATATAATCCGTTTTATATCTATATTCAGTTCTTCGACTCTCTTTTTTATCAGAGAACCAATGTGAATTTCTTTCATAGGTGGTTAGGTTTGAGAGTGAAATTAATTCATTTAATGTAAATTTAATCAATATTTATTCTATTTCAAAGAAATATTTTTGAAAAGAAATATGAAGCAAGCCAGAAGTTTAGTTTTAATTAGAAAATTATTTATAATTTTATGCGATTAAATAAAGAAAAATGATTATTCAACCAAGAACAAGAGGGTTTATTTGTATAACGACTCATCCTGAGGGAACTGCAAAAAATGTTCACAATCAAATTGAGTACATAAAATCTAAAAATATAACAGGAGAAGGTCCTAAGAAAGTTTTAGTAATTGGTGCATCGACAGGTTTCGGTCTTTCGTCACGTATTTCTGCGGCTTTTGGATACAACGCTGCAACTGTTGGAGTTTTCTTCGAAAAACCAGCTGCGCCTAACAAACCAGGAACTGCAGGTTGGTATAACACAGCCGCTTTTGAGAAAGAAGCACAAGAAGCTGGGTTATATGCAAAGAGTATTAATGGTGATGCTTTTTCTGACGAAATCAAAAAACAAACAATCGAGTTAATCAAAAAAGACTTAGGTCAAGTAGATTTAGTTGTTTATAGTTTGGCTTCGCCTCGTCGTACTCATCCAAAAACAGGTGTTGTTTATACATCGGTACTTAAGCCTATTGGAGAGCCTTTTACAAATAAAACAGTAGATTTTCATACAGCAAATGTTACAGATATAACAATCAATCCAATCGAATCTCAAGAAGAAATTGATAACACAATTGCAGTAATGGGTGGTGAAGATTGGAAATTTTGGATGGAAGATTTAAAAGAAGCGGGTGTTTTAGCAGAAGGTGTTAAAACGGTTGCTTATTCGTATATCGGACCAGAATTAACACACCGTATTTACAAAGATGGTGCAATTGGTATGGCTAAAATAGATTTAGAGAATACTGTTCCAGTTATCAATAATCTATTAGCAGATTTAAATGGAGTTAGTTATGTTTCGGTAAACAAAGCATTGGTAACGCAGTCTAGCTCTGCAATTCCGGTTGTTCCTTTATATGTTTCGTTATTGTATAAAGTAATGAAAGCAAAAGGAATTCACGAAGGTACGATAGAGCAAATGCAACGTTTATTTACAGATCGTTTATACACAGCTGATGGTAATGTGCCTTTAGATGAAAATGGACGTATTAGAATTGACGATTTAGAAATGCGCGAAGATGTACAAAAAGAAGTGGATGATTTATGGAAAATCGTAACGACAGAAAACATCAACGAAATTTCTGATATCGAAGGTTACCGTAACGAGTTTTTCCAATTATTTGGATTTAACTACGATAACATCGATTACGAAGCTGATACAAACGAATTGGTAACTGTACCAAGTATTTCATAGATTTTTATAAAATCATATAAATTTTAAAACCTCGATTTTTGTCGAGGTTTTTTTGTTTTACATTTTTAATAAGTTGAATAAAATTGTTTTAATAAAGACAACTTAATCAACTTATTTATTGCGTTTATACAATGTGTTTTTTATTTATTCAATAATAATTTTTTCTATTAACAATGATGAAATAGAAGATTCGTAAAGATTTCGGTTTTAATTAAAAAGATATTTAAAATTACACGTTTTTATTTTTTTAATTACATCCAAAAACTTCAAAAGATTATACTTTCAGATATATTTTAATACATACACTTTTATGTCGATTTGGAAGGTTAAGCCATTAGCAAAATTGATGAAAGAATCCGAAGAAACCGAAGGCGGTTTAAAAAGATCTTTGTCATCAGGCGCGTTAGTTGCTTTAGGAATTGGAGCAATTATTGGCGCAGGATTATTTTCATTAACAGGAATTGCTGCAGCAGATCATGCAGGTAATGCGGTAACTTTATCATTTATATTAGCGGCTGTTGGTTGTGCTTTTGCAGGATTATGTTACGCCGAATTTGCATCAATGATACCTGTCGCAGGTAGCGCTTATACCTATTCGTACGCAACAATGGGCGAATTTATTGCTTGGATTATTGGTTGGGATTTGGTGCTAGAATATGCTTTGGCAGCAGCAACCGTAAGTGTAAGTTGGTCGGCATATTTAGATAAATTATTGCAACAATTTAATATTTTTCTGCCTACAGAATTATTACATGCGCCTGCAGATGGCGGTATTGTAAATTTACCCGCAATATTTATTGTTTGCTTATTATCATTAGTTTTAATTAGAGGAACCAAAGAATCAGCCGCAGTTAACAATATTTTAGTTATTCTAAAAGTAAGTGTTGTTATTGTGTTTATCATCATTGGTTGGCAACATATTACGCCAGAAAATCATGTACCATTTATTCCAAAATATATTCCCGAACATACAGATCTTGTAACAGGAGAAAAAATTGCAGAATTTGGAGGAATGTCTGGTATAGCTGCAGGTGCGGCATTGGTCTTTTTTGCATTTGTAGGTTTTGATGCCGTATCAACAGCAGCACAAGAAGCTAAAAATCCACAAAAAGGAATGCCAATTGGTATATTAGGTTCGCTTGTGGTTTGTACCATATTATATGTGCTTTTTTCTTTTGTAATGACGGGTTTAGTGCCTTATTCTATTTTCAAGAATGATGCTTCGCCAGCTGCAACTGCATTTAAAGTCACAGGTTATGATTTTCTACAAACCGGATTGATTATGGCAATTATAGCGGGTTATACATCCGTAATATTAGTCATGTTATTAGGACAAAGTCGTGTTTTTTATACAATGAGCAAAGATGGTTTGTTGCCTTCGTTTTTTTCTGATGTACACAAAAAATTCTTCACACCTTGGAAAACCAATCTGTTTTTTCTTGTTTTTGTAAGCATTTTTGCAGGATTTGTTCCCATCAAAGATTTAGGTCACATGGTAAGCATCGGAACCTTATTTGCTTTTACATTAGTTTGTATTGGAATTATTGTGATGCGTAAAAAAATGCCAAATGCCGAACGTAAATTTAAAGTTCCATTTGTTCCACTTGTTCCAATTTTAGGAGTTATTGTATGTGTTTATTTAATGACATCACTTACAATGGAAAGTTGGTATCGATTAATTATTTGGCTAATAATAGGAGTTTGCATTTACTTTTTCTACGGAAAAAAACATAGTAAAGTTGATGATTGAGAAATCATAATTTTGAGTTTTGAAAATCCTTTGTCTTTGGCAAAGGATTTTTTTTAACTAAAGTTTATAATTTGCTTAAGAACAATAATGTAGGTGATTTTATATATTTAACCATATATAGTATTGTATAAAATATGAATAAACTAATTTACTTCTTTACACTTTTGGTATTTACTGTAAATGCACAAATTATTAATTTAAATATTTCGGATTTCGAAACAAATTTTTCGCTTGATGATGCGGATATTTATTTCAAGAATTCTACAAAAAGCTTTGTTTCAGATAATGAAGGAAAAGCTACGATTGATTTAGAAAATGTGAATTCTACAGATGAATTAATTGTTGCTAAAAAAGATTATCAAAATGCGGTTATTAAAGTTTCTGATTTAAAATCTAATCTCAATATAAAGCTTGAAAAAGTAACTGAAATTGAGTTAAAGGAAGCTTTTGTAACAAACTTAAAAGCTGAAGATATTCTACAAAAAGTAATTGATAATTATGATAAAAACTTCAATACAGAAGAGCATTTTTATAAAGTAAATTTTAAATTAGATGAAATTGTTGATTCAACTAAAAGAGATTTTATTGATCTTGATTTACAGCTAAGGTTCAAAAAAAATAATTTAAAAATACATTCAAATAATACTGTAAATCATAGGATTGTTAATGAACCAAATTATGGTTACTCTATCACTCTAAAGCCGCTTTTAGGAGATATAAGTTTGAAAAATATGATAATTAATTATTTGAAAAATAATAGTTATTATTCTTCTTCAAACGTAAATTTAACAAAGTATGGAAATGAATTGATGTACGAATTTTATTTATTTAATAATGTTTATCATAGGTTTTTAATTGCAAAAGATTCCTATGCTGTAGTTGAATTTATAATTGATGGTGAAAATTTGGAATTTAATAAGGAAAAACAAACAGTAAATTTTGTAAATACTTATTACAAGTATAGACCTTATCAGGGAAAGTATATTTTGAAAGAATTAATGCGAACTTGGAGTACAGATTATAAAGAAAATGATAAAAGTGACCATAATGTTAATGTAAAAATAAATCTCGAAGTAAAAGATTTTAGTCCTCAACCTTTCCCAAAATACAATAAATCCGTAAACGAAAAAATGGATATTCGCAGAAGTTTTAACTAATTAAAAATGAAAAAAATGGATAAAATGAAAAATATAATCTTAATGTTGGCCTTATTTTTAGGAACTAATCTTTCGGCACAATCAGAAAAAGAAAGTATAAGAGCAATTTATAAAGCAGAATTTATTTTTGATTATGAACAATCAAAAGATATGTTTCCGAAAGATTTGCAGCCAATTTTTAAAAGTGCAATTGATAGAGGTGTGTTCGTCGATTTTATTTTAGAAAGTAACAATGTTTTATCAGTTTTTAAGCCTGATGTAAAATTAAATAATGCGCAAGATCAATCAAATATGGTTGTACAAGAAATTTTATCTTCGGAGAAAAATCCATTGTACAAAGATTTTTCGAAAAACGAATATTACAAGCAATTTGATATTAATGTAAAAACTTATTTAGTTAAAGAAAATTTACCAGATTATCAGTGGAAATTAACCAAAGAAAAATCTGTTATTAATGGCTATAATGTTATAAAAGCAATTGGAAAAGATACAGAAGGGAATGAGTTTACAGCTTGGTATTCTCCAGAAATAAAATACAAAGATGGACCTTATAATTTAGCTAATTTACCAGGTTTTATTTTACAAGCAGAAGTAATTACGCCTTATTTTAAAACAATTTTTAAGATAAATCAACTAGAGATTTTGAAAGAAAATCTTCAGATTACTTTACCAACAAAAGGAAAAATTGTCACGTTTAAAGAAATGAGAGCAGAGTTAAATGAAATGAATAAAACAGTGAATGAAGGAGTAGATAAGAATAACTAAAATAACCCAAAAAAATAGTTTTAGAAAAGAAGTTTGTGGTATAATTAATGCGATTGTTATTGAGTAATTTATGTCTAGAAAATTGAAGAGAATATGTTGATTTTAGATTTAAATTATTTCATTAAACTTCATTATCATGAAAAATATTATAATTATTGCAGCTTTGGCTGTTTGTGGTTTACTTTTAGCAAAAATGGATGTTTTTTCAAAAAAAGAGAAACCATTAACGAGTAAAATCACTGAAAATGAAATAAACGACAAACAAAATGTTATTTATTTTGCGGGTGGTTGTTTTTGGGGAACAGAACATTTTTTTAAACAAGTGCGTGGTGTTACTGCGACAGAAGTTGGTTATGCCAACGGAAATTTTGATAATCCAACTTACGAACAAGTTTCTACAGGAAATACGGGTGCTGCAGAAACCGTAAAAGTAACGTATGATCCCGAAATTGTTGACCTTGGTCTTTTGGTTGATCTTTATTTTAAAACAATCGATCCAACAAGTCTTAATCAGCAAGGAAATGATAAAGGAACTCAATACAGATCAGGAATTTTTTATGCAGATAAAAATGATGAAAAACTGATTCGAGAAAAAATAAAAGAACTTTCTAAAAATTATTCACAAAAAATTGTGGTCGAATGCGAGCCGCTTCGTAAATTTTATGATGCCGAAACGTATCATCAAAATTATTTAGATAAAAATCCTGGTGGATATTGTCATATAGAACCAGGTTTATTTGATATGGCAAAAAATGCAAATCCTCCAAAAGCAAATGATTTTAAAAAGAAAGATCAGCAAACATTAAAAAAAGAACTTACCAAAACGCAATATGATGTAACGCAAAATGGCGCAACAGAAAGACCTTATGACAATGAATATGATAAAGAATTTAGAGAAGGTATTTATGTTGATATTACAACTGGAGAACCACTTTTTATTTCGACAGATAAATTTGAAGCAGGTTGTGGTTGGCCAAGTTTTTCTAAACCAATTAGCGAGAAATTAGTGAAAGAAACTACAGATAATTCGCAAGGAATGACTAGAGTAGAGGTAAAAAGTAAAACTGGTGATGCGCATTTGGGACATGTTTTTGATGATGGTCCAAAAGAAAAAGGTGGTTTAAGATATTGTATAAATAGTGCTTCGTTAAAATTTATTCCGAAAGATGAAATGAAAGCAAAAGGCTATGAGAAATATATTTCGTTGTTGAATAAGAAATCATAAAAATTAAATGTGCAACATTCTAGTGTTGCACATTTAATTTTTAGATGAGTTGATAAATTTAGTCTTGTTTAAAATCTATCGTAAACATTTTAATCATATTTTGCAAAGCATCAACAGCATGCATTAATTCACCATTCTGTAAGGACTCCTGCGCGATCACTGCAGTTCGGTGGCGCATATTTATTTCATAAGTCGAAATTGCCTCATATAATGTTACATATTTATCTGAGCATAGATTTTCACTCAATTCTAAAGCATCCAACATAGCCATATTAGCCCCTTCACCTGCAAAAGGAGGCATTGCATGAGCTGCATCTCCTAATAAGGTTAGATTCGATATAGTTTTCCAAGTTTGATCTGTTGGCATACAATAGATTGGACGAGGGATAAATGGAGCTGTTGTATTTTCAAAAAGCTCATACCAAATAGAATTCCATTCAGGATATTTTGTTTTAAACCAATTCAATATTTCTATATTGTCTTTGAAATTCAATCCGCTGTTACTCGCCCAGTTTTCATCAGTTTTAAAGCTTGCATAGAATCCGATTTCTTCATTTTCTTTTTGTCCTAGTAATAAGTTCTTTTCATTTCCGAATGCCATTATTTTTCCGCCATTTAATAATTTAGCAATGATAGGAGCATTATCTTTTGCACCTTTAACATTTCCTTCTAGCATCGTTATGCCTGAATAGAATGCTTTAATATCAGTTAAATAAGGTCTTATTTTAGAGTTAACACCATCAGCCGCAATCACAAGATCGGCATATGCAGTAGTCCCATTTTTGAATTTCAATAACCAACCGTCATTTTGTTTTTCCATGGAGATAAAATGACTGTCCCAAACGACGGTTTCGGTTTGCAATACATCTAAAAACAAGTTTCGGAGCGCTTGACGATCAATTTCTGGACGGAAATGTTCATTTCCGAAATCTTCCTCTGGTTTTGAATCATGATCGCTGTACACGATTTCTGCATGTTCATTCGCGATAACCATTCTATCTGCTCCTGGACGATAGTTTTTTTTGAATGCTTCTAGTAAGTTTGCTGCTCTGATAGCTGCCAATCCTGATTCTTCATGCATATCTAATGGTGAGCCAATAACACGTGAGTTTTTATTGAGATCTCTTTCGTATAATTTTACATTTACACCTTTTAATTGCAAGAGTCTTGCTAATGTTAATCCTCCTGGACCTCCGCCAACGATGGCTATTTGTTTATTTTCGATTATTTTCATTTTATGTTGTTTTTAATAACAGCACAAAATTACTTCTTGGGTAAAATTAAAAATTGTACAAATCGGTCATTTTCATTTTTGTTTAATTCTTTTGGGGTTAAACCTGAATGTTTTTTGACTGCTTTAATGAAATGAGCTTGATCGCTAAAGTTCTGTTCAGGATAAAGTTTTCCTTTTTTAATGTCAGGTAAAGAGGATTGAAAACGTAGGATAGTACAATATTCTTTTAAGGATATACCTATATATTTATGAAAATAACGATTGATTTCACGACTTGACCAATTCGATTTATCGGATAAATCTTTTACTGTCATTGCTCCATTGGAACTGTAGATAAGATCAAAAAGTTTCTTTTTTCTACTTTCTATTTTCTTATGCTGTAGTATGCTTTTAATTTGTTCAGAAATTTTTTTAACAAAGGTTTCGAAAGGATTGAGATCACTTTGTTTAATATCCCAAAAGTTATTTGGCAAGAAAACTGGAAGATTTCCTTGATTAGCAATGGAAGTATCTAAAATGTATTCGACAGCTAAAAGTTTAAAACTGACAGCAAAGCTGAAAGTCCTTGCTGTGAAAATCACGGAAGAACAATTTCGATCTAAATCCATCAACATCGCATTAAATGGTTCCGTATCTGAGTAAGAAAAAATTATATCAACCCTGCCATCTGGTAAAGTAGAAATATCTTTATCTGTATTAGAACTGTTCGCGAGCATCCAAAAACTTTCGACAAAATCTGAAAGATCTTTGTCTGGATAAATGACTTGTATTTGTAAATCTGTGGTCACTTTTTTTTGGTTTTAAAAGCTAAATTAATGATTGTTCAGGTTTAAATTTTATTTTTTATTTCTCGAATTTAATTAAAAATGTAAATTTTCTCAAATTATATATTTGCATTATCTCAGTCAAAATCAAACATAAATCAACTAAAATTAATTTACAACTAACATTCATCGGATATATATCCGTAATTTTGCGTTCGATTATTTCAACAAAATGAAAACATTAATACGTTATTTAAAACCACATAAATGGTTGCTAATTGCTTCTTTAGTTTTGGCAACGATTAACCAAGTATTTTCTCTATTTGCACCAGCAATTACAGGTAATATTTTAGATAAATTGGTTACTCATCCTAATTTTTTTGATGCTGAAAAACTATTACCTCGTAATTTGGATCAGTTTTTCTACGGAAGCGATGATTATCATGGTGCTTTTTTCTTTTTGGGACTATTGATTGGGACAGCCATGGTTAGTAGAATTGCAAAAGCCTTTCAAGATTATGTGGTCAGTGTGATTACTCAAAAATTCGGAGCTAATATTTTTACAGATGGTTTACAACATTCGATGGCACTACCTTATCAAGATTTTGAAGATCAAAGAAGTGGTGAGACACTCTCTATCTTAACTAAAGTAAGAGAAGATTCGGTCAAATTTATTACCAATTTTATCAATATCTTTTTTGGTATTTTGGTAAGTATTATTTTTGTCTCCGTATATGCGATCCGTTTACATTGGTCTATCATGCCTGTTTATGTTGTCGGGATTTTTCTTATTGCATTTATCACCAATTTACTGAGTAAAAGAATCAAAAAAATTCAGAAAACAATCGTTACAGAAACTACCCAATTAGCGGGAAGTACAACTGAAAGTTTAAGAAATATTGAAATTGTAAAAAGTTTAGGTTTAACAAAGCAAGAGGTAAAGAGACTTAATAACAATACGTACAAAATCTTAGGTCTAGAGCTGAAAAAAGTTAAAAGCATCCGTTCTTTAAGTTTCATTCAAGGTACGATGGTCAATTTCCTGCAGCAGCTCATTACCTTAACTTTATTATATTTAATATTTAAAAACATTGTTACTCCAGGACAGTATTTATCCTTAATGTTTTATGGATTTTTTATTTTCGGACCAATGCAAGAGATTGGAAATATAATTATTTCATATAGAGAAGCACAAGCTTCCTTACAGAATTTCGATACTTTAATGAAAAAACCTGTTGAAGAGAAGCCACAAACTCCAAAACAAATTGGAGCTATTGAGCAATTAGCTTTTCATGCTGTTTCTTTCAAACATCAATCTGCTTCTTACAAGGCATTGAATGCGATTACATTTGATGTGAAAAATGGCGAAACTATTGCTTTTGTTGGACCAAGTGGTTCGGGAAAAAGCACATTAGTCAAATTATTAGTTGGATTATACCGTCCACAAGAAGGTGAAATCTTCTACAACCATATCAATGGTAATGAATTTGATTTTGACGAATTAAGAAATCAAATTGGTTTTGTAACACAGGACACTCAGCTATTTGCAGGGACTATAAAAGAAAACTTATTATTTGTAAACCCAAATGCTAGTGAACAAGAATTACAATTAGCCCTAAAAAAATCAAGCTGTACTGCATTAATTGAAAGAGCCGAAAATGGAATTGAAACTGTTATTGGTGAAGGAGGTTTAAAATTAAGCGGAGGGGAAAAACAAAGAATTGCCATAGCAAGAGCATTATTGAGACAACCTAATTTATTAATTTTTGACGAAGCGACTTCAGCTTTAGATAGTATTACTGAAGAAGAAATCACGTCTACTATAAAAGAAATTTCGGAGGATAAAGACCAAATTACGGTTCTTATCGCGCATAGATTAAGTACGATTATGCATGCAGACCGAATCTACGTGCTAGAAAAAGGACAAGTGATAGAAAAAGGTTCGCATGAAAATCTATTGAATGAAAAAGGATTGTATTATGCAATGTGGCGTCAACAAATTGGTGAACGTAAAATGGTAAAACCTACAGTGTAGTTGGAGAATTAATCTAGAAAATTTTAGATAATAATATAGAATAAAATCCCTAAACATAATTGTTTTAGGGATTTTTTTATTGTTTAACTTCTCTAGTTTTTATCCAATGATCAACTTTTTTCGTTTTAATCATATTTCATAATTATTTTCCATAATCAATAGAATACATAATTTTATAACCACTTAAATTATTAATAGATAAAACAATATTAGCAGGAAAAGAAAGCTAACGAAAATTAAATTGCATCGGAATTATATTGTATATATTTTTCGTTCAATTCTTCATTTATAATTTTGAACGATTCATTTTATAAATTTTTTGATTAATATTATATTCATTCCACAAATAATCATTTGAAAATGAAGGAAGAAATCCTATTAATTTATACAAAAAAAAAGAGATTCTAAATGATAGAATCCCTTTCAGCGGGCTAAGAGAAACTTCTGTCGAACACTTGATATTATTTTTGACGTTTTTGGATAAATTGTAATATCAAATTTTAAAAATAATTTACAAGATTTATTTGAAGAAATTTATTAATAGCATTTTCTGGCTTTATTAAGCATTTATTGTTTACAAAATCCTAACTTCAGAAATAAATAGTTAGAATTGCGGATAAAACTTTCATATTTTTAGAAAGCAAATAGTTTTTCGATTTAATTATTTCAAGTGAGTGCGTAAACTGAGATGATTTCTTGCAATATGGTTGGTAGAACGAAATCTGGTTGAATGAAATTCCGAAAGAATAACTTAACTATATGTATTGAGTTTATCAGTATAAATAGTTTTTGGTTTTGTTCGAATTATAGGAAGAAGTAGCTTTTTAAAACTTTCTATTGTTCGATAAACAACATAAAAAGCATGAATTTTTCTAGTTTGAAGTGAAAATGTATAGGAATCCAAATTGGTTTTAGACGTTTCTTATGAAAAGTTCGAAGTTCATCAACTTGAAATTATTTGTCTTGTTCAGTTATTTTCGGTGGAACTATTTTTGAAGCGATTTCTAAAATTCGTTTAAGTAGAGTGGTTATCGAGATTTTAAATATCGAGCTGTACTTCTTATACCCAAACCTTCTTTTGTTAGCTGAACAATATTATGATTTATGGTAGTATGATAAGCGTTGTAACTATACATTTCTACTTTTGTTTTCTGACAATCTTTACATTTGTAACGTTGATTTCCATTCCTCGTTTTACCATATTTTATTAATTTATCAGAACGACTGGAACATATTTTTGTTTGATAATCAATGGTAAAAGTTATTTTTTCATAGATTGTTAGAGATAAATTGTATTAAAATTTTCTGTAACACATCTGTAACACTACCAATATCCACTTATTCTAAATTATTCTTTAAAATGTTCCGTATATATGTACCAGTTTTTCTATCTAATGAAGCTATTACAAAAGATAAAGGACTTTTTTTCGTAAATAATTCGCTGTTATTTTTTATTAAAACAGGAATTCCATAATAGAAATCTTCTTTATCAGTTACGAAAAACCAATTTAAGTTTGATATATTTTTAAAAAATGTTTCACCAACGTACCTTATAAAAAAATCTAAAGCATATTTATTTTTATCGTAATAAATAGTTTCAATAGTAAAGTTTTCTAAAATATATCCTTCCAATACTTCAAGAGAATCAACACTATAATCGAGATTTTTTGAAATTTTATATGGTAATAAACAAGCATAATTTAACACATCTTTCATACAAGTAAGCCACCAAGTATAAGCTTCTTCTTCGTTGTTTAAATCTAATACAGTTATCATTATTTAAAAGTTATTTTAATATTTGCATTTTATAATCTGGTTGTACGTTTCCAAAATAAATGGGACACTAAGTTAAAAAACTAATGGTAGTGTTTCTGTTATAAATTTATTATTTTTTCTTGAAAATATAATTGCGAATATCTTTCACAAATTTTTCTAGGGTTTTCTTCTTCGAATTAGCCATAATTAAAGTTAAAGTTTTTAGAAAAATACTCGCTTAATTTTTAGGCCTTAGTTGTCCACTTTTTGTTGAAGATTTACAGGTAGAAGAAAAATGGATTAAAAACGAAGTAAATAAAGATACTTATCAACGATGGTATTCAATATATAATGATGAAATCGTTAATCTGAAAGATGGTATAGAACGTTACAGTAACGATCAGAATATTACCTTTAAAATATTAGAAAAGAATTTAAATAAACTGACCGACATGAATTTTATTTATGATCAAGCAGATACTATACAAAAACGAGAGTTTGTAAACACGGTGTTCGACAGCAATTTATACTATGAAAATGTTGTTTATCGAACACCTACGATGATCGATTTATTTTCTAGTAACCATTTGAAAATGAAGGAAGAAGTCTAGCTTATTTATACAAAAAAAAAAGAGATTCTAAATAATAGAATCCCTTTCAGCGGAGAGTGAGGGATTCGAACCCCCGGAGGTGTGACCCTCAACAGTTTTCAAGACTGCCGCATTCGACCACTCTGCCAACTCTCCAATAACGCAGTGCGTTATTGCGAGTGCAAATATAGAATGTTTTTTTGTTTCTGCAAATTCTTTTTTAGAATGATAAATTTTACGAAAACGTTGTAGTTGTAGTTTTTTAAATCGAATTGATATTTAATTAATTGATTTATAGTGGTTTGTTTTGTTTTTGAAATATTTAACGAAATTAAATAAAGAGAAATTATCACAATATAAATTGATTTTCGTACGTTTATCTGATTAAATGAATGATAATGGTTAGTATTTGAAAAAAAACTGTACGAAATCGTTATAATTGTTTATTTTTGCCAATAATTAATTATAAACACAATAAAACATTTTCTAAAATGAGTAACTCTTCGTATGATCAGCAACTTGCATCGTTTAATGAGATGAGCAAAAAAGTTGTTGAATTCATTAAAATCGTGTCTGATTTATGGTATGACCAATCAATTGAATTAGTAATTTTCCGTAATCAGTTAGTCGATAGAAATGTTAGTGACATCGTTAATTTGCATCAGTATGCTGAAGAATTTGTAGGTGAAAAAATATCTATTGATGATACTTTAGCAATTGCAAAGGCTATTTCTGTAGCAAATTTACCAGCTTCGAGATTAGATGTAGGTAAATTAGCAAAAGAATATACTTCGGGTAATTATGATTCTGCAACAGCGTTTGTAGAAGAAAAGTTAGGAGGAAGTAGAGAAGCTAAAAATGTAGAACCTAAGGATGTTGTATTGTACGGTTTTGGACGTATTGGACGTTTATTAGCGCGCGAATTAGCATCTCAAATGGGGAAAGGTCAACAAATGAGATTACGTGCTGTTGTAACACGTGATAAACATGATCCAGTTTTATTAGAAAAACGTGCTTCTTTATTACGTCACGATTCTGTTCATGGAGATTTTGATGGTAATGTAATTGCAGATCACGAAAATAATGCGTTAATCGTTAATGGTGTTACCGTAAATATGATTTCTGCTGCTCAGCCAGAAGATATTGATTATACAGCTTATGGTATTGATAATGCTTTGATTATTGATAATACAGGAGTTTTTAAAGATGATGTGGCTTTAGCGCGTCATTTAACTGCAAAAGGAGCAGATAAAGTGTTGTTAACTGCACCTGGAAAAGGTGTTCCGAATATTGTTTATGGTGTAAATCACGAAGAATATAGCCCAAATGAGGTTAATATTTTTTCTGCAGCATCTTGTACAACAAATGCAATTACACCAATTTTAAAAGTTATCGAAGATAATTTAGGTGTTGTAAAAGGACATTTAGAAACGATACATGCGTATACAAACGATCAGAATTTGGTTGATAATATGCATAAAAAATACCGCCGTGGACGTGCAGCTGCACTTAATATGGTAATTACAGAAACTGGTGCTGGTAGCGCTGTTGCAAAAGCTTTACCTAGCTTAGCAGGTAAATTAACATCAAATGCAATTCGTGTTCCTGTTCCTAACGGATCTTTGGTTGTATTGAATTTAGAAGTTAATAAAAATACATCAATAGAAGCGCTTAATGAAATGATGAAAGATGCAGCATTAAACGGTGAATTGGTAGAACAAATTAAATATTCGTTAAACAACGAATTGGTTTCTTCTGATATTGTAGGAACTTCTGCCCCATCTATTTTTGATAGTAATGCAACAATTGTTTCTGCAGATGGTAAAAATGTAGTATTGTACGTTTGGTACGATAATGAATATGGTTATAGCCACCAAGTAATGCGTTTGGCAAAACACATTGCAGGTGTAAGAAGATATACATACTATTAATAGTATTTTTTCCCTTTATTTAAAATTAATCCGCTAGCTTTTTTAAGTTAGCGGATTTTTTATGTAACATATTCGTTTAAAATTAGATATATTAATTTTATATATTAAATTTGTTAATGTTATATTAATCTAATATAAAAAAATTAACATTATTTTTGAATTACAAAAAAAAACTTTTTATTTATGAAGAAATTTTACTTTAAATCATCCTTATTAACATTGTTGTTGTCAGGATTTGCTTTTGGGCAATTAACATTACCTTCTGGTGGTGTTTATACAGAAAATTTTGACTTAATTGGTAATGATTTGCCAATAGGTTGGTCAGTTAAAACAGGAACTAGTGCTACTTCAAATGGAACAGATGGAACATTTACAAAAGCGAAATTTGTTTGGAATAATACTACTGGTGCATATAAAAATTTTGCTTCTGCTGATGGATTAATTGAAACTTCTTTACAAGCTGCTCAAGATAACAGTACAGATAGAGCTTTAGGAATAAGACAGACTGGTAGTTTTGGAACAACAAATGGAACTTCATTTGTTTTTCAAATAGATAATACAACAGGAAAAAGTAATTTTTTATTAGCTTTTAAACTGCAATCATTAGATAAAGGCTCTCCAAGAACGTCTACTTGGAAAGTTGAATATAGTGTAGGTAACTCACTTAATTTTAAATCACTTACAACAACTCCAAGTACACTAACAACAGGAAATTCTAAATTTACAAATCAAGATGTAAACTTAATTTTACCTACAGATTTTGGTAATCAATCAACTAATGTTTGGATAAGAATAACTACAACTGGAGAAGCTGTAGGTTCAGGAAATAGAGCAACAACTGCGATTGATGATTTTAAACTAACATGGGATGAATCTTCTTTATCTGAAACAACTTGGCAAAATGGAGTATGGTCAAACGGTGATCCATCTTTAACAAAAGATGTAATTATAAAAGGTGCTTTAGAAGTAAGTGCGTCTTTAGAAGCTAAAACATTAACAGTTTCTGATGCTGGCGGAATGCTTGCTGTAAAACCAGGAGGTATTTTAACAGTTGATGGAAAAATTGATAATCAAGCTGGTTTAACAGGTTTAGTTGTAGAGAATGGAGGAAACTTAATTCAAAATCAAAATGTAGCAAATTTAGGGGCAATTTCTGTAAATCGTAATAGCCAAGCAATGGTTCGTAATGATATGACATTTTGGTCTTCACCAGTTCAACAAGAAGCTTGGCAACAAACAATTCGTTCGTTTTCTCCAGAAACATTATTTAATCGTTTTTGGACATACAATGAATCAACAAATGAATTTAGTCAAATTTTAACTTCAGATACAGATTCAAAATTATTCGAAGCAGGTAAAGGTGTTTCAATCCGTGTTAAAAATACATTAGCAACAGGAGATAATACAATTCAAAATGGTGAATTCTCAGGAGTTCCTTTTAATGGAGATATTAATGTACCAGTTCAATTTACAGCAAGCGGATATAATCTTGTAGGTAATCCTTATGCATCAAATATTAATGTAGTAAAATTTTTAGTATCAAATACAAGTGTTAATTCATTGTATTTCTGGACACATCAATTTCCTGTTGGTTCTGCGGAATATGCTAATAATTATGCAGCTTTCAATGTTGTAGGATCTGTTATTCCAGGTTTGTCAAATATTTCTGTAGGACAAGGATTTATTGTAGGACTTTCTCAAGCAACACCAACAGTTAATTTTAATAACGCAATGAGAACTGCACAAGATGCATTTTTCTACAAAAACGCAATTGCAGAAAAAAATAGAATTTGGTTAAGTTTATCAAAAGAAAATAAACCTGTTAGTCAAATTTTATTAGCTTACATGGATGGTGCTACAAATGGTATTGACAATCAAATTGATGCAAAAGTTATGCAAAGAGGTTCTTCTGCTATTTACACATTAATTAATGACGAAGCATATGCAATTCAAGGCCGTAGTTTACCATTTGCAACAGATGATGTTGTTAAATTAGGTTTCGAAGCTTTAGAGCAAGGTAATTACTCAATTAATATAGAGCAAGTTGATGGTTTATTTAACGAAAATCAAACTGTTTATTTAAAAGATAAAGAATTAAATAAAATCTATAATTTATCTGAATCTGCTTATCAATTTACGTCTAAAGTAGGTGTGTTTAATGATCGTTTTGAGATTGTGTATGCAGACAAAACTTTGGCTACAGATGATTTAACAAAGAATAATGTGATTGTTTACAATACAAATAATACAATTGTTGTTGACTCTAAACAAAGTAAAATTGTTTCGGTAGAATTGTATGACATTCAAGGAAGAAAAGTAGTTGATAAAAATAAAATTAATGCAAATACTTTTCAAGTTCAATCTTCTGCGAAAGGAGTTTTAGTAATAAAAGTTTTAACTGAAGATGGAAAAGTTAAAACACAAAAAATTATTAACAAATAACTAACTATCTTAAAATAATACAATATGAAAAATATAAAACAAATTTTATTAGTTGTAGGGGCTTTATTGTGCACATTAAATGCATCTGCCCAAGAAAATGAAATTACGTTTTTCGAAACAAGTAATCAAAATACAAGTTCTGCTGGACCAGGAACAGGAGGTGGAGGAACAGGAGATGAGGATCCAGCTCCAGCCCCAATAGACGATTATTTACCTTTATTGGTAATTGGAGCAGGATTAGTTGCTTTACGTTTCAGAAAACAATTACTTAAAAACTAATTATAATAACTTCTAATCATAAAAAAGGCTTCCGATTTCGGAAGCCTTTTTCTATTTTACATGTTCTAAACCATCTACAATTGCTTTTTGTAGAATTTCGCCCATTTTATTAAAATTTTCGTACTCCTTATTTTTATAAAATTTAGAAAATGAAGTTCGTAATTGCACTACATTTTCAGGTTTCGAAATTGTATCTTTTTTCATTATTTTAATCAAATCTTTGTAACGCTTCGTGTTATTTGCGATTCGTTTCGAGATCAATGATTTTTCTTCTTTTCGGTATTGCTCAACCGAGTTTGGTTTTAATCGACCACTAACCATATCCACCATTATTTTATTTTCTTTAAAGTATTGTGGACGATAAATTTTTAAATTTCCTTCATAACATTGTTGATCAAAATCAATAGGTCGAATTCGGTAAATAACTTGATCAAAATCGTGAATCGGAATAACAACATAATTATATGAACGCATATCGCCTAAAAGTCCAATAAAACAACGCTCATTAAATTTTACAAATTCTTTTGCAATTTGATTTTTTTCTAAATCGTTACATTTTTCCATGTAATTTTTAATGAAAACATCGCCTGGAATTCCTAAAATATGTTCTTCAATTAACGTGTTTTTATAAACTAAAAAATTAATCCGATGCGGAGATAAAATTTCTTCCAATTCTAGTCCATAAATACGCGAAGCATCTGCTTTTTTGATATAAAAGTTGGTGTAATTATCATTCAAAATATTACGCACACGGATGCGAAATGGTTTCGAATTTCCGAAAGTGCAATAATCGATAGAATCAACAGTTAAATAAGGCAAAGATTCTTCGTCTCCATCAGAATGTAGATACGTATAAATCCTATTCAAGCTATTTTCTATTTCTCGATGTTCCGAATCAGAGTAATAAACACCCAGCCAATGCGTGTCGTTTCCTTCTTTGTCTTCTAAAGCAATACAATCAGAAAAGCGCAGCAAATCATCATATTCAATACTTGCTGTGGTTGTTCGTTGGTATTTTTCTAAATATTGATTAAGCTCATCATTAATCGGATAAATAGGTTTTCTAAACTCAATTTTTACATCTTTCATTTGACTAGAATTGATAAATGTTTTTACGAATATACTTCTAATTAAATCATAATATAATACTTATTCGATTAATATTTGCTACCTTAGAGAGAACATCTAAACTTATAAAAATGAATATTCAGGTCAGAAATTTGACGCTTGAAGACTACAGTGATTTAACAGAATCTACAAAAGAAGCTTATCACAATCAATTAGGAACTTGGACGGTCGACGAAATCAAAGAATTGTTGGCTATTTTTCCGCAAGGACAGTTATGTGTTGAGGTTGATGGCAAGGTTGTCGCTTCTGCTTTGAGTATTATTATCAACACAAAAAAAACAAATATTGAGTCAAATTACGATACAATTACGTCGAACGGAAAGTTTTTAAAACACGATCCCGATGGTGATGTGATGTATGGTATCGAGGTTTTTGTGCATCCAAATTATCGTCAATTGCGCTTAGGTAGACGTTTGTATGATGTGAGAAAAGAGTTGTGTGAAGAGATGAATATAAAATCTATTGTTGCAGGCGGACGAATTCCAAATTATTATAAATATTCAAAAGAATTGACGCCACGTCAATACATAGAAAAGGTAAAAAGTAAAGAAATTTATGATTCGACTTTGGCTTTTCAACTTTCGAATGATTTTAATGTCAAAAAAATCCTTAAAAATTATTTGAAAGACGATAAAGAATCATTAGAATATGCAACTTTATTAGAATGGAATAATATTTATTATGAACCGGATTTAAAGTCTAATTCGCCCACAAAACGTACAATTCGCCTAGGATTGGTGCAATGGCAAATGCGTTTGTTTGCTGGTTTACAAGATTTTTACGATCAAATCGAATTTTTTGTGAATTCGGTAAGTGATTATGGTGCAGATTTTATTATGTTTCCAGAATTTTTCAATTCTCCGTTGATGAGTCCTTATAATCATTTAAAAGAGATTGAGGCAATGCATCAATTAGCAACAATGACGGACGATATTGTGAAAAAAATTCAGGATTTCGCAATTACATATAATATCAATATTATCAGTGGTTCGATGCCACATTTAAAAGATGGAAAATTGTATAATACTTCTTTTTTATGTCATCGTTCAGGAAAATTAGATTCATATAGTAAAATTCATATCACGCCAAATGAGTTTAAATATTATGCTTTAAATGGTGGTGAAGAAATCAAAGTTTTTGATACAGATTGTGGTAAAGTTGGTTTATTGATTTGTTATGATGTTGAGTTCCCAGAATTGAGTAGAATTTTAGCAGATCAAGGCATGGAAATTTTATTTGTTCCTTTTATGACAGATACACAAAATGGCTATACGCGTGTGCGTTGTTGTGCGCAAGCACGGGCAATAGAAAACGAATGTTACGTTGCAATAGCAGGTTCTGTGGGTAATTTACCTCGTGTTAATAACATGGATATTCAATATTCGCAATCGGCAGTTTTTACGCCTTCGGATTTTTCTTTTCCAAATAATGGTGTAAAAGCAGAGGCAACTCCAAATGCAGAAATGGTTTTGATAGCTGATGTAGATTTGTATTTATTGAAAGAATTGCATGAATATGGAACCGTAAAAACAATGAAAGATAGGCGCAAAGATTTATACGAAGTTAGATTAATGAAATAAAAAAAACCTCCAACTTAGGGAGGTTTTATTTTAGTTCTTATTTCGTTGGTTGGACAAAAATAAGAACAAGCAATCTAAACTTTTTCTGAGTATAGACCTTAGGTTCGGTTAAGTATCTGTACTAAAATTAGAATATTATTTTGTATTAACAAAATAAAAAATGAGAAAAATCACAATTTTAACACAATTATGATGGTGATAAAACGTCTAAACTAAATATTTGAATAAATTCTTTGTTTAATTTATTCGGTACAAATTGATTAAAATAGATTTTTTTTCCGTTATTAGAAAAATGAGGAATTCCCGTCAATATATTATTGAATAATTTAGAATCATATATTAGTTTAGAATTTTTTTCGGAAAGATGTGTCATCATAATTTTTTCATCACTAAAGAACACAGCGTATTTTCCGTCTTTCGAAATATTGAACGGAGAATGTATTGATTTTTCTAAAAAAGTATATTGATTTATATTTAAATCATTCGTATTAACACCAAAAACTTGAGTAACGTTTAGATTGTCTTCCATCAAAAAGTAGATAATTTCTCCATTTGGCGAAGAACGCAACCAATGACGAAAATTACTGATACCTTTTTCTGTAAATGTGATTCTTTTCTGTGTAATACATTTTGGAACTTGAGGCATTTTTGTTTGCGAACCTTTTAAATCATCATTTTCAGAAATTATAATTTCTTCTGGTAATTGTGCAATAAATAGTTCAGTTTTTAATTCTCCATTTTCATCACGTACGTGCCCTTGAAAAGCAAGTTGATTCTTGCCTTTTATCCAACATTCATCAAATGCTTTTTCTATTTCATCACTTCCATTTTTAGCATTTGTAACAACTTCTGAAATAATAATAGCAAACATTTCTCCATTATTATTCTCTAAATTTTCATCCAATGGAACTTTTACTTTTTTCGGAAACATCATTCCAACTACGCGCTGATCTTTTACAGTTGGATTACGCACTGCTTCTTGCTCCAAAACATAATCGTTATAGGTAAAACTAATCCAATTTTTATCTTCTTTCCAAGAATGCGAATGCGTTCCGCCGCGTAAAGCGCCGTTTGTAAATGGTGGATAAATATTACGTGCATCCATGAAAATGGGTTGTTGAGGTTGATTAATTTCTACAGCAACACCAGTTCTTCTAGTTGCAGAATATGGATTTTTTTCGTTAGAATTTTGAATTCCATGAATAAAAATAACTTTATTTTCTAAATAAGAAAAAGATGCCGCACCAACTCCAAGACCATATTTTGTTTGATTTTTGGTCGTATAAATAGTTTTAATTTCTAAAGTTTCGGTGTTTAAAATTTCGATGGAATTTGTTTCTCCAATTTTAGTATCATCATTTCTTGTGTCATAAACAATCCATTTTTCATCATACGATTCTATCTGTGAATGATGTAAAGTATGACCATTATCACTATTTGTAAGTTGCATTTTGTAATCAGTTTTTATTGAATGATTTAATAGTTTTATAATTAGTTAATTATTTTTAACTTAATTGTAATTAGTTGATTTTTAATAATTTTAACATTTCTGATAAAGGAATGTTACAAGAAACAATTTTAATTTTGCGTCGGTTTAGAATAATAGTCGATATATTTTACTTGTAAATACACACATTACTTCACTTTTTGTATTGCATAAAAATATGATTTAAAATTAGAAAAATGATGATGAAAAAAATATGCTTTTTCATAAGCTATTTTATGGGATTAAGTTTGCTTTATAGTCAAACAAATAAAATTATTTATCGAGAAGATTTTGGTAAAACAACAGAGCGTTTAGCTTCGCAATATGTACCACAATCTGGTAAAGATAATGGATTGGGAACTTTTCCTCATGGTTCAAGTTTCTATAATTTAGCAAATACTTATTTTGATGTTAGTCCAAATCCTAGCACTATAACAAGAGAAAAAGCAAATCAAGATATATGGAATATTGATAATGGTAATTATGCTGTAATTGCTCCAAGTTCTATTTACAATTTTACGAAAAATGCACCCGATGGATCAAATTTTTGGCAAGGATCATGGTGGGAAAAAATAACAAATCATACAGATGAATCTCTTGATGGAGCTGTGCTTGCCGTAAATGGAGGACTTGTTCTTAATCAGTATTATCGTCGTGTAGTTGAATTAAAACCGAATAAATCGTACAAAATTTCGGCTTGGTTTTATGGAAATGGAAACAATAATGTAGGAGTTAATTTTGAAGCACAAGATATTTTAACGGAAACGGTTTTAGGTTCTTCAAATAAAGATTTAAATATAACGAATTTTGAAGGATGGTCTAATAATGTTATGCGTCTAGTAAAGGCTAATAATTGGGAGCAGAAATCATGGATTTTTAAAATGCCAGCGAGTGAGTCTTGTACTAATATTGCGATTGCATTACGTAATAATGTAAAAGCTGATGGTGGTAATGATTTTTATGTAGATGATATTATTTTAGAAGAAGTAGTAGATGGTGGTAATGTAATTGATTGCGGATCTACAGAAACCATAGACAATATTATAAAAGCAAACGATGATAACTTTGATTTATCTACAGGAACATCAATTTTTAGTTTACTTACAAACGATACGTACGGAAGTGATGGTAAAACAGTTAATCTGAATGGAGTAAATAAAAATGCAACAATAAGTACAATTGGCGAATGGGCCGAAGGAATTACTCTAAATACAGAAACGGGTGAAATTACGGTTGCGCCAAGTTTTGTTATACCTACAGAACCTTTAAGATATCAAATTTGTAATTTAATTGGTGTGTGTTCTTCAGCGATAATTACTTTTCAAAATAATTCTTCAATATGTACGCAAAATCCAACACTTGGTACGCCAAATGGTTTTACAAATGTTGGAATTTCAACTTACAGCAAAAAAAATGAAGCTTGGCCAAATAATATTCCTAATGGATTTATTTCTTTAGATTCTAGTTCTAAAGGAATGGTAATTAGTCGTACTACAACAGCAAATGTCAAATTTCCTTTAGAAGGAATGATTATTTACGATACCGTAGATAATTGCGTCAAACTATACAACGGTACAACGTGGAATTGTATCAAAAAAGCCTGTAACATTTAAACAAAAAATCAATGAAAAAATATATATACATTTTCTTATTCATTACACTTGTAATGAATGAGGCGAAAGCTCAGTTTATAATCGCAACAGATGAGTCTGCTGTTTTATCTAATCAATCTACACTTATGCAGTTTCAAGATAATGACACGCGAGGTATTATTCTTCCTGCAAATATCAATGCACAAACATCGCCAACTAACGGAACTTTTATCCTTGATCAATCAGATAAAAAAGTCAAAATGTTTGAAAACAATAATTGGGTTAATCTTTCTGAAGAAGGAGAATTATCTTCGTTAATAACAAATAATTCTACCGATAATGGAGATGGTGTAATTGTAGGTGCAGATTCGTCTAATGCCGAAGGCGTACTTGTTTTAGAATCTGATGATAAAGCATTGGTTTTACCTCGTATTAATGATCCAGTAACAAATGTTAATTCACCATATCCAGGTATGATTGCTTACGATACAAAATCTAAAACTATTGCTATTTTTGATGGTAAAGTTTGGAATTTCTGGAAATGAAATAATTTATTTTAATATAAATATATACAATAAAAAAATCCTCGAACAATGTTCGAGGATTTTTATTTAGCGGAGAGTGAGGGATTCGAACCCCCGGAGGTGTGACCCTCAACAGTTTTCAAGACTGCCGCATTCGACCACTCTGCCAACTCTCCAACAACGCAGTGCGTTATTGCGAGTGCAAATATAGAGCGGTTTTTTGTTTTTCCAAACTCTAAAATAGAATATTTTGAAATTATCTTTTAAAAAGATGATAATCAGTAAAATATTTTTCAAATAAATTTACCTTTTAGAATAAATAACCAATTAATTTTGCAAAATAATAAATACAAGCCATGATTTCGACGTCAGAATATACATCAAAACAAAAAAATAGAATACGCTTAGCTGTTTCATTATTTTATTTTTCTCAAGGATTAGCTTTTTCTTCTTGGGCAAGTAGAATTCCAACAATCAAACAAAATTTAGGTATTTCCGAAGGACAATTAGGTACATTATTACTGTTAATGCCAATAGGGCAATTATGCACGATGGCTTTATCAGGAAAATTAGTAGCAAAATACGGAAGTAAAAATGTGCTGAAAATAGTTGTTTTAATATATCCGCTTGTTTTGTGCTGTATTGGTTTAGCGCAAGATTTTTATCAATTAGCAACCGTTTTATTCTTTTTTGGAGTAATTGGAAATATGTGTAATATTTCGGTAAATACACAAGGAGTAGAAGTAGAAAAAGTTTATGGAAAATCAATTATGTCATCATTTCACGGCGCATGGAGTATTGCCGGTTTTACGGGTGCTTTGATAGGTTTATTGATGATGAATTTACATATAAATACATTCTATCATTTTGTGATTATTTATGTGTTAATTGTGATTAATTGGTTTGTGAATAATAAATTTTTGGTTGCATCAACCACAGTTCAATCGAAAGAAAAGAAATCAATTTTTTCTAAACCAGATCCTACATTAATTCAATTAGGTGTAATCGGTTTTTTAAGTATGGCGACAGAAGGCGCAATGTTTGATTGGAGCGGTGTTTATTTTCAGGATATTGTAAAAGCTCCTACAAATTTAGTGGTTGTTGGTTATGCATCTTTTATGATTATGATGGCGACAGGTCGTTTTGTAGGCGATTATTTTGTAGGTAAATATGGCAAGCAACGAGTAATGCAATTTAGTGGACTTTTAATGTTTTCAGGATTGATGTTATCTGTTTTCGTACCACAATTTATGATTTGTACATTGGCGTTTATGATGGTTGGATTAGGCGTTGCGTGTAACGTTCCGATTGTTTATAGTGTTGCAGGAAAAAATAAAAATGTAAATCCAGGTGTTGCTTTAGCAATGGTTTCGAGCATATCTTTCTTAGGATTTTTAATGGGACCACCATTAATTGGATACATTGCCGAAGCTTTCGATTTACGTTATTCTTATGCATTATTTGCATGTTTTGGTTTAATTATGCTTTTGATGGTTGGACGAATGAAAATTTTTAAAGATTAATAGCTAAACGTTTTATTTTTAGATATTTCAGAAATTATTTCGTAAGTTTAAGTTGTTATACTATTACATTAATATGAAGAATTTTCTATTTTTTTTATTTCCTATTTTTCTTTTCTCTCAAACAGAAAAAGAAGTTGTATCAAATGATGTAAAACTAGATGTTGTGAATGATTATTATAAATCTCCTAACTATTTTAAAACATCAAAACAGGATTTATCGTTGGAGAAAAGTAACGAATTAGTAACGAATAATTTAAGTTATTTATCAGCTTTAAAAAGTGCTGTAATAATCTCTCCTTTAAATAAACAAGATGATAGAATTCCGTATAAATATGATGATGATAGAATTTTTAGTGAAAATCTTATTCGAGGAGTCTTACACGAAGTATTTTTAAGTAAGCCAGTTCGTTTATCAAAATAAAAAAACGCTCAATCTGTAGATTGAGCGTTTTTAATTTATATTGTTAAGTGTTTTTTTAAAACTTAATATCTTCTGTTGTTGCTAAAATATCTTGTAAAGTTTCGCGACGACGAATCAAATAATCTTTGTCATCAATCAATAAAACTTCCGCAGGTTTTAGACGAGAATTGTAGTTAGAAGCCATAGAAAAGCAATATGCACCCGCATTATGGAAACATAAAACATCACCTTCGCTAATCTCATTTATTTTACGATTTGAACCAAATGTATCCGTTTCGCAAATATATCCAACAACTGTGTAATAACGAGAACGACCTTCTGGATTCGAAATATTTTCGATTTCGTGATGAGCGCTATAAAACATCGGACGAATTAAATGATTAAAACCAGTGTCAATTCCTGCAAAAACAGTAGATGTTGTTTGTTTAATTACATTTACGGTTGCTAAGAAACTTCCTGCTTCCGAAACCATGTATTTTCCTGGCTCAAACATCAATGTTAATGGTTTTCCGTACGCTTTTTCAAATTCATTGAAACGTGCAGCTAAACGTTCTCCTAAATAATCAAGATCCGTTTCATCAGCTCCAGGATAATAAGGAACTTTAAATCCAGATCCGAAATCGATGTAAGTTAAATTTTTAAATTCTGCCGCAACTTCAAATAAAATTTCTGCTCCTTGTAAAAATACGTCAATATCCAAAATATCAGAACCCGTGTGCATGTGAACACCGTCTAAATGTAAACCTGTATTTTCTACAACACGTTTGATATGTGGTAATTGATGAATAGAAATTCCGAATTTAGAATCGATATGTCCTACCGAAATGTTTGCATTTCCACCTGCCATAATGTGCGGATTAATACGAACACAAACTGGATATTTAGGAAAATCTTGACCAAAAGTTTCTAAAACTGATAAATTATCAATGTTGATACGAACACCTAAAGCAACCACTTTTTTGATTTCTTCGTACGAAACACCATTTGGCGTGTAAATAATTTCTTTTGGTTTAAAACCTGCTAATAATCCTAATTCTACTTCTTGAATAGAAACTGTATCCAATCCTGAACCAAGCGATTTAAAATACTTTAAGATATTTAGATTTGTATTCGATTTGCATGCATAATTTAACTTTAAACGTTTGACTGTAGAAAATGCATTTGTCATCTTATCATACTGCGATTTTATTTTATTCGCATCATATACATACAATGGCGCACCATATTTTTGCACCAATCCTAATAGACGTTCTCTATTCAGTTCCATTTGTTTAAATTTTTTGTTTAAAGTTAAATTTTCAGTTAGCGAAATTACATATTATTATTTGTTTTCTGACGATAATTCATTTTAAACTTATCTTAAATTAATAAATTTGAATATTATTAATTTTTTACAGATTATTATCGAATAATATTCGGAAGTATTGATTTTATTTGTGCCACCATTCTTTAAAACTGAAAACAGAATCTTTCAAAAGTAAAGGTTCGCCAATCATTGGCGTCAAAATATCAAAATTATCCTTCTTTCCGTTCTCTTTAATTTTGATTAATGGCTCGTCCCAAGCATGTCTTGCCAAGGCAAATTTACCCGAATGTACAGGAACAATGTGTTTGGCTTTTAGCTCACTAATAATTTTTGGCATATCTGTTGGCAACGCATGTATATATTTCCAAGCGTCATTATATTGTCCGTTTTCTAAAATTGCAAAATCAAATGGACCATATTTATCACCAATTTCTTTAAAATGTGTGTCGTATCCACTATCACCACCTAAAAATATTTTTTGAGTAGACGATTCTAAAACATAAGAAGTCCAAAGTGTTGTATTTCGTTTAAATTTTCGACCAGAAAAATGTCTTGCTGGCGTATAAATTATTTTCAAACCATTTTTTAGTGCAACTTCTGTGTTCCATTCTTCCTCAATAAGTTGTTCTGGTTTATAATTCCATTTCTCAAAATGTGCACCAACGCCCAAAGGCAAAATAACTTTGTCAACTTTTGTACGCAATTCTTTTACAGTTGGATAATCTAAATGATCGTAATGATCATGCGTAATCACTAAATAATCAATCGCAGGAAAATCTTTTGGTTGATACGTATCTGCACCTTTAAAAGCTTTATTAAAAATTGGTAAAGGCGAACCATATTTACTAAAAACGGGATCAATTAAAAAATTAACACCATCTAATTGAATGTAATAAGATGAATGTCCCAACCAAATAAAAATATTTTCTGACTTCGGAATTTTCTTTAAATCGGTTTGTATATGCGGAATACTATCTTGCGGTTTTAATTTTGGGTCACTTTTACCAAATAAAAATTCCATCGAAACTTTTGTCATCGAATAACCTTCTGTTACAGCAGGCGTGTGATGTATATTCTGAAATTGTCCGTCTTTATAAAGTTTTGATTGTTGCATTCGTTCCAATCTTTTTCCAGATGGTTCGGCTCCAAAATCGTCTTTTTGTAAGACCAAAAATGTAGCAACAGAAAGTATTAATATGATAGTAAGTAAGATGTAAATCATTCGTTTAAGAACTTTTCGTTTATTGATTTTTTTCATTTCAGGTCAAAAGTAATTAAAACGTCGAAGTTCTTGATAGATTATTTTCTTGAATTTTAGTTAAAAAATTAAATGCATATTTATTTTCTAGCATAATTAAAGCTCTGTCATTTCGAGAAGGGAGAAATCTAAAAATAAAACACAGTTAAAATTCTAAATCTAAGAGATTTTTCATTCGGCTTCGCTTTATTCTGAATGACAAATATTATTTACATTTATCTATCATTTCAACAAAATAATTATCTGTAATTCATCAATTTTTAGCTTTATAAATAGAAAATAAATTGATGTGTAACATAAGTAACTTTGCAAATGAAATAGAATGCGCAATTTTGTAACATATTATAAGAAAGAAAATAAAATAAGTATAAAATGGAATTTATAACACAACCTTGGCCTTGGTATATTGGCGGACCAATTATAGCAATTGTAATGCTTTTGTTGATTTATTTCGGAAAAAGTTTTGGTTTTTCGTCTAATTTCAGAACAATTTGTTCGGCTATTGGCGCAGGAAAATCATGCGATTTTTTCGACTTTAATTGGAAGGCTCAAAAATGGAATTTATTATTTTTAGTTGGCGCAGTTTTGGGCGGATATATTTCGGTACATTTTTTATCTGAAAATCAAATTCCCGCAATTTCTGATGCTACAATTGCCAAATTACAAACAATGGGTTTTGAAAGTGCTGGAAAAGCATATTCTCCAACCGAAATTTTTGAAACAATGTCACTTAAAAACATCGTTTTATTACTAGTTGGCGGATTATTAGTTGGTTTCGGAACACGCTACGCAGGCGGTTGTACATCTGGTCATGCAATTTCTGGTTTGAGCGATTTGCAAATGCCATCGTTAATTGCAGTAACCGGTTTTTTTATTGGTGGATTATTAATGGTTCACGTTTTATTCCCTTTAATTTTTTAAAAATGAGAAGTTTAGTTTATATCGTTTTAGGTGTTATATTTGGTGTAACAATGTACAAAGCCGAAACGGCGTCTTGGTTCAGAATTTATGAAATGTTTAATTTTCAATCTTTTCACATGTACGGTTTCATCGGATCTGCATTGGTTGTAGGTTTGATAGGAATACAAATCATGAAAAAGAAAGAAGCAAAAGATGTTGATGGAAAACCAATTGTTATTCAACCAAAAAACAAATCAATTGCACGTTATTTAATTGGCGGAATATTTTTTGGATTAGGTTGGGCGTTAGTTGGCGCATGTCCAGGACCAATTTTTGTCTTATTAGGCGCAGGAGTTTATCCAATTATTATCGTAATTATAGGTGCACTTTTAGGAACATATTTGTACGGAATTATTAAAGATAAAATCCCACATTAACCCATGATAAAAGAGAAAATAGAAGCAACTTATCCGGCTCAATTTGAAGACGAATTGCTAAATGAAATTGAAGAATTAGGCGCTTTAGTCGAATTTAAAAGCAATGATATTTTGATTGATTTGAATCAATACATCAAAGGAATGCCAATTTTATTGAATGGAGCAATCAAGATTATGAGAGAAGATTTTGATGAAGGTGAGTTATTGCTTTATTTTCTTGAAAAAGGTGATACCTGTGCCATGACAATGGCGTGTTGTTTGGGCGATAAACAAAGTAAAATAAAAGCAATTGCCGAAACTAATGGAGAATTAGTGATGATTCCGATTAATAAAATGGACGAATGGTTGGCAAAATATGCTTCGTGGCGAAAGTTTATTTTTGATAGTTATAATAATCGTTTAGACGAAATGTTGGTGGCGATAGATAATCTTGCGTTTAATGATATGAATGCGCGCTTAAAAAAATATTTGTTAGATGTAGCAAGTATCAATAACGGAAATCTTGTCAACAAAACACATCAAGAAATTGCGTACGAATTAAATTCTTCGCGAGTGGTAATTTCGCGATTGTTGAAAGCTTTAGAAAAAGAAGGTTTTTTACAATTAAACCGTAATGTGATTACAATTAATTAAAAATCAAATTAGATTATACAAGAACCTCAATCAGTAATGGTTGAGGTTTTTTTGTGCGAAACCGCTATTTGTAGTGATTTTATTTGGTCGAGATAAATCTAAGTTTGTCTTAACTAAATTTAAATTTATGAAAAAGATATTTTTAACATCAATTACACTTCTTTCAATTGGAATTTTATTTTCTTGTGGAGACAATAAAAAAGACAAAGAATCTTCTGAAAAAGTAGAGAATACAACAAACGATTCTGTAGCAGGAAAAGAAAGTGAAACTACAGAAACAACTGATGCTGGAGCTGAATTAACTACAAATGCTGCGGCACTTGCAAAAGCTGAAACTGCATTGAAGGATTTACCAAAGTTTAAAGGAAAAGAGATTAATGTTTTTCAGAAAATTTATTTCTACGAGGATGGTCGTATCATTGTTTCTTTACAAGATCCAGAAAAGCCACAAAATATTGACGAATATACGTACAAAGACGGAAAATGGTCGGAGCCTGTTGCAATGCAAATTTCTGGTGGTGGAGATATGAAAGATAATGTGTTTCCTTTGAATACAATTAAGTTTGAAACTGTTGCTAAAATTATTGAACAACTAGAGCAAAAAGCAAAAGAAGTTGAAGGTGCAAAAGTTAGTAAAACCGTTTATTACAACTATAATGTAATGAACCAAACGGGACAATGGTTTACAAATATTGATGGAACGCGCGAATCTTTTTCGGGTTATTTTAATGCAGATGGATCATTAAAATCGTTTAATAAAAACTAATAATTATTTTATATTAATAATAACTTTCCAACCGATGAGTGTTAATTTCATTAGTTGGAAAGTTTTTGTATTCAGGTCTTCTGTAACATAAGTTACATATTCATTAAATTATCCATTATATCTTTGTTGTGTATTTTGAATAATGATTGCACGACTATTTTATTTTGGCTTATTGCTACTCACTTTTTTTCCTTTTATTAATTCTTCGATAGCTTTAGTTTTAGGAATTGTTTATGGGTTAATTTTTCAAAATTCGTTCTCATCATTTTCTAAGAAATATTCTAAAAAGCTACTAAATACAGCGATAATTGGTTTGGGTTTAGGATTAAATCTTCACGAAGCTGTTTCGGTAAGTAAAGATGGTTTTCTTCTAACTTTTATCTCTGTAATAAGCGTTTTTACATTAGGTTTTATCTTTTTTAAAATCTTAAAAATCAATAAAAATACATCGTTGTTAATTACTTCGGGAACGGCAATTTGCGGAGGTAGCGCCATTGCTGCAATTTCTTCTGTTTTGAAACCAAAATCAACCGAAATCACCATTGCATTAGCCGCCGTTTTTATTCTAAATGCAATTGCACTTCTTATATTTCCGTATATCGGACATTTTTTTCAATTAAGCCAATATCAATTCGGACTTTGGTCTGCCATTGCAATTCACGATACAAGTTCGGTAGTTGGTGCAGCAAAAATTTATGGAGATGAAGCTTTACATGTTGCAACAACAGTAAAATTAAGCCGAACATTGTGGATTTTTCCTTTGGCAATCATCATTAGTTATTTCAATAAAAACGAAGATTCATCATTCAAATTTCCATATTTTATTTTCGGATTTATTGCAACAATGTTAATCGCAACTTATTTACCGGAAGGAGAAAATCTTTATAAAATATTGCAATCAATCTCAAAACAAGCAATGGTAGTTTCATTATTTATGATTGGTTCTATGATTAATTTAGAAGCTATTAAAAAAGCAGGTTTCAAAACCATCTCTTTTGCAACTATTTTATGGATTTTGATTTCGATTATTTCATTGATTTTAATTCTTCGTTTTTACTAATTTTCTAAGTGTAACACTTGTTACTGTACACTATTTTTTGTGCGACTATCTTTGTAATACAATCATAAAAAAAGGTTTAATCATAAAATATAAAGTATGTTTTTTCAACACATTTTCGAGAAATCTCTAGCGCATTCAAGTTACATAATAGGCTGTCAAGTTGCGGGAGAAGCTATTGTTATCGATCCTAAAAGAGATATTGATACGTATTTACAAATCGCAGAAGAAAACAATTTAAAAATTACACATATCGCCGAAACGCATATTCATGCAGATTATCTTTCGGGTAGTCAAGAATTGGCGTATGTAACGGGCGCAAAAATGTATCTTTCTAATGAAGGAGGCAAAAATTGGCAGTATGATTTTGAACATATTGGTTTGCGTGATGGCGATAAAATAACGGTCGGTAATTTAATTTTCGAAGTTCTTCACACGCCAGGTCATACACCAGAAAGTATCAGTTTTTTACTAACAGATACACCTGCAACAAAAGAACCTGTTATGATTTTTACGGGAGATTTTGTATTTGTTGGCGATATTGGTCGACCAGATTTATTAGAAGAAGCTGCGGGTTTAATTGGTACAAAAGAAATTGGCGCACAACAAATGTTTCAATCGCTTAAAAAGTTTCATGCTTTGCCAGATTATCTTCAGGTTTGGCCAGCGCATGGTGCAGGATCGGCTTGTGGAAAATCTTTGGGTGCAGTTGCAAGTTCTACGGTTGGTTATGAAAAAATAAGAAACTGGGCGTTGCAATTTGAAGAGAACGAGAAAGATTTTACAACTTATTTATTGGCAGATCAACCAGAAGCGCCGTCTTATTTTGCAATGATGAAAAAGTTGAATAAAACAAAACGTCCGCTTTTAATTGAAGTTCCAAAATTGAGTAATTTATCATTAATTGAATTCGAAAAAGCAAAAAACTTTGGAATGAAAGTGATTGATACTCGTCTTAAAACTGAGTTTGCAAATGCACATATTCCTCAAACATTAAATATTCAGAATAATAAATCATTTAATACATGGATGGGTTGGATGTTAACGTACGAAGTTCCTATTGTTTTGATTGTTGATGAAAAAAATGTGGACGATGTTACGCGAAAATTAATGCGAATTGGTTTAGATAATATTTACGGTTATATCACACCTTCAGCATTGTTTTCTGGTGATTTAGAAACTCAGAAATCTACAATTATTGATGCGGAAATCATGCAAAAATCTATTGATAATGATGAGGTTCAGATTTTAGATGTTCGTGCTGAAACCGAATTTAAAGAAGGTCATATAAAAGGAGCAAAACATATTTTTGTTGGTCATTTAAAAAATAATTGGAGCAAATTAGATGCAACTAAAAAAATAGCATTGCATTGTCAAGCTGGTGATAGAGCAACTATTGCTCAAAGTTTTTTAGAATCAAAAGGTTTTCAGGTCGAAAATTATAGTGCGGGAATGGCAGATTGGAAAATGAAACAAAAACCATTGGTAAAATAAATTTAGATGTTTTTTAAAAAGATAATTAAAATGATGATGTCAAATTCTAATACAGAAGAATATTTAAATAACGGTGCAATTTTATTGGATGTCCGCACCGAAGCCGAATTTTCGGATAGTCATCATCCAAAATCGGTAAATATTCCATTGCAGGTTTTGAAAAGTAGATTGAACGAATTAGACAATCAAAAAGCAATTGTAACTGTTTGTAGAAGCGGTGCAAGAAGTGGACAAGCAGCGATTATTTTAAGAGAAAAAGGTTTTGATACCATCAACGGTGGTCCTTGGAATCTGATATAAATTTTTAAAAATAAATAATATAATAATTTGGTTTACAAAATGGGTTTCGAGTTTTTCGAAACTCATTTTTTTATGAATTAAGAGTAAAATATTGCTTCAATTTAGTTGTCTTGTGTAACAAATGTAACTGCCAAATAGTGTATCTATTCCGACATTTGAAGTAGAAAATAGAACAAATAATGTTACAAATTTTAGGATATTTTGTTACACTAATAGTTGGTGTAACATTGGGAATGATAGGAAGTGGAGGATCTATTTTAACTGTACCAAATTTGGTTTATTTATTTGGGATTGACGCTGTGCATGCAACAAGTTATTCGCTATTTATTATCGGAATAACTTCGTTAATAGGAAGTGTTTCGAAGATAAAAGAAGGTTTTGTTAATTTTAAATTAGTTATTCTTTTTGGTGTTCCATCTGTTATTTCAATGGTTTTGACCCGACAATTTTTAATGCCTCAAATTCCGACCGAAATAAGTTTATCATTTGGTGTTTTTCATAAAGATTTTATGCTAATGATGGTCTTTGCAATCATCATGATTCTTGCCGCATTTAGCATGATTACCAATAAACAACAAGACTGTATAGATTGTGGTAAAAAGATGGAGAAAAACATTTTATTATTGGTTTTTCAAGGTTTAATTATAGGTTTTGTGTCAGGAATTTTGGGCGCAGGTGGTGGATTTTTAATTATTCCAGGTTTAGTTATTTTTGCCAAAGTTCCGATGAAAAATGCAGTTGCAACCTCATTATTTATTGTTGCAATTAACTCGATAATGGGATTTGGAAGTGATTATGAACAATTTTATCAATTAAATTGGAGTTTATTAATCGGAATGACAATTTTATCTGTAATCGGAATAATTATCGGAAATAAACTTGTAAAACGAATTGATGCAAAACGTTTAAAACCAATTTTTGGTTATTTTATTTTAGTTGTTGCAGGATTTATATTAATTAAAGAAATGTTATAAAAATGGATTTATTAGAGAAAATACAAAGCGATAAATTTTACTTAATTGATTTTTATGCCGCTTGGTGTGCGCCATGTAAAATGCAAGTTGAGATTTTAGATGATTTACAAACAAAATTGCCAAATCATGTCGAAATTATAAAAATAGATGTTGATTTAGATAAATTGAATACCATACAATTTGATGCGATGTATCAAGTGCAAGGCGTTCCGACATTAATGCTTTTTCATCAAGGAAAATTACTTTGGAAACATTACGGAGTAAAGTTTGGCGATGATTTGTTAACGATTATAAATCAACACGTAAATAACTAAATTTATACTCATTCTAATAACAAGAAGTTTTAAATTAAGGTTGTCAAAATCAATCTTAAAACTATTATTATGGATGACAATACAAAATTAAATATCCAAATTGGCACAACCCTTAATCCAGACAATATTTATGTTGAAATTGTCGAAAATGGACCATATATTTTACATGGAAAATCTAAATTAGTTCAGCAATTTATTGTGCCAAATTCGAAAGGAATTTCTGTTAATTATAAAGAAGGCGAAGAATTCGAAACGAAGGATAAAACGTATTTGTGTAGATGTGGTTTGTCTGCAAATAAACCTTATTGTGATGGTGCGCATAAAAAAGCAGCAGAAAATGGTGTCGATTTAACAGAATATGCAACATTTAACCCAGAATTAGCATCTTCGGAAGTGATAGAAGGACCAGCAGTTTCTTTAACAGATGATGAAAAATTATGTGCATTTGCGCGTTTTTGTGACAATGGAAAACGAGTTTGGAATCAAATAGAAGATGATAACCAAGAATCTGTGAATTTGAGTGTCGAAATGGCGCATCATTGCCCAAGTGGACGATTAATTGTTTGGGATAAAAACAATCAACCGATTGAATCTGAAAAGCAAGAAGTTGTTTTAGGATTGATAGAAGATATCGGAAATAAGTTGGCTGGACCAATTGCTTTGTGGGGCGGAATTCCACTGAAAAGTGCAAAAGGAGAGTTTTATGAAGTAAGAAATCGCCAAACAATTTGCCGCTGTGGACAGTCATCCAATAAACCTTTTTGCGACGGTACGCATGCGTCAATGCAGTTTCAAGACGGTTTACCAAATCAACCAAAACAAGACGGAAAAGTATTTTAACGAATTAATTTTAATAATATAAAAAAGGTTGAGCAACGCTCAACCTTTTTGTTTTTACTTTTTTTTCGTCTGATTATTTACTTAAATTATAGTTTAAAAAGACACCAAATCGATTTTTAATTTCGACTTCGCCAGAGTTTAAATTTGATTTTATGGGTTGATAATATTCAATTCCATAATTAAAACGATTACTTGCGCCTTCAACTCCAAATTTCAAAAATTGCGCATCACCTTTTGATTTCGGGATTTTCTCATTAAATTGTTCATTAGCATAATAAAGTTCATTCTGAAAACCAATTTTACCTAATAATTTGACGTTTTTCTGAACAAATAAATGCTGAATTTGAACCAATTGATTCCATTGATTTCCAAATTTATATTGCTTTTTATTTTCTCCTTTCAAATTATAATCTGTCACAAATTGCACAGAAGAATTAGAATACGTTAATTGATAATTTAAGGCAAACTGTGTGTCCCAACTTCCAGTTCCTAATTGAAAACTAGGGTTTGTTGTTTCTGCATTTTGTTGATTAAATTTAGCAATCGGAATTTTAACTCCAACCGCTGTTGATAAGGATTGTTTAATTGATTGAGTTGTTTCTTTTGGTTGAATAATCTTAATAATTCCCATCACATTTAAATCTCCAATTCCTGAAATTGATGTTTTATTTTGCCCATTTTTCTCATGAAAATGATAAGGCAAACTTACGCTAACATCAATTTTTTTATGAATAGGAATTCTCGCCCATAATTGAATGGTATTGAAACTCTGTTTTTGAGAAAGTTGATTAGAAAATACATTTTCTTTGGCTTTGTAGAATTGATGAAAATATCGAACACCTATAAAATTAGATGCCATCAAATTTTCGATTCCATTTGAAGCCGAAGTTGCAGCGCATCCGCAAGCATCACAATCTAACTCGGTATCTGTAAAATAGAATGGTAAAATTGAATCATTATCCGTTTTTGCCCAACCAAATGTTGAGAAAAATAGCAATAGAATGAAGTTGAAATATCTTGTTGACATAATTTTTAATTGAACTCTGCAAAAGCAGGATTAGTAATAAATTTTTGATCAGTTAATGTTTTTAGAAAAGTAATAATTGCTTTCTTTTCATTTTCGGTCATCGGAATTCCGATTCGTCCATTTTGTTTTAAAATTGGATCAAGATTTTTTTGATTTTCTACATTTTGATCATAAAAATTAAGAACAGCCTCTAAACTATAAAATCGACCATCGTGCATATATGGTTTTGTTAACTCAATATTGCGTAAACTCGGAACACGAAATTTCATAAAATCTACAGAATCTAAAGTCACTCGAAAACGCCCGCCATCTTTGTATTGTGCATCATAATATTGCCCCGTATTTCGAAAAGTTTCATCGGTAAATAATGCACCATTATGGCAAGAAGAACATTTTTGCTGAAATAAATTCATTCCATATTTTTCCTCATCAGTTAAATTTCCTTCCTTTTTTAGAAAAGCATCGTAGCGCGAATTTGAAGAAATCATTGCTGCCATAAATTGCCCAAGTGCATTCAAAATTCGTTCGCCATTTATGTTTTCATCTCCAAAAACACTTTTAAATAAAGTACGATAATTGGTGTCATTTTTAAGTTTAGACACAATTTCTTCAATAGACGAATCCATCTCATCTTCGTTAGAAATTGGCGAGATAGATTGTTGCGCCAAATCATGAATTACGCCGTCCCACATAAAGCGATTTAGAAACGCTAAATTCTGAATTGCAGGCGCATTTCGAATCCCTAAACGATCATCAATTCCGTGGCTAACATTGTGTCCGTGATGCGTAAATGCATTTTCTTGAATGTGACAAAATCCACATGAAATCGTATTATTACGGGATAAACGACCATCATAAAATAATTTTCGACCCAACTCAATTCCATTTTTAGAAAGTGGATAACGAATTGTATCAAAAGTTAACGAAGGAAAATAGGACGGATATTTTAACTCATATTTTTCATTAATAGGAATTCCTCTGTCAATATCATTGTTTGTACAACTTATAAAATTGAGTGTAAAACAGACTAATAAAACAATATTTTTCATTTGTTTTTTTGTTTTAAAATGATGAGATTTAGTTCGATTCGTTGTTATGAACGTGATCTACTCTAAACATTTTTGTTAGATTATCTGTTAGATTTATAAGATGTTGTGAAGAACCCATTGCGTTTTCGGTACTTGTATTTAAAGTCAAGTTTTTTTCGCCACTCAAAAATTGATTTAAATCTGCCATAATATGAATTGCAGGTTTTATTTTTGATGTTACACGCGCTGTAGTTGGTAGATTTAGAGTGATTTCTCGGTATAAATCTGCCGTATTATTTGCAACAACATTTCCCATATTTCCGGTATGGTTTTTATACGGTTTTGTAGCTTCAGTTGTTCCGTATAAACCTTCTAGTTTTACAAAAACATAACCAGCAGCCCACGACCACGTCATGCCATTTTCTTTTGCTTTATCCCAAAATTGAGCTTGTCCGTCATAACCCAATAAATACGCATTTTGATGAATTCCTAAACCAAATTTTACTTTTGTATACTTATTTTGAGGAATATCTTTTAAGTCTACATAAATTATATTTGCAACTGCTTTCTCTTGATCGATGATAAATGCGCCTTTGTCTGCATCATTTTTATGGTAAACATATTCGTTCCCCGTTTCATCAATTAGTGTGATGTTACTAATGATATATTTAAGCGTCGTAAAATTATATTTCTGACCATTTGCAGAAGTTTGTGTGGTTTTATTAAGCACAATTCCACCAAGATTTTCGAAACCATTCTCAAATTTTAGTTGAATATTTCCTGTTTTATCTGCATCAATTGTAGAAAAATCGTCATCGTTTGTAGAACATGACATAAAAATTGTAAGGATTATTAGAAGTGTAGAAGTGTATATTTTATTTAAATTTTTCATTTTATTAATTGTTTAATTTTTAAGCATAATGAGCTTGTTCGAATAAATTTTTAGTTTATTCAAACAATTATTTTAGTCTAAAAATTAAACAATAGGTGGTTTTAACAGTGAAATTTTCCACTGAAAAAAGTAATTATTTCTCCAAAAAGTGAACTGTTTTTTCGCAATAAATTTACATTGTTCGAGTGTAGAAAAATCAATCTCATCCGAAATAAAAACATCACTAAACTGAATGTTTTTTTGAATATTTGATGAATGTTGAAGATCATCTACTTGATTTAATTGCTTTGCCAAAAAGCATTTTCCGTTGCACATTATCTCAGGTTTATCGAGATTAATACACAGCGTTTCCTTAATCTTTTCCTGAAAAGTAAAATAGATTGTAAAAGGAATTAATGCGCGAAAAGCAAGTAAAAAAATTAACGTAAAAATAGGTGCGTTATAACATTTCGTGTAAATTATTTTCAGCACAAAAGGTTAAGCATAAATGATACATAAATTAAAAAATTAACTAAAATATGTAGCTTTAATTGGCGGCTGAATTGTTTTTTGTAAATAAAATAGAGAAGAATAATCTAAAAAAGTATCTTTTATTTGATTCTTGTTTTTAGAAAAATTGGTTGAAGGAACTTCTAAAACAGTGGTTTCTACAAATAAATCTAAGCTTTTAAAAGCGGTAGGTAATTTATCTTTTGATTGTTGGTCTTTTGCACTTTTCGCAATTTCGTCTTTTAAATAACAAATTCCATTACATGTAAGTTCTGGACGATTGCGATTGATACAAAGTTCGGTTACAATTTTTTCATAATTTACGGCATAATCTATCACTGCAAAAAGTGGTCTGCAGCTTATAATTACAACGGTTACTATGAATAAAAAATTTTTCAGTTTATATTTTTTGTAAAAGTAGAAAGTCTTTGCACGTAGAACAATGAAAAATATCAGCGAATGGTTGAAAAACCTTTATTTGACTGTTAAAGATTGTTTTATCTAAAACATTGTTGTAAATTTGATTTTAACATCATATAAGATTAATGACAACAAAATTATATATCATATTAGCCTTTAGTTTATCAAGCTTACAGTTGTCGTTGGCTTATTTACATGATGATACTTTCTTACGAGGCTCTAAAGAGTTTATAAACTAATCCCTGTTACGATCCAAAACAGGGAACCTCCATTTACTTTTATATTTATTAATCGTTCAAATTTTTTGAAACAAGTTTTACATTAAAATACGTGTGATTTAATTTCACCTATTTTTATGTTTGGGTCTGCGCTAAACTTTTTTAAAGAATGGACTAAGAATTTATCATTATGACAACAAATATTTTATTGACAACAGGCGTTTACGATTTAGTAAAAGATCATTTAAGAAGAAAAAAAGTAACTCAAACTCAAGAGGAAGTTTTATTAGCAGAATTAAAAAATGCAAAACAAGTTTTGCGCAAAGATTTACCAAACGAAATAGTAACAATTGGTAAAAAAGTAACGATTAAGGATTTATCTACCAACCAAGAAATGGAATATAATTTTGTAGGACCAGATGAAGCCAAACCAAAAAAGAAGAGACATTCTATTTTAATGGACGAAGGTTTAGCAACGGTTGGTTACAAAACAGGAGATATTATTAATTGGCCAACTGCAGATGGTGATAAGAAATACCAAATTCTAAACGTAGAATAATCTTAAAAACTCAAAATAGACTTTATAAACCTAAGCTTTTGCTTAGGTTTTTTTAATTAAATAGATTATTTTTCTTATTTATGGATAATGTAGACACTTAGTAAGTGTCTACAATTAGTCTACAATAAATATTCGCCATTTTGTATCTTTTTGAATATCATTAGTATAGTTATTTAAATAAACAACCATTAGTCTACAAAATGACTATAGGCATAGTTAGGAGGGTTTGATAATGATTTTCGTTTGATTTTTATGTTAATTTTATTGAAAGTAAATGTTAAGAAAACATCTCGCTTCATTTAATCTTATTCAATAAAACTCCAAAAAAATGAGAAAAAATTACTTTCTATTAATCCTCTTAAGTATGACATCTGGAACCATGTTTGCGCAGAGTTCTACACAAATTGTGGATGATTATTTAAACCAAGCTCAAAGTAAGGGTGAGTTAAAAACTCAAATTACATACAATGTTGTTACTGAAAATGTTATTGGTAACGAAGTTGGTGATTATGTTAAAATAGAACAAACAGTTAATGGTATTCCAGTTTATCATACGTTTGGGACATTTCAAATTAAAGACAAAAAAGTTTTAAACTTTAATAACAATTTTGTTTCGGTAAATACAAATAATAATTTAACTGTTTCTCCAAAATTATTGGCAGAAAATGCAGTACAAAAATTTGCTGCTAGTATAGGAAAAGAATTTGTAGTTTTTAATGATGCGAAGAATTCTTCTAAAGAGCAATTAATAAGTAAAACAAATAAGGATAATCAACTTATTTTTTCGAATGATAATCCAAAGATTTTAACTTATTATAATACAGCAGATGGATTAAAATTAGGTTGGTTAGTTTTAGCATCAATAAAAGAGGCTAATGATGAACCTACCTTAAATCTACCATTATATGAATTAGTGATTGATGCAAATACAGGAGAATTATTAAGTAAAAATTCAATAATAAACAGCTGTACATTCGATCATAATTTTTCAGTGAATAATGTATATCATAATAACGAAAAAGATTATAATTGGATAAAAGAGGAATTTACAACTAAAAAAGTTGATGCAAATACCGGTACTTACCGTGTGATACCTGCAAATTTTGAAAGCCCATTAAAACACGATTTTGTATTAATAAGTAATGCAAGCGATCCTATAGCGTCTAAAGAAGGTTGGCATAAGTTATTGCCAGTTGGTGGGCTTAATAATCCAGAACTTTCTAAGTATCATACAATTGGTAATAATGCACATGTTAGTTACGATATTGATGGTGTTGTTTCTGATTTGATTCTTGATTCTGGTGGACTTTTGGCAAGCCTAGCGGAAGTTTATATGAGCCAAGAAGCATATGGTGGAGAAGAACTTTTATTTGATTTTCCTAATCCAGGTAAATCAACTAATTATAATCCGTTAGACTATACAGAGGCTGCAACTACGCAGATGTTTTACTCAATCAATTCAATTCATGATATTTTATACTACCATGGGTTTAATCCTAAATCTGGTAGTTTTCAAGCAAACGTAGGAGAAGGTGCTCATACTGTAGGTTTAACAACTGGTGGTTTAGGAAAAACAAGAACTGTTAACAATGCATTTATGGTATATAGTTCTTCATTGTCTCCAAATCCAACAACAGTGTTTTTTACATTTGAAACACCAACGGCAGCAGGAGTTTTACAAATTAAGGATGGTGTTTTAAAAGGAGATTATCAAGGAGGTGTAGGAAATAATTCAGGCTTTAAATATGGTGTATCTCCTGCAGTATCTGGTAATTTTGTTTTAATTAATGATAATATAGGAACAGATAGTAATGATGGTTGTGAGCCAATTATTAATGGTGATAAATTAAAAGGAAATATTGCGGTAGTAAATCGTGGGACATGTAGTTTTGAGATAAAAATATCAGAAATTAAAAAATATAATCCTTCAGGAATTTTAATTCTAAATAACTCTTCAAGTAGTTTAGTTGGTTTTGGAGTTGGAAACCCTAATATTGATATTAATTATCCTATAGTTGGAGTTAATTTAGAAATTTCAGATAAATTACGTCAAACATTAGGTACAGGTACTGCAGTAAGTGGAACAATACCTTCAGCAGATTTTAAGTTAACTAAACGTGACAGTAGTTTTGATAGCGAGGTTATTTTACACGAGTATACTCACGCAGTTTCTGGTAGATTATCTGGTGGAAGTATAGGTGGAGAAGAAGGAATGGGTGAAGGTTGGAGTGATTATGTTGCAATTAATTTAACACAACAACCAAATCAGATAGGTAAAGACCAAATTAATATGGGATCTTATGCTTTTGGTGGAGGCGGATTACGTCGATTACCTTATACAACAGATATGTCTGTTAATCCAGATACATACGATTATTTAAAAGTAATAGGACCAGGAAGCCAACCACATGCTACGGGATATGTGTGGGCAACAATGTTATGGGAGATGCATTGGAAATTTGTAGATAAATATGGATTTAATCCAGATTTCAAATCAAATACAGGTGGTAATAACATGGCATTAGATTTAGTATTAGAAGGAATTAAAATGCAAAAAGCAAACCCTGGATTTGTTGATGGTCGTGATGCTATTTTACAAGCTGATGTCGTGATGAATAGAGGAGCTAATCAATGTATGATTTGGGAGGCGTTTGCAAAAAGAGGTTTAGGATATACAGCTAATCAAGGTGATCCAGCAATTAGAACTGATGGAAAACAAGCATTTGATTTACCACCAAGCTGCGAAGAATTAGGTACTGATGATTTAGCTTCAACAGAGACATCAATCTATCCAAATCCTGCAAAAGATGTGGTATATATAATGTCTAAAGAAGGTATTTCTAAAGCTGAATTAATTGATATGACAGGTCGTGTTATTTCAACACAAGCCATCAAAATGAATCAATCAAAAGGCAGTGTAGATACTTCAAACCTTTCTAAAGGCATCTATATTTTAAAGTTATACACAAAAGATGGTGTTGTAACTAAAAAAGTAATTAAAAACTAAAAACCGCAAATCTCATGAAAAAATATATATTAAGTATGCTGTTATTAGGAACAGCTTCTCTATCATTGGCGAATACATTTCCATTTAGAATGGATGTGTTAGAAAATAATAGATTGAATACTCCTTTTGATCAATTTCAGAATAAAGGAACAGTAATAGATTATTGTATACCTGTTGTACAAGACCCAGAAGCAATAACGTTAGTTTCTTTAGGTACAATTAACAATGAAAGTTCAGCAACTACTACATCAGGATATGAAGATTTTACAGCGTTTTCTACAAATTTAGGAACATATCGTACCTACGAAATTAAGTTGAAAGGTAATACTGCAGGTAATTATGTAGCAAGTTATACATTGTATATTGACTTTGATCAAGATGGTATTTTTGGACGAGTTGATAATAATGATACTGAAGGAGAAAATGAGAGAATTGAGTTAGGTTATATCGAAAACTCTACTGGAGTTGATAATAAAGTTTTAACAGCTAGTTTTACTATACCTGGAAATGCAACACTTGGAAAAACAAGAATGCGTGTTATGAAAAGACAAACGACTTTCAAACCAATCGTATATGCTAAAAACGGATGCTTACTTGGTAATTCGTATGGACAAGTAGAAGATTATTCCGTAAATATTATTTCTCCAAAAGGGTGTAATACAAGTGTAAATGGAGTAAATACAGCTAGTCCATTTATTCCAAAGAAAACAGTTTTTGACCAAGTAGTTACAGATAAAGCCAAAACAGGTGCTTATTCTGAGATTATGGTATACGAAGGAAATAAATATACATTTAAAAATAGTATCCCTTCACTTTTTACTACTTTAACAGATGATACAGGAAAAACAACCTTAGCAAGTAATAATTTAGAAATCACGTGGACAGCTACCTATACAGGAATCTTAAGATGGTATACACACACTAATGAGGACACTTGTTCGTCTGATACAACACTTTTTACGCAGAAACTGAGTGTAGAAACTGCAGTAAATCCTTTATTAAATCCTTGTGGTTCGGGAGTACCTACTTCTAAGTTAAAGTTAAATGTTCCTATTAATGGTAGTAACAAACAAGAAGTAGCATTTGATATAGTTTCTTTTCCAGGTAAAAAATCAATAATAACAGGAATCAAAGTTAATTTAATTGGAGATACTTCTAACTTAAGCTTTGAAGAATATGATGATGCAAGTGGAATTCCAGGTGCTTTATTATCAAAGGTAACAGGAAAAATTGTTACTAAAACAGAGATAGGTACAGTTAATTCGGTAAAAGCTTTCACATATGAATTTAGTTTTGATAAACCAGTTATAATAGAAGGAAATAAAAATCTACGTAAATGGTTAAAAGTAGTAACAGATGCAACTGCAATAGAAACTAATACTAATTATGTGACAAGTAATGAAATTGCATATAAAAATACAACAAATAATAAATGGGAACTTTCTGCTGATCACGAAGCTGTTTATGAGTTAATAGCTACATGTACACAAGATATGTGTACACAAGAAGTAATAGCTGAAGATGCAAACGATGGGCAATTACCTAGTAAGCTTGAAGTATTTCCAACAACTTTTGATGGTTTAAAAGGAGCAATTGATTTATTAGTAAATCAAGACAAAATTCTTAAAGTAAATGGTATAGATTTAGAAATGATAACAGTTCATAATGTTGGAAAAGAAACAGATGATCAGATTATTGAGTTTTCATTGTTTACAAATGATCCTGATAAAGATGAACCAAAAGAAGTTATCTTAGATAAGATAGCAAATAAGGTAACTGAGCGTAAATTATTAAATCAATATCTAATGGATGGTGGAGATGGTACAATGTTAATTTTTAGAAAATTCCTAGTGAAAGTACAATTTGATGAGCCATTAACTTTAGATGGTACAAAGTCTATAAAATATTGGCTTAAACTAAATTCATCTTATTACGCTGTTAATGGTGTTGCGAATGCAAGTGCAGTTGTGGGATCAGGTTATAAAATAGATTTATTTGGTATTGCGTATGTTCCTTATTTAAATAGTGAAGCTGTTTATAAATTACATACAGATTGTTCAGATTTAGGAGTGGATGATATACAAAAAGTAACAAAATTATCAGTTTATCCTAACCCATTTACAAACGAAATAACAGTAGTATCTCTAACTAATCTTACTCAAATTGAAGTTTTCAATATGGCAGGTTTAAAAGTAAATTCTAAAACTGTTAACGATAAAAAAGTAAATATAAACTTAGGTAATTTACCAGCAGGTGTTTATTTATTACGTTCTCTTGACGAAAACGGAAAAACAAATGTCCAAAAGTTGATTAAGAAATAGTCTTAAGTTCATAATTCATGTTAATTAATTGAAGAGAAGCGGTTCTATAACCGCTTCTTTTTTTATGCTCAAAAAACTAAATTAGTGTAGTAGATGTAATTTAGAATTACACTTTTATGATTCCTCTAAAACCACGCGCCGCATAATACGATTGCGCACCATTGTGATAAATAAAAACAGTACCATAACGATAATCGCCAAATATAGCACCGCCTAAATCTCTTATAGGTTGAGGTGTTTTTAACCAACTCGACGTTTTTTGATCAAAATTCCCAACACTTTGCAACAAACGATATTCAGCTTCGGTTAACAAATCAATCTGCATTTGTACAGCAACATCTAGTGCATTATTTTTTGGTTGATGTTCTTTGCGCGATGTTTGTCCATCATAATCATACGCCAAACTTCTTCTATCTTTCGGACTTTCCGCAGCACAATCTACAAACCAAATTTGGTTTGTGTTTTCATCAAAATAAATAACATCAGGTTCGCCTCCCGTTTTTTCCATTTCGTTGATTGACCAGATTTTTGAAGGAAATAGTATTAATTTTTCTTCAATCACTTTCCAATCCAATTCTTGATGACGCTTCATATTTTTATGAAATCGACTTTTCAAAATTTCAAGAAGTTCAGTTTGTTCTTCAGGTAAAAGAATAGTATTTGTAACCATGATAAGGATGTTTAACCATAAAATTAATCATTTATTTTTTAAGATTTAGTCATTCTGAATTCGTTTCAGAATCACACCATTAATATGTAAAGTTCTGATGAGAAGCTTAACTAAATTCAGCTTGACAAGCAGTAATTAATATGATTTGTCATTCCGAGATTAATTGTCATTCCGAGCTTGCCGAGGAATCTAAAAATAACAAATTCTTCATTTCATTCAGAATGACAGCAGAGTTATAATTTTTACTTTGTTATTTCTTTTTGTAGAATTTGTATTGAGCCACCAGCGCTATTTCCAGAAAGTTGTATATAAATATCATCACCATCTGTTCTTCTAATCACATAAACTTGGACAGGATCATTCCAATAATCCAACGAGCCTTCTTCGCCCAAATACCTTGCATTATTTTTTAAATAATTGGTTTGTTGATCCGTTAATTTTTTATCCAAAAGCATAACGCCTCCTAATTTTTTTATTGCATCATCATAAGTTTTTAGAAAATACGGAAAAGACCAATCTGTTGTTGCATCATCACTTTTTACGACATAAGTTTTAAAAACTTTACCAGATAATTTCTCAAAATCACCATTTTTTCCAATTGGAAAATACAAATCATCGTAATCTCTATTTATCGGTTTATTTTGATATTGAATATTTTTAGGTAACTCCAAATAAGGAAATTCACCTAATTCAAATGTAGAAACAGTAATCGTATTTATATCAAATAGTTGAATCGTTTTTGCAGTGTCTTTCGCAGAAATTGTATCATTTTTTTGTAGAATAACTTCAGATATTTCTTCGTTATTTTTTTCTTTTTTAGAACAAGAAGATAGAATAATAGAACTACCTAAAAGTAAATAAAATGGAATTTTTTTCATTTTGTTGAGGTTTTATTGAGTGAATAATAAAGGTAGTGTTTTGTCTATTAAACTTGTAATCAGTAATATATATTTAATGATTTGATAAAATGAGATCTTGTTTTATCGTTCTGTCATTCTGAATTCTTTTCAGAATCACATCATCAATATGTAAATTTTGATGAGAAGCTGAACTAAATTCAGCTTGACAAGAAGCATTTAATATGAGTTGTCATCCCGAGATTAATTGTCATTCCGAGCTAGCCGAGGAATCTAAAAATAATAGATTCTTCATTCCATTCAGAATGACAGTAGATTTTTATAATATTCATTATTTATCATTCATAAATATTTTAAGGTTTTAGTCATTCTGAACTCGTTTCAGAACCACATCATCAATATTTAGATTTTTGACGAGAAACTGAACTAAATTCAGCTTGACAAGCATTTAATATGATTTGTCATCCGAAGATTATTTGTCATTCCGAGCTTGTCGAGGAATCTAAAAATCACAAATTCTTTATTTCATTTAGAATGATAGCAGAGTCTTGTAATAATTCATCATTCATAATTTATAATTAAAAAGACCGATTTACTTCTCAAATCTGTAAATTATAACAAACAATTTACTAATTGTATAACCAATTTTTGGAGACATTTCAGAAATTTGTAACCAATAGAAAGCATCCGAATATTAAATTCGTAACTTACATTCACTCATTCAAAAAATATGGAAAAAATAGATAAATTATTCATCAAAAACATGGTTTGTCACCGTTGCAAAATTATGGTTGGTCGAATTTTAAAAATGAATAATATCGAAGCAACTCAAATTGATTTGGGCGAAGTTGAACTTAAAAATCCAATTAACGAAGAACAATTATTGGTTATAAAAAGTGAATTAGAAGAAGTAGGTTTTGAGTTGATTGATGACAAGAGAAGTAAATTAATAGAACAAATAAAAACGCTTATTATTCAGTTAGTTCACCAAGAAAATAACGAGTTAAAAGTAAATCTTTCGGATTATTTAAGTGCAGAAACAAAGTTGGATTATAAATATATTTCGAATCTTTTTTCGGAGATGGAAGGGCAAACAATCGAGAAATATTTTATTCAACAAAAGATAGAAAAAGTAAAAGAATTGATGGTTTATGATGAGTTATCGTTGAGCGAAATTGCGTATCAATTAAACTATTCGAGTGTGGCGCATCTAAGTGCACAATTCAAAAAAGTAACAGGTTTTACACCAACAATTTTTAAACAATTGAATCGTAATTTGAGAAAATCAATTGATAAAATTTAAATTTTAAACAGATGAAAAAATATAATTTATTCGCAATTACTTCTTTTTTGGCGTTGAGTTTATCCGCACAAATAAAAAATGCAGAAACGCATCAATTTTCGGTAAAAGGAAATTGTTCTGATGCAAAAGAATTGATTGAAAAAGCAGGAAATCAAAAGAAAATAGCTTCGGTTGTTTATGATGCAACTACTCAAACTGTAGAAATTACGGTAGATAAAACGAAAACAAATGCTTCGGAAGTTTTAAAGAAAATTGCGTTAGCAGGTTTTGATAATACCGAATATTTTGCGCCGGATGAAGCGTATACAAAGCTGAAAAAAGATTGCCAATATCCACGAGACAAACAAATGATGACAGATCATTCGGGAATGAATCATTCGACACATCAGCAAACAAATTCTTCGCAAGAATCAAATCAATTGAGCAATGTTTTTGAACATTATTTTAAATTAAAAGATGCTTTTGTTGCAACCAATGAAACTGAAGTTAAAAACCAAATTGCGGCTTTTACTAAAAGTATAAAAGCAGTAGAAATGGGTAAATTATCACATAATGTACACATGGTTTGGATGGAAGAATTGAATAATTTAGAAACGAATTCAGCGTCAATTTCAACAGAAAAAGACATTGAAAAACAACGAAAATTATTTTCTAAAGTTTCTGAAAGTCTTTACAAATTATCAAAAGTAGCAAAATTAGATTATACAGTTTATTACCAAAATTGTCCAATGTTTAACGGCGGTTCTAATTGGTTAAGTAAAGAAGAGAATATCAAAAATCCATATTACGGAAGTAAAATGTTAACATGTGGTAGCACTGTAGAAATATTAAAATAATAAAGTTGAAAAGAGCGTTTTTTCGGGATAAAAAAAATATTTGCCTCGATAAGTTATGCTGAAAAAGTAAGATAGACATGAAAAAGATTAAAGTGAAAGTAGTAGGCGTAGCAGTTTTATCAGCAATGTTATTTGTTTCTTGCCAAGAGAAATCAGAACAAAAAGAAGTTGTAACAGAAACAGTTCATCATGAAAATGAGTTGGCTGTTGCAACTACTTCATCAAGTTATAAAATAGGTGATAAAGTGCCTAATAAGCAGGTTTGTATGGTGAATAACGCATACATGGGCAAGGATCAATTTGAAGTTCCTTATGATGGAAAAACGTATTATGGATGTTGTAATATGTGTGTAGAACGTATCCCAAATGATGAAACTTCTCGTCAAGCAACAGATCCATTTACGGGTAAAATTATAGATAAAGCCAACGCGTATATTGTTTTGAAAGATGAGGTTGGAAATGTAGATTATTTTGAGAACGAAGATAATTATAAGAAATACAGTCAATTAAATTAAAATAAATTAAAACGAAAAATAGTATGAAAAGATTTTTTTGTTTAACATTTATCGTCTTAACGTTTACGGGATATGCGCAAAAACGTGTCGAATATGATTTATTTATTCGTGATACAATTGTTAATTATTCGGGTAAAGAAAAACGTGCAATTGCGGTAAATGGTCAAATTCCGATGCCAACTTTAGAGTTTACAGAAGGCGATACAGCCGTAATTCGTGTACACAATGAGTTAAAAGAAGATACGTCTTTGCATTGGCATGGCTTGTGGTTGCCAAATAAGGAAGATGGCGTACCAATGTTAACGCAAATGGGTATAAAACCAGGCACAACGCACACGTATACTTTTCCAATTATACAAAGTGGGACGCATTGGTACCACAGTCATTCTGGTTATCAGGAGCAAATTGGAATGTATGGTTCGTTGATTTTACATAAGAAAAAAGATGATCCAAAATTTAGAAAAGGAATAGATGATTTGCCTATGGTTCCTATTATTTTGAGTGATTGGACAGATTTGAAACCAGAAAACGTGCAACGTATGTTGCAAAATGCAAATGATTGGTTTGGAATTAAAAAAGGATCAGTTCAAAGTTATGCAGAAGCAATTAGAGAAGGACATTTTAAAACAAAATTAACCAACGAATGGAAACGTATGTTGGCAATGGATGTGAGTGATGTGTACTACGAAAAATTTACTTTGAATGGTAAAAATGAAAGTCAATTAAAACAATTTAAACCAGGCGAGAAAGTACGTTTACGAATTTCTAACGGTTCTAATTCAACTTATTTTTGGTTGCGTTATGCGGGCGGAAAAGTAACAGTTATTGCAAATGATGGTCAAGATGTTGAGCCAATTGATGTTGATAGATTGATAGTTGGTGTTTCCGAAACTTATGATGTGATTGTCACAGTTCCAAAAGATGGTTTGTCATACGAGTTTCAGGCAACTTCGGAAGACAGAACGGCTTCTACATCGGTATTTATAGGCGAAGGTAAAAAGCAATTGATTGAACCGCTTCCAAAATTGAATTATTTTGAAGGAATGAAGATGATGAACGACATGATGAAAATGGACGGTTCTATGAATGATATGGGCATGCAAATGAGCTTGCAACAAATGGATATGAATACGGTAATGTATCCAGAAATTGTAGGCGAAAAAAATAAAAAGTCAACTAAAAAAGAGAAAAAGAAGTCATCTAAATCTGAAGAAAATAAGATGGAAAAGATGGACGAAATGGATCATTCTTCTCATCAAAATTCAACTTCGGATATTGTTACTTTAAATTACGGGATGCTAAAAGCGCCTTTTAATACCGAATTGCCAAAAGATGCAACGGTAAAAGAATTGCGTTTTGAGTTAACAGGAAATATGAACCGTTATGTGTGGAGCATGGACAATAAAGTATTGTCAGAGGTTGATAAAATTCCAGTTAAAAAAGGTGAAATTCTTCGCATTACGTTATACAACAATTCGATGATGCGTCATCCGATGCATTTACATGGTTTTGATTTTCGCGTAATCAATAAAAATGGAGAATATTCGCCACTAAAAAATGTGTTGGACATTATGCCAATGGAAACTGATGTTATCGAATTTCAAGCAAATACAGAAGGTGATTGGTTTTTTCATTGTCATATTTTATATCACATGATGGCTGGTATGAACCGTGTTTTTGAAGTTGGAGATTATCAAAATCCATTAATTCACGATAAAAAACACGCGTATAAAATGTTGCAAATGGACAGTAATATGAAACATTTTATGATTGAGAATGATTTCGCAACCAACGGAAATGATGGTATGTTTAGACTCCAAAATGCACGTTGGGAATTAACTTCTGAATGGGGTTTAGGTTACACAAAAGAAGATGGTTACGAGGTTGAAACGCATTTAGGAAGATATATCGATAAAAATCAATTTTTTCAGGTATTTGTAGGTTTTGATTGGAATCAACACAATACGAAAGGAAATCATAGTATCGAGAAAAATGTTTTTGGACAAAATACTGAGCGCAACAAAGGTTTGTTTAGTACTGGTTTTATTTACAAATTACCAATGTTGATTGATTTTCAGACAGAAATTTATCACACAGGTAAAGTTCGTTTACAATTTATGCGCGAAGATATTCCGATTTCTAAACGTGTACGAGCTGGTTTTATGTGGAATACCGACAAAGAATACATGGGCGAATTAAGTTATATTTTGAATCGTAACATGAGTATTCGTTCGCATTATGACAGTGATATGGGATTTGGTTTAGGTTTAAAATTGAATTATTAATAAGTAGAGATATAAAAAAACGGATAAAATTTTATCCGTTTTTTTGTGCTTTATATTTATTCTTGTATTGTGTCTTCCTCTTTATTTTCTACTTTATTCTCTTCGTTGTCTTCTTCAATAACTTCGTCTACAATTAATGTAAATTTCATCGATTTTTTAGGATATTGTGTTAAACTAATATCACTTCGGTTATTAATTACAGTATTAATAAGAACTGTATCACCAAGTTTAAATTTAGCCACAGTCAATTTATAATCTAATAAATATGGTCCACAGAAGTAGTTACCATTTTCATCTTTCTCAATAATACCTTTATAAATTCCTTCTTTCGTTTCTTTCGACATAAAATTTTATTTAATGGCAAAAGGTACAAATAGAAATTGCAATAATGTTTGACTTTGTCTAAAAAGATTAAACTAGATATAAATTATTTCTTGATAAATTTTAAAGTTGTTGTAGAATCATCATTTGATAGTATTATAGCAAAATAAATTCCATGATTTAATTTTGATATATTTATATTATCGTTGAATGATGATAGTATAAGTTGTCCATTTGTATTGTAAAGTTTTAGATTCTTTATTTTTGATCCAGAAACAATTTTTAAGACATCATTTTGTACAACGGCATAAATTTTATTTTTGTTTAACTGTTGATCTGTTATAGTTAAATTTGAAGATTTATTGACACAACGAACAGTATATCCATGACTTTTAGCATCACCTCCAAATCCAGCAATTGCTCCACTTAAATATACGTATCTATAAAAATTTGGATTGGCACTTGCAGATTTTGTCCAAATATATGCGCGTTGTCCAACAAAAGCAAAACTATTATCTTTTCTTGCACCAGCACCTACAATTTTTAAATTACTTTCAAAAGCACGTGTAATTCCATTTCTCGAATCTGAATCATCTTTTGGATTGATTTTTTCTTTTTCCATTAAATTTGTCCAATCAGCTTCGGTTGGTATTTCCCATGTTTCGCCAATAGCTTTACAAGGATCCATTCCATTATTTGCAGTTATTTCAGCTATATTCTTAGCATTCCAGCTATCATCTTGATTAGGATTTGCAAACCAACCATCATAATTACTACTCCATGGTGAACCTCCATTTATAAAAAATAAAGGATTGCCTTTTTCTAAACCCAAGGGGTTATTAGGTGTTGGATAATCTTCGCTTGTTTCCGAGTTTTTTAATTGATGTCCATCATCCCATCTTCCCCATTGAAAATAATCACCATAAGCAGCTTCATCATTTATAGTTGTTGCAATTTGTTTACTACCCAAGTTTTGTTGTAACCATTCGTAACCATCAGCAGCTCGTACCGTTTTATAGTTTACTGTCTCATCTTGATATATTAATTCGGTTTGACCTGTATCACCAACATTATTTCCCGCTGTTATATTTTGAGCATTAGTTAAAGTTGTCATTAAGACCGAAAAAAGTAAATATTTTTTAATCATAAAAGTTAAAATTTATGAAGCAAATATATTTATTTAGACTTAATAAGAATAATAAAATGATTTAAAACATGATTAAATAAAAAGCGCATTTCAAATAGAAATGCGCTTTTATTAATTATTTACTTGTTTTCAATTCGTTTAAAAAATCTTCAACATCTGTTCCAGAATAATCTGCCATACCAATTGTTGTATGCGCAATATTTCCTTGTTTATCTAAAATAACAGTTGTAGGTAAAGAACCGTTAAAAAAATCTGTCGGAATTGCCGAAGTAGGATAAACAACTGGTAAAGTTAATTTTTTACGCGCCATAAATTTTGCAACTTTATCACGTTTTCCTTCAACTTCTACCGTTAAAATAACAACATCTTTATCGTCTTTAAATTTATCGTATAACGTTTGTATTGTTGGCATTTCTGCAATACAAGGCGGACACCAAGTTGCCCAAAAATTAAGAAAAACTACTTTGCCTTTCAAATCTTCTAAAGTTGTTGCTTTTCCATTAGCATCAACCATTTCAAATTTATAATTTGCTTCTGTTTTAGTTGTCGTTTCAACTTTTTCTAACTTAGGCTGAAATAAACCTAATTTCATGAAACCTTGTTGTACAACTGCTTTTGCTTCTGGTACAAAAAGTAAAACCAAAACCAATGCACCTATAATTATTGTTGAATAATTTCTTTTTATCATTTCTATTAATTTGTTATTGTTTGTTCCCATTGTAAGCCGCTTATATCGGTTAAAATTACTTTGTGAATTTGTTCTTCTAGTTCAAAATTTAAATTAGCTTTCGCACCCAAAGGTAACACTAAACTGTGTTTGTGCGGTGTAACTTTTGCTACATAATAATTAGAAATTTGATGTTTTGGCAACTTCGATAATTCATTCATATCCAATGTTTCGATTGTTTTATTTTGATGATTTATAAAATCAATTTGAATTAAAAAAGAGCCATAAACATCGGCGCCTTCTACGCGCATAACATCAAATGAAACTTGATTTTTTTGTTGTTTAAGATTCGTGATTTCTAGTTTCGGTTTAACAGATTTATTGTGTAAAGTTCCGTAAACACCACCATGAAAAACTTGATTAGTGTACAATGTTGCAAAAAGTAAAAAGAAACTAAACGCAACAAAATAAGGCGTGAATTTAGATTGAGAAGTTTTATTCCATTTTTCTTCTTGTCTGATAAAATTATTTTTATTGATAAAATAATCCAGCGAAAATTGCCCGCTACCAGCCTGAAAAAGCGTAAAACCTCCTGCCAAACCTAAAACACCAATTTGCCATTCGTCCAAGCAAGTTGTTCCAATCCAACCAGAACCCAAAAGAATTCCCATTGCCAAGAAAAAAACAACAATACTAATTAAACGTGTTTTGAAACCAATCATCAGAAATAATCCAACAAAACCTTCTACAAGTGTAAAAATCCACATTTTGTAAAGTAAAACTTCAGGATTTTCGACTAAATATTGAATAAGTGGTTTGATGAAAAGTGCATTTGGTAAAAAATGATTGAATTTTTCGCCAATATAGCCAGCAGCTTCGGGATCAAGTTTATTTTCTAAAATTAAACGCCTCCAAAAAGCCGAAAAGTACGTCCAACCAATGATTAAACGTAATGCCAAAACAGCATTACCCATTGATAAAACAGATTTATTTTGCATGTAATAAGTGTATAAGTGTTTGAATATTTATTGTTTATGTAGTAAATTATAACCTCAAAAAAAGGTTAGATTAAAACAACAACGAATATTTCAATTGCTTATATAAAAGGTAAAAAGGTATTTTTGGTGAAGAGATTTCAACTTCTTTAGAAAAATTTTCATCAGGTAATGATGAACGCGCAAGTTGAATAAAATTGAAAATAGTTGGAGTAAAATCAACGTGATAAAAATCTACTTTTTGAATTGATTTTTTTATCGCTTCAAATTTTATAACCGAGCACGAAATTGATTTTGCTTGAAGTGTCTTTGTTTGAGAAGTTTTTGTTGCATGTTGAGCCGATTCTATCTCAAAAATGGTATGGATAGACGCTTTGATGCTACATGGTGTAATAAGTAGCAACGCAGAACAAACAATTAATATAAAACTCTTCAAATTCATTTCAGCGAAACTAATGATAAAAACTATATCAATACAAACGTTTTTTAAACCTTAACAAATTATTAGAATTTCTATATTTGTCTAGATGAAAGAAAAACCACTATTTTTTGCCTTTTTATTTTTTACGCTAATCTTGTTTATAGCAAGTTTGAGTGTCGGGAAAGTATCGATTTCTTTCAACGAAATTTACCACGTATTTTTCGGAACATCGGACGAAATGATAAATAATTTGGTACTCAATTTCCGATTACCAAAATCTATTACAGCTTTGTTGGTTGGTATTTCGTTGCCAATTTCAGGATTTTTGATGCAAGAGCTTTTTAAAAATCCGTTGGCAGATCCGTCTGTTTTAGGAATTACATCTATGGCAAGTTTGGGTGTTGGTGTGGTTATTTTTCTTTTTTCAATAATAGGATTAGATCAATATCTAAATAATCCTTGGATTACAATTATCGCTTCTTTTTTGGGTGCAATAACGGCTTTATTAATTGTTATTGTATTTTCGTTTCGCGTAAAATCGGCAGCATCATTGGTTATTTTAGGATTTATGATTTCGGGTTTATCGGGCGCATTAATTGGTATGATGCAATATTTTGCACCATCAGATAAAATCAAAGCTTTTTTGATTTGGGGATTTGGCTCATTAAGCGGATTATCGTGGCAGCAAATTAGTATTTTTGCTTTGTTTGTACTTTCTGGTATCATTGTTTCATTATTTTCTTTACGCGGAATTACAGCTTTACTTTTAGGCGAACGATATGCACAATCGTTGGGAATAAATATTAAAAAATTACGCTTTATAATTTTAATTGCAACCGCATTGCTAACAGCTTCTGCAACGGCTTTTGCAGGACCAATTGGTTTTATAGGATTAGCAATTCCACATATTTGTCGTACACTTTTAAAAACCGGAGATATGCGTGTTTTGTACCGGTGGATTTTTGTTTCGGGAATATTTTTTATGCTTTTATTCTCGATATTGACAGAAATTTTTCCGTTCGGAACTTTACCAATTAACATTATTACCGCGTTATTTGGTGCGCCAATTGTGATTAGTATTTTGTTGAATAATAAAAACGAAGTTCGATGAATACAGAGATTTTACGTTTAGAGAATGTAACGGTTGGTTATGGTTCTCAAAAAATTGTTTCGTCTATTAATGCTTCAATTTCTGAAAATGAATTGGTTGCTGTTTTAGGAAAAAATGGAGTGGGAAAATCAACGTTGATTAATTCTATTTTAGGTTTTCAGAAAATATTAAATGGTTCAATTTTAATCGAAAATCAATCTATTCAAAAGTTATCTGCTCAAGAAATTGCTCAGGAAATTGCGGTTGTTTTGCCTCGACTTTCTATCGTTCCGAAAATTAAAGTTTCAGAATTGGTTGCTATGGGGCGTTTGCCTTATCATAAAGTGTTAAAAAAGATTTCGAATGAAGAACTTTCTTTGGTTGATGAAGTTTTAGAAATGGTTGGTATTTATGATTTGAAAACGCATTATGCAAATCAAATTAGCGAAGGACAATTGCAGTTGGTGATGATTGCGCGTGCATTGTGTCAAGATTCAAAATTGGTGATTTTAGACGAACCAACATCAAATTTGGATTTAGCAAATCAATATAAAATTTTTAATTTATTGAATGAGATTAAATCAAAAACAAATAAATCTTTTTTGATGATTACGCATAACGTGGATTTTGCAATTGAAAAATCGGACAAAATTTGGTGGATAGAAAACAACGAGTTAAAGGAAAATATACCCGAACAAGCTGCTTTTGAATTTCAGATTATGCAGAAATTATCCAATCAAAATTTAAGTTATGATTCGGATACAAATCGTTTTTTAACGAAGAAGAATTTTAGAAAATCAATTGGAGTTAAAGGTAACTCTGAATTGGCTTTTTGGGTAAAAAATGCGTTGATGAGAAATGGAATTCAGGTAGAAAATAATGCGGAAAATCATATTGAAATAACAGAAAATAATATCATCTTTGGCAATCAAAAGTTTGAAAATATTCAAGCAATCATAAACTTTATACAGCAAAATGAAAAATATAATCATAACAGGAGCGAGTAGAGGAATTGGGTATGAATTGGCAAAACAACATTTGCAATTAGGAAACCGCGTTTTGACAATTTCTCGTAATGTAGATAAATTAAAGGAGTTAGAGGTTTTTGCTAAAGAAGGACAATTTACGTTTATCGGAATTGATTTGTCTAATTTTGATGAAATTTCGAACGTTTTAACAGCGATTGAAAATTGGGATAAAGTAGATATTTTGTACAATAATGCAGGTTTGTGTATTAATAAACCTTTCGCAGAAATTACTGAAGAAGACCTAATCATGTCTTGGAAAGTTAATTTTATGGCGCCTTATCGTTTGGTTCAAGTTTTATTGAATAAATTCACGATTTCGTCGCATGTAGTTAATGTTTCGACGATGGGAGCGGTGCAAGGATCAGTTAAATTTCCTGGTTTATCTGTTTATTCTTCCTCAAAATCTGCAACAGTTAATTTGACTGAATTGTTAGCCGAAGAATTAAAAGATCACGGACCAAGAATTAATGCAGTTGCTTTAGGAGCGGTGCAAACAGAAATGTTAGAAGAGGCTTTTCCTGGATATATTGCCCCAACACAACCACACGAAATGGCAGAATATTTAGTTGATTTTGGGTTGAATGGTTGGAAATATTTTAACGGAAAAGTACAACAAGCTTCAATTTCTACACCTTAGTAAGAAACAATTAAATTTTAGATTTAATTTAAAAAATAATTCAACATAAATAATCCCGTTCATAAGTTGGACGGGATTATTTTGTTATAAAAATGATTCATATTTAGCATCAAAAAAAGACAAAGCAGTAGCTAAATCTACAATTTTAGACCATTGTAAATTGTTTTATTTTACGCTTTAAAAATATGATTTTGAAGAACGAGAATTATTTAGAACTGAAGAAAAATTATTTTCTCAAGTAAATATTTCCGTATTGAGAGGAAAATTCTTGACGAGGTTCTTTTCCAGAAAAAGCCGTCATAATAGTATGAAAATCTTCAGATTTTATGGTTTTAATTGGTAAATTAAGATTAGTATAAATTTTTCCGTAAAAATATTCAATCAAAATTTCGCCAACTTTTTTTTCATCCAAAGTAGCATCTACACTACCATAAGTTGATTTTGCAATAATTGGTGCATCAAATTTTTTAACTTCAACTGTTCCATAAATCGATTCAATTTTAGTTTTCATGTGACGCGGAACTTTTATCTCTAATTCGATTTCTAGTTTAGCATTGTATGATTTTATTTTAAACTTTACATTTTTGTCTTTTTCATATTGAAGAAGTTCTTTTTCGGTATTAAATTCCATTTTTTCTTTTCCAAGATAAGCTGTAAGCTGTTGTGGAAGATTTTTATAATTAGGAATTTTGCCTTCGATTACTTTTTCGTTATTTAAGACACGTTCTGTAATTTCGAAAAACGAATTATTTTCGCCATTATTTATGTTTACTTTTCCAGTAATTTCTACTTCGTTTTTATCCCAAGTACTAATTTTAATGAGTTGAGGATAATCAAATTTCAAGACCAATTCTTTTCCTTGTGGAACAGAAAATTGCTTTTGTAAATTAGTTTGCGCAAATGTGATGACTGCGAATAAACTTATTGCTAAAGAGAAGATTGTTTTCATAAAGCTCTTAAATATACTTTTCCATAATCAGATCTAAAATTATAAGTATTTCCACCGCCGTTTAACGTTGCATTTAATTGATCGTTAAACATTTCTTCGCTCAATTTTTTCTCAATTTTTAAAGGTAATTCTGGCGCAACTAAAATTTCACCATAATTGGTCGTCACTTTTACATTCGCTTTTGCCGTTTTTGGCAAGCTTACATCAACATTTCCGTAAATAGAAACCACAGACAACGGACTTTTGATATTTGTACTAAATTTTGCATCAATACTACCATAAACGCTGCTGATTGTTGTAGGACCAGTTACATTTTCGAACACCATGTTGTTGTATGTTGTAGAAGCATCAATTTCGCTTTCAATATTTTTGAAAGTTACAGTTCCACCATATTGAGATTGATGATTAAAAGACACAAGCATATTTTTTGGAACAAGAATTTTTATATTTGGCGGACTAATTCTTTTTAGTTGATTAACCTCTACAGTTCCATTTTTTTCGATAACATTAATTCCTAAACCAGTGTTGTCTTCTAGTCCCATTGCATTTACAGCACGTAAACCTTTTGCGCGTTCATCTACATTTTTAGACGAATTATCTTTCGAAAAAACGATTTCTTTTCCATCATAACCTTCAATTGTTGCTTTTCCAAGATTAATCAGAATTTTACCCTTATTTACCGAAACTTGATAGGTTTGTTTATCATTCTCATTTGATTCGGATTGAGTTTGTCCGTAAAGTGACATCATTACTAATGAAGTCACAATTAGCATAGTTTTTTTCATCATAATATAAAATTTATTGATTATTTTCTTTTTTAAGAAGCACCGCATACGCTTCATCTTTTACAAAAGGCATCGTTTTAGGATCTAAAACAATTTCTTGTAATTTTTTTATCAATTGTTGATCTAAAGTATCGTTGTTTAAGTGCGCAATAATTCCGATTAATTCCATTTGAACCATAGGATTATCTTGCTCCATAAAAATTTTAGTCATTTCATCAGAAGCTGTTGTCTTAGCTAGTTTAGATGATAAAACTTCGATTGCATTTAGACGAACAATTGTATTTTGATCTTTTAAAGCAAGTGCTGTCAACCATTCTTTTTCTTCCGAATTCAAGGTAGAAAATTCCCCTAATTTTGCAATTCCATTAATACGATTACTTGTTGATTGTTGATCGCTCAAAAGACTTAAAATTTCTGAGTTATCTGTATGTTCAACAATTGTCTTTTCTTCTTTTATTGGTAAAACAGTTTCTTTTATTTCTATTTTTTTATTGTGAGTTACAACTTCAATTTGGTTTGATTTTTTATTTTCTAACTTTTCAAGAACTGAATTAATTTGTTCTTTTTGCTTTACTTTTTCTGTTTTTTGTTTGACAACAATTTGTTCTTTTGTTACCGAAACAGAATGATCATTTTGCATAAAATAAAGACCAATACTTACCAAAATAAGCGCACTTGCAGCGATGCTCCAATAGCCAATATTCCATTTTTTTTGCGGAACCAAAACTTTTGGTTGTTGCGGAATATTTGTTTGAATTCTTTTCCAGAGCTCTGCTGATGGTTCTTTGTTATCAAAATCAGCTCTATTTTTATCTATATATTTTTTTAATTTATCATCCATAAGACATCGTTTGTTCTAATGATTGTAAGATTTTCTTTTTTGCGCGGTGATATTTGCTTCTTACCGTTGTGTTACTTATTCCGAGCATATTTGCAATTTCTTCTTGCGGAATATTTTCGAATAAATATAGGTTAACAATTGTTTTTGTATCGATTGGTAAAGTTTCAATTGCTTTCAGAATTTCTTCAATTTTATTGTCCCAATTTTGTTTTTCTAGTAATTGTTCTTCGCTTTCATCAATAATATTTGAGTTTTCTACATCAGAAAAATAAACCTTCTTTTTTCTTAAATGAGAAATTGATTTATTAATCGAAACACGTTTTAACCAAGCACCTAAATTGTCGATATCCATTAATTTTTGAATATCAGAAAAGATTGACACAAAAATATCTTGCGTTAAATCTTCTGCTTCAGAAACTTCTGTCACCAATCGAAAAACGGTATTAAACACCGATTTTGAGTACCGATGATACAATTGAGAGTAACCCAATTCTGTACCCGATTTGCATAAAATCAGTAATTCTTTATCGGTATATGGAGTATTTTCTACTTTCAAAATTCTCAAGGTTACATTACGTTTCTTATAAACTAGACGTAGGAAGTTGAAAGATGTTGCATTCTTTTTTGAAAAATTTTTAAAAAAGATGAAAACTGCAGCATTTTTAGCTGTTTTGAAGGATTCTTTTTCTGAAAATATACATCAACGGAAAACTACGAATTAGCATCCAAATTCCGAAAGCTAACCAAATTCCATAAATGTTTAATCCAACATAATCGCTAATAATTAAAGTTGGTAAAAAGCCGCAAAAAGTTGCGATAATTAGATTGTTTCGGAGCAGTTTTGCATCACCCATTCCTTTAAAAAATCCATCAAAAATATATGCCAATGTATTGATTGGTTGCATTAATAATATCATCCAAAATACAGAATTGAAAATGGTTAATACTTGAGAATTCTTGTTGAATAATTCGCCAATTTGAGTATAAAAAGTAAAACAAATAACAATTAAAATGATAGATATTAGCACCGAATATTTAGAAATATCTTTACTCAAAATCCATAATTTCGGATAGTTTTTTTCGCCTAATAATCGTCCTGCCATTGCATTTCCTGCACCTGCATAACCATCAATAAAAAAGGAAAAGAATAACCAAATATTCATTAAAATACTTTGAGCCGCAATATAATTTTTACCATAACCAGTTGCGTAAGAATTCGCCAAAAAGAAAGCAATATTGAGCGAAGCCGTTCTGAGAATAAAATTGAAACTGAGGTAAACGTACTTTTTAAAATAAGGATGAATTGATTTTCCGGGATTTAATCGGAAAGGAGTTTTGGTAAAATAATAATAAAAAGCCATAATTACCATAATCAATTGCGCAATTAGACTTGCATAAGCCGCGCCTTTGATATGATAAGCAGGAATAAAATTATCAATTCCGAAGATTAAAATATAATCTAAAAACACATGAATAAATGCGGCTGTAAGACTACATTTCATCGCCCAAATTGTATTTTGTATTCCTCTAAATGAACCGAAAATAGTTAATGAAATTAAGGTTAATGGAAAACCAAATGCTCGGATTTTGTAATAATCAACAGAGAAATCCAAAACCAAATCTTTTGCATTATATAATTTAAACAATTGTTCTGCAAAAAAGTAGGTCGGAATTAGAATAAGTAAACTTAAAAATACATTAAAATAAAGCGCTTGCGGAACCAAATATTTTACTTCGTTTAGTTTATTTGCTCCAAAATTTTGAGAAACAAGAGAAGAAATTGATGTTTTGGTTTGCGCTACAATCCAAATTATTCCTGATAAAAAACTACCAACTAAACCCGCTGCAGCTAATGCTTCTACAGAATTATCGGGAACATGACCAATCATTGCAATATCGGTTAATGTAATTAATGATTCGGCAATTCCAGAAAATATAGCTGGAATTGCCAATTGATTAATTTGCTTGAATGTAATTCTATCCGAAATCGAATTCATTTCGAAGATTTTATTTTTTTACGCGCTTATAAACGGGTTTGTTTTTTAGCATCAAGCTTATCATAAAAATAGTGATTGCAACTAAAGTAAAATAACCTAATAAAGGTAATCCTGGAATTTCGTAATCGTTGTATTTAAACATAAATATGCAGAATAAATAGAAGGCAAAAACCAAGTAATAGAATGCTTTTTTGAATGATCCGTAGTTGAATTTATTGCGAATAAATTCGTTTAAATTTAATATTATCAAAAAGAAATAGCCAATGAAAAACGCATAACGTAATGGATTAACAGGGCGATCTGTAATACTAAAATTAACCATGAGATTGTAGTTATAAACTCCGTTAACGATAAGTAATAATAAAATTAATATGATGGTAATTCGTAATGCTTTCATAATGTTGTGTACTATTTTGAAGTAAAAAAAGCTGTTGATATAACAGCTTTTAAAAATTATTTTTCAGATTTAAAATCGAGTGATAAAGAATTTACGCAATAACGTAAACCTGTTTCTGTTGGCCCATCGTCAAAAACATGCCCTAAATGACTTCCACAATTACCACATAAAATTTCTTTGCGAACCATTCCGTGTGTATTGTCAATGTGTTCTACGATTTTACCTTCTTTTATTTCTTCATCAAAACTTGGCCAACCGCAATGTCCGTCAAATTTAGATGAAGAAGAAAATAATTCTTCGCCACATGCACCGCACGTGTAAACACCTTGTTCAAAATGCATGTTAAATTTTCCTGTAAAAGGACGTTCGGTACCAGCTTCTCTCATTACATAATATTGTTCTGGAGAAAGCTCTTTTTGCCACTCTTCGTCGCTTTTGTTTATGTTAAATTCAGGTTTATTATTCATTGCAATTGTGTTTGTTGTTGCTTTTATAGGTTCATCTTTTTTAAAAAGTGATGTACATGCGCTAAGAAAAAAACTTACTAGTAAACCAATTATTAAAAAAGAAGACTTTTTTGTTACCCAATCCATTGGTTATATTTTTCAAAAGCTTGTCTAATTTCGTCTTCAGTACAAACTACATCGTAACGACAAGATCCAATTTTGTTGATCAAACTAAAGTTAATCGAATTGTTTTGGTTCTTTTTGTCGTGTTTCATCCATTCCATTAAGTTAGGAAAAATTTGCATATCAATAGTATTTAAAGCATACATAGAAGCAAAACTTTCGCAAACTTCTTCTACATCAGCTTTCGAAATTAACTCTTGATCATAGCTCAAAAAAGTTTCGATAATCATTCCAATCACAATTGCTTCACCATGCAAAAGCGGAAAATCAGTTTCTAACGATTCACTTTCTATAGCATGACCAATTGTATGACCAAAATTTAAGATTTTACGTTCACCTTTTTCGTATTGATCATTTTCGACCACATTTTCTTTTAGATGGATAGAATCCATAATAAACGGAGCCAATGCTTCGGCATCATGCGAAGGTAATTGAACCAAATTATCCCAATGATCACGATTTTTGATTAAACCATGTTTCAACATTTCTGCTAAACCAGATTTTACTTGGCGTTGTTCTAAGGTTAATAAAAATTTTGGATCGACTAAAACCATCTCGGGTTGATTAAATGTACCAACCATATTTTTCATTCCTTCTAAATCAATTCCATTTTTTCCACCAGCAGATGCATCAACCATAGATAATAAAGTTGTCGGAATGTTGATAAACTTAATACCACGCTTAAAAGTAGAGGCCATAAAACCGCCCATATCTGTTAAAACGCCACCACCAACATTTATTACTAAAGCATGTCTATCGGCACCCAAATCACTCAAGGCAAGCCAAAGATTTGTTACCGTATCGATGTTTTTATTGTCTTCGCCCGAGTCAATTTCTAAGATTTCGTACGCAGAAAGATTGTCTAAATCGGCTAAAAGTAGAGGTAAACAGTGCACATGCGTGTTTTCGTCTACCAAAAAAAAGATAGTCGAAAATGAATTATTAGCTAGGTAATCGTCTAAAATATACGCGATTGACCCGAAATGAATTGGAGCTGATTTCAAAGTAGAAATGTTTTATTAAAATGTGCCTAAAATTACGCAGACCTTTTTATATCAACCAAATATTTTGAATGATTTATTTTAGGCTATGCAAATAACAGAATATAGACCGATCTTAGGGCTTATAAAATATAATTTTCTAAATTTGCACAAATTCTTAAAAGATGAATATAGTTCTTTTTGACGGTGAGGAAAGGGAAAACCTTTTGCCACTTACGTTTACAAAGCCAGTGGCTTCATTACGAATGGGTGTTTTAACCTTTACCGAACGTTGGGAAAGATTATTAAATACGACCGTTTCTTACAAAACGGTACCTTATTTAGTAGATAAATTTCCAATAAACCTTCAATCAGAAAATATATTTATCAATCCTTCATTTTTTCCTTCAAAGAAATTAGTCGAAACAATAAATTCATTAATTATAGGACAATCAATTGTCTATAATAACGAATTGGTTGCGGTAAAAACAGTAGAAAATGAACCAACAATTACGGTTGATTCAATCATTTTTGAAGAAGAATTAATTCATATTAAACATTCTTGGGATTTGTTTTCGTACAATTTTCAAGCAATCGAATTTGATTTTGAATTATTAACTGCAGGTAAAACATCTCAACCAATCTCATCAACTAACCGAGTTTTACATTCAGAAAAAATATTTTTAGAAGAAGGTGCAAAAGTAGAATTTGCAATTCTTAATGCTTCCGAAGGTCCAATTTATATAGGTAAAGATGCCGAAATAATGGAAGGATCGATGATTAGAGGAGGTTTAGCTTTATGCGAACATGCGAAGATTAATATGGGCGCAAAAATTTATGCGGGTTGTACGATTGGACCATATTGTAAAGTTGGTGGAGAGTTGAATAATGCTATTTTAATGGCTTATTCTAACAAAGGACACGATGGGTTTTTAGGAAATGCAGTAATTGGTGAATGGTGTAATTTGGGTGCGGATACAAATAACTCTAACCTAAAAAATAATTATGCCGAAGTAAAATTATGGAGCTACAAAGAAGGTAGATTTGTGAAAACGGGTTTACAATTTTGTGGTTTAATAATGGGCGATTATGCAAAATCTGCAATTAATACGCAATTTAATACTGGTACGGTTGTTGGAGTTTGCGCCAATGTTTTTCAATCAGGGTTTCCTCCAAACTTAATAAAACACTATAGTTGGGGCGGAAATTCCGATGCACCGATTTTTAGTTTTGACCGTGCTTGTGAGGCTGCAGAAAAGATGATGGAGAGAAGAAAAGTAGATTTAACAGCTACTGATAGAAAGATCTTAGAACATATTTTTAATTTAAATAATAAGTAATTTAACAACGTGAAATTGATGATAATTTTTTAAAAATATTGCAATATGATTAATTTAATACGTTAATCTTTTAACAATTAATTAAAAAATCCTTAATTTTGCTTTTTGTTAGAAAAGAATATTTGTGAAATGACTGGTAAATATAAAAACGTTTTAGAGTTAATTGGAGAAACTCCATTAGTTCAGTTAAACAGAATTAACCAAGACATTCCGGGCGAAGTTTATGCAAAGTTAGAGTGTTACAATCCTGGACACTCAACAAAAGACAGAATAGCTTTACATATTATAGAAGAGGCTGAAGAAAAAGGTTTGTTACAACCAGGTGCTACAATTGTAGAAACAACATCGGGTAATACTGGATTTGCTGTTGCAATGGTTGCTATCGTAAAAGGTTACAAATGTATCTTAGCGGTATCGGATAAAACTAAAGCTGAGAAAATCTCGTTTTTGAAAGCAATGGGTGCAAAAGTATTTTTGTGTCCTGCTAATGTAGCTGCAGATGATCCAAGATCATACTACGAAGTTGCAAAGCGTATTGCTGCCGAAACACCTAATTCTCTATATATTAATCAATATTTTAATCAAGGGAATACAGAAGCTCACTATTTAACAACAGGTCCTGAAATCTGGAATCAAACGGAAGGTAAAATAACACACCTAATCGGTTGTACAGGTACAGGCGGAACTTTAACTGGTAGTGCACGTTTTATTAAAGAATTAAATCCAGATGTAAAAATCATTGGAGTTGATGCATATGGATCAATCTTAAAATCTTACCACGAAACGGGAGAAGTAGATCCAAACGAAATTTATCCTTATAGAATTGAAGGAATGGGAAAAAATTTAGTTCCCGGCGCTTTAGATTTTAGTATGGTTGATAAATTTATAAAAGTAACAGACGAAGAAGCTGCTTACCGTACCAGAGAAATTGCTTTGAAAGAAGGAATTATGGCGGGATACACTTCTGGTGCTGCAACACAAGCTTATAAGCAATTAGCAGCACAAGGAGAATTTGACGAAAATTCTTTAGCAGTTATTTTGTTCCCTGATCACGGATCACGTTATATGACAAAAGTCTTTAGCGATGATTGGATGGCAGAACAAGGCTTTACAAACAGTAGATTAAACGGTTTAGAATCAAGAGCTACCGTAGAGCGCGTGTAATAATAATGATTATATTTGTAAAAAAATAGTAACAAAGTAGAGTGATGAAATGTAATGTTTCATTTTTCTACTTTTTTTCAATTAATAAAAAAATAAACAAAATAAAATGGACATTTTTGAACGTTTAAAACAAAACCCTGGACCATTAGGTCAATTTGCTGATTACGGTGAAGGATATTATGTTTTTCCTCAACTAAAAGGAGAAATTGGTCCTGTAATGGAATTTCAAGGTAAAAAAGTTATCACTTGGTCAATTAATAACTATTTAGGTTTAGCTAATCACCCAGAAGTTCGTAAAGCTGATGCTGATGCAGCAGCAGAATATGGTATGGCTTACCCAATGGGTGCTCGTGCAATGTCTGGACAAACAGATTATCATGCACAATTAGAGCAAGAATTGGCAGATTTTGTTCAAAAAGAATCATCATATTTATTGAATTTCGGATACCAAGGTATGGTGTCTACAATTGATGCTTTGGTGTCTAAACATGATGTTATCGTTTATGATGCAGAATGTCACGCTTGTATCGTTGATGGAGTTCGTTTACATTTCGGAAAAAGATTTATTTATCAACATAACGATATTGAAAGTTTTGATAAAACAATCAAACGTGCACGTAAATTAGCTGATAAAACAGGAGGAGGAATCTTAGTAATTACAGAAGGTGTTTTCGGAATGACTGGTAAGCAAGGTATCTTAAAAGAAATCGTAGCTTACAAAGACGAATATAAATTCCGTTTATTAGTAGATGATGCTCACGGTTTTGGTACATTAGGAAAAACAGGTGCAGGTGCAGGAGAAGAGCAAGAATGTCAAGATGCAATTGATATTTATTTCTCAACTTTCGCAAAATCTATGGCTGGTTTTGGTGCTTTTATTGCTGGAGATAAAGATATTATTCGTATTTTAAAATATAACTTACGTTCTCAGATTTTTGCTAAATCGTTAACAATGCCAATGGTAATTGGAGGTTTAAAACGTTTAGAATTATTGAGAAATCACCCAGAATTAAAAGATAAATTGTGGAGTAATGTAGAAAAAATTCAGAAAGGTTTACAAGAACGTGGATTTGATATTGGAGGATCTAACACATGTGTAGCACCAATCGTTTTACAAGGTTCTACTATTGAAGCAACTATTTTAGCGAAAGAAATGCGCGAAGAATATGGTATTTTTGTTTCTGTAGTTATTTATCCAGTAATTCCAAAAGGAATGATTATTTTCCGTATAATTCCTACAGCAGCTCACGAAGATGAACATATCGAGTACACATTAAACTCATTTGCAGAGATTAAAGAAAAACTTGAGGATGGTTATTATAAAAGAAAAGCAGAAGAAATGAATGTAGATTTCATTCAATACTAAAATAATATTTTATAAAAATACATTAAACCCTAAACAAATTCTGTTTAGGGTTTTTTGTTTGAATTGTGTTCAAAAGTCAATTATTTAATCGCCTATTTGAGCATTTGATTTAGTATATTTGTTACAGTAAAAACAAACACAACACACAACAATTAATTATGAAAATTCACAATTTTAGTGCAGGACCATGCATTTTACCACAAGTCGTTTTCGATAAAATGGCTGAAGCGTGTATTAATTTCAACAATTCAGGAACTTCTATTTTAGAGATTTCTCACCGTCGCAAAGATGCTGTAGAGGTTATTGATACGGCAAGAGCTTTAGTAAAAGAGTTAATGAATGTACCAGAATCGCATGATGTTATTTTTATGCAAGGAGGTGCTTCGTTACAATTTCCTATTATTGCGTCAAATTTATTAAAAGAAGGCGGAAAAGCTGCTTATATGCAAACAGGTAAATGGGCCGAAAATGCAATAAAAGAAGCAAAACGTTTCGGAGAAATTGATGTAATTGCTTCTTCTAAAGATAAAAATTACACTTATATCCCAAAAGATTATACAATACCAACTGATGCAGATTATTTTCACTGCACATCAAACAATACAATTTTTGGTACACAGATGAAACAATTCCCAAATTCGCCTGTACCAATGGTTTGTGATATGTCTTCGGATATTTTATCGCGCAAAGTAGATGTTTCTAAATTTGGAGTGATTTATGCCGGAGCACAAAAAAATATGGGACCAGCAGGTTCTACAATGGCAATTGTACAACGAGATTTATTAGGTAAAACGGGACGTAATATTCCAGATTATTTAAATTATGCAACGCATATCAAGAACGAATCATCTTTCAATACTTGGCCAGTTATTGCGATTTACGGTGTAATGTTAAACTTACAATGGTTAAAAGAGCAAGGTGGTGTAGATGCAATTGCTAAAATAAATACAGAAAAAGCGAACACAATGTATACTGAAATTGACCGTAATGGTTTATTTACAGGAACAGCAAACGTAGAAGATCGTTCGCAAATGAATGCTACTTTTGTTTTGAATAACGAAGAATTAAAAGCCGAATTTGAAGCTTTGTTGAAACAAGCTGGTGTAGATTCGTTAACTGGACATCGTGATGTTGGTGGTTACCGCGCTTCTATGTACAACGCTTTACCATTAGAATCAGTACAAGTATTGGTTGAAGTAATGAAACAATTAGAGCAAAAATTCGGATAAATCTATATTGTATTAAGTAGCCATGTACAATGTGCAAAAAATACTTAATACTTTTTACAATTTACTTTTACAAAATAATCATGAAAATATTAGCAAACGACGGAATTTCTAAAGCAGGGCAAGAAGCCTTAGAAGCAAAAGGATTCGAAGTGATAACTGCTCATGTAGCACAAGAACAACTAGAAAATTATATCAACGATAAAGGTGTAGAAGTACTTTTGGTGCGTTCTGCAACCAAAGTTCGTCAAGTATTAATCGATGCAACAAATCTTAAGATTATTGGTCGTGGAGGTGTTGGTATGGACAATATCGATGTAGATTATGCGCGTGGTAAAGGAATTCAAGTAATTAATACGCCTGCTTCATCATCACAATCGGTGGCAGAATTTGTAATGGCGCATTTGTTTTCTATCGTTCGTAATTTGCATCAAGCCAATCGCAGTATGCCTTTAGAAGGAGATTCTAACTTTAATGGACTTAAAAAAGCGTATGCAAAAGCAACAGAGTTAAGAGGAAAAACTTTAGGAGTGATTGGTTTTGGACGAATTGGAGTAGAAGTTATTCGCGAAGCAATTGGTTTGGGAATGAATATCTTGGTTTATGATAAATTTCCTGCAACGCGCGAAATCGAATTAGACTTTTTTGATGGTCAAAAACTAACTTTCACAATTACTTCTGTAGGTTTTGATGAAGTAATTTCAAATGCAGATTTTATTACGCTACATGTGCCATCGCAAGACGGTTATATTTTAGGCGAAAAAGAATTTGCGAAGATGAAAGATGGTGTTATTGTAATTAACACAGCTCGTGGAGGTGTTGTTGATGAGAAAGCTTTGGTTGATGCAATTGAAGACGGAAAAGTAGCTGGTGCAGCTTTAGATGTTTTTGAGAACGAACCATCGCCAGAAATGGGATTGTTAATGAACGAATCTTTGTCATTATCTCCTCATATCGCAGGTTCTACAAATGAAGCACAGGATAGAATTGGAACAGAATTGGCCGCTCAAATCGTAGAGATTTACGGAAAATAATTTTGTTTTTAATCTATCTAAAAATCATTAAAAATGCCTCAATTTAAACCATTCAAAGGAATTCGTCCTACAGAAGCAACATCTCAGGATTTTGTAACACTTGCAGTTAATCAATATTCGAAAGATGAATTGGAAAAATATATCAGCACAAGAGAAAACTCTTTTTTGCACATTATTTTACCAACATGGGACGATACTATAAAAGATTCGAAAGAAAAATTTAGACAAGTACGTGCTAATCTTGAAGATTTTATCGCAAGAAAAATTTTAGTACAAGATCACTCGTCGTTTTATATTTATCAAGTTATTCAGCCAAATGGTCGACAAACCAAAGGTTTATTAGGCTTGGTAAACATTGATGATTATCGACAAAATAAGATTAAAAAACACGAAGAAACAATTGATCGTCGTGTAGAGTTATTTGCAGATTATTTAAAAGAATCTCATTTTCATGCAGAGCCAGTTTTGTTAACTTACAAACCTTCTCAGCGCGTAGATTTGTTGGTTGATACAGAAATGAAACGTAAGCCAATTCTTAAAATTGAAGAAGGAAATGGAACGCAACATTTATTGTGGCGAGTAGAAAATCGTTTAAATTTAAAGCAATTTAAAGATTCGATAGAGAAGCTTGACGAATTGTATATTGCAGACGGTCATCATCGCATGGAAAGTTCGGAGCGTTATACCAAACATGCTGTAGAAACGGCAGAAGAAGATGTGTATGGCGACGAATCTTTTAATTACACATTAGCACTTTTAGTTTCGGATGAAGATTTAATTATAAATGACTATAATCGTTTAATTAGCGATTTAAATGGTTTATCAACAGAAGAATTTATTAAAGAATTAGAAAATTATTTTGATATAATTCCGAAAGGAGAAGAATTAATTGTTCCGACTAAAAAACACCACATTGTGATGTATTTAGAAGATAAATTTTATAGTCTTTATGTTAAAAATAATTCGTGTACAATAAAAGGATTGTGCGAATTGGATACCTATATTTTTGAAGAAACTGTATTGAAACCAATTCTTAATATACACGATACCAAAAAGGATAAACGTGTGCATTACGAATGCGGAACACGAAGTAAAGAAGGTGTAGAAGCATTAAAAAATAAAGTTGATCACCACGATTATGTTGCAGCATTTGCATTTTATCCAGTTGACGTAAAAGATTTGCAATTAATTTCGGATTTAGGCCTAAAAATGCCTCCAAAAAGTACATACATCGAACCAAAACCATTAAGCGGTTTTGCTGTATTTGATTTGAAAGAATAAAAAATGAGTATTCAAGAAAATTTAAAAGTAATCCAATCGAGAATTCCAGAACATGTAACGCTTGTTGCGGTGTCTAAAACTAAACCAGCTGAAGATTTACAAGAAGCTTATGATGCTGGTATTAGAGATTTTGGAGAGAATAAAATTCAAGAAATGTGCGATAAATACGAGGTTCTTCCAAAGGATATTCGTTGGCACATGATTGGTCATGTACAAACCAATAAGGTAAAATATATGGCGCCTTTTGTTTATCTGATACATGGTGTTGATAGCTTGAAATTGTTGAAAGAAATTAACAAACAAGCTGAAAAAAATAACCGTGTAATTGATGTTTTATTGCAACAATTTATAGCAGACGAAGAAACAAAATTTGGTTTAGATGAAGAAGAAATTCGTCAAATAATGACAGAAGAAATTCAGAGTTTACCAAATATTCGTGTGGTTGGATTGATGGGAATGGCAACATTTACAGATAACGAAAATCAAGTCAGAAATGAATTTAAAACCTTAAAATCTAACTTCGATTTGTTGAAAAAAAATCATTCAGATGTTTCTATTTTATCAATGGGAATGAGTGGTGATTATGAAATGGCAATTGAAGAAGGAAGCACAATGGTGCGTATAGGAAGTTCTATTTTTGGAAACAGAAATTATCCGATTTAATTTGTATTGAATTCATAAAAAAACAAAAACCTGAACAAATTAATGTTCAGGTTTTTTGCTTTTCAGGAATAAATTTTAACCTTTTCCGCCGCCACCTTCTTGGTTAGATTTCGATTTTTCGATATTAAATTGTTTTCCGAAATTATAGGTAATTCCGAAACGAAATGATCGAAATGCTTCGTACGTACTTTGGCTAATAATATTGTTAGATTGTACAGAAAAATCTGCATTTTTATTTTCGAAAATATTATTTACATTAAAAGATAATTGTAATTTTTTCTGAAATAACATTGCTCTAATACCCGCATTATGGCGCATATAGTCGCTGTATTTTTCTAAACCATCATTACTTTTTGTATAATAAGAATAAGTATAATTGGCAAATAATGTCTTTTTCTTGTTCAAATCAAGATTATTTGTAATTCGAAATTCTCCATTTAAACCATCAATACTATAGTTTAATTCAGGAATTTTACCCGTCGTTTTACGGTAAAAAACATCGGCTGTAGCATTTACTTTCCAATATTTTAGAGGTTTAAAGTTTAAGTTTTCGCTAAAACCATAACTAAATGTTTCTCCAAAATTGAAAGGTTTACTTGTTGTAATTTTTGTAACTGGATCAAATAATTGCACTTGTGTAAAAACATCATTCGCATAACGATAATAAATACTCGAAACCGATAAATCTTTGTAGGCGTATTCTAATTCAAAATTTGAAGAATTAGAAGGCGATAAAGTTGGATTTCCTTGCGAGTAACTATAGTCATTTATCTTAACTACGGTCGGATTTAGATACCAAATATAGGGACGATCTACGCGACGACTATAGTTTAATGTAAACGAATGATTTTCGGAAGGTTGATACATAATATAAGCCGTTGGGTATAAACCATCGTATTTGCGTTTGTAATCAGCTTTCGGATTATCAATCAAGCCTTTTACTTCTGCATGTTCGTAGCGTAAACCAGCTTTTGCAGTCCATTTATCATTAATTTTCTTTTCGACAGAGTAATAAAGTGCATAAATATTTTCGTTGTATTGGTAAATATTTGCAAGATCAGTTAACTCACTATAATCTCCTGTTGTTTTATATAAACGTTTGTTATCAGTTTCGTCTTGTGCCCATCTCAATCGCGTTCCGTAATTCATTTTCCACGAATCTAGCGGTTGCTCCATATCAATACTAACATTGTAACGGTTAGAGAAAGATTTTGTACGACCAATATTTCCTTGGTATTTATTTGGAATTTCTACTCCATTTCCGTCAAATTCATTACTAACAGTTACATCATCTCCGCCATAAGAGTTGCGCGAATAATCAAAATCAAAAGTTAACTTTTTACCTTCTTTGTTAAATTTATTGATTACGTGATAATTTAATCCAAAATAATTCCAATCCCACGTTGTGCCATCAAAATCTGATGTTATTTGTTTAGTGATTTTGTTTTGATTAAAATCAAAAACATTCATAATAGAATTACTATCACTTGTTCCATTTCCATCTGAAATATCAATGTTGAAACCCGTAATTAATTTATCATTTATTTCGTAATCAACCCCAATTTTTCCACCAATATATTTATTTATATTATTACCACTACCAGTAGTTGTCCATTCCGAATCTGGATAAGTTATTTTGTTTGTATAGTTATTATACCACTTTCCGTTTCCGTTATAAATATTAGAAGTTAACGTCCATTTTCCTTTTCTGAAATTTACATTTCCATTTAAATTGTAACCGCCATATTTTTGTTTATTATAAGACGAAGAAACAGAACCGTTAACACTTTCGCTTTTTGCATTTTTCAGCACAATATTGATAATTCCACTATTTCCCGAAGCATCATATTTTGCAGGAGGATTTGTAATTACCTCAATTTTATCAATATCTTCTGTTCTAATTGTTTTCAGATAATTTGCCAACTGCGTTGCATCCATTTGCATCAATCGGTCGTTTATCATCACACTAATAGAGCCTTTTCCGATAATAGAAATTGCATCTGTACTTTCGTCAACTTTAATTCTTGGTGCTAATTTCAGTGCATCCAAAGCATTTCCGCCTTTTGCACCTTCTGCCTGATCTACATTAAAAACCAATCGATCAACTTTCTTTTCAATTAATTTTTTCTGACCAGTAACAGCAACTTCGGTTAAGGTTACATTTTCAGTTTTAGGAACTATAATTACACCAATATCTTTATTTTGTACCACAACAACTTCTTGTGTATAAATTAAAGTTCCGGCTTCTTCAATTCTAAATGTATAGGTTCCTGCTTCTAAAATAACAGTAAAATTTCCGTTTTCATCTGTCGAAATTTCATCAATAATTTTTTCACCATTCGAGATAATAATATCTGATAAAGAAACTGGCGTTTGATTAGTATAAGTTAATACACCTTTTTGCTCTTGTTGTGCGGCGACATTAATCGCAGCAATACAGCAAAATAGAGGAATGTAGAATTTTATCATGTGTTGATTTTACAATAAGACGCAAATAAGCCTAAAAGGTTACATTGCTAATTGTGAAAGTTTTCATAAATTTAATTCATGATTTTAGAAAATGATTTTGTTCGATTAGAAGTATTAAACGCTGCACATTTTAAGTATTTAAAAGAATTTGTTCATCAGGTTGAGAGTTGGAAATTGTCTACAATACAAGTGGAGACAGAAAAAGATATGGAAGATTATATCAATATTGCAATTCAAAATTATCATGAGAAAACTCAAATTCCGTTTGTTGTTTTTGATAAAATAACTCAAAAATTTGTTGGTTCTACACGTTTGTACGAGATAAATTCTAAAAATAAAACTGCAAAATTAGGATATACTTGGTACGCAAAAGAAGCGCAAGGAACAAAGGTGAATAAGAGTTGTAAATTTTTGATTTTAGATTATGCATTTGATAAACTAGATGTTCAACGAATCGAATTTAATGCAGATACTCGTAACGAAAAAAGTATAAATGCAATGAAATCTATTGGAGCAGAAATTGAAGGTGTTTTGAGAGATCATACCGTTTTGCCAGATGGTTATCGCAGAGATACAATTGTTTTAAGCATTCTGAAAAATGATTGGAAAAATGGCTTGAAAAAGAAATTAGAAGACAAGTTGAAGTAAGAAAATGAAGCAATTAAAATTGTATTTTACTTTATCAAGAATAACTATAATTGTCCGCTACAATTCTAAAATTGATTGCCTAAATTTGAACTATGAAAGCAAGTTTTGAACCTTATATATTAAAATTTAAAAACCCAAGCGGAACATCGCGCGGAGTTTTAACAGAGAAGTTGACGTATCTTTTTACGATTGAAGAAGATGGAAAAGAATATGTAGGCGAATGTGGATTGTTTAAGGGATTAAGTGTTGATGATCGCCCTGAATATGAAGAAAAATTGCAATGGGTTTGTGATCATATTGAATTAGGAATTGATGATTTATGGAATCAATTGCGCGAATGGCCTTCGATTCAATTTGGAATTGAACAAGCTTTTCAAGCAATGCAATTTAACCGATACAACGATAATTATACAGATAAATTAAATCCAGATTTATACGAATCTGCTTTTAGAACTGGCGATGCAGGAATAAAAACAAATGGATTAATTTGGATGGGTTCGGTAGATTTTATGCGCGAACAAATTCAAGAAAAATTAGCCAAAGGTTTTAAATGCATTAAAATTAAAATTGGTGTTGATTGGGAAAATGAACATAAAATATTACAACAATTACGTGCTGAATTTTCTCCAGAACAATTAGAATTACGTGTTGATGCAAATGGAGGTTTTACGTTTGAAGAAGCTAAAGTTGTTTTACAACAATTGGCAGATCTTAAAATTCATTCGATAGAACAACCGATAAAAGCTGGACAAGTTGAGTTGATGACAATATTGTGCGCAACAACGCCAACGCCAATTGCATTAGACGAGGAATTAATCGGAGTTATAAATCAAGAAGATAAATTCAACTTATTAGAAAAAATAAAACCGCAATATATTATCTTAAAACCAAGTTTGGTTGGTGGTATTCGTGGCTCTTTAGAATGGATAAATGCTGCGGATACTTACGAAATAGATTTTTGGATAACATCTGCATTAGAAAGTAACATTGGTTTATCGGCAATAGCACAATGGACGGCAATTTTATATCCAGAAATGCCACAAGGTCTAGGAACTGGCGGATTATTTACAAACAATTTTCCAAGTCGATTAGAATTGAGAGGAGAAAATTTATTCAGAAACAAATTATGATCAATAGAATTTTATTACTTATCGCAACATCGCTTATTTTATTGAGTTGTAGTACAAGCAAAACTGTAAGTAAAGTTGCAGCAATAGAAACTTATCAAAAAGAATTGGCTTCGTATTATATGGATCCAAAAACAACACCTTTGGTTGATGATGAAAAAACAAATTTCAAAGGAATTACGTTTTTTCCAATCAATAAAAAATATACTGTAAAAGCTAAATTTACACCGATAGAAAACGGAAAAATTATTCCATTTCCTACATCAGCCAAAAAGATTAAGAAGTACAAAGAATACGCAACAGTTACTTTTACATTAGATAATCAGCAACAAACATTGACGATTTATCAATCTTTTCCGATAATGGAGAAATATGAAGACAGCTTGTTTTTACCTTTTATGGACGAAACAAATGGCGTTACATCGTATGGTGGTGGGCGTTATTTAGATTTGAATACAAAGGATTTTACAACAAAATCGAATGAAATTGTGTTAGATTTTAATCAAGCTTATAATCCATATTGTGCTTATAGCAAACACTACAATTGTCCAATTCCGCCCGCAAACAACGTTTTAGATGTTGAAATAAATGCAGGTGTAAGTTATCATAAATAAAATGTTGTATTTAGATTTTTCTCAAGATCAATTTGATGTAAATACAATACAACCTCAAAATGATTTTGAACAAACCGTAAAAGACTTTTTGGTTGATTGGTTTTCAGATTCGGATGTTATGATTGCGCATACTTCGGGGTCGACAGGAACACCAAAAGAAATTATTTTAACTAAAAATAATATGCGAAAAAGTGCGAATATGACAGCAAAGTATTTGCAGCTTAAAAACGGTGATACCGCATTACTAGCAATGCCAGTTTCGTATATTGCCGGAAAATTAATGTTGGTTAGAGCGATAGAAATTGGCTTGAAATTGATTTGTATTCAACCAACTTCGCATATTTTATTGGAAGATATTAACCAAGAAATTCAGCAAAATTTTAGTTCAATTAATTTTGTTGCATTAACACCAATGCAAGTAGAAAAATCATTGGATTTTGTATCAAAATGTGATAAATTAATAATTGGTGGAGCACCTTTGTCAGACAAAGTAAAAGCTGATTTATCTGCTTTTGATAACGAAGTTTATGAAACGTATGCAATGACGGAAACAATCACGCATATAGCTTTTAAGCAAGTTACGAATCAAAAATATAATGCTGTAGAAAACTGTTTTGAAGCATTCGAAGAAGTTTCAATTTCGGTAGATAATCGCGGTTGTTTGGTTATTGATACGCCTTATGACGGTTTACAAGTTGTGACAAATGATTTGGTAGAATTACTAGATTCGCGAAAATTTAATTGGATTGGACGTGTTGATAATATCATTAATTCGGGCGGAATAAAATTATTTCCAGAGCAAATAGAAGAGAAGTTGAAACCGTATATTTCTTCGGATTTTTTTATAACATCTAAAAATGATGAATTATTAGGGCAAAAATTAGTTGTAGTAATTGAAGGTGAAAAAGGTGAAATAGATTTTTCTAAAGCTGATTTAACTAAATATCAACAACCTAAAGAAGTTATTTTTGTTAACCAATTTCCACGTACCGAAAGTGGTAAAATTTTACGAAATAAGATAATTAAAAAGTCCTGATTAATTATCAGGACTTTTATTTTTTTAAACTTTATTTGATGATTATTTTTTGAGAAAAAGATTTTCCATTTTCCTCTATTCTTACTAAATAAACACCTTTATGCAGCTTGCCAACGTTAATTATCTTATGAGTTTCTTTTGTAAAAATTAATTTTCCATTTATATCATACAAAGCAACTTTTTTAGTTTGATTTGTATCACTAACGATATTAAAAATTCCATCTGTAATAATTGTCGGATAAATTTTTAATTCATTTTTAGTTAAATCTGTTAGTCCTAATGTACTTTCACCGCTCAATAAAATATCATCAATTCTAAAACCTACATTAGAATTGATAGTATTTGTAAATTTTATTTTTAAATTATTTGTCGTCGGAATTATACCTTCAGGTTTTATTAAAAGCCATGTAGAAGTTCCAGTTCCGATTGGTCTTGTATAGTTTAATTGAATCCAATTCGTTCCATTTTCGCTCACTTCAATTTTTAACTCATTATTACCAGTATTAGTTCCTTTGTAATGACCAATGGCAAGAGTTATATTTTTAAAATTAGTAGTATTAATTCCTTCAATTAGGAGATATTTTTCTGGATTTGTAGTTACAGCACCAATAAATACACATCCTGAACCACTAGCGTTTGTATATCCTTCAGAAGGTGTTGTAGTTCTGATGTCTGCATTTCCAGAATAAGTTATATTTGTATTTTGATAGCCATTGTATACGTTTACTAATGGATTATTAGCTTGTCCTACTCCAAAATTTTCAGAGTAAATAGTTGTTTGTGCAGTTAAAGTTCCTGCAATAATAACTGAAGTAAAAAGTAGTAATTTTTTCATATATTTTGATTTAAATTTTTTAAATATATTATAAATGATTTAGATTAAAACGCTATTAATTAATTAACTAATAGTATAATTTTCTTTTAAATGAATTAATATTGATTATTATTTTTATAATATGATCAAGTTATATATGTAGAAATGTATTAATTTTAGCACTAATAAAACAAAACACTGTGGATTATAATCGATTATTTAACGACATTTTTTTCTTAATTCTCGACGAGAAGGTAGATGAAAATATGTATCCTGTTTGGGAAAGTTTTTCGATTATCCACAATCCAATTCAGCAATTAATTAAAGCGCAAGATTTATTAAATCAGCTGTTGCACGAATTTCCAAATGATAAAAAAGCACTTTTTTTGAAAGGTGTTGTTCAGCGCAATTTAAACTTTAACGAAGAATCAATTCTTTATCTTATCGAAGCCAAAAAACAAGACCATTATTTGTTTGCGGCTAACTTTTATATTGCCGAATATTATATTCATAAACTTAAATTTGAAGAAGCACAAAAGTATTTACAAGAGATAGAAATTGTGTATCCAACCAACAAACGGTTTTTGTTTTTATCGGTTTTAGTAAATTTGGAATTGTTTAATTTTGAGGAAGCTAAACGATATTTAAATAATTTGTATCAGTTAGAAGATGATAAAAAATTGCTTGAATTATTAAGTCATAATTTGCAAATAACAGAGCAAATAGTACTGAATACAACCAATCGTTTGGTGTTGAAAAACTTCAAATTAAAAAGTTTTAATTACAATCTTCAACTCAAAACAAATTTGATTGCTTTTTATAAAAATTTCGCTGATATCGGTGTTAATTTTAATGGAATAAATTGCTTTATTTTTGCTCTAACTTTAAAACAAATTACACTTTATCCAACTTTTGAACAAGTGGATAATTATAATGTACAAACAGTTTTAGATTTGATAGATGTAGATAAACAGACAGTTGAAATGCGTTTGGATGAAATTGATTTTGACCACGATTTTGTAAAATCGTACAAAGCTTATTTAGAAGTCGAAGAATTATTGAAAGAAGACTAATTTTTTTCTAATTTTGCAAAAAATTACGGGATGGAATTGGTAAAAGATAAGGAAGAGATTTTAGATAATGTTGAGCTTTTTTTAGAAGGTTTAGAACTTGGAACTGAACAAGAAATAAAAAAATCGATTCAATTAATTAAAAAATCAACAACTTTTTTGGTTGTAATAACAGATGAGGTTACTTTTTTTGTACCAAGTACATTTATTGGTTTTCAGGAAAATAATATTTCAAATTTTTCGGGTAAATTAATGGAGAACCAAACAAATACTGTAATTAGTCAATTGTTGGGTTCTACGCCAAAAATTGATAAAACATTGGACGAATTGTTTCTAGATTTTTGTGATGAAGTAGAAATTAACCGCAGCGATGTCGGAATTTCTCGTGATTATTGGATTCTAAAAAATATATAAATCAAAAAAAAATCCTTTCCAAACAAGCTTTGGTAAAGGATTTTTCACTTACTAATACTACTTATTTTCCCTAACTAATTTCGTTGAATAATGGTTTGCAAATTGGTTTTATTCCTGCCAATGCACTGTTTATTTCGCATTGCAATAAACCACTTCCTCCACCAAAATGTTGAATTTGAATAATTGTCGGAAAAAATCTTTTCAGCCAATTTTCTATATTTTCTAATTCTTGTTCGCCAATTCCGCTGCTGTACAACACAATATTTATTGAGTTTTCGTAAACAATTTGCTTCAAATTCTCTTGCGTACAAGCGCAGAAAGCCATCCAATCATCATTCTTGTTAATCACTCGCTCCAAAGTGTCAACAATTTCTTTATTCTTTCCAAAAACGGCAATCTGAACCTGCATTATACTTTTGTTTACAATGCAAAGTAACGTGCAAACAAAATAGTGTACATTGATTTAAGTTAAGAAATGCGTGTATTTAGAAATCTGAATAAAAAAAACCGTTTCTAAAAGAAACGGTTTCTATGAATTTTGTTGTTGATAATATTCTAATCTTTCTGCAGCTAAATGAAACTCTGGATTTAACTGTAAAGCTTTCTTAAATTCTTCGATTGCTTCGTCTTGTTTCTCCATTTTTTCGAGAATTGCACCCTTGTTGTAATATGATAAGAAATGATTTGGATTTAATTCGATTGATTGATTAAAATCGTCCAAAGCTTTTTCTAAATCTTGTAAAATGAAATACGTATTTCCGCGATTATAATACGATAAGAAATGTGGTTTTAAAGCAATAACTTTCGAATAATCTTCGATTGCTTTATCAAATTCTTGTAATTGATCGTAGCAAAATGCACGATTGTGGTAACATGATTCGTAATCAGGATTAATTTCTAACGATTTATTAAAACACTGAATTGCTTCGTCATATTTATTCAAATTCATTAAAACATATCCTTTTTGATGATACGCCACAAAATGATTTGGATCGATTGCAATTACTTGATCAAAATTTTCGGATGCTTTTGTCGGATTAAATTGATTGAAATTTGCCATACCTCTATAAAAATAGAAATTAGGATTTTTAGCATCTAATTCAATTGCCTTATCAAAATCTTTGATAGCATCTGTATTTTGCTTCATATAATATTGGCTTAATCCACGTCCGAAATATGAATTTGCCACTTCAATTTGACGCTTAATCGATAATGTAAAATAATCGATAGCCTTTCTGTATTGACCTTTGTGGAGATATTGACTCCCTTCTTCATAAAAACTCATAGTTCAATATTACAACAAACTCTCGAAATTTTAAATAAAATTTTAAGAAAACTCTATCTTTACAAAAACAGACACATGAAAATAGAACATATAGGTATTGCGGTAAAAGATTTAGGAATTTCGAATGATTTGTTTGAGAAATTATTAGGCGCTGCACCTTATAAAGAGGAGCAAGTAGAGTCGGAAGGAGTTAAAACTTCTTTTTTTGCAGTTGGTGATTCGAAGATAGAATTAGTTGGTTCTGAAAAAAAAGATAGTGCAATTGAAAAATATTTAGAAAAAAATAGAGAAGGTATTCACCACATTGCTTTTGGTGTAGAAAATATTGAATTTGAAATAGAGCGTCTTAAAAATCAAGGTTTTACTTTTATAAATGAAACGCCAAAATTAGGCGCAGATAATAAGCGTGTTGTTTTTTTACACCCCAAAACAACGAATGGTGTGCTAGTAGAGCTTTGCGAAGATGTAAAATAATTTTGTTATTTAAAAAATAAGCATTAATATTGCACTCGAATTAAGCAGTAAACCTCAGCTTTGAGGAACAATTTAAAGCTATAAATTCTGGTCCTATAACTCAGCTGGTTAGAGTAGCTGACTCATAATCAGCAAGTCCTTGGTTCGAGCCCAAGTGGGACCACTTTATTACAAAGCACTTACAGAAATGTAGGTGCTTTTTTTGTACTTTCACTGAAACAATACTGAAACAAAATTTAAAATGGATAAAATCTTTAGGTTTTATAAAACTATAAACTCTAATTCAGAACTTGAATTTTTGATTGTTGATTTATATATTAGTTATTTCCAATATCTTAAATCAGAAAGAATAGAATATAGTTATACGTTTGAAGATAATTTTTTTAAAATTTTAAAAGGAAATGATAAACCATTATTTAAAAGTTATGAAGAAATACTCAAAGAATATATTGATGAAGAGAATAATAGATTAAAGGATTTTTTATCTAAAACAAGTTTATCAGTAGAAATAGATAATGAAAACTTTATTAATAGACTTGAAAGAGAATTTCAAAAATTGATCAATGATAATTACTTATTTTATAATGAATATCCATTTATATATGAAAGTTTAAATAAAATAATTTCCTATGTTAATGAATTTCTAATACCAATAGGGAGAGATAAATTATGTATAGATGCTTCACGAATAATTTATAATCAGAAGTTAGACTCTCATAAATTAGTAAGAGATATTTTTAGTTACTTAAATTCTAATAATGAGCAAGGAAATCTAATCTTACATAAAGAAGACTATGAATATCTTTTAGAAAAAATAGATTATTTAATAATAGAAGATAAAGTACCTTCAATTGAAAGAAAATTAAACCCTGATATTTCACTTGATACAATTAGTTTTACATTTTGGGTATTACATAAAGAATTATTCACTACGAAAATAATAAGAAAGTCTTTTATAGAAACTCTTCAATTGCTTTTTATAAATTTTGAAAATCAAGAACTTGGTTCAATAAAAAAACAATTTGGTTCTAAAACAAGAGTTACTAATAGAAAAATACTACCACAAATAATAACAAACCACCTTCCTATATAAAGGTGGTTTTTTCATGTCTACAAGTCTTCTACAATAAATACTATAATATCTACAAAATCTACACTTGGTCTGTATTACTTCTTCATAAATCTTTGCATCATTATTAATCAGCTCATATTATTAAGTGCGCACGGTGAGCTTTTAAAATAGAAAAATTATGACATATTTTTTAAGCCTCAATGAGGCTTTAGAATACTTAAAGGTTAGCAAGGCTACACTTTATAAGTTGACATCCAATAGAGAAATTAAATTTTATAAACCGAATGGAGGTAAAATTTATTTTAAAGTTGAGGATTTAGAGAACTGGATCAGTTCAGGAGAGAAGTTATGTAAACATGCGGTTTTTCAAGAGAGTTTAGATTTTAAAAGTAGAAAAAATGGAGAATAACAGTAGTATATTGAGCCAAGGTATTTATGAAGAATTACCACGTTTTATAAAAGAGTTAACAGATGAGTATGAAGGAAGAGAACGAGATATGATTCTATTATCAACTCTAGGGGTTTTAAGTGATTGTTTCCCAAACTATTATTCTGAATACGATGGTAGAAAAGTTTATCCACATTTATATTTGGCAATTTTAGCAAATGCAGCCTCTGGAAAAGGAGTTATTAATATAAGTAGAAAACTGCTGGAACCTATTCATAAATATGTTCAAAAAGATAATAATCTTTTTGAAGTATCTGATGAAGATTTGATTCCTGAAAGTAAAGAAGAATCAAAGAAAAATAAAAAACCATCAGAATCAAATAGTGTGAAAGAGATAAAAATTTTACCAGGAAATATTTCATCAGCCGAAATGCACTCTTATTTTAATAAATCTAAGCATGGGATGCTAATAATGGAAAGTGAAGCTGATACAGTAGGGGCTATGTTAAAGAATGATTGGGCAAATTACTCAGATGTATTAAGAAAAGTATTTCATAATGAGCCAATATCTATAAGTAGGAGCACTGATGGGAGATTTTTTGAAATAAATAATCCTATGTTATCTATTGTACTTTCGGGAACACCCAACCAATTGAGTCCAATAATAAGTTCAGTTGAAAATGGATTATTTTCTAGATTTATATATTATTATTTTGATGAGCCTCAGAAGTTTAAAAATGTATTTCAAAAGACATCATTAATAGCAAATACTTATTTTGAAAAAAAAGGAAGCATATTACTAGATGTTTATAAAATGTTAGAAAAAGTTAATATTGAATTTAAACTTACTTGTAATCAACAAGAAAAATTTTTAGAGTTTTTTACTGAAACTACTGAGCTTATACAAGAATCAGATTGTAATGGATTAGATGCTAATGTTAAAAGATTAGGAAATATCCTTTTAAAGATTTTACAAATATTTTCAATTTGTAGAAGGATTGATGACATCAATCGAAATAATTTAGAGGAAATTATTTGTGATGATATAGATTTTAAAATAGGGATACTTCTAGTTAAAGAATTGTTTGAACATACAAAAAATGTCTTCATTAATAATACGAAAGCACTTATTTTATCAGACTTTGATAAGAGCATATTAGATAATCTTGTAAATGAGTTTTCAAGACAAGATGCAGTTAATATTGGTAAAGAAATGAATATTACTATTCGTACTATTGATGATAAGCTAAGTCAATGGTGCAATAAGAAAATTATTATCAGAGTTTTTCAAGGTAAATATAAAAAGGTAATATAACCTTATGTAAAACATGTAAAACATGTAAAACATGTAAAGTTAAATTTTAGTAGACTCTTTTCTGAGTCTACTTTTTCATTAATCTTTAAAATTTAAGAAAATGAGCAATACAACACTTAAAGTTGTCATTGGCAATAAACTATTGTCTGATGGTAAAGTTGGCATATACCTTAGAATATCTAAAAACAGAAAGAAAAAAGAATTTCACTTAGGTAAAAGATGTTTTAAAGATAACTTTCAAAATGGAGCAGTAACTAAAAAAGAAAAAGATTATAAAGTTTTAAATCATTTAATAAATCTAAAATTAAATGAAGCTTACGACATTATTACCTCTTTTGAATTAAAAGGGATAAATTTTTCGCTTGAAGATTTTGAAAAAGCTTTTAGAAGAATAGAACCTGTCTCAATTGATGTCTATCAGTTCTTAGATGAGTATGAGAATGAATTAAAGGTATCTAAGAGATTAGGAACAGCAAGAACTATAAAGGATTTACATAGGACATTAAAGAAATTTCATATAGATGTTCTTCAATTTGAAAAAATTACACCTGGTTTTCTTGAAAAGTTTGAAGTATTTATGAGAGCGAGAGGTAATACAGATGGTGGAATAGCAGTCCGTATGAGAGAACTAAGGTCTATTGTCAATACAGCAATTAGAAGGGAAATTTTGGAAGAACAATATTATCCATTTAAGAAGTATAAAATCTCAAAACTAAAATCTAGTGGGAATAAAAGAGCATTAAGTGAAGATGAATATATAAAATTTAAAGGTGCGAATTTAACTGAAAGACCAGACTTAATTGAAGCTTATGATTATTTTATGTTCTCTTTTTATGCTCGAGGTATGAACTTTATAGATATGATGAAATTAAAATGGACAGATATTAATGAAGATAGATTTTACTATAGAAGATCTAAAACGAAAAAGGATTTTAGTATTAAGATTACTCCACAACTTAAAATAATTATAGATAAATACAGGTATAGAGAAGATGACTCTATTTATGTATTCCCAATACTATTAAAAGATGGTTTAACAGATGAGCAAATAGCTTACAGGAAACAAAAAGTAATTACAAGATGTAATGAAAAGTTAAAATCTATTGGTGAATTGGTAGGTATTAAGCAGACAATTACTACTTATGTAGCTCGTCATACTTATGCTACTATAATGAAGAATAGAGGTGCTAAAACAGAAATAATTTCCGAATCTATGGGGCATAGTAGTATAAATGTTACAATGTCTTACTTGAAGGATTTTGATAATCAAACATTAGATGTCGGCAATGAAATAATATCCGATTTATAAACTTAAAAGAGTTATTCATATAAATGATTAACTCTTTTTCATTTCAAAATTAACCAATTAATATTTACAATTATGCAATTAAGAAAATCAGAAAGAAAAAAAGCCAAAATTAAAATGGCATTACAAGGAAGTGCAGGTTCAGGAAAAACTTATAGTAGTTTACTTCTTGCACAAGGTATAACGAATAAAGATTTCAGTAAAATAGCTATTATTGATACTGAAAATGGAAGTGCAGATTTGTATGCACACTTAGGAGATTATAATGTACTTACTCTTCAACCTCCTTATACTCCTGAAAAATATATTGAAGCAATAGAGCTGTGTGAGAAGGAAGGGATGGAGGTGATTGTAATTGATAGTATTTCTCATGCATGGGATGAATTATTGGATTTTCATTCTAAGCTAGCTGGAAATAGCTTTGCTAATTGGTCAAAAGTAACTCCTAGACAGAAAGCTTTTACTGATAAAATACTTCAATGTAAAGCTCATGTAATAGCTACTATGAGAACTAAACAAGATTATGTACTAAATCAGAAAGATGGAAAATATGTTCCTGAGAAAGTAGGGTTAAAAGCAGTTCAAAGAGATGGACTTGATTATGAATTTACTTTAGTATTTGATATTGATATCAAACATTTTGCAGTATCAAGTAAAGATAGAACAGGTTTGTTCATGGGTAGACCTGAGTTTATTATCAATTCTAGTACAGGTAGAAGAATTTTAGAATGGTGTAATAGTGGAGTAAATGATGATTCAATTTCAGAGAAAGATGTATTAAGTAAAATTTCTATATGTCAAAGTATTAATGAGTTGTCTAAAATATACCAAGAATTTCCACAATTTCAACAGAATCTAAATTCATCTTTTATAAACAAAAAGAATGAATTAACCCTTTTAATTAACCAACAAAATTTACAACAAAATGGAACTTTTAAACATTACTAATTCAAACCCTATTATTCCTATTAATACAGGAAGTTCAAATTTTGAGCAATCTAGTTCTTTTACATTTCCTGGTATAAGTGAAATTAGAAATTTACCAGGAAGTTATAAAGCATATCAGCCTAAACCTTTCATAGAAGCAAACACAATAGAAGTGGATTTTAATCATTTGCAAACAGAATGTATAATCCCTGTTTTTAGCAAAGATAATGAGAAGACAATAGCTCATCAAGAATTTATAGAGATTGCACAAGAAGGTTTATTTGGTGCTTTTAGAAATGAAAATTTTGAGTTGCCTGAGATTAGAGTAAGCCATCAAATAAAAGGTAGAATTCCTGAAGCTATACATAAAAATGTAGCAGAGCTTTTAGACCACGAAAAAACTATTTATTATGAAAGAATGGCTTTTATCATCAGAATACCTACAATAACAGATGTTATAAATGGGAATGAACTTTCTTTAACTATTGGAGGAGTGAGAGCTTATAACCAAGAGAATTTATATAGCAAGAAAAGCTTTGAAAAATTCAAGTTTTTTATTGGATTTCAAAATAAAGTTTGTTGTAATCTTTGTGTTTCTACAGATGGATTCAGTTCAGAAATGAAAGTAACTTCTTATGTTGAGTTAAAGAATAAAATATCAGACTTAATCAAAAATTACAATGCTCAGAGGCATTTAGAGCAATTAAAAGAATTTTCTGAATACTCATTGACTGAGCATCAATTTGCTCAATTAATAGGTAAATCTAGACTTTATAATCATTTACCTAAGAAAGTAAAATCTTTTATTCCTGAGTTAAATTTTAATGATGGTCAATTTAATACTATTGCTAAAGACTATTACAATGATGAAAGCTTTAGCAAAGATGAAGTAGGAAATATAAATCTATGGAATGTTTACAATCTATTCACCCAAGCAAGTAAAAGCAGTTATATAGATACATTCCTAGAAAGAAACTTGAATGCCTTTGAATTTAATAAAGGTATTCAGCAGGCACTAAATGGTAATTCCAATTATCATTGGTTTTTGAGTTAATTAGACCACCCTATTAATAGGGTGGTTTTATACAATGTTATCCAATTTTCATAAAAATCTCATTAGCTATTTCTTCAGATTTTCTATAAATATTATTTTCTATTAAACTAACAAAACCTATTTTACATTGATTTAAAGAGTCTTCTATGTGCTTATAATGATAATTACCAAATTCACTATCTTTTTGATAAACTTTTGGATAAAGCAGAATACTTTTAGACGATTTCCAATGAAGATTATATACAAACATTTGTTTTAAATCATTATCCGATGGGTTGTTAGCTTCAATTATTTTCCACTTTGTATCAATGATGTAATTAGTTTTACTATCTGATATAACAATGTCAGGTCTTATTGATTTTGATTCCCAAAATTTGTCAGAATTTTGATAAGAAATAGAGAAATCAATAGGTTTATGCTTACTAAGTACTCTAAATATGTATTCTTCCCAAAGTTTATTCATATCAAATAAAAGTGCAATCATATTATCGTTACCAACATTTAAATTTGGAGAATAATTAAGTATAATCATTTTAGCTATATCAATAGCTTTTCTATAACTATCATTTTTTCTATTTAAGATTAACTTTTCAAAATGTGTTGCATTTATATTAATAACTTTAATATCTTCAAATTCACATATTATTCGGTTTAATTTGTCAGCTAAAGAATCACTAATTAATTTTTTTAAGATTATTAATCCTCTATAAATAATTTGGTGAATTAAGTGGTCTTTATCATAAACTTGATTTTCACAATAAAACTTTTCTTTATGAATTAAGTTGTGTTGAATATTCTTAGAAAATAAAAGTTTTCCTTTTAATGCATTTTCGTTATTTTCAATTCTTCGATATTTTTTTATAAGCCCAATCTTTATCAAATATTCTACTTCATTTAGAAACATTTCATAATATATATCTAAAATAGAATTGTACTTTTTGTTTAATGAAGTCTCAGAAACACTATCTACTTCTATATGTTTACAAGTATTCAACATATTAAGTAATACACTTTGCCATAGTTTTTTATCTGGAGTACTTTCCTTATCTGCTTTAGGCAATATTTCTATTGTTAATCCTCCAATCTGTATAACTCCAACATAATTATTGAATTGTACTCCTTTATGAATAACCGTAAAATATTTATTTTGGTTTTTTTCATTAAATAAAACCATAGCATCAAAATGAGATCTATTGAATTCATTGGACTCATCAAATCTTAGTTTTTGAAATTCAAATACTTGAATAAAGTTTTTTCTTGAACTAGATACTTCCAAAATCGTCTGCATTTAGTTTAAAAGGATCTTTTAATTGATAAACTTTCTTTTCAGTTAGAAATGAACGTTCTTCATATTCAAATTTTGCAAAAATATCTTTATTGCTATGTATTTCCTCAATAAAATTTTCACCCAATACTAATCCAATTTTAGCAAAGTTTCCATAGAAATATTCTTCTAACAAAGGATTGATTTTATTTTTGAATACTACTCTTAAATCATTTAAACTATTAACATTAATAAAAAAAGAATGTCCAATTTGATGGTCTTTATCAATTAATACTTCAATTCTTTCATTTATTTTTTTAAGTATATCAATTAAGTAAATAGTTACTCCTTCATTTGTCGTAATAATACCTTTACTTTTATGACAACTTTCTAAGATATCAGGATTAGATTTCATTTCTACAAAAGAAAAGCGTCTTCTTAATGCAGTATCTAAGGCTTCAACACTTCTATCTGCAGTATTCATAGTTCCTATAATAAATAAGTTATCAGGAACTGAAAATTTTTCTTTAGAGTAAGGTAATTCTACTTCAATAGCTTCGTTATTTACAGTAGTAGTTCCTCTTCTTTTAGTGTCCTCTATTAAGGTAATTAGTTCTCCAAAAATAGCAGAAACATTTCCTCTATTTATTTCATCAATAATAATTACATGAGGTAAATATTTTTTTGAAGATACTGGTTTAGCATTTTCTTTAATTTTAGTATTGATATAGTTTAATACAGACCAATATGCAGTTGCGTTTGAACCTCCAATTACTTGTCTAAATTCTTTATCAATATTTTTTATTACACTTAAATCAGAGAAGACATTTTGAAGTTTTTTAGCTCTATCGAATGAAACTATATACTCTTTAGCGTTTTCAGAGTAAATAGGTTTCAATATTAAATTACCTTTTTCAGATATATCTATTACATTTAAACCTAGATTTGGAGTTAATATTTTAAGTGTTAAAAAATCATTTTTTTCTAAATGAGCATTAACCTCTTCTAATAAATCATTCCATGCATCTTCAAAAACATAAGTGTTTGAATGTTCATTTTCGTTAAATGCAAGACTTGATTTATTACACATTTTCTTAAAAATTCCATCTTCTACATCATATACTACAGTTTTATTTTCATTTTCGTCTGTAAAAATCTGAGGCTTAATCCCTTCAATGAAATCTTCGTAGCTGATACTCTGATGGAATGTTGTAAAGTTTATTTGACCATTCGCATAATATTTATCGTATAATACAGTAATTTCTTCTCTTGAAAAGGAATCTAATTTTCTGTTTTCAATGACTTCTACAGCAAGTTTTTTAGTTTCATGTGTTTTTCCTGTACCAGGAGCGCCAAATAGGATTTGATTTAAAGGGTGTATATTTTTCATAGATTTGTTAGCTAATTCATATTCATTTATATCTTCATTTACATCATTATCGTCTAAATTCTCCAAATCATAAGTTTGGGTAGTATAATGCCAAAAGAAAATTTGAGCTTTATAGATATCATCAAACTCAATTAGATTGATGATTTGTTCATTTAAATCAATTTGATTTTTAGTTTCAAATTCAATCTCTAATTCATCTTTAAGTTTTTTGACTAATAGATTAAAAAACTTATATGAATCAATAGATGTAAAATCAAAAGGAAATAATGCTCTAGTAAAGCGAGTGATTACAGTCCATTTATTTGTATCTATTAAATGATGTATTTTTTGATATGTTTCTCTTTTATCTGAACTTATTAATATTTCATTAATTAGTGAATATTCAGAGTTAATCTTATCCCTTATTAGTTTTCTATTAGTATTTTCAATCAATTGATTTCTAATTTTTGAAAATCCATTATCTGACTCAAATAAATATCGTTGTAAAAAATCTTCATTTTCATCTTGACAAAGTGATTTAAAATCTTGATTTAATTCATCATAATTTTTGTATTTATTCTCTTTGCTATTAGATTTTAAAATTTGAGCGATTTCAGAATACTTTTTTAGTAGGTTATACCAATTGTCATTTTCGAAATCAAAAGTGTATAAAAACTTTTCATAAGTATCTTGAAGAGTTTCTTTCATCATAATTTTGTTAGCAATGAAAAAAAGAAAGTCTTGAGTAATGAAATTCCAATGTAATTCATTTAATTCATCCACTTCTAAAAGAGATTTAAACACATCAGTATTTAAATGGCTATCTTTTAAATATTTTTTTATGTTTTTATAGTAAATCTGATTGAATTGAAATGCTTTAAAATCAATTTTAGGATAATTTTTAGAGTCTGCTAAAAATTCATAAGAAGGAGAAGATTTAGAGTCATAAAAGGTGAATTCATCAGGTTTAAAGAGATTTAAATAGACACTAGTTTTTGGTAATAAATTAAAGGATAAAGTAAGGTTCTCTTTAGTTACAGGTATCTCCTTATTTATGATTTTTCTAATTTTGATTAAGTCTTCTATTGTAACATAATCATCGTTATACCTTTTTATAGACTTTATAAAATTAACCCCTTTTTCTTTGGAGTTTGGTTGAAAGTACAAGTCTTGCGATTCATTTATCTTAGCTATGATTTCATCATTAGTTTGTGTTTCAATATCTATATTCTTTTCAAACCATTTGATAAAGTTAAATTTATAACCTTCATTTTTACTTAACCATTCTGTATTATCAATTGTATCTTGATATTTTCTAATTTGAGGGGATAATTTATTACCATTAAAGACAGGATATTTTTTTTTGTCGATTACTTCAAATCCTAAGTTCTCGAATGGTTTATTTGCTTGTCCTCCATTCAATGAACCTTCATTTAAATCATAATTGTTAAGAATTGCAATAATCCTAATTATTTCTTTGGGAGGATATTGTTCATTGTTTATAATAACAATATACTTAGTAGATTCTTTTAATTTTATCTTATCATGCTCTATTTTATTAATTGCTTGATAAACCATTTCTTTAGTGATAAGCTTATATAGTGCACCTGCGTTAATTTTTATTTTTTCATCCATTTTATAGGCAGTTATTTTTTTTCTAATTTAATATAATTTTCAATTATGATGTATATATTTTCTAAATAATTAAATTTCTAATTCACTATCTTTACCCTTCATACTTTAAACATGTTCACACAAGAATTACAATCTAAGATTGACCAAGTTTGGTTAGCTTTTCACAGTGGAGGATTATCAAATCCTTTATCTGTTATTGAGCAAATCACTTTTTTACTTTTTATCAAACAATTAGATGAGTTACAGAATAGAGCCGAACAACAAGCTATTATTACAGGTAATACATCAAACTACATATACACAGAAGAAAACCAGGATTTAAGATGGAGTAACTTTAAGAATGTTTCTCCTGAAGAAATGTATAAACTTTTCCAAAAAGAGAATGGAGTTTTTGACTTTATGAAAAACTTTGGTGGGAAAAGTACTGCCTTTTCTAAGTTTATGAAGAATGCCAATTTTATGATTCCTACTTCTCGATTATTAGCACAGGTAGTTGAGATGTTAGATAAAATAGACATGGATGATAAAGATACCAAAGGTGATGTCTATGAGTATATGTTAGGTAAAATTGCTTCAGCAGGTAGCAATGGTCAATTCCGTACTCCTAGACATATCATCAAAATGATGGTAGAAATGATGAAGCCTACTCCCGAAGATACTATTTGTGATCCATCATCAGGGAGTTGTGGATTTTTGGTAGGTGCAGCCGAATATCTTCAAACAAATTACAAGGAAGAACTGCTAAAACCAGGAGTACAAAATCATTACTTAAATGAAATGTTTACAGGAATGGAGTTTGACCCAACTATGATTAGAATTGGAGCAATGAACTTAATTCTTCATGGTATTGAAAATCCTCAATTAAAAGATGTAGATTCTTTATCACAGGCTAATGCAGACTTTGAAGAGAAGGTATCTTTAATCTTGGCTAATCCTCCATTTAAAGGAAGTTTAGATAAAGATGCTGTAGATGAAAAAGTAATTGCGTTGGTTGATTCTAAGAAGACTGAATTACTCTTTCTTGGTCTAATGCTAAAAGGACTGAAAGTAGGGGGTAGATGTGCCGTTATTATTCCAGATGGTGTGTTATTTGGAGCTTCTAAAGCGCATGTAAAAATTAGAAAAGAAATTGTAGAAAACCAAGCTTTAGAAGCCGTTATTTCTATGCCAAGTGGTGTGTTTAAACCGTATGCAGGAGTTTCTACAGCTATTTTAGTGTTTACAAAAACCAATGCAGGCGGTACAGAAAATGTATGGTTTTATGACATGAAAGCCGATGGTTTTAGTTTAGACGACAAACGTGCACCTGTTAAAGAAAACGATATTACCGATATTATTACACGTTTCCATAACATAGAAAATGAAACGGATAGAGCAAGAACCGACCAAAGTTTCTTTGTACCAAAAGAAGAAATAGCAAATAATGCGTATGACTTAAGTATTAACAAATACAAAGAAGTTTTCTACGAACAAAAGGTATATGCAAAACCTGCGGATATTATTACTTCTATACAGCAATTGGATAAAGAGAGAAATGATTTGATGAATTACTTAATGAATTTAATTTAATATGAAATATTTAAAATTAAATGATTTGTGTAATGTAATTACATGTGGAGTAGCTAAAAGACCTGATTATGTAGATGAAGGAATCCCTTTTTTATCTTCTCTTAATGTTAAAGAAAATAGATTAATACTTAATAAATATAATTTTATTAAAGAGGAAGATCATAATACACTTACCAAATATAACAAGCCAGAAATAAATGATATTTTATATACAAGGGTGGGGTCTTATGGTGAAGCTGCAGTTGTAAATATAGATTTTGAATTTTCTGTATTTGTCAGTCTTACATTAATAAAGCCAAAGCATAATCTTATTAATTCAAGATATTTGATGTGGTATTTGAATTCTCCTAAAGTTAGAGATTTTGCAAAAAATAATACTACAGGAGTAGGAGTTAAAAATCTAAATGTTTCTGTTGTTAGAGAATATGATGTCCCCCTTCTCCCAATAGAAACTCAAAAAGCAATTGCAGAGAAGTTAGATAAGGCAGATGCTTTACGCAAAAAAGACCAAGAACTTTTAAAGCAATATGATGAGTTAGCTCAATCTATTTTTATAGAGATGTTTGGTGACCCTGTACAAAATGAGAAAGGGTGGGAAATCAATGAACTTAATAATGTTTCAACTAAAATCACTGATGGTACACATGATACTCCTGAAAGATTAAGTGAAGGAATTAAATTTATTACAGGAAAACACATTCGACCATTTTATATTGATTATAAAAATTCGGATTATGTAACAGAAGATGTACATAAAGAAATATATAAAAGATGTAATCCTGAATATGAAGATATTTTATATACTAACATTGGGGTTAATTATGCAACAGCAGCAATGAATATAGTTAATTATGAATTTAGTATGAAGAATGTTGCGTTGATTAAGTATAATAGAAATGTATTCAATGGTAGATATTTAGAATATCTATTAAATGATGAAAATTTTAAAGATAGATTAAAAAATAAATTTGGGGTAGGTGGAGCTCAGCAATTTTTAAGTTTAAAACAAATCAAGAGTATAGAAGTTTATCTACCACCATTAGAACTCCAAAACCAATTTGCTGACAAAATTAAAAATATAGAAGCACAAAAAGAATTGGTGAAGAAACAAGCAGAAGAATCAGAAAACTTATTCCAAGCCTTGTTACAAGAAAGTTTTAATTTCAGCTAAATACAACTAAATAGAGAAAATTACTTATTTTTATCAACTAAACTATATAGGTAAATAAAAATGAGTAATTTTTATAATTATCCTGCTCAATTCGAATTTGTTATTTCATCTGCTAAAGAAGCAGAGAAATACATCTACGAGAATTTAGATATTGCAGGTTTATATTTGAGGAAAACATTAGAAAATTGGGTAAACTTTATCTACGAGAGTGAGCCTTCTTTGCGTTTGCCTTATGACACTTCCATCAATTCTTTGATGAAAGAACCTGCCTTTATAGAAATTATAGAAAGTCCAGAACTGTTATCTATGATGCACGCTATTCGTCAATTGGGGAATAAAGCAGTGCATAATACCGGTAAAACCAAGATAACAGAAGACCAAGCATTACATGTTTTGCAACTTTTACATTCGGTTAGTTATTATTTAATGACCTTGTATAGTGGTAATCCTGTAAGCAAACCTCTTTTTCAAGAAGATTTAATTCCACAATCTTTTTCTTCTCAGGTAAATGAGCAAAAAAAGATGATTCAACAACTTCAAGAAGAATTAAATGCAAAGACAGAATTAGAGAAAAAACAAAAAGAAGAACAAGAAGCTTTAGAAGCCAACAGAAAAGAAACTCAGCAACAAATATTACCACCTTCAGACCCTAATGAAGCAAAAACAAGAGAACTTCTAATTGATTATATGTTAGAAGAAATGGGTTGGGATTTATCTCAAGACAATGTCAAAGAGTTTAGGGTAGAAGGAATGCCAAACAACAAAGAAGAGGGTTTTGCAGATTATGTCCTTTGGGGAGATAACGGAAAGCCTTTAGCCGTTGTAGAAGCAAAAAGAACTTCAAGAGATTTAAATTCAGGCAGACATCAAGCCGAATTATATGCCAAATGTTTAGAAAAAAACTTTGGTCAATTACCAAATATCTTCCTAACTAATGGGTACGAAATTTCTTTTTATGATTGGTTTTATCCAATGAGAGAGGTACAAGGTTATTATACTAAAGATGAGTTACAACTTAACATACAAAGAAGAACCAATAAGCGAAATCTAAATGAGATGCCTATTGATGAAGATATTACCAATCGTTATTATCAGATAGAAGCCATAAAAGCTGTAGCAGAAAGATTTGAAGATAGGCACAGAGGTGCTTTATTGGTAATGGCAACAGGTACAGGTAAAACAAGAACTTCTGCTTCTTTGGTAGATGTGTTATCAAAAGCCAATTGGGCAAAGAAAATTTTATTTTTAGCAGATAGAACAGCTTTAGTTACACAAGCCAAGAATAACTTAAATGATTATTTGCCTAATCTTCCTTCTGTAGATTTACGAGAAGAAAAAGAAGATGTAGGAAGTAGAATTGTATTTTCAACCTATCAAACTTTAATCAATTTAATAGATGAAGATAAAACTGGAGATACTCGCACTTATGGAGTAGGACATTTTGATGTCATTATTTTTGATGAAATTCATCGTTCTATTTATAATAAATACAAAGCAATCTTTAATTATTTTGATGGGTTAAAGATTGGTTTAACTGCTACACCTGTTGATTTTTCAGAAAGAAATACCTATGAATTGTTTGGATTAAATGTAGGTAATCCAACTTATAATTATGACTTAGATAAAGCAATTAATGATGGATTTTTAGTTCCATATAAGTCTTTTTCTGTTCAGACTAAATTTCAAAGAGAAGGTATAAAGTATAGTGAGTTAACACCAGAAGAACAGAAAGAATACGAAGAAGAATTTGCAGATCCTATCACAGGAGAATTTCCTGAAGAAATAGAATCTACTGCTTTAGACCAATGGATTTATAACACCAATACTGCTGATGCTATTTTAGAGTATCTGATGGAACACGGAATAAAAGTAGATGGTGGAAATAAACTAGGGAAGACTATCATTTTTGCTAAGAAAAATAAACACGCAGAATTTTTAAGACAAAGATTCAATGCTACTTATCCTGAATATGGAGATCAATTCTTAAAAGTAATTGATTATACAGTAGAATACAGACACGACTTATTAAATGATTTCAAGATTAAATACAAAAATCCTCAAATAGCTTGTTCAGTAGATATGCTAGATACAGGAATTGATGTACCTGAAATTGTAAATTTAGTGTTTCTAAAACCTGTAAAAAGTAGGGTTAAATTCTGGCAAATGATTGGTAGAGGAACTCGTTTATGTGAAAATCTATTTGGGTTTGGAGAAGATAAAAAGGATTTCTTAATCTTAGATTTCTGTCAAAATTTTGAATTCTTCGAGGAGAATCCAAAAGGAATAGAACCTATTAAACAGATGTCTTTAGCTGAACGTATTTTCAGAATAAGACTGAATCTTGCTCAAGTTTTATTAATTCAAGAAGAAGAAGAATTAAAAGCTTTAGGAGAAGACTTATTAACTTATGTTCATCAACAAGTTGTAAATATCAACAATGAAAAGAGAACAAGCTTTGTTGTAAAACCTTATTTGAAAATATTAGATAATTACCAGGAAAAAGAAAAATGGTATAATCTCTCTAAATCTGAAACTTATGAGTTGTTAAATGGTTTAGCACCTTTAGTTTATGAAAAGAGTCAAGATACTGCTGCATTAACATTTGACTTTATGATGTTAGATTTTATGACAGCAAATATTAATGGAGATAAAAGACAAGTTTATTTAACTGAGAAAGTTATAGGAATATCAAATAGATTAAAGAAGCAAACTTCTGTTCCACAAGTAAAAGCAAAGTTGAATACCTTAAATCATATTACACAAGATAATTATTGGAGTGATATGAGTGTATTAGGTTTAGAACATATAAGAGTTGAACTAAGAGAACTAATAAAGTTTTTGACTGAAGAAGCTAAGAAAATAGTTACTACAAGTTTTGAAGATAATATTACATCTGTTAAAGCATCTCCTGAACTTCAAGAATCTCATAGTTTTGATAAAGAAGCTTATAAAGAAAAGATTGAAAGATACATCAAAGAAAATCAGTTTGACTTAACCATAGATAAAATAAGAAAGAATATAAAGATTACACCTGCTGACTTAAGCTATATAGAAAGCTTCTTATTTGATAAAGGATCTTTAGGGTCTAAGTCTTTATTCCAAGAAGTCTATGGAGATAAGCCATTAGGTGAGTTTATACGTTCAGTTGTTGGATTAGATAAGTTAGAAGCAAAGAATGCATTTACTAAAATGGTCAACTTTGCCAACCTAAATACTCAGCAGATTCAGTTTATGGACTTAGTGATAGATTACTTTGCAGTAAATGGAGTGATGGATTTGAATCAGTTATTCAACCCTCCATTTTCAGATTTATATTCAGGAGGTATGATAAATTTATTTGGACAAGAAGTATCAACGAAGATAGCAGGAACAATAAGAAATATAAACGATAATTGTGTAGCTTAATTTAAAAGATATTAGTAAGTATATAGTGATGAATTTTCATCACTATTTTTTTTAAAAAATTTTTTAAGAGCTCAACCTCCCCCATATAAATACCACCACTTCTTTTCAGAAGGGAATCTCCCCTCCGTACTTTATCAGGTAAAAAAAAAATATGTCCATTTATTATATTCAAGGTGATAGCTGAGTGAAATGGTTATTTTTACTTTCCTGGTAAGTATCAATTTTACTCAAAAAAAATAAACCAATGGTAACAGTTATCAATTTTATTGAAAGAACAAGAAAAGATGGTTCTTCATTCTTTGTACTAGAAGTACAAGGAGGGTTAGAAATGGTTAAAAGTGAAAAAACGGCAAGTTTTTATGCTACCATTAAAAAAGCCTTTATTCCATCTACATTTGACGAGAATACTTGTCAAGCAATTATAGGAACACAGATACCAGGAAGTATAGAAAAGGTAGAAACAGAGCCTTATGAATATACAATCAAGGAAACAGGTGAAGTAATCAAAATTAAACATAAGTTTGAGTACAATCCTGAAGAAAGTTTAGCTATTATACCTTCTCAAAGTGAATTATTAGTTTCAGGAAGAAACATGTTTACAGGTAATGCTAATATGGCTTATGCTTAAGTAGAATAAAAGACTTTGAGTTCTAAATCAAAGTCTTTTTATTTAATCGATTACAGTTTGCAAGTTAATTTTCAATGTTTAATATTTAAATTTAAAAATGAAAAATAATACATATAAGTATTAATAGCTTTTTAGTTAATATTAACTATATCAGTTAAAGGTACTTCTAGAGCATTAGCAATTCTGTACAAAGTAAATATAGTAGGGTTTGTTCTTCCAGCTTCAATCCTTGAAATATTTGTAGTATCAATCTCACCTTCTATTTTACCAACTAAATCCACTTGAGTAAGGTTTTTTGAAATCCTTATCTCTTGAATTCTTTTACCTATAGATACTAATAATTTTTGTTTATCCATACTTGACATATTTGGCAAGTCAAGGAAAGATTATTATGTTTGCATGTTAATGTCATATATGGCAAGTTGTCTAAAATATTAATATTTACGGTTTCACGTAAGTTTAAAATAACAATGATATTTACTTTTAAAAGTTAAAATTTAATAATTTATGAATGATAGAAAATTATCCATTTTAGGTAAGTCTACTTTTTATTTCACTCAATTTTACAGATATGTTTTAATAGCTTTTGTTCTAGCTATAATAGGTGTGGGGTCTTTAGGTATTGGGGGTCTTTGGGGGCGTTTAATATATAAGTATATTAAAAATGATATAGTAAAATTTGATTTGTCAATTTATAAAAACTTTGAAGGTTATATTAACAGAAAAGTTAAGTTTAAAAATTTTATTAAATTTTATCTTTTGAAGTTATTTTATAATTGAATATTTATTGCTATAATAATATTTTCAACAGTTGAATTTTTTAGTACATGGGATAAAAACAATCTTGAAGATTGGATAACTTTAGGTGCTTTAAGTGTATTCTATTTCTATTTTTTTATACAATTCCTCTATTTTTACTTAGTAAGTAAATATATTAGAGAGGATTTAAAAGAAAATCAAACACTTAAAAATAACCCAATTCACATAAATAGTTTAAGAGAAACAATATTTAATACATTCAAATCATTTAATTTCATAAAATGGTTAAGTGGATTGCAACTTATTGAAGTATTATTGTTTTCGATTATTGTTGGAACTATATCATTTATTATGTTAGGTTATTTATTTGGTGATATAGAGTATTATAATAATTTAGGTCAAAGGGTTAAAGAAGGATATGGAAATGTTAAAAAAATTAAGACTAATTATACTATAGGTATTATTGGATTTATTTTAAGTACTTGTATAAGTTTTTATTATTTAAAATCTATAAATAAAACAAAGTAGATTTTATGAAGAAAATTCAATCCTAGTTTGTTTTAGGTATGCACAATGAAGAAATTGAATTTGAGATATTAGACGATAAAATAATTGGGTATGATAGTTACTATTATATTGAAAAAAGTATTAAGGATATCGAAATAGGGTTAATTTTTCATTGGGATATATTGGCAGGTATTTTAATTCTAGTTAGTAATAATCTTGAACAATATAAATTCTATGAATATTTTAAGATATATAACTATTACATAAAGTCAAAAACATTTATTATTCAATTAATACTTGATCCAGTTATTTCAATGTGTTTATAACTTTCCTGGTATTTCATCTTACAATATTTTACATGTTTTACATGAATTACATACTATTATAAGACTGAAACAATACTGAAACATTTAAACCAAATAAATAATATTCTTTATAAAAAAAAAAACAACAACATTTTATTAATCAATTGAAAATCAGTTAAATATAAAATAATCTAACAAATTATAAAGAAATTGGAATTGACTCATAATCAGCAAGTCCTTGGTTCGAGCCCAAGTGGGACCACTTTATTGATAATCAGACGTTTACAGTAATGTAAGCGTCTTTTTTTTGACTTCATTTTAATCTATCAGTACAACATTAGTACAACAAATTATCTGATTCAAAGATAGTTATAATTTTCATGATAGTATATTCTAGTTCATTTTTTACTATATTTAAGGATATCAAAATTTACTGAACAATGGAAAGTTTACTAAATAATTATTTTACTATAATTGAAAATCTTTATAGAATAAAGATATTGTCTCAAAATAATATTCGAAGAGTCTTAATGTTGCTGTATTTTCCAATTATGATTTCATCATTAATTTACACCAATTCAGGTATATTATCATCAATACTTATATTTAGTATGGTGATATTATCTCCTATTTTAATTCTACCTGCTATTCTTAATAAAATATTCATTGTCTTTAGAAATCTTAATTATAATATAAATAGATTTCAATTTGAATATGAAGTTGATAATTCATTTACAGCAACTAATATTGATTATCACTTTTCAAAAACTAATGATATTGAGAATACATTTATTTTTAAATTATTTGATAAAAATTTTATCAGCTATGAACCTAGAAAAATTAAAAGTAAAAAAGTAATTAATAAATTAAGAATTTTTTATAATGAAAAATCAAATGAATATTTTGAAAAATTGGACTATGAACGTGATTTTTTTATTGACTTAATTTTTAAAAACAAAACATTAAGTCTCAATGAACGTATAAAGTTGGATTCAGACCTTAAAGGGGCTTCAATTAAACTATTATTAAAAGAATTAAAACAAATAACAGGAATTTATGAGAAAGAATTAGCTAAGCTATTTTATATTGAAACAAATTCTGATAGATTGAAAAATATTAATATAAAATCTATAAATTCTGCTTATTCTCAGTTAGATACAAATGAATAAGGTTAATTAATTTTTTAATTATAGATATTAACATTTAATAATATAGGTTAATTTTTCACTTTCATTCGCTTTCATAACTACTAATTTCGGCATAATAATTCAAACAAATTAATTATGTCAGAAGTAAAATTATTACAAGAGCTTCATGAGATGAAGACTCTTATCAAACAAAACTACATCAACGAAAAACCAATCCTTACTTCTAAGGAGTTAGAATTGTATTTAAATTTTTCTGAAAGCACCATTGCGAAGTTGGCAGCATCCAAACTAATTCCTTTTAGTAAACCTACTAATGGTGCAAGATTTTTCATCAAACAAAAAATCCATGAATGGATAGAAATGCATTCTATATCATGTGAAGATGATGCTGAAAAATTATATCAATCATATAATAAAAAAAGAAAAAGCAGATAAACCACTCACCTGCTTTCTTAATTAGAATTTATCAATCTAATAGATTAAAGCACTAATTTAATGCTTTTTTCTATTAAAAAATCAATATTATATGAATTTAGATATAGAAAAAAAATTAATACCAATAAATGAATCAGTTTTAAACATTAGAACTGGATATGCAAACAAAAATAGGAGTATTAGTTAAGCTACATTTTTATAACTAATTTTTTGTTGATTAAATTCTTCAATCGTTTTATAATTTAAGG
>NZ_FOUZ01000034.1 GCF_900115015.1 Algoriella xinjiangensis | reverse complement strand
TTGATAACTCCATAAGAATTAAAAGCTAACTTCGGTTCCGTTCAACAGGCTTTCATCTCATGCCCTCCGGGCTAGACGAAAGCTTAGTTATTAGCAGAAGTTTTTTTATTGGCTATAAAGTTTTTCAAACTTAGAATATGACTCTATATCTTGAAAATTTCTTGAATATAATTCTTGATATTTTTCCTGTGTTTCTTCCCTCAAAAATTCGTTAACATCAATTATTTTTTCAAAATTTACAACAATTACATCTTCATTCTGATTTTTGTAGGTAGTTTCACAAGATTTTCCATATTCTTCTAAAACAGTCCTTGCTTCATCTATATTTTGTGACTTTATAGACAAATATGTCTCCTCAAAACTGCAGTTATTCGTCGTTTCATTTTTGGTTCTCAAAAGAACTATTCCGAAATATTTTTTCATAATATTATTTTTTAAATCTGTTGTCATTTAATAATTTCCAAGCCTTTTTGTGATCCGCAGAGGTGCCATTTTTTACTTCTCTAATTTTTACATCATAGAATTGACCTGGGAATTCTGAATTAATTCCACCTTTTCTACATCTTCCAATAAAACTTCTACAAGTTTAGTCAAGATTTTGACTTGCGTCGCAAGAACTCTGAAATACAAAAGTTGGTTTTCCATCAAATGGTTTTTGCTTTTCAAACGAACTTAAAGTAATAAAGCATACAAATAGCAATACTAAATTAAATGTCTTTTTCATTTTTTTTAATTTTATAGTTTGGATAAAAATATAAAAATTTATTCATTGATAAAAATCTTTTATAGTTATTTTTCACTCTTTTAAGACGATAGTTTTTATAAAATTTCTGCTAACTGAAAAAGTATTGGCGAAGTGCGGGATTTCGAAGAACTGAAAGTTCAAGGAATTCCAATCGTAGCCGATATTTTTTTCGTGGAATAAACTTACAAAAAAACTATGGAACGAAAAAATAGCGGCGGCTAATTATTACAAATATTTCAACTCTGATTTTAACCCCGCATTTTGCCAATACAATGTTAGCAGAAGTTTATTTGGCTCTAAACTTTTCAAGCAATTCAAAGAATTTATCAAATGATTCCTTACCACTTGAACTATAAAAATTAATAAGACTACTCCAGTTTGGATGTGTAGAATTGTTTTTAAAATAATTTATTACAAAATTATTAAACCCTTTAAAATTCGCAAAATCAGTATCGTTTTCTGTCACATTTTCGGAATAGCCTTGGATAAAAACAAAAATGTCTCTAACATTTTCGCAAGGATATAATCCTTGCCGTTCTTTCATTTTTTCTAAAGTTTGATATAGCATATTATTATTTTATAGTTGTTATTTCGGTAGTAGTAAATCCTGTCGGATAACCGCCTGCTACACAATGAAGTTTAGATTCCCAACTTGTTTTAGCAGAACCTTTTGGATGTAGATTGTCAAAAACTTCTCCATTAATTACTGCAATTATATGTCTGCCGTTTTGGCTTATTGCAGTTGTTGTGCTGTAATCATCATGTGTTATAAAAGGTTTTCCATCTTTTGTTTTAATTTCATAAAATTTATAACTTGTAATTGAATATTTTGCCGAATTAGCACTCAAAAAAGATTTTAGTTTTTGTGCATATTCAACACACTTTAAGTTCTGATTATTATAAGCGCTAGTTGCAGCGAATGCTGCATCCTTAAATGCCTGAGATGTTTGTGCATTAACTTTAAAAACCCCAATAAGAAGTACTATAAAAATAGTCAAAAATTTAAGTTTGTTCATTTTATTATTATTTGTAAATGTAATAAAATTTTTGGTTATGCGCATTTTTTTAAATTTCTGCTAACGGGAAACGTATTGCTGAAGTGCGGGCTTTTACACCTGAAATTTCTACTAAAAACTGCACGAAGCAAAAAATGTTTTCCGCTGACTAAATTAAAAAAAAAAATGGAGGCGGAAACATTTTTTGCGACTAAATTTCACGAAATTTTCAACGCAAGAGCCTTCAATCCCGCATTTTAGCAATACGATGTTAGCGGAAGTGCTTTTCTGTGAAAAATTCTATAGCATCATTTTCAAGAAAGTGAATAAAATTCTCAAAAGCACTTATAATTCTACTTGCAGGATACTTTTCTTCAAAATTCATTTCTGACAATTTTTTCAAATTCATCTTATTTGCATAATCTAATGCTTTTTGGCTATACATTGTAGGAAATCTTAAGCGTCCATTTTCAGTTATTTCATTTTTATACATTTTCGACGCAATTATTTCTTTATTTGTTTTTATTATCAAACGTACCCAGTCCAAAACAGTTAGACCACCTCTTCCGTCAAATTTAATTTGTATAATAAATTCAGCACCAGCAATTTCCTTTGTAAATATTTTTTTCGATTTTAGAAACTTAAAACCCTTTTCGGATAGATATTGATTTAATTTAAATAGAAAAAATTCAGATGCATTCATAAATTTAATATGTTCAGTATAGCATTTCCGCTAACGGAAAAAGTATTGGCGAAGTGCGGGCTTAATTTGAACGAATGTTCAAGTTCAGACCAAACGGAGCCGATGCTTTTTCAGATTGTCTAAATTATGAAAAAAAACAATATGAAAAGCAGCGGCGGATAAATATTTCAAATCTTTCTATTATATAATTCGCCCCGCATTTTGCCAATACAATGTTGAACTAAACCTCCGGTAGCTTTTCCGTTATAAACCATATATTTAGGATATTTAAAATTCAAAATTATGGTAACTAAAAAAAATCTCCGGAG
>NZ_FOUZ01000002.1 GCF_900115015.1 Algoriella xinjiangensis | reverse complement strand
AGGGTGAGTTTTTGTTTTGCAACTCAAAGATAATTTGAGATACAAAATTCAACCCTCTTTTTTTGAACTTTTTTTAAACGTTTAGGACGCTATTGGTTTTAAATAATGATTCTAGCTCAACTTTAGAAAATCGTTACAACAACGAAATTTCTAAAGCGGGTATTTTTTCGTTCTTTTCTGCATTCCGAAACAATCATTTAAAATTCGATGAACATTACAAATCATTGCCGATAGAACAAGCTTTTGCGCAAATGAAAATCGAATTGCAAGATTCGAAAACTGTTTTCGATCAACAATATAAAAATCCATTGCGTCGAACTATTTTGGCAACAAATCCATCACAACCCGAACAAAAACCAAATGTTATTTTTGTGATGATGGAAAGCATGAGTTCTTCGTTTATGAAAGAGGAATACAACGGAAAACCGATTACGCCAACTTTAAATGATTTGGCAAATAACAGTATTTATTTCTCGAATATGTTTGCAAACGGAACGCGTACCGTTCGTGGTATGGAAGCTGTAACGCTGTCAATTCCACCAACGCCCGGAAATAGTATTGTAAAACGTGTGGATAATCAAAATTTATATACGATTTCTACTGTTTTTAAAGCAAAAGGTTACGAAAACATGTTTTTTTATGGTGGCGATGGTTATTTTGACAACATGAATGCTTTTTTTGGCGGAAATGGTTTTGATATTTATGATCGTGGTCGTGGAAGTATTTTGAGTGATAAAATTAATACAAACCGATACAACATCAACGATAACGAAGTTAAATTTGAAAATGCTTGGGGAATTGCTGATGACGATATTTACAGAAAAGTATTGAATGTTGCCGATCAAAAATACAAAACAAAACAACCGTTTTTTGCTTTTGTAATGACAACTTCAAACCACAAACCTTATACGTACGAAGATGGTAAAATTGATATTCCATCGGGTACAGGTCGTCCTGGTGCGGTTAAATACGCCGATTATGCCATTGGAGATTTCTTAGCGCAAGCCAAAAAGAAACCTTGGTTTGCTAACACCGTTTTTGTTTTTATTGCAGATCATTGCGCAAGTAGCGCGGGTAAAGACGCAATTGATGTAAAAAATCATCACATTCCGGCATTTATTTATAATTTAAAATCTCGCCCGAATGAAAATGTATCAAAAGAAGTCGCTCAAATCGACATCTTCCCTACTCTTTTCTCTTTATTTAACTGGAAATATACTTCGCAGTTTTATGGAAAAGATGCTTTCGATCAGCAATATCAATCGCGTTCGTTTGTTGGAACGTACATTAAATTAGGAATGAAAAAAGGTGATGATGTCATTATTCTTTCCGATCAAAAGAAAATAAATCAATACAAATGGACAGATTTAAATTTGAAAGATGCACCAATTGATCCAAAATTTGAACGTTCAATTATTTCAAATTATCAAACGGCAGATTATTTATTCAGCAACAAATTATTGAATGAAAAATAAAATCATTTTTATCATCAATCCTATTGCAGGAAAAAGTCAAGGAAAACTTGTTGAGTCGAAGATTCAGCAAGTTTTTGCTGATAAAAACATAGATTTTTCGACCGTTTTGACAGAAAATGCAGGTCATGCCATTACGTTAGCCAAACAAGCCATCTTGTTAAATCCTACTATTATTGTGGCTTGCGGCGGCGACGGAACCATAAATGAAGTTGCCCAAACTTTGGTCGGAACTGATATTGCATTGGGCATTATTCCGATTGGTTCTGGAAATGGTTTAGCAGCGAATCTTAAAATCCCAAAAAACATTGATCTTGCGATTGCTGGAATCTTAAATCATTCGAAAACAAAAATTGATGTCGGAAAAATTAACGAAAATTATTTTTTTAGCAACATGGGATTGGGAATTGATGCTGCAGTAATTGATAATTATTCGCAAACTAAAAAAAGAAACTTTTTGGGTTACGTAACCGCAAGTACAAAAGCAATGCTTCAATTTAAACCTAAGAAATTTAAAATTGAAATTGATCAAAATGATGCGTTTGACGATGCATATTATTTTGTATTTTGCTCCAATTCTAACGAAGCAGGTTACGGAATTTCGTTTTCGCCAAATGCAAAGTTGAATGATGGAAAATTAGACTTTTTGGTCGTTAAAAAATTAAATGTTTTACAACAACTTCAGTTTTCGGCTTGTGTTTTAGGGAAATGTATCGAAAAAATGAATCGTGCAAAAGTAATACAAATAAACAACGTAAAATTCAAAACAGATGAACCCAAAACTGTTGCCCAAGTTGACGGAGAAGCTGTTATATTTGAAAAAAATAGTATTGAAGTGAGCATTGTTCCTAATGCACTGAATATTATTGTTCCAAACTAATAAAAAATGAATAAAGCAGCTATTTTAATCGTAGAAGATGAAATCGGAATTGCCAATTTTGTAATACAAGGTCTGCAAGAAGAAGGCATGATTTTGACGCATTGCATGAGTGGCGAAGAAGCTTTATTGGCGATAAATCAACACAAATTTGATTTAATTTTATTGGATTGGATGATTTTAAATCTTTCTGGATTAGAAGTTTGCAAAGCCATTCGAAATTCTGAAAATCCGAATCAAAAAACACCGATTATTTTTATCACGGCAAAAGATACCATTGAAGATACGATTGAAGGTTTGAATGCTGGCGCGAATGATTACATCAAAAAACCATTCGATTTTAATGAATTGGTTGCGCGTATAAACGTGTATTTGCGTAATAATCAAGAAAATGAAGTTTTAAAATTCGGGAATATTTCGATTAATCCGAAAACGCATCAAACTTTTTTAGAAGAACAACTAATTGATTTAACTTTAAAAGAATTTCAACTTTTATATTATTTATTTCAAAATAAAAACCGAATTTGTACTCGAAAAGAAATTATCGAAAACGTATGGAATATTCATTTTGAATACGATACCAGTGTTATTGATGTTTTTATCAATGCAATTAGAAAAAAATTAAATCTAAAAAAAGACGATCCACGCTTGCATACAATTCGTGGCGTAGGTTATATTTCGAAAGATGTTTAAAAATTTATCGGTTAAAAACAGAATTGCCTTATTTTATAGTTTCACTTTTTCCATTGTTCTAGTTCTTATTTTCGGACTAATTTACTTTATTGTGAATTTTGGAATTAATAAAACGATGTATGAAACGCTTGAAGAAGAAATTAACAGTCACGTAGATTATGTGCTGCACGAACCTACGTTAAAAAATTTTGTACAACCGCGCGAATGGGAAGAAGTTGAACATACCGATTTGTCTTTAAATCCTGTTTTTATTGCTATTTATGACATCAATTTTAAGTTAGTTGAAAATTCGCCAAATCTCATTCAGAATAAATTAGAATGGAATAAAAATCAAGCGGAACAGACGCCTTTTTATGCGAATTATAATTCCATACAAATGTTACTTTCGCAAGCAAAACTTGTGCATCATGGCGAAGTTGTTGGTTATTTGGTTGTTGGTATTTCTACAAAACACAATCAATTGGCATTGGATTATTTACAAAAAGCTTTACTTCTTATTTTCCCGATTTCACTAATTATTATTTTCTTATTGGCTCGTTTTATTGCTGCAAAATCCATAAAACCTGTCTTTAATGTTATTCATACAGCGCAAGCTATTTCTGAAAATAATTTATCGGAACGAATTATTTTACCTAAAAATAAAGACGAATTATACCAACTTTCGACAACGATAAATTCTTTATTGGATCGATTAGAGTTTCAAATTATCAAAGCCAAACAATTTTCATCTGATGCTTCGCACGAATTACGAACTCCATTAGCGGTAATAAAAGGAACTTTGGAAATTTTGATTCGACGCGAACGCACAACCGAAGAATACAACGAAAAAATAAATTATACGCTGAAACAAGTCAACAGATTATACAATTTAGTAGAACAATTTTTACTACTTTCTCGTGTAGAAAATAATAGTTTGCAACTCACATCTTCTGATTTTGATATTAAAAATGAAGTTTTATCGTCAATAGATCGTTTTCAGATTTTGTTGGATGAAAAACAAATTGAAGTAAATACAACTGAATTATCTTCTCAAAGTCTATCCAATTATAAAGAATTTATTGAAATAATTATTGATAATATTCTGTCAAATTCAATAAAATATGTTCATCTAAAAGGAGAAATAACCATTTCATCGGTTACAGAAAATAATTTGTATCATTTAATTTTTGAAGATAATGGAATTGGAATGAGCGAAGATGATTTGAAATTTGTGCAAGATCGTTATTTTAGAATTCAAGACGAATCGATGCTAAATGTTTCGGGTTATGGCTTGGGATTAAACATTGCTACCAAATTAGCACAGCTTACCAACGCAAAAATTAACATTACAAGCACACAAGGAAAAGGCACAAAAATTGTTTTAACTTTTATATTGAAGTAATTTTATTAACATGACACTACCAAAAAATCAACTTAAAATGAGCGAACACGAGTATACAAACAGAGATGTAACCATTATTTGGAAACCAGAACTTTGTGCGCATGCAGGTATTTGCGTAAAAATATTACCAAAGGTTTATAATCCGAAAAATAGACCTTGGATAAAACCAGAAAATGCAATGAGCGACGAAATTATAAAACAAGTAAATCAATGTCCGTCGGGCGCATTAAGTATAAAATAACAAAAAACGCCTAAACTAAGTTTAGGCGTTTCTTATTTATAAAATATAAAGTGCTTATTATCTAACTCTTTTTACTTTAACAGCGTAAGAACCTTTTTGTCCTTGTTCTACTTCAAATGTAACTTTGTCATTTTCTTGGATTTCGTCAATTAATCCAGAAGCGTGAACAAAAATTTCTTGATTTCCTGTTGAAATGAAACCAAAACCTTTAGTTACATTGAAAAATTTTACTGTACCTTCTTGCATTTTATTAATTATTTATTATTAAACTTTTTTAATATCTATTGCTCTAAAACCTTTTTCAGAGACTTCTTTTTTATACGTAACCTTGTCGTATTTCTTCACTTCTTGTCTTAATTGACTTTGGTGGAAGAAAATACTATCATTTGTTTTTTCCTCAGTAATAAATCCAAAACCTTTTTCATTCATAGAATTAATAATTCCATTAAAAAGTTTAGCTGGATCCAATACTTCGTTTGGATTTTCTTTTCTACTTAATAAATCCTCTTCTTGATTCTGAAGATGTGGAGGAACTGATGTTAAATTTCCATTAATATCAACATAAGCAATCATGTCTTCCAACGTTTTTCCTTTGTTGTTATTAGTTTTTCTGTCCTCTTTTTTAATCAACTTATCTTGTCTCTTCTTTTCTCTCTTTTTTATATTTTCTTTCTTTGAATAAGAATCTGCCATATTATTATTTTTTTATTTTTAAGCTTTACTTGTAGATTTAGGATTAAATTTTTCAACCTTAATCTTTGTTCCTATAAGTCTTTCAATATTTTTCAAATCTTTCTTTTCTTCTAACGAACAAAAAGATCTTGCTACACCTTCTTTACCAGCGCGTCCCGTTCTACCAATACGATGTACATAAGTTTCAGGAACATTTGGCAACTCAAAATTAATGACATTAGATAACATATCAATATCTATGCCTCTTGCAGCAATGTCAGTTGCAATTAACACTTGTATTTTATTATCTTTAAAATCATTCAATGCTCTTTGGCGTGCATTTTGGGTTTTATTACCGTGTATTGCAGCCGAAAGTATCTTCGATTTCTCTAATTTTTTCACCAATTTGTTTGCACCATGTTTTGTACGTGTAAATACCAATGTTCTGTCATTAGAGTCTTTTAATAATTTTACTAAAAGTAATTCTTTTTCAGTTTTTTCTACAAAATAAACTGATTGTTGAATTGTTTCTGCCGTAGAAGATACTGGTGTTACGTTGATTTCTTTTGGGTGATTTAAAATCGTATTCGCAAATTTACGAATAGATTTTGGCATTGTTGCCGAGAAAAATAATGTTTGTCTAACTTCAGGAACTTTTTTCAGAATTTTTTTAATGTCATTTACAAATCCCATATCCAACATACGATCTGCTTCGTCAAGAACTAAAATCTCAATTTGATTTAATTTTATAATTCCTTGCGACATCAAATCTAATAAACGACCAGGAGTAGCCACCAAAACATCTACACCATTTCTGATTGCATTAACTTGTGCATTTTGAGAAACACCACCAAAAATAACTGTATTTTTGATTGGTAAATTCTTTCCATACATCGTAAAGTTATCGTTAATCTGAACGGCTAATTCTCTTGTGGGAGTTAAAACTAAGGTACGGATTATTTTACCTTGTTTTGGTTTTTGATGCAGTAATTGTAAAATTGGAATCGCGAACGATGCTGTTTTACCTGTTCCTGTTTGTGCGCAACCTATCAAGTCGTTTCCTTCTAAAACTAAAGGAATAGACTGACTTTGAATTTCAGTTGGACTAGTATATCCGGCTTCGTCTATTGCTTTTAATATTGGTTGTATGATATTTAAATCTGTAAAATTCATTAATTTTTTTATACTCTGTTGTTTAAAAATAATATGCTGTACATTATAGTCTTCAAAATCAATATGATTAATCATAACTATCAATGATACAAATTTGATAATAAAATTTGGCAGCCAAAAGCGAAAACTGGAGTAACTAAAGTATTACAGAAAAAGCAAATATATAAGTAGCCTCTATTTAATATAAATATTATTTTGCAAAGATACAATAAAATAACGAGATGTTATTAACTAATAATTTGTTATATCAATAAAATATTAAAATCATAAAAAAATCCTCTACCAAAAACTGATAAAGGATTTGCGGAGAGTGAGGGATTCGAACCCCCGGAGGTATGACCCTCAACAGTTTTCAAGACTGCCGCATTCGACCACTCTGCCAACTCTCCAACAACGCTGTCTATTGCGTTATTGTGTTGCAAATATAGAGCGATATTTTTAATTACCAAATCTCGATTTAAAGTTTTTTTAATCTAAAAACTTAGTTGTTTCAGTATCAAATAAATATTTTTATTATTTTTAACTAATTACAACAATTATGAGTTGAATTATAAAACCTACTGTAAAAAAGATGGCTGCAAGCTTTAATAATAAATACCTGAAATTTTGACTAATGATTAATTTATTCATCATAGGTTGCGAAATTTTTCTGTCCAAATAAGCTTCTATTCGTTTTGTATTTTTCCATTGTATAGCTACAATTATAGTAATTAATAGCACCCAAAAAATTGAACTTTTAGTAAAATAAAGCAAAAGCCCAATAACAATTCCTAAGATTAAAGAGATTAAACTTGGAATTTTATTGATTGCTTCTCTAATTATTCGCTCCGCTTTTTTTAACCAATCAACACCCAAAATTTCGGGTGCGGCAAACCAAAAAGCTACAAATTGCAATATTAATCCAAGAATTGTAAAAATTTTAATCATCTAAAAATCAATTTAGGATTAAAGATAAAAAAACCGTTCAATAATTAATTGAACGGTTTTAAGTTATTGTTTCAGAAAAAAATTATTCTTCTTCGTCTTCGTCATCTTCTTTCATGGTATGATAAACATTATTTACGTCTTCATCCTCATCAAATTTTTCTAACAATTTTTCGATATCTGCTTTTTGTTCTTCTGTTAATTCTTTTGTAGTTTGAGGAATACGCTCAAATTCTGAAGAAATAATTTCGTGACCAGCATCTTCTAACGATTTATAAATTGTTCCGAAGCTTTCGAAAGGTGCAATTAATACGATTCCGTCTTCGTCTTCAAAAACTTCTTCTACGCCATAATCAATCATTTCAAATTCTAATTCTTCTAAATCAAAATTTGCTGGTTTTGCAATTTTAAAATTACAAATATGATCAAACATAAATTCTACAGAGCCTTGTGTACCCAATTGTCCGTGACATTTACTAAAATAAGAACGCACGTTAGCTACAGTTCTGTTGTTATTATTTGTTGATGTTTCTACTAAAACAGCAATTCCGTGAGGTCCGTATCCTTCAAAAATAATTTCTTTATAGTTTTCGGTATTCTTATCAGATGCTTTTTTGATGGCACGCTCAATATTGTCTTTCGGCATATTGACAGCTTTAGCATTTTGGATAACTGCACGTAATTGAGAGTTAGAATGTGGATCTGGTCCGCCAGCTTTAACAGCCATTACGATATCTTTCCCAATTCTTGTAAACGCTTTAGACATTGCAGCCCAACGTTTCATTTTACGCCCTTTTCTAAATTCAAAAGCTCTTCCCATTGATACTTAATTTTATGTTGCAAATTTATTCATAATACCAAAAAAATCCAAGAACAATGCCTTGGATTTTAAGTATCTTATTATTTATTGTCAAAAAATGGTTTAATTATTTCAATCCATGGTATTTTAACATAGGTTCGATTGATGGATTTTTTCCTCTAAAATTCTTATAAATCACATTCAAATCGTCCGAATTACCTTGAGAAAAAACTTTATCGCGTAATATTTGACCATTTTTGCGTGTCATTCCTCCATTTTCTACTGTCCATTGGTAAGCGTCATGATCTAACATTTCTGCCCAAATGTACGCGAAATAACCTGCTGCATATCCACCACCAAAAATATGGCTAAAATAAGTAGAACGGTAACGAGGCGGAACTTGTGGTAAATTAGTTTTATTATCAATTAATGCCTGTTTCTCAAATTCATCAACACTTGTTATTGATTTATTTACATCAACTGTATGCCAAGACAAATCTAATGCTGCAGCCGAAAGTAACTCTGTTAATGTATATCCTTTATTAAAATTTGAAGCCTTTTTCATCTTAGCAACCAATGCATCTGGAATAGTTTCTCCAGTTTTGTAATGTTTTGCATAATTTTTAAGAACAGATGGTTCTGTTGCAAAATGCTCATGAAATTGAGATGGAAATTCTACAAAATCTCTCGAAACATTTGTTCCTGATAAAGTTGGATATTTTTGATTTGCAAAAAATCCGTGTAAAGCGTGACCAAATTCGTGAAATGTAGTAATTACATCGTCAAAAGAAATCAACGCTGGCTGACCATTTGCTGGTTTTGTATAATTACCAACATTATAAATAACTGGTTTTGTACCAAATAAATGCGATTGCTCTACAAGATTACTCATCCAAGCACCACCTTGTTTACTGTCTCTTTTGTAATAATCTGTATAAAATAATCCTAATGTAGAACCGTCTTCGTTAAACAATTCATACACTTTTACATCTTCGTGCCAAACCGGAATATCCGTTCTTTTCTTAAATGTAATTCCGTATAATTTAGTGGCCATATCAAAAACACCATTCTCAACAACAGAATCTAAAACAAAATATTGTTTCATTTCATTTTCGTCGATATCATATTTTTCTTTACGCACTTTTTCTGCATAATAATTCCAATCCGCAGCAGTTAATGTGTTTGATGCATTTTCTTTCTTCGCTAAAGCTTCAAAATCTTTTGCATCTTTTTGTGCCATTGCTGTTGCTGCAGGAATCATTTGATTTAAAATTCCTTTTGCTGCAGTTGGTGTTTTTGCCATTTGATCTTGCAAATTCCATTCTGCATAATTTTTATACCCTAATAATGTTGCTTTTTCTACACGTTTTTTAACCAACGTTAAAATTGTTGCACGCGTATCATTTTCATCATTTTTCTCATTTCTAATCCAAGCTGCATCAAATAATTTTTTACGAGATGCCGGATTCGTCATATTTTGTAATTCGGGCTGTTGTGTTGTATTCAATAAAGAAATTAAATATGTACCATCCGCTTGTTTAAAAGCTTCTAAATCAGAATCACTCAAACCAGCTAATTCAGTTTTTGTAAAACTTACTCCACCAGCTTTTGTACCTTTTAATAATTGATTTGAAAATTTAGTTTCTAAAGAAGCTATATCTCCATTCAATTCTTTTAATTTATCTTTTTGTGTATCATTTAAATTTGCTCCAGCCAATTCAAAACGTTGGTAATAAACATCTAATAATCGTGCTGATTCTTTATCTAAATTCAATTCATTTTTCTTCGTGTATAAAGCTTTTACACGATCAAATAATTTCTGATTCAAATAAATTGCATCGCTGTGTGCCGCAAATTTAGGCGCTAACTCCTCCTCCACTTGTTGCAAAGTTTCGTTTGTATTTGCACCCGTCAATAAACCAAAAACATGTTGAACACGCGTTAATAATTGACCAGATTTCTCCATTTCTACTAATGTATTTTCAAAAGTTGGAGTTGCAGAATTATTTGCAATTTTATTGATTTCAATCAACTGTTCCGCCATTCCTTCTAACAATGCAGGTTTAAAATCTTCATTTTTGATTTTAGAAAAATCTGCTGTATGATAAGGTAATTGACTTTCTTTATAAAACGGATTTGTATCGTTCCATAAATTATTTGTTGACTTTTCGCTACAAGAAGTGGCTAATATAGAAGAACCTACCATCATTCCGTAAAAAAGTTTTTTGTTGAACATTATTTATTTTTTTAACCTAACGAAGTTAAAATATTAATCTGAAGTTACAAATTATAAATTATATACATTTAAACAACTAAGGATGAGTAAAATATCTTGCTCAACTATTCTGAACGTAATCTTTTTCAAAAACTACCAAATAATTATACAAAGTTTACTTAAATTCGCAGGCATTACCTAAACTTTTAAAAACTTATGAATTTGTTAGTTAGACTAAAAAATACTATCTTTTTTATTCTATTTCTTGCCCTTTTTACGGTAAGTTATGCTCAATCTAATCAAAATTTTGACAAACTTTATCAGCAAACTGCGAAATTGGTTGATGACGAAAAGTTTAAAAATGCTTTTGATCAAGCACTTAATCTTGAAAATATTGGGAATCAAAACAACAATAATTTACAAATTTCGAAGGCTAATTATTTATTAGCTTCAATTTTTAAAAAGCAAGAAAATTATCTGCAAACCATAAAATACGCTACAAAAGCAAAAGAATTCGCAACGTTAGAAAATAATTTAGAATATACCATTTTATCGAGCGAATTGCTTTCTTGGGCGTATGTTTACATTGGTTTTTTTGACGAAGCAAATAGTCTTTTAAGTGATATTGATTCGATGATTAATCAATATTCTGGAAAAGAAAAACACTTTTTGACTTATAAAAAACTATACCGCGAAGCTTCTTTATTGAGAAGACAAAACGAAAAGCCAAAAGCAATTTTACAAGTTTATTTTAAAGCTCTAAAAGAAATCAATCAATACGATTTTAGTAATATTCATCACAAAAACGAGAATTATTTATCGCTTTACAACAATATTGGACGCAATTATAAAGATATCAACACCGATTCTTCTTTTGTCTATTTTGAAAAAGCAACAAAGTTTAAAGATAATTCTGACGAGCGCGGAAATGCAGATTTAGATGCAAATATTGCAGCTTATTTTGTCGACAAAAAGGAAAATAAGAAAGCAATTGAGTTATTAAACAAATCAATTCCTACTTTAATAAAAAGTGAGCATAAATTTTTGACTGCCGAAAGTTATAAAGTTTTGGCTGATGCCTATAAAAATGACGGAAATCTAGCAAAAGGATTAGAATATAATACACTTTATTTGACATACAAAGACAGCTTGAATCTTAAACGAAATCAATCTGTAAACGAAGCCGTAGAATATGTCAAAAAAATCAAGCATGTTGAAAAAAATACGGATTCAAAACTTCCTTATACATACATTATAGCTGGTTTTATTGCAATAATTGGCTTAATTATTATAATTGTGTTAAAAAAGAAGAAAAGCAACTAAAAAGGTGACTTTATCTTAATTTAAAATATTTAACTTTGAAAGGGTGAATTTTTCACTCTTTTTTTATTACCAAAAAAATTATTAAAACTTGTATTTAGATTTAGAAGAAATAAAATATCTGTTGGCAGAAAGCGTTGAAGGACTTCCTGGTTGGGATTCTCATCAAAAACTTTCGCCACCATATAGAGAAAAATACGACCTCGAATTTATAAAACGTACAAATCCGAGATCAGCTTCGGTTATGATATTATTGTATCAAAACGAATCAGGAGATGTAGAATTTCCTGTAACCATGCGTGTTTCGTACGAAGGCGCACATTCGCATCAATTTTCTTTACCAGGCGGACAATTCGAAGAATTAGACATTAGTTTTGACGAAACTGCAATTAGAGAAACGGTAGAAGAACTTGGAGTTGAGTATGAAAACATCGAAATTGTTCGTCAATTAAGCGAAATTTATATTCCGCCAAGCAACTTTTTAGTTTATCCATATATCGGAATTTATACGGGCGTACCAAATTTTACACCCGAAGAACGCGAAGTACAATACATTGTTCCATTAGATTTAGAAGCTTTTCTAAATGCTGATCACGAAGTATTTGAACGAGAATTTTCTGGTCAAATGGTCGAAATTCCAGGATATAATATCGGCGATGAAGAATATCTTTGGGGTGCAACTGCAATGATTTTGGAAGAATTCAAAGATTATTTGAAAATCGTATTAAATTTGTAACTTAAATAAAAAGATCTCGTGTCTCAAAAAGCAAAGAAAAAGAACGCCTTTCGCGATTCGTTCGGACATTTATATTTCCTAAAAAGAACTTTAATTTTCTTATTAGGTTCATTTACTTATAACCGTTATAATGGTTTTAATAAATTAAAAGTTACCGGAACACAAAAATTGGTTCATTTACCAGAACAAAACGTTTTATTTGTATCAAATCATCAAACTTATTTTGCTGATGTTTTTGCAATGTATCACGTTTTTTGTAGCGTAAAAAATGGTTTTATTGATACCATCAAAAATCCTATTTATCTTTTAAATCCAAAAATTGATTTTTATTATGTTGCCGCAGAGGAAACAATGAAAGACAATATTTTGACAAAACTTTTTGCCTACACTGGTGCAGTTACTGTAAAAAGAACATGGCGCGCAAAAGGCGAAAATGTAACTAGAAAAGTAGATTTAAACGAGTTAAATAATATTGATTTGGCTTTACAAAGCGGCTGGGTTGTTACATTTCCGCAAGGAACTACAACTGCTTTTGCACCAGGGCGTAGAGGAACGGCGCATTTAATCAAGAAAAATAAACCAATTGTAATTCCCGTTGTAATTGATGGTTTTCGTAGAGCATTTGACAAAAAAGGTTTACGTATCAAAAAACGTGGAATTAATGCAACTTTGACATTTAAAGAACCCTTAGAAATTGATTACGAAAATGATTCGAGCGATGCAATCATGCAGAAAATAATGAATGCAATTGAGCAAGCGCCAGAGTTTAATAAAGTTCGTCCAATTAATGAGATTTTAGAAGAAAACAAACAAAAATCTTTGGATGATTATTTAAACGAAGACGATGATGACGAAGAGTTTGACGATTTCGATGAAATGGGATACGACGAAAACAATAAAAAAGACTAAAATAGTATACAATTCAAAATGAAAAAAGTTCATTTTATAGCTATCGGTGGTAGTGCAATGCACAATTTAGCCATCGCTTTACACGAAAAAGGATACCAAGTAACAGGTTCTGATGATGCAATTTTCGAACCTTCTAAAACACGTTTAGATCAACGTGGAATTTTACCTGAAGAAATGGGTTGGTTTCCAGAAAAAATTACGACAGATTTGGATGCTGTTATTTTAGGAATGCACGCGCATGCGGATAATCCTGAAATGCTAAAAGCGCAAGAATTAGGTTTAAAAATCTATTCTTATCCAGAATATTTATACGAGCAATCAAAAGATAAAACGCGTATTGTAATTGGTGGTTCTCATGGAAAAACGACGATTACATCGATGATTTTACATGTTTTACATTATCACAATATTGACGTTGATTATATGGTTGGTGCGCAATTAGACGGTTTTGATGTAATGGTAAAATTAACGGACGACAACGAATTTATGATTATGGAAGGTGACGAATATTTATCATCTGCCTTAGATCGTCGTTCTAAATTTTTATTGTATCAGCCAAATATTGCCTTGATTTCTGGTATTGCGTGGGATCACATCAATGTTTTTCCAACATTTGCAGATTACACTTCTCAGTTCTCAAAATTTGTAGAATCTATTGTAGATGGTGGCGCATTAATTTTTAATGAAACCGACGAAGAGGTTGTAAAAGTTGTAGAAGAAACTGAAAAAGCAATCAAGAAATTTCCATATCATTTACCAGCACATTTTATTGATAACGGAATTACATTTATCGAAACAGAAAATGGTCCAATTCCGTTAGAAGTTTTTGGAAATCATAATTTGATGAATTTAGAAGGTGCGCGCGCTATTTGCAAACAATTAGGTGTAATGGATGATGATTTTAATGAAGCAATTCAATCATTCAAAGGTGCTTCTAAGCGTTTAGAATTAATTAATCGTACTACTGATTTTGTTGCGTATAAAGATTTTGCACATGCGCCAAGCAAAGTAACTTCGGTAACCAATGCGGTAAAAGAGCAATACCAAGACAAAACGGTTGTTGGATGTTTAGAAATACACACGTATTCTTCTTTAAATCCTGAGTTTTTAGTTCAGTATAAAGGAGCGTTAGACAAAGCGGACATTAAAATTGTGATGTACAGCCCAGAAGCGTTAGAAATAAAACGCATGGAAATGATTTCGCCAGAGGATATTAAAAAAGCTTTTGGAGATGATACAATTTTAGTTTTTACTAATGGTGAAGAGTTAAAAACGTATATTGAAAGTTTAGATAAAAAAGATAAAATATTTTTGATGATGAGTTCGGGTAACTTCGGTGGAGTTCATTTGAATGATTTATTTAAAGCTTAAAATTATAATATCAAATAAAAAAATCACCTCAAATGAGGTGATTTTTTTGTTATTTATAGAAGTATATTTAATTATTTACCGAAACCTTCGCTAAATTCTACTTGTCCTTTTATATGAACTTCGCTCCATGTTTTCGAAACTCCATCAGCACCTTTATGCAATTCTAAACACGCCTGATTTAACGCTTCTAAAGCTTTAGATGCATTAAAATCTAACAAATCTATTGTTCCATCAATCGTAAAAACATTGTTCTCAAAAGTAGATTTTACTTCGTACTCTTTTGACGCTTTGTTTAAAGTTAAATTTAAATATGTTTTACCGTCACGAAAATGTAATTGACCTTTTATTTCTTTTGTATCAATCATATTTCCGAACAAAATATCTTTCAATTTTTGATCTCTATCAATTTGATCCGAATTTAACGACGGTACAATTGCAATAATATTTGCGCCTTCTAAAACTTCTTGCGGCGTTTTACCATCTTCTTTGGCATCTTTTACCAAAACAACATCAAAATGTCCTGTTACACCAACTTTTTCTGTCGTTTTGTAAGCTGTCCATTCTACAGATGATTTACGAATTACACCTTCCACAATCTCAGTTGCTTCTTCTGTTGTTGTAGAAACCTCTTTTACCTCTGTCGTTTCTACTTTTTCTTCTGTTTTATTTGTACAACTGTACATAGACATTGCAACGCAAATTGCAAGTGCCATATTCAATTTTTTCATTTCAAACTTTTATCCAGCAAAAGTACAACATGCAAAATCGATTACACAATTGATTCTTAACATATTCGAAAAATTTTATACATTTGTTAAATGATTAAGAATCTGCTAAACACTTGTTTGATTATCATTTGTTTACCTTTTATTTTAGTATATGAGATTTATTGCTCCGTCTATAAATACAGAAAATAATTGGTTAACTTCGTCCTCAAATAAAAAATAATGAGCAATAAAATTATAGGTATAATGGGCGCTATTCCCGAAGAAATAAACGGAGTAGTTAGCTTATTAACCGATAAACAAGAACATAGGATTGGAAAAAGAACGTATTATACAGGCCTTTTAAACAATCAAAACGTTGTTGTTGTTTACTCTCGCATTGGTAAAGTTGCAGCCGCAACTACTGTTTCTACTTTAATTTTAGAATTTAAAATTACCGAATTAATTTTTACGGGTGTTGCGGGCGGAATAGATTCTTCTCTAAAAATAGGCGATATTGTATTAGGTCAAAGTTTAATACAACATGATATGAACGCGCAACCTTTGTTTCCTGCATACGAAATACCTCTTTTGGGTAAAGCTTATTTTGATGCCGATACTGATAAATTAGAATTAGCTAAAACGGCAATTTTAGAGCTCTTAGAGCAACAACATTTACACCAAGTAATATCGGATAAAGATTTAAATAAGTTTAACATACATCAACCACAATTACATGTTGGTTTAATTGGTTCTGGAGATTTATTTTTCTCTACAAATACTCAAAAAGAAAAACTACAAGCTAATATAAAAAATGTTTTATGTGTCGAAATGGAAGGCGCTGCAGTAGCACAAGTTTGTTACGAATTTGGAATTCCTTTTATCATAATCCGAACTATTTCTGATCAAGCAGATGATCATTCTACAATAGATTTTCAGAGTTTTATCGAGAAAATATCAAATGTATATTCGATAGAAATCATTAAAAATATCATCAAGTAAAAAGTCCTTAAAAAAGGGCTTTTTTTTGATGTATCACATAAATTAAAAATTCATTCAATATTTAATTGAACTACATTTTAAAACTAAAAAAAATAATGATTTATTTGTGGGGAGAGCAGGATTCGAACCTGCGAAGGTGAAACCAACGGATTTACAGTCCGTCCTCGTTGGCCGCTTGAGTATCTCCCCAACCTTATAAAGTTTTTTCAAAAAAGAACGAGCCGATGGAGGGATTCGAACCCACGACCTGCTGATTACAAATCAGCTGCTCTGGCCAACTGAGCTACATCGGCAATTTTTTATTTTTTTAAAGTAAATATAAACTTTCGAGCCGATGGAGGGATTCGAACCCACGACCTGCTGATTACAAATCAGCTGCTCTGGCCAACTGAGCTACATCGGCAATTTGTGGGGAGAGCAGGATTCGAACCTGCGAAGGTGAAACCAACGGATTTACAGTCCGTCCTCGTTGGCCGCTTGAGTATCTCCCCAACCTTATATTTTTGCTGAGCCGATGGAGGGATTCGAACCCACGACCTGCTGATTACAAATCAGCTGCTCTGGCCAACTGAGCTACATCGGCAAAAATTTTCTTTTTTGAAATGTCAAATTGAAAACAAGAACTTTAAAAACCATTAAAGGCAATTGTTCCTTTTTCGTGGTGCAATATTAGGGCAGTTTTTCGAAACTCGCAAATGTTTTTCAAAAAAAAAGTAGAAGTTTTTCACTTTTTGTTACTTCGATTTTGAAAATCAGAATTTTAGATTTAGAAAAAGTTTTTAAGTTTTTTTCAATAAAACCTAAAAAGATAATATTCTATTTACATAAGAGTCCCTATTTTTGTGCTCAATAATTAATAAATGCATCTTTTAATCCTAATATTACAACTTTTCGGAGCAATCGCTTTGTTTATTTTTGCAATAAAATTATTAAGCGAAAATTTACAAGCATTATCTGGATCTAATTTTAAACGCACTTTAAATAAATTAACCAAAAACAATTTTTCTACAATTGTTACGGGTACCATTTTTACAACTGCCATACAATCGTCTTCGGCAGCCAGCGTATTTATATTAGGTTTTGTGAATGCAGGATTGATTAATCTACGTAAAGCATTTGGATTAATATTGGGCGCAAACATTGGGACAACGCTTACTTTATGGTTGGTATATCTCGGAATGCAGTTTGATTTGGTACAAATTGCGTTACCACTTATTTTAGTTGCTTTTCCGTTTTATCTGTCTAAAAAACGAAATCAACGAAAAATTGGTGGAATATTATTTTCGCTTTCGTTGTTGTTTTTAGCTTTATATTTTCTAAAAAACTTTTTACCATCAATTGAGAGTCATCAAAAATTACAAGAATTTTTTCAACACCTTTCTAATTACGGTTTATTAACCAATTTACTTTTTATTGTTTTTGGTATATTATTAACTGTTTTAGTTCATTTTTCATCTGCATCCATCACAATTTCAATCTTATTAGCAAGCAAAGGTTTACCGATAGAATTGGCTGCAATGATTGTTTTAGGTGCAAATATCGGAACAACTTTTACCGCGCATTTAGTTGCCGCAATTGGCGATAAATACACCAAAGTTGTTGCTGCATTTCATACATTTTTTAATGTAATAGTTGCCTTAATTTTCTTGTTTTTAGGTAAATTATTACTCACTTTTATTGGAGATTATATTTCTACAAATCTTGCCGTACAACTTATTACGTTTGATACGATTACAAATCTTGTTGGTGTTCTTCTTTTTACACCAGTTGTAAATCGTTTGGCTTTTTATTGTCAGAAAAAATATTTTTCGTTTAATAATACAGAAAAAAGAGTCGAATTTTTTGCAATTCCTTTTGGTACAAATTCAGACCTATATAAAAACGAAGCCAATAAAAAATTAATCAAATTAGCAACTACAACCAAGCAAACAATTTATACGCTTGGACGAATGATTACGGAAAGTGACGAAGAGAAAATATTGGTTTTTCGTGAACGAATTTTAGAATTAGAGAAAGAAGGTGATCAATTGGAGCGCGAAGTGAATGAATTTTTGAATGAAATTGCCGATTTAGATTTGCCAAACGAAAACACATTGGCCATTCATCAATTGATAACGCTTTGTCATCATTTAGAAAGTGTTGGCGATATTGCGATTAAAATTTCCTCTATTCATCGTCGTCGACGTATGACAAATAGTTATTTTACACCCAAAATGAGAACTTATTTGGTAGAATTTCAGGAATATTTAGATCAAGCAACTCGAATTTTAAATCAAAATTTGAACGAAACACAAGAAGAAGTTTCGATTAAACAAGCAGAATTTATCGAAAAATCAATCAATACAATTTATAAAGAAGCGGAATCTAATTTGATGAAAACCATCGAAAAAGAGAAACTTTTAACTACAAGTGCATTATTTTATAAAGATTTAATTCAGAATTATGAAATCTTAGGCGATCATCTTTACAAAGCCAATAAAACAATTGTGAAATTAAAAAATCAGTAATTATTTGTAAGTTTGAGTTAATCATAAAAATTATGTTATGCAAAATGATTTATTTTCTAAAATTGATTTTGACATTAAAGAAGGACGAAAATATAAAGCAACTTTGCGTCTAAGAAATCTTATCAATGAGTATCCTGATGAATTAAACTTAAGAAATCAACTTGCTGATTTATATTATCAAAGTGGTTTTTATGATGAAGCTGGTAAGTTTTGGATATTATCCGAAACCATAAATCCTGAAATTTCAAAATGTATTGAAATTTATAAAAATTCAGTAAATAATTCTGGTAATCAAATTTTAAAAGACATTGTTTTTCGTGGAGATAAAAATAAATTATCTATAAATCAACAAACTATTTTAAAAGAACTGGAAAAAAATAGTTTAGAAAAAACGAAAACAGTTCCTAATTTTCAAAAAAAAAAAAATCAAAAAAACCTTATAGAATATAAAGAGACGTCTAAAGATAGACTTATTATATATCTATTTCTTATAATTATAATTTTTATTGTTCTGTTATTAATTCTTGGTATCATAAAAATTATTGAATGGTTTTAAACTTAAAATTCGTTCCCTTCTACTCTATTTTGTAATTTTGCAAAATGTTTGATTCAAAGCAAATTTTTTCTATTCAATCCGAAGAAGATTTTCAAAGCGTAGCGTTGGAAGTTTTCCGTTATCAAGCGCAAGAAAATGAAGTGTATAAAAACTTTCTAAATTTCTTGAATGTTGATTACAAAAAAATACAACACACCAACGAAATTCCTTTTTTACCAATTCAGTTTTTTAAAAAGTTTGAAATTATTTCAGGTAATCGTCCTGTCGAAAAAATATTTTCAAGCTCAGGAACAACTGGTACGTTGACAAGCAAACATTTGGTTACCGATTTGGCGTTGTATCATTATAGTTTAGAAAAATGTTTTGAACAATTTTACGGACCGCTTTCCGATTATACAATATTTGCGCTTTTGCCTTCGTATTTAGAACGAACAGGTTCGTCTTTGATTGATATGGTTGAATATTGGATTGAGAAATCTGGAAGCGATCAAAGTGGATTTTATTTGTACAATCATGATGAATTGTACGAAAATCTTGTAGCACACGAAAAAACGGGTAAAAAAGCTATTCTAATCGGAGTTTCGTTTGCTTTGTTAGATTTTGTAGAAGAATATAAAATGCAGCTTGAGCATACAATTGTGATGGAAACGGGCGGAATGAAAGGTCGTAAAAAAGAAATTACGCGCCAAGAATTGCATACTATTTTAAAAAATGGTTTTGGAACTGAAGAAATCCACTCTGAATATGGAATGACAGAATTGCTTTCGCAAGGTTATTCGCGTGGTGATTTGACGTTTAAATCGCCTAATTGGATGCGAATTTTGATTCGCGAAACCGAAGATCCTTTCAAATATGTAGAAGAGGGAAAAACGGGCGGAGTAAATGTGATTGATTTGGCAAATTACAATTCAATTAGTTTTATAGCAACAGATGATTTAGGAAAAAAAATAACACATAATCAATTCGAAATCTTGGGACGTTTTGATCATTCGGACGTCAGAGGTTGTAATTTATTGGTTATTGAATAAATGAAAAACCACTTCGGATTGAAGTGGTTTTCTTACTATTTAGCTTATTTGTTTTTATTTTTTCTTGATCAAAACTTCTTTTGTAGATTCTGTTTTTATTTTCTCAAAAAATTGTTTCAAAACAGTGTATTTATCTGCTTCGTAAACACCTTCTGGTAAAATAAATTGAATCATTAAAGTTAAAACATTGTCTTTTATTTTTGCTTCTTGATAATACTCTAAGCCTAAATCTATTTTATGATGTGCTTTAAATGTATCATCAATTACAACTGAGTAACCTTCTGGAATTTTAATTTTGGTTTGAATATTAAATAAATATGGAAACTGAAATTCTATTTTACGTTGACGATTTTTATCCTCAAAAGTATATTGTTTCAAAAATTCGCGCAAAGGATTAATTACTGTATAAAACGGGGATTTAACATTATTACTCGCTGCTCTGTAACTTTTTGTATACATGTTTTTGTCGTAGACAACTTTCTCTTCATTCTCTACATCCAACTGTATATCCATACTTTCTGTCACATATCTTTTTAATGTATTTTCATCTTTTGCATCTTTATCGTAAAAATATCCGTCAAAATTATCTTTACGATTTAAAACAAGTTTAGTATCTGTAAAATGATAACTTGATGCAGATTCGTAAGTCGACATTTTTTGATTTAATTTCACAAAATTAGGCTCACCTTTTTGTATCACTATACCATGATAGTTAAACGCATTAATTGGTCCAAATTCTACTTGTTCTTTGTTTAATTGCGACGCATCTAAAATAATACTTTGTCCATTTTTTAACTTTGCAACCGTCACAACCGAATTAAATTGATTAACAAACGGATAACCAAACATTATTTGCCCGTGTTGGCGCGTGCTATATAAAATAATATACGAATCAAAGCCTTTGGCAATAAGCAATTCGTTTAATAATAAATTTAAATCTGCAGTTGTTCCAACTTTTTCTTTCAACAAAGTTTTGTTTGATTTTCGCGGAATGATAGAGTAAAAATTATTCCATTTCACATTATTATCAACGTAATCAACAATGTTTTTTAAAGTCTCAACATCATCTTTTCCATTGGGTATCGTTTGCGCAATATCTCTTATTGCAGATGGATTTCTATAAGTCTCATATTCATTATTTAAATCTAATATCAAACTTTTCCAAGCACTTAATGTATTTTTCTTTCCTCCTTCTGTATGATAATTATCGGCTTGTAATTTTATACGTTCACTCTGATCTTCTGCATTATAAACATATTTTAATTTATTAAAACTTTCTATATTAGTTAAAAACCAAGTCGTTGTACTCGCAGATTTTGCTTTATATTTTGTATTTAAATCGTCTCCAATTGTTATGATAGAAAAATTATTATATGCTTGATTATTCAACTTAAATTCACTGAATAAAGTTGGTAATTCGTGCTGAAAATTCCATGCATCAATAGAAAAATTATGTTGACTATTTTTCGTGTACGAATACTCGATAATCGAACCAATTTTTACATTAGGCAAAGCAAAACGTTTTGACGAATACAACTCATTTATTTGTACATCAAAAACATCTTTATCAGTAATAGAGCTAATTACTGGCTGACCATTTTCAATATTTATTGTATTGGCTTTTATATTCGAAACACTTTCGTTTTTACTTTTACTGTAATAATCTAACTCAATATTTGCCTCATTAATTCCTTTTTCAGTCAAAATTTTAATTCGTCTTTTAACTGTCAAATAATAATTAGAAGGCGTTAAATCTATTTTTCCTTCTTCGGACAAAATAACCGCATTTGCGTCTTTCTCAAAAGAAACTTCTTTCAAATTAATTTCTTGTTCCGAAACTTTTCCGAATTTAAAATCTTTGATTTGACCAAAACTTAAAAAAGTAGTCAAAACCAAAAGTAGAGTAAGTTTAAATTTCATTTTATTTTTAATAATATTGCAAAATTAGTAAATACAACAATAGATAACAACAAACATCGGCTTCTTCTTTATTATATTTTACATCAACAATTACAATAACTCTTTTAAAGCTTTTTCTAATGCCGGATATTTAAATCGAAAACCTTGTTTTTCTATTTTAGCTGGACTAATTCTAGAACCTTTCAAAACCAAATCACTCATTTCACCCAAAGCAATTTTCATGATAAATGAAGGAATATTTGGCAGAAAAAAAGGTTTATTCATCTTTTTAGCCAATGTTTTATTGAAAGTAGCATGATTAATCATTTCTGGAGACGAAGCATTATAACTTCCATTCCATTGATTATTTGTCGCAGCATCGCAATACATTTGCACCAAATCATCAATATGTATCCAAGGCATCCATTGTTTACCATCTCCAAGATTTGCGCCAACACCAAATTGAATTGGCTTTTTTAACAACTTAAAACCTTCTCCATTTTTAGCTAAAACCAAAGATGTTCGCAAACAAATTACACGACTTCCTAACTTATGAAATTGGTATGCTGCATTTTCCCAATCCACACAAACTTGTCCTATAAAATCTGTTCCTGCTTTATCATTTTCTTCAAAAATATGCTCAGAAGTAATTTGACCATAATATCCTGAACCTGAAGCAGAAATAAAAAACTTAAGATTTGGAACGTATTTTTCTGCGTATTTATACAATAGATTTGCCGTATTTACACGACTTTCTAAAATTTCTTTTTTATAAGATTCTGTCCATCTTTTCGCAATTGCAGCACCAGCCAAATGAATAATTCCATCTAAATCTTCAAATGCTTTTTCATCAATTTTATTTTTATTCCAATGATAAAAAGGATGTTCAACATTTTTTTCTCGTGTTAAAATACGAACTTGATGACCGTTGTCAATCAATTTTTCTATTAATTCTGAGCCAATTAAGCCACTTCCTCCAGTTAGAAGAATATTCATAATTATTTTTTCTCTAATTTAGCTCATTCCAAAATATAAACCAATGTTTAAAGGTCGATTTCCAACATTCAAACGAATGGGTCAGGATGAAGAAAATAAATTGAAGCAAAAAATATTTGATGTCATTTTCGAGGCGAACACGCCTTACGGAAAATTATTCGACATTACTTTATTGTTTCTTATTTTGATGAGTGTTGGCTTAGTTATGTTAGAGTCTGTACCCGCTGTTAATGCGCGTTATCACTCAACATTAGTTACACTTGAATGGACTTTAACCTCTTTGTTTACACTAGAATATCTTTTGAGAATTTATTGTGTCAAAAATCGTTGGCGTTATATTTTTAGCTTTTATGGTATAATTGATTTATTGTCAATTTTACCTTTCTATTTAGGTTTATTCTTCCCGACAAGTAAATATTTATCAAGTATTCGAATTCTGAGATTATTACGAATTTTTAGAATATTTAATTTAACTCGTTTTACGCGCGGAAAAAATGTTTTGGTAATTGGATTGAAAGAAAGTAAAGATAAAATTATTGTTTTTTTATCCTTTATTGTTCTTATTGTCGTTGTAATTGGATCTATCATGTATATGGTAGAACATGATCATCCCGAATCTGGGTTTACAAGTATACCGATAAGTATTTATTGGGCAGTAGTTACCTTAACAACAGTTGGTTACGGTGACATTTCTCCAGTTACGGGATTAGGTCAATTTCTAGCTTCGTTGGTTATGATTATAGGTTATGGTGTAATTGCTGTGCCAACGGGTATTGTTACCATGGAAATGAATAAAGCTGCGAAATATGATGTTCCTAAAAATACAGAAAGATGTAGAAATTGCGGCGATGATTATCATTTAGATGGTTCTGTTTACTGCAAAACTTGTGGTCATAAACTCAATCATTAATCATCCTCTTTTTCGTCGTCTTTGTCCAAATTAATGTAACGATTACTATCTATATGACTAACATATTCGTAATTACGAGTATAGTTTATCGACATATTTAATTCATAACCTACCAACATCAAAATAACATTGATGTAAACAAAAATCATCATAATCATCACAAGTCCAAGCGAGCCATAAAGCAAATCAATATTGGTAAAATAGCTAATATAGGTATTAAAACCAATTACGGTTAATAAGAACAAAACCGATGTTAAAATAGCGCCTGGTAAAACTGTACTTCGAGATTTTTTGTGATTTGGACCAAAATAATACAACATACACATCGATACAAAATAGAAAATAAAGACCGTGAAATAATTAATCAAATACGAGAATTGACCTAATTTGCTTAAAAATCTAACATGACTTAAATATTTCCATATTACTGATGTTGAATAAGAGAAAAACACCTGTAAAACAATAAAAGCAGTAAAAAATAACGTCAAAACAATAGAAATTAACCTCGATTTCATATTTTTTCGTTTGACATAAACATCTTGATACGAAACATTAAATCCATTAATAATTCCTTGTATTCCGTTTGATGACATAAAAATTGTAATCAAAATCAACAAATAATTCACCTTCTTTTTACCTTGTATTGCTGTCGTATTATCGATGTAAGAAATCACTTCGTTACTTACATGTTTTGGTAAAAGTTGCGGTAAAAGTTGTGTGAATAATAAATTTTTTATCTCTTCATAATAAACCAAATGCGGCAAAACACTAAACAAAAAAAGTAAAAAAGGAAACATACTAAAAAACAAAATCCAAGAAACCGCCGCAGAACGCAGTGGAAAATTACCTTTCATCACACGAATCCAAAAAACTTTCAAAAAATCATATACAGTAATTTCCGTTTTTTTATTCATTAATGTCTTCTTCGACCAATCTCGAAAATAATTTATTCCTGTATATGTTTTAAAATCTTGCAGAATGCGCATATTTTTGCCTGATATAAATTTATTGAATGAATATTACGACCATTTGTATTGGTAAAACTGACGAAAAAGCCATTGAATTACTTTTACAAAAGTATGAAAATCGATTGCCTTCGCATATTAATTATCAAAGAATTGAAATTCCTGACCTTAAAAATCGTAAAAATTTGTCAGAAATTCAACAAAAACAAAAAGAAGCTGAACAAATTCTTAACAAAATAGTAAATACTGATTTTGTAATTATTTTGGACGAAAAAGGTAAACAACCAACGTCTAAACAATTTGCAGATGATATTCAAAATTACATGAATCAATCGGTCAAAAACCTAGTTTTTGTAATTGGTGGACCTTATGGTTTTGATGAAAGTGTTTACAATCGTGGCAACAAAAAAATGTCATTATCCAACATGACTTTTACACACCAAATGGTTCGTTTGTTTTTAACAGAGCAAATTTATCGCGGATTTAGTATCTTGCAGGGTAAACCTTATCACCATGAATAATACTTCTGCTTTTGACGAGTTTGTGCCGCAACAAACAAATAATTTAAGTTTCGGAATTCTTAAAGCATTCTTATATAGCTTTGTAGCTATTTTAGTTTGGCAATTTGTTGGCGGAATTATTTCTGTTCCAGGCATATTCTACAAACCATTAAATCACATCACATTACCGCTCGGATTTTTAGGTGGTACAGTTACTGCAATCATCGTATTGTTAATGCTTACATCAACAAAATTTGCAGTTATTTTACAATCCATCAAACATCCATTTACAGCAATACAACTCATTTTATCAATTGCTTGTTGGATTTTATTTTTGCCTTTGGCAGAAGTTTTTACAAGTTTAATTCCTACAGATGGACCTTTCGAAGAAATTTATCACATGTTTCAAGAATCTTTTGAAATGATGTTAGATTATAAGATTGCAGGATTTATAATGGTTTGTGTTTTAGCACCAATTTTTGAAGAAATTATTTTTAGAGGAATTATTTTAAAAGGAATGCTAAATTTCAAGGTAAGTCCAGCAATTGCAATATTAATCAACGGTTTTATTTTCGGATTAGCACACATGAATCCTTGGCAATTTATAGGAGCCGGAATTCTAGGAATCATCTTCGGATTTGTTTATTATCGTACAAAATCTTTATTAATTCCGATGATTTTACACTGTTTAAATAACACACTTTCATACTCAATGATGATGATTCAGGGCGATATGGAAGGCGATGTTTTTGTACAATCAGATTATATTTTAGTTGCAATAATGACGCTTCTTGGTGTTGGATGTATTTATTTATTAAGTAAAAAAACAGAACAAAAAACAATATAATGGAACTAATTTTTGCCACACATAACGATCATAAAGTAAAAGAAGTTGCGCAAATGTTGCCTTCTTATTTAACGATGAAATCTTTAACTGACATTAATTTTCATGACGAAATAGACGAAACGGGTAAAACTTTTGAAGAAAATGCTTTATTAAAAGCAAAAACAATCTTCGAAAAAACGAATAAAAATATTTTTGCAGACGATTCTGGATTAGTTATTGATGCTTTAGATGGCGCTCCAGGCGTATATTCTGCGCGTTATGCTGGCACTGGAAAAGATGCGGATAATGTTACCAAAGCTTTAAAAGAATTAGAAGGAAAAACAAATAGAAAAGCCTACTTTATTTCAATTTTCTGCTTAATTTTGAATGGAAAGGAATATTTTTTTGAAGGAAAAGTAAACGGAACAATCTCAACAGAAATACTTGGAGAAGATGGTTTTGGATATGATCCAATATTTATTCCAGATGGTTATTCAAAATCTTTTGCACAAATGACAGCCGAAGAAAAAAATAATATCAGCCACAGAGGATTAGCTGTAAAAAAGCTAAACTATTTTTTAACAAAGCAAAACAAAAATTGAGTTTAAAACTTACCATATTAGGATTTAATTCCGCTGTACCAACAGCTTTTACTCATCCAACATCACAATTACTAAACATAGCCGAACGCTATTTTTTGATTGATTGCGGAGAAGGGACGCAAGTACAATTGCGCAAAGCAAAAGCAAAATTTAACCGCATAAACCATGTTTTTATTTCGCATTTACACGGCGATCATGTTTTTGGATTAATCGGTTTAATTTCTACTTTACAACTTTTAGGGCGCGATATGCCTTTTCATATTCATGGTCCAAAAGGAATTGAAGAATTTATAATGACGCAATTGCGTTTAACTGAATCTACATGCTCATTCAAAATTATTTTTAATGAATTAAGCTCTAAAAAATCTGTTATCGTTTTTGAAGATGATATGGTCGAAGTTATTTCTATTCCGCTAAATCACCGTGTTTATACAAATGGTTATCTATTTCGAGAAAAAAAGAAAGCGCGAAAATTAAATATAGATGCAATTGCAGAATTCCCTGAAATTGAGATTTGTGATTATCAAAATCTTAAAAACGGAAAAGATTATACATTAGAATCTGGTGAAATTATTCCGAATAATTATTTAACGTTTGATGAACAAAAATCTTTGAGTTACGCATTTTGCTCGGACACACGTTACAAACCCGATATTATTCCGCTGATAAAAGAGGTTGATTTGTTGTATCATGAATCTACTTTTTTACACGAATTGAAAGAATTGGCGATGTACACAGGTCATACAACTGCAAAAGAAGCGGGAATTATTGCAAGAGAAGCCAATGTAAAAAAATTAGTAATCGGACATTTTTCTAACCGTTACCACGATTATAGCGTTTTATTAGACGAAGCAAAACAAGAGTTTCCGAATACGATATTACCTGAAATTTTAGGTACAATTAAGATAAAAGTTAATTCATAAAATAAATTACATATTAAAAAATCCGCTCGAATTATTCGAGCGGATTTTTTTTGTTTTTATATTTCTCTAACTAAATAATTTCTATTAAACTTCCTTTTTCTTCATCTTTTACAATTGATAAAGCCACTGGAATTCGGTCTTTTAATTCATCTACGTGCGAAATAATTCCGACAATTCGATTCTCTTTTTGCAAATTCATCAACGTTTCAAAAACAATATTTACAGCCTCTGTATCTTGCGTTCCAAAACCTTCATCTATAAAAAAGAAATTCTTTTCCGCCTTCACATTTGCTTGTACACTTTCTGCTAACGCCAATGCCAAACTCAAAGAAACCTGAAATGCTTGTCCACCAGAAAGCGTTTTTACACTTCTCGTTCGCCCTTCATTTAGATAATCAACAATCTCAAAATCGTTATTTTCATTAATTTGTAAACTCAATTGATTTCGTGTCATACGATGAAATCTAACATTCGCATTTTCGCACAATTGTCGCAAATAAATCGACGAAACATATTGTACAAAACCAGCGCTATCAAACAAACTTTTCATCGTTTTCAGATTATCTGCACGTTTTTGTAATGCAGCTTGTTCTTCTAATAATTCTTTTTTTGCTTCAAATTCTTTCGTTAAACGATCAATATTCGCTTTTATTAATGCTACTTTTTCAGACGCTTCATTCTTTAGAATTTCAGAGTTTTTAAATTTAACTTCAGTTTCTTCAAAAGCATTTTTATCAAAAATTAATCCGTCCAATTTAAGCTCCAAATCGTTTATAATTTGCTTCGCTGTTTCGTATTTTACTTTAAAAATATTAATCTCTTTTTGCTCTTCAGAAATATTTAAGTGCTGATTTAAAATCAAATTCACATCTTCTATTTTATCTAAATGATGTTCTGCTAATGACGCTTTAATTTGAGTATTTACTTGATTTAATTCATTCAAAATCTCTTTAATTTGCGTTTCAATTAAAGTAATTGACGTTTTTTGAGACGCTAATTTTGGATTCAAATCATTTAAATTTAGATTTAAAGCTTGATAAGTTTGCTCAATTTTTTGATTTGATTTACTTAATTCTTTTGCTTTAAATAAAATATCTTCCTCAGAAAACGTTTTAAAATCATCAAAAGAAAGGACTTTTAAATTTGCTTCATTCTGATTGATTCGAGCTGATTTTTCACCTTCTTCAAGCTTGAAATTTTCTAATGCTTTCGAAAATTTATCCAAATCTTGGCGTTCTTTTTCTAAAACAATTCGATCATTTTTCAGCGCTTCATTTTTTTGCTCAATTTCTTTTTCTAAACGAATAGAATTTTGTTGTATTTCTTGAAAATGAGTATAATTTGCAGAATCAAAATTTGTCCAAATAAATAATTTTAAATGATTAATACTTTGATTATTCAAATTATCAATTAAATTATTTTCTTGTTTTAATTGATCTTCAAATATTTGTAAACGAGAAAAAATCTGTTGAACTTTATTTACTTTTTGTTGCCAATCTGCCTCTTCTTTTTCTATTTCTGCATAAGAATCTTTCAATAACACTAAATTATTGCTCACATCTTCTACTTCAATAATATGCGGATGTTCCGCCGAACCACACAAAGGACAAGCTTCTCCGTCATGCAATTCGTGAGCATATTGCGCTAATTTTTGTTGAACTTCAAGCTGATTACGCTTTTCTTCAATTTCTTTTTTACGATTTAAAAATTGATTTTTTAAGGCAATATTTTCTTTTTCAAATGAATCTTTATCAACATTTAATTCAGTCAATTCTTCTTTTAATTGATTGATTTGCAACTGAACTTGTTCAATCTTTTTTTGTTGATTAGAAATAGAATTTTGAAGATTTTTCGCTGTATTAAACCAATTCCCAACTTCAAATATGATTTGAGAATCAACTTTATTCGCTTTTAAATCTTTTATTTCTTGTTCTTTTTTCTCAATCGATTGATTGATTTTTATTTCGTTTTGCTTTACTTCTTCTACCTGAAATAAACCTTTTTGTGTTCTTTCTTTTAAAGTTTCAATTTCTTTTGTAAACTTTAAAATTTCTGCAATTAAAACAAAATCAGTTTCTTCTTGTCGTAAATGATGTAATTTTTCAAATTGAGGTTGAATTATTTCTAATTCTTTTGTAATTTCTTTTAATTGATTTTCTGTTAAAAGAAATTGTTTTTTTTGATTTTCGACATCATATTTTTTTAATTCTAACTCTGTCGAATATTTAATTTGATCTTTTAATAACTGATAAAATGAATTAAAAATTCGCTCATAAATAACCAAATTTTTCTCTTTTTTATCAATATTTATTTTTTGTTCCTTTAATGTTTCAAATTCAATTTTACGATGTCTTAAATTGTCAAAATCTAATTTCAATCTTTTCAATTTCTCAAAAGCTTCGCTTAAAATTAAATGTTCTTCTAAAACTATTTTTGAATGCTCTTTCGCAAGTTTTAATTCTACTTCTAATTCTTCAATTTTCTGAACAGAAACTTCTTCAAAACCCGATAATTTTCCTTGAAGTTGATCTAAATTTGATGAATTTTTCTTTACTAAACCACTTACTTTATCTTTTAAATCAAAACGATGAAGATTAAAAATTTCTTTCATCATTTTCGTACGTTCAGTCGCTCCCAACTCAATAAATTCTTTGAATTGACCTTGTGGAATAATAATTGTGCGCTTAAAATTTTTGTAACTTAATCCAATAATTTTTTCAATATCTGAACTTTCTAAAGGAATCCAAATTTCATTTTTGAATTCATATAAAACCACCGTTGGCGATTTTACGTCTTCGAAGTTTTTAGAATTTCGTTTAAATTCTCGCGTCGCACGAAACAATTTATTTTCATAATTATAAAAATCAAACTCGATATAAGAACGATTTGATTTTAAATTCATCATATTATATGCTCGTTTATCACGATTGTTTAATCGTTCTGTTTCACCGTATAATACAAATGTAATTGCTTCTAAAATTGATGATTTTCCTGAACCAACTTTTCCGAAAATTCCAAATAATCCTGCTTCTGTTAGATTATTAAATTCAATTATTTGACGTTCTTGGTAAGAATATAAACCTTCTATTGTTAATTTTACTGGAATCATAAATTAAGCATTCAAAATTTCGTTGAACAAGTTTTTTAAATCATCGTTTGGTTCTTGATTACCATTTTTTGATTTGAAATAATCTTGAAAAAGATCTTCCATATTTTGATTCAAATTAATTTCTTTGGCTTGATTTTCTAAGTTTCTTTGATTTTTAACTTTCGGAATCAAATGAATAATTCCTGGATGAGATTGATAAATCAATTTTCTATCTTCAGCTTTTAGAAATGTTTCACTTTCTAAAGTCAATTCCACCAATGTATTTTGATGATCATTTAACCATTCGACAGCATTTTCTACAGAATCAAAAGTTTTGCGAACCAACGGTTTTCCTTTCTTCAATTCAATCTTTTCAAACGATACATTTTCGTTAGGATTTGCCTCAATAATTGAAACATATTTGGTTTGACCAGCTTCGCTAAAACTATAACACAAAGGCGAAGAACTGTAAACGACAGGTTTTTCTGTAGTTCCTACGTTATTAAATGCATGCAAATGTCCCAAAGCCGTATATTGAATTTGAGCAGGAATTCCGTCTGAAAAAACCAAATCTGCATTACCAATTTTAATTGGCTTTTCTCCTTCTGGCTCTTCCAACAATTCTTGCCCTTTTTTATTCATATACAAATGTGTCATCAAAAGATTAACGCCATTTATATCACAAAAATTAGTGGCTAAATCTTGCCATTTTGAGGCTAAAATAGCATTTAATTGTTGCTCTTTTTCTTCGTCAAAATATTGTTTTAAACGAATTTCATTTGCATAAGCTGTATGAATAATTCGGATTGGGAATTTTATTTTGTTCAATTTTAACTCAATAAAACCTTCTACCGAATTAGAAATCTCAAATTCAGGAAGTTTAAATTCCTGCACTTTCGTATTTGGATGACCGATTAAAATAATTCCACATTCGCGCGCCAAAGGATCTGGCGCATCAATGCGATCGGGAGAATCGTGATTACCACCAATTGCAACAACCGGTCGTTGACCATTTTTTGCTAACCGTTTCAACGTTTTATAAAATAATTCGACAGCTTCTACACTCGGATTAAACGTATCAAATAAATCGCCGGCAACTAAAACCAAATCGACATTTTGTTCATCTGCAATTTCGCAGATTTCGTTCATCACCTCAATTTGCTCCTCTATTCGAGAATAATTATCCAATCGTTTACCTAAATGCCAATCGGCAGTGTGTAGAATTTTCATTATTTAATCTTCGTTTTCTGGTTTATTTTTTTCGTTAAAAATTCGGTTAATTTCTTTTAAACGAGCTCTACGTTCAGCTTCTTCGTCTTTAACTTTTTTTCTTTTTTGTGCTTTTTTTGCTTTTACAGCTTTTTTATTTGCATCTGTATTTCTACTCATTCTTTCTATTCTATAAAATTAAAATTCAGCAACGCCAAATGATGTCGCAAAATTACGCGTTTTCTAAAAGTTATAGTAAAACTTTTGCTAAATAAAATGAATTAATTATCTTGTTGTGATATTATCAAATTTATTAATTTAAAACACTTTAGATGGGAAAAGGAGATAAAAAGTCAAAAAGAGGAAAAATTGTAAATGGCTCTTATGGTGTAAAACGACCGCGTAAAAAGTATTATTACGAAGATGAAGTGGTTGAAGAAAAACCTGCTAAGAAAGCCAAAAAGTAATTTTTTGAAGCTGAAAATCGAATCGATTTTCAGCTTTTTTAGTTAATACAGTTTTTCAATTTTGTCCAATCTGCTTTTTTAAGCTTAAATGGTTTATTCAATGCTGGATCAGCCATATTTTCTTCAAAAACTACATGATTCTTCACATCAACCGTTAGCCAAACTGCGTTATAATCACGATCGGGATAATGTTGCACCATCACAAAACTATAAATACCTTTATCAGCTTCATTAGATTGTAAACCATAACCAGTTCCTCCATTTTCCTTGATTAATTGACTCCAATCTTTTGTCATTTTTTTTATATAATCAGAATTATAAAGTGCATTTGCGGCTAAGTTTTCGCACTTACTTCTACTTTGAGCATTAACGAAATAAGTCGTTAAAAAGAGCGTTAAAAAAACAATTATCTTTTTCATATTCGTAATTTAAATTAAAACTATCGTATAAATCATTTCAGAAAAAATCATTCTGCCTTATTTTTGAAGAAAAATAAATGAGAACTATTCTTCTTTCTGTCGTAATTTCTTTGTTAAATATAGTTGTTTCTGCGCAAGCAATCGAAATAAAATCACCGAATTTTATTCCAAATCAATCCGAAAAAACAACAATATTTTTAGGGGGAACAATAGATATGGGAAATTCGGAAGATTGGCAAGCTAAAGTTACAAATGAACTGAAAAATGAACGTGTTATTTTACTAAATCCACGTCGTGATGATTGGAATACTGCTTGGAAACCCGTAAAAGAGGAACCCGAATTTCGCAAACAAGTTGAATGGGAATTGAATGCTTTGGAACAAGCAAATTACATTATTATGTATTTTGGAAAAGATTCTAAAAGCCCAATAAGTTTATTAGAAATGGGATTATATGCCCGAACTGGAAAACTTTTTATTGTTTGTCCCGAAGGTTTTTGGCGAAAAGGAAACGTTGATATTACTGCCGAAAAATATGGTGTAAAGCAATTTGAAACTATAAATGATGTAATTATTTTCTTGAAAAAAGAATTGAAATAAAGTCTGGAAACGATAAATTTTTTAAAATAAAAATGGATTATTTTCTAATTAAGTTTTAGCTTTGAAACCGCATAATTAGTGAGTTTTGGGTAGTATGAGACATAATGATTTGGAAATAAGTCGTTTGATAGAACGATTAGAATCTATTGGTATTTTGGTAGAAAAAATAGAAAGTTCTGGTTTCGGAAATATGTTAAATTTTGAAATGACTTATCAATTACCAAATAATCCGACAAGCCAACTTATTAGTTTTAGACGATTTGATATACAAGATGTTTTTTTATATTTTAAAAATACAATAAATCAGAAAGGAAATATTTTTTACGTTGATTTATAAAACAAAAACCTCAAATCTAAGATTTGAGGTTTTTGTTTTATTTGATTTTATCTAAATCTGAAACAGTATAAAATTTCATATTATTATTCTTTACAAATTTGCAGATTTCTGTTAAAGTCGAAAATTCGGTTTCATAATTTTTAGAAGCTTTAGGCACAGTTTTATGCGCGTAAAAAATGACAACTTTATTTTGCTCTTTAGCATATTGTAAAAGTGACAAAAAATAGGGCACACTAAAGTGAGGATAACTGTTATCTAAACCCAAACCGTAAATTAATTTACTTTTGTTGTAATAACAATTTTGCAAATTTGGTGCTTCACTACCATAAGTGGTTCCTCTTAAAAAATTAAAATGCTGAAACAACAATTTATCCGTTTCTTCGGTTCTATTACCGTATGGATAAGAAAAATTGGTTACGTTAAATCCATCATTTTTCATCAAAGTTAACATCGGATTAATTTCTTGTTTGATAAACGAATCGGCTCCATTTTCTTTTACAAATAATACGGTATGTTGATGATTTAGTCCATGTGCTGCAATTTCGTTGCCTTTATTTTGTAAATTTTTAAGTTCTTGAATTTCTTGTGGTTTTAATTTATCAAAATGTGTCACAAAAAAAGTTGCTTTCCAATTGTATTGCGCTAATATACTATTTGCTTTATTCCAATCATCTACATAATCATCGTCAAAAGTTAAGACAACTCCTCCACGAAATTCTATCTTTTTTCCTTTGATCGTGTCTTCTTCGTGATTACATGAAAAAAGAATTAATATGAAAACAATTGAAAAAAAGTAATTCAATTTCATTATAGGTTAGGTTTTGGTTGAGAAAAACTTGCTAAAATCTTTTATATTTTGTTTTATCAAGCTAAATCAAATATATCAAAAAGGGAAGTAAATCAACAATAATTAATGAAATATATGTTAACAAAAAAACCACTCAAATTGAGTGGTTTTAATTGTTATTTTTTATCGTTTAAAATCTATATCCTACAGATAATTGCCCAACTTGATTGATCATTTTATAGTCTGAACCTTCTAATTTATTAAAATTTGATAATCCATAATTATAACGTGCTGAGAAAAACAAATTTATTGGTAAACGATATGATAATCCTAATACCAAAGCAAAATCTATACTTTTTGTTTCGTCTTTATAATCATACTTGCCAAAATTATCTTCGTCCTCAGATTTTACTAAAAATCCAATTTGTGGTCCAGCTTCTACAGAAAAAGCATCTGTAATATAATACTTTGCCAAAACTGGTACATTGATATAATTTACATGTGATTTTGACTCATAGTTTTCTAATTTATGTCTTTTTCCTTGTTCTGAATAAACTATTTCTGGTTGAATTGATAATTTAGATAAAACAGGAATCTCTACAAATCCACCAGCATGAAAACTTGATAATATTTTTGTATTTTTTACATCTCCACTAAAATCTGCCATGTTATAACCCGCTTTTAAACCATAAAATATCTTTTTTGATTGAGCTTGTGTTAACACACTAAAAACTGTGAATATAAATGTAACTAAAAGTAATTTTTTCATCATAATATCTATTTAAGATTATTGTAAAATTAATCATTTATAATCAATTAATACTCTTAATTTAATTCATAATCAGCTTTTTATATAAAAAATAATTACAAAAAAATCCTTTAAGTCTAAACTTAAAGGATTTATATAAAAATATAGTATACGAATTATATCTGCTGATACATAAAGTTTTCGCCCAAATAAACACGACGAACGTCTTCGTCATTTGCTAATTCTTCTGGCGAACCTTCTTTTAAAATTTTACCTTCAAACATAATATATGTTTTGTCGGTAATTGCTAATGTCTGAGAAACATTATGGTCAGTAATTAAGATTCCAATATTTTTTTCTTTTAACGATCTTACAATCTTCTGAATATCTTCTACCGCAATAGGGTCAACTCCTGCAAAAGGTTCGTCTAATAAAATAAAATTAGGCTCTGTTGCCAAACAACGTGCAATTTCGCAACGACGACGCTCTCCACCAGAAAGTAAATCGCCTCGATTTTTACGAACATGCTCTAACGAAAATTCTTCGATTAAAGCATCTGTACGCATTTGCTGTTCTTTTTTAGATAGTTTCGTAAATTGTAAAACAGATTTAACATTATCTTCTACAGAAAGTTTACGAAAAACAGAGGCTTCTTGCGCCAAATATCCAATACCTTTTTGCGCGCGTCTATACATCGCATCGTTTGTGATATCCTGTTTATCCATAAAAACTTTTCCTTGCGTTGCTTTTACTAAACCAACAATCATGTAGAACGAAGTTGTTTTACCAGCACCATTTGGTCCCAATAATCCAATAATTTCTCCTTGTTCTACTTGGAAAGATACATTTTTAACCACGTGTTTTTTACCGTAGTCTTTTATTAAATTTTGTCCTTTTAATACAATTCCCATATCGCTTCAAAGATAGACATTTTGTTATTTAATCGAATTGATAATATCATGTTTTGTGATAATATGATATTTTCCGTTTTCAAGCTCAACTAAAACAGCTTGATTATCTTTTGTAATTAATTTCGAAACTTCTTCGATTGATGCACTAGCTTTTACAATTGGATAAGGTTTTCCCATTATCTCGCGAACTGGTTTATCAGCTACATTTCTATCTTCTAAAAAGGCTTGAAATAAATCTGATTCATCCAAAGATCCAACAAATCCTGTAATATCCATTACTGGAATTTGAGAAATTTTGAAACGACGCATACGATCTATTGCATGTGCTGCCAATTCTTCTGTACGAACTGTTAACAATGGTTTGTCTACATGTTCTTGAATTAAATCTATTGCCGTTTTTACCTCTTCTTCTAAGTATCCTCTGTCACGCATCCAATCATCATTAAAGATTTTACCAACGTAACGAGAACCTGAATCGTGGAACAAAACAACTACTACGTCATCTGGACCAAATTCATCTTTTAATTGTAATAATCCTTTGATTGCAGAACCAGAAGACATTCCTACAAAAAGTCCTTCTTCTAACGCTAAACGACGTGTATAAACCGCTGCATCTTTGTCAGTAACTTTTGTAAAACCATCAATAATATCAAAATCTACGTTTTCTGGTAAAATATCTTCTCCGATACCTTCTGTAACGTAAGAATATACTTCATTTTCGTCGAAGATTCCTGTTTCTTTATATTTTTTGAAAACTGATCCGTATGTATCAACTCCCCAAATTTTTACATTTGAATTTTTCTCTTTTAAGTATTTTCCAACACCAGAAATTGTTCCTCCTGTACCAACTCCAACAATAAAATGAGTTACTTTACCTTCTGTTTGTTCCCAAATTTCTGGTCCAGTTTGCTCGTAATTTGCTTGTGCATTTGATGGATTATCATATTGATTAACATACCAACCATTTGGTGTTTCTTCTGCTAATCTTTTTGAAACTGAATAATAAGAACGTGGATCTGTAGGCTCTACATCTGTAGGACAAACCACAACTTTAGCACCAACGGCACGTAAAATATCCATTTTTTCTTTTGATTGTTTATCAGTAATCACACAAATTAATTTGTATCCTTTGATTACCGCTGCCAAAGCCAATCCCATTCCTGTGTTACCCGAAGTACCTTCGATAATTGTACCACCAGGAACTAAACGTCCGTCTTTTTCTGCATCTTCTACCATTTTAAGAGCCATACGATCTTTACAAGAACTACCTGGATTAAAATATTCTACTTTCGCTAAAACCGTACAAGGTAATTCCTTTGTTATTTGGTTAATTTTAACCAAAGGTGTATTCCCTATCGTTTCTAATATATTATTTGCGTATTTCATTTTATTCTAACTTTTACTTTAAACTAAGAAATTTTATCTAAAATTTATCGCTTTTGCAGGCGTTATTTTAGAAATCATATACGATGGCAAAAGTAATACAATTGCACAAACTAATAAAGCGCCAACGTTTAATAATACTATTGTTCCGAAATCTAAATAAACTGGAGCTGTTGATAAATAATAATTTTCGGCTGGTAACTTAATGATTCCGAAATATTTCTGAATTAATAATAATCCAATTCCAATTACATTTCCTGCGATTAAACCCGGAAACATAATAAATAATGCATAATTGATGAATAATTTTCGGATTCGCCAATTGGTCGCACCAAATGCTTTTAAAATTCCGATTGAATGTGTGCGTTCTAAAATCAATATTAAAAGAACCATTACCATATTAATGACAACCACAAAAAGCATAATAAAAACGATGATGATAATATTTTTATCAAAAATAGTAATCCAATCATTGATTTGCGCAAATGACGATGTTGCAGATTCTGAATATAAATTATATGGAATTAATTCGTTTACTTTTTTTGCGACGGGCTCTATATTTTCTACATCGTTTACAAACATCTCAAAACCACCAACTGTTGTACTATCCCAGCGATTAAGGCGTTGCACGTGTTTTAAATCGCCCAACATAATAACATCATCAAAATTTTTGACATCAGTTTTAAATAATCCCGAAACGGTAAAACGTCGATAAATTGGCGTGCTATCATCCTGAATAAAATACATCACAAATGAACTATCCACGTCTAATTTCATTTCATCTGCAATCTTTTTAGACAACACAACATCATTCATAATCGAATCTTTATTGATTTTAGGAAAATGTCCTTTTATCAAAAATTTCTGAAAACGAACAGTATCATAATCTGTCCCGACACCTTTAAAAACAACGCCACTAAAATTTTCTTTTGTTCTAATTACACCACTTTTATTGGCGATTGCTTGAACATGAACAATTTCTGGAACTTCTTTAAACGTTGGATAAAATTTTTGATGAAGTGATAACGAATCCGAATTTAGCGAAGTATTACTGTTGTAATTTTTGATTGTAATGTGACCATTAAAATCGGCTAATTTCTCTTTTATTGCTTTTCTTGCACCAACACCAGTCGAAATTGTAACCAACGAAACAATTAATCCCAAAGCTACCGCAACTTGACCAATGCGAATAATGATACTTGATAAGTTATTTTTAGTATTTTTACCAAGCGCAATTTTTTTTGAAAACCACCAAGAAAAACTCAATATTTATTATTTTTTACGATTAAAACTAATTTTAGGTTGACTATTTACCTAAACTAAAAAATTCTTCAAAACGAAATGAAAAACTTTGTCAAATATACATCAATTGCTTTACTTAGCTCGGGTATTTTTTTAAGCTTTGCTTCAAAAGTTTACAGTCAAAACAAAACTTCTAAAAACATTCAAACGAATGAAAATATTTTAGTTGGTGCAGAAAATACTACTTTATATCTTCCACAATTAAAAGGTAAAAAAGTGGGCGTTGTATCCAATCAAACGGGTATTGTAAAATTTGATGGAACAACAATGCACACAGTAGATTTGTTATTGAAAAACGGAATTGATGTTGTTAAAATTTATTCGCCCGAACATGGTTTTCGCGGTGATGCAGATGCTGGCGCAAAAGTAAAATCTGGAATTGACTCGCAAACTGGTTTACCAATTGTTTCGCTTTATGGTGATAATAAAAAACCAAAAGCCAATCAAATTGCTGATGTTGATGTCCTAATTTTTGATATGCAAGATGTTGGTGCGCGTTTCTACACCTACATTTCGACTTTGCATTATGTGATGGAAGCTGCTGCCGAAAATGGCAAAAAAGTAATTGTTTTGGATCGACCAAATCCGAACGGACATTACATTGATGGACCAGTTTTGAAGTCAGAATTTAAATCGTTTGTCGGAATGCACAATGTTCCGATTGTTTATGGAATGACGATTGGTGAATATGCAAAAATGATTAACGGTGAAGGTTGGTTGGCAAATAAAGTAAAAGCCGATTTAGAAATTATTCCGTTGATTAATTATACACATCAATCCAAATATAATTTACCCGTAAAACCATCGCCAAATTTGCCTAACTCGCACGCAATAAATTTGTATCCAAGTACGTGTTTATTTGAAGGAACAAATGTAAATGAAGGTCGCGGAACTGATAAACAATTTCAGGTTTATGGATCTCCTTTTCTTAAAAATATGTCTTATCAGTATACGCCTGTTTCAAAATCGGGTGCAGCGAGTCCTAAATTTAAGGATGAAGTTTGTTATGGTGAAGATTTAACCGATGTTCCTTATCAATCAGAAATCAATTTAAAATGGTTAATAACTGCTTATAAAAACAATACAAAGCAACCTTTTTGGACAATGAATGGTAAAAAACTTTGGATTGACCAATTGTCTGGAACAGATGAATTGAGAAAACAAATAGAAAAAGGAATGACTGCGGAGCAAATAAAAGCGACTTGGCAAAAGGATTTAGAAGCTTTCAAGAAAATTAGAGCAAAATACTTGATTTATAAAGATTAGGATAATGCATAAATGATAATCTACTATTTATCATATCAGTATTTGTTATTCAGAATAAAGCAAAAACGGAATGAAGAATCTCTTAGATAATAATATTTTATTTTAGATTTCTCCTTTGTCGAAATGCAGATTATTAATTATGATGAAAAAAAGGATATGTATATATTCTAAAATAATAAATCCACAAAAAAATATTTTTTTGTGGATTTATTATTTAGCACTAAAATGTATTATTTTTTACTTCCAATTACTTCAGAAACCGAATCTCCTAAGCTTTTTACTTTATCATAAAGTTTTTGATCTCCTTTCTCAAATTCTATAGAAACTCTTCCTTCGCGAAGTTTAATTTCAAGATTTTCACCTTTTCTCCAGACAAAATATTTTCCTTCGGTTGCTGGCTCTCCAAAAATAGTTACTATTTCTTTTTTTGCAGAAGATGTTTTTTGTTTATCAAAACTTGCCGCAAACGCGTAATTCGAATCATCATCACTTACACTAACCGAAACGTTAGAAGTTGTTGTCGTTGTATTTGTTTTAGAACTCGCAATAGCTTTTGCTTGTTGTGCATAAGCAGAAAACGAACTTGCCAATACAATTAATAATATCCACTTTTTCATTGATTTTAATTTTTGATAAAATTCTGAAAAAGAAAATGATAACTGGGTTAACAAACGGTTAACGAAGGGTTAATGATTAGCTGTGATTATTTATTGATAACCGCCAATATTTCTTCAACCACTGTTTTTAATTGATTATAAACCACTTCGTTTTCGTTACTTTTATCGTAACTAATTTTTAAAATTCCAGCTGTCAAATTAATTTCGAAAACGCCGCTTTCATACCAAATTAATTCATTTTGATTATTTGTCTTTGCATTACCAAATTTTGATTCGATTATATTCTTGATCGTTTCATTTTTTCGTTCATGAAAAACACCTCGAAAAGAGTAAATTATTGCATTATCATTTAAGACATACGTTTTATTTGAAATTGCAATATTTTTTGGCCCATAATTTATTAAAATAGAAATTAGTTCTTGTTCTAATTCAGTTATTTTCTTGTAATCAATTTCATTATCACTACTTTTTTCTAAACTAATTTCAACTTCACCGTTCTTTAAATCAATGTTATATTTTGCGTTTTTATTCCAAACAAGATTATCTTTTTTAGAATTCGCTTCTCCAAATTGATTCTCGATACTTTTCTTAATTAAATTTCTTTTATTTTGAGTAAAAACTCCTCGAAAAGAATAAGAATTAGCTCTATCATTTAAAACATAGGATTTAGTAGAAATCGCTCTATTTTTATAATGCGGTTTATTTATAATTTCAGTTAAATCATTCCCTAAAGCTTTAATATCAGTATAAATTGACTGATTATCGCTACTTTTTCCGAAATGTATTCTTACTTCATCATTTGCCAAAACGATTTCATAACTTCCATTTCTATTCCAAACCAAATCACTTTTATCTTGTCTAGATTTTCCAAATTTATGTGTAATCGTTTCAAGAATCTGTTGCTTAAATTCAGGATTAATTTTAGCTTTATACGTGTAAGAAACTGCCGTTTCGCCTACAACAATTGATTTATTTACAGTAGTATTTGTTTGGGCAAAACCCGAAAAAGAACCAATTATAATAAGAGCGAATAGATATTTTTTCATTAAATATTTATTATTAAGCAATAAATATCTAAAAATAATAAGACATAAACAGCAAAATTAATTTTAAATATTTTCAACCTCAACATATAAAATTTCTCCTGTCATAGAATCAAATGCAATTGTTACATTTTCTTTTGCATATTCACTAACCAAGCGGTTTGGATTATAATTTCCTTTCTTCGTAAAATCAAATTTTCTAGTTGCTTGAGTTTCATCTACAACAGATGATAAACCGTACATTATTTTTTCATTATAAACCGTACAAACTGGATTTGGAGATAAATAAAATTTGATTGAAGCAACTTCATTATTCAAAATTGTTAAATAGATTCCTTTTTCTTTGTACAAAACATCATAATCGTATGTTTTTGGAGAAGTTTCTACAAAATTTTCGCGGCTATAAATCGGAGATTCAAATTCTTTTTGAAATTTTTTATACAAATCGTCTTCAATCGATTGTCCTATTAATTGAAGAAATAAATCTGGATTAGCTTGAAATGAATTCATTTTTTGTAATTTTATTTTATAAAAAAACCTTTCGAATCGAAAGGTTTTTGTTATTATTTATGAAGTTAAACTTCTTAGTTTTCTTTTAAATAAACTCCGTCAGCTTCAAAATTATATTGCATCTGAGGTTTTGTAATTTTTGCAATTTCGTCTGCAGATTTTCCTGCATCTTCTGCATAATGACGTAATTTTTCTACAGAAATTTCGCTAACAAAAGCTTTTCCATGTACTACTACATTTGCTTTTTCGCCATCTAAAGGCATAAAAAATCCGTAATCTTTAAAACGTACAAAAGATTGTTCTTCTCCTTTTCCAAGGTCAACTTTCATCCAACAACCTTTCTTTTTACAAACAGATTCTATTGTCGAAACAAATTGTACATTTTGCAATTCATCACCACTTTTCATGTTATCGTACAAATTACCTAACTCTTTTTTTGTCAAGGCATTTTTTACATCAAAAGATTCTCCATACGCTTGATATGCATATAAATCGTCAATTTTAGCTGTTCCGTTATCTAAAATTTTTGATTGAGATTTAGATACTTTTTCAGTTTTTACTTTTTTATCTTGTTTTTTAGTTTGTGCATTAGTCGTTGTTGCAAAAGCCATTACAGCACAAATTCCTAAAATATAGTTTTTCATGATTATCTTATTTATTACAAATCTAAATAATTATTCATTAAAAGTTGAATGTTTGGGTAAGAATTTTCTAATAGTTGTGGAATTTCAGTTTCTTTTTTCCATTCTACCGTTTCTATCCCTTCTTCGGTTTGTGGCAAAGGCAATTCAACACCATCATAATAAACTTCGAACCAAAAAGTTTCCTTAATCACGTATTCTCTTAAATAATAGATATGAAAAGTTGGCATTAAATATCGTTTCAATTCTAAATTTGTAATACTACATTCTTCTTCAATTTCTCTAATTGCGGCTTCTTCTTTCGATTCTCCTTTCTCCATTTTTCCTTTTGGTAAATCCCATTTACCTAATCTAAAAATAAATAAAAAATCGTCTTGAGAATTGCGTACAATACCACCCGCAGCTTGTATATGTTTGTAATATTTTAAGAAACTCGTCCAAACCTCATCAATATTCTCGCTAAATACATTTACAAAACCTACTGATTTTGAAGATAATAAATGAAACGCTTCATCAAATTGTGTTTCGTGATGAAATAAAATATTTTTTGCTTCGGGGTTCGATTGATTGCTGAAAGTTAACAAACTTTCATTAAAAAAAACTTTGTACATTTGAACGATTTGTTACAAATTTAATAAAAACTCACAAGGATATGAAGGTAAATACAAAGAAAGTGCGTTTCGCAAAAAATCAACAAGATGCGTTTAACTTTTTGTTGGATATGAAGAATTACGAACAATTAATGCCAACGGATACAAAATCATTTGAGATTCACGAATCTGGAAAAGGTTTTACAGTTGGAGTTGGTAGTTTACCAAAAGTTGGAATGCGTTTAAAAGAAACTGTAGAGCCATCAAAAATTGTTTTTGAATCGCCTGCACCAGCTTTCGAATATACATTAACAATTAACATAGAAGCTGTGGATGATGCGACTTCTGATGTTGAATTGGATTTTGATGGAAACTTTAATATGATGATTGAAATGATGGCTAAAAAACCATTGACTTCTTTTATCGAAACTATAGCAGATAATATAGAAAAAGTAGCTTAATTATTTTTTTAATATATGCTCAAAACGGTTAAGCCGATTTAATCAAATAAATCGGTTTAACCGTTTTTTTATTCTTACCTTTTACCCTCTTTTTTACTCATTTAACTAAAAATATATGAAACAAAACTTTACTTTAAAGTTCTTTATACTATTTTGCTTCACTTATTTTCCTACCCAATTTTTATCTGCTCAATACATAAAAGTAGAATCAAGTTATACTGCAGAACAATTGATAAAAGATATTTTTGTTGGTTCTAATTGTATTGAGGTAATAGATGGCTCTATAAAAATACAAGGTTGGAGTTTTGACGATGGTGATAAAAGTTATGGATACTTTGACAAAGGAACAAGTTCTTTTCCGCTAGAAAATGGAATTTTACTTTCTTCCGGAAAACTAAAAGATGCGCCTGGTCCAAATAACGGAATTAGTAGTAGAACGGATAATAATTGGAAAGGTGACCAAGATTTAGAAAATGCTTTAAATATTTCGAATACAACAAATGCAACAATCTTAGAATTTGATTTTATTTCGCCAGAAAGTAATAAAATTAGTTTTGATTATCTATTTGCTTCAGAACAATATTTAAGAACGACTGATGCTGGAAATTGTGGTTATACGGATGGTTTTGCTTTTTTAATTAAAAAAACAGGAAGCGCAGATGCTTACAAAAACTTAGCTGTTTTACCCAATACTTCTACTCCAGTTTCTGTGAATACAGTTTACGGAAATGGAGGAAAATGTACACCTATTAATCCGCAATATTTTGGGCAATTTAATCCTACAAATTCGCCAATTGGTTTTAATGGTCAAACCAAAGTATTAACTGCAACAACAGCCATAATTCCTGGAGAAAAATATCATTTAAAAATTGTTATTGCCGATCAAGGAAATGGTTTATATGATTCGGGGGTATTTTTAAAAGCAGGTAGTTTTGTTGGCACAAAAAGTTTAGGAAATGATTTGTTAGTTGGCGATGGTACAGCTTTATGCAAAGGATCAACTCACATTATTGATGCAACAACAACAAATGCACAAAGTTATAAATGGTACAAAGATAGTTTTGAAATTTTAGGAGAAACTTCATCTCAATTAACTGTTAATGATGAAGGTTTTTACGAAGTAGAAATTACACAAATAAGTGGTTGTAAATTAAAAGGAAGTTTAACAATAGAAATCCAAATAGATCCAATTATTACTCAAACTAATTTTACTATTTGTGATGATGATTTGGATGGAAAAATAGAAAAACCTTTAAGTGATTTTACAGAATATATTATTGAAGACTATAACTATTCAACATTTAATATAAAATATTTTGAAACCGAACAAGATGCAATTGACAATTTAACTGGTGGAATAGATAAAGTTTCTTTTCTGACAACCGAAGTTTCTAAGAGTGTTTATATACGTATACAACCCGGAAATTGTACAGCGATAATTCATAAAATAACCTTTATCAATAATGGTTTAAGTCAATTCAATAATCTTGATCCTATTAAAATTTGTGACAATGAGCTTGATGGAAAAGAAGAAATTAATCTTACTAATTATATCGATATTTTAATTGATAATAGCTTCGGATTAACAACTTTTTATACTAATGAAAATGATGCAAAACTCAATCTAAATGCAATAATAAATCCACAACAAATAATTACAGCAGATAAAATTTTTTATGTACGATTTAGACAAAGTGGTTTATGCGATAATATTGCGCCTATCAGTTTTGAATTTAAACAATCAAAACGTTCTACAATTTTAAAAGACATAACTATTTGTAAAAATGCAACAACAGATTTAGATGCTGGCGCTGGATTTGATTCGTATTTGTGGGATTTTAACGGTGCTACAACATCATCTATACAAAATGTGCCCGTTGGTACTTATCATGTAAAATTAGAGCACAATGGATGTTTTTATACGCAAGAAGTAAAAGTAATAGCTGCCGAAGATCCAATTATCCAATCAATCAATATACAAGGTTCTACGGTAACTGTAATTGTTTCGGGTTCTACGCCGCCTTATTTGTATGCATTAGATAATGGTCAATTTCAGACCTCTCCTATTTTTACAAATGTTACGTTGGGCAATCATATTATTCACGTAAAATCTAGTTTAGATTGCGCGCCTGTTTCAAAAGAATTTTCGGTCATTAAATTGCTTAATTTTATTTCGCCAAATGGTGATGGTAAAAATGATGTATTAGATTATTCGCAATTAAAAAATAAATTAAATCCGAAGTTTACTATTTTTGATCGCTTCGGGAAATTAATTTTTGAAGGTTCTGAAGCAAATAATTTTACATGGAACGGTAAGCAAAATGGCTTTGTAGTAGAAACAACAAGCTATTGGTATGTGATTGAATGGACCGAAGCCGGCTCTGACCAAATACAACGTTTTACAAATTGGCTTTTGGTAAAAAGTAAATAAAATATGGATAAATGGATTGCTTTTCCTAAAAAGGATTTATTGCTTGAATTATATTTGGCTGAACAAGATTTGGATGATGAATTACTTGAATTTTGGAATGAAATCAAAATTTCTCCCGAAACTTGGACCTGTGAAGATGTAATTCATCAAAATTTTTGGGTTGTGGCTAAACATCAAAATTGGATAATTTGGTACAATGATATTGAAGAAGGTTATAACTTTTCGAAGTACACAGAAGATTTAATAATTTTAGAATATCGCGCAAATAAAGATGAATTGATAATTGTGCTTAAAAAATTAAAAACGATGATTCAATCAAATTAAAAATTTGTTTGATTAGATGTAAAATAAAAACGGGATTGTTCTTAAGAACAATCCCGTTTTAGATAAATTAAATTATTATAATTTTATTTTAGAAGCTTCTCATTCTCAAAGCTGGGTTAATATATACTCCACCACATGCATCTAAATTTAAAACTAATTTTTCTCGTTCAATAGATTCACAATCTTGTCCATTACCTGAGTCTGTTTTACGAGCTACGTAATATGTAGTTCCGCTGACAATTGGTGTTGTACCTAGTATAGGTGATGTAGAAGTTGCGCTATCATACCAAACCAATTTATATCCTGGTATTTTGATATCATCAAATATTGCTACTTTATTTTTACAGAACTTATCATCTAATAATTCTGTTGGTTTTGTTGGTAAAGGAGTAATATTAATTTGATCATTAATAATACATGCGCCTGCAGTACTAGGATCATAATTAATCACTAATTTATATTCTCCATAACCATATAGTGACAAATCAATATCTCTGGTTGTTGCAATAGGCGTAACTAAATCTGCATTAGTACCAGTCAATTTAAACCATTGATAAGTTGTTACTGCATTTGGATAAAATCCTGAAGCTGATAACATTTTATCTACAGCAATATCTCTACAAGCGTATACTGCTCCAAAACCATAAGTAGAATCGTCTGTTGTTTTATCTAAGAATTGAACATAACTAGTATTGTTTCCTCCATTTGTGCTATACGTTCCGAAGACTAAAACCTGGTAACTAGAGTTTGCATCAATATCTTTTACTGTTAGATAATCAAAATTAGTAGCTCCACCTAATATTGTAAATTTAGCACGTGTACCTGGTGTTGCAGAAACAATAGAACGTGTAACATCACATGAAGTTCCACTTATATTTGCTTGTTCTGTTACTTTTAGCTCTTTATTAGCTACAATACTTATTCTATTACTTAATGAATTTAATACACTTGTTGTTACATCTGAATTTACATTAAAAGTAACTCCACGAGTTGTAATACTTTTAAAAACTAATGCTCCATTTGAAGGTCCTGTTATAACATTAGTCGGTATTTTATCTACAAATTCTAAAGTAGCTGTACTAAAAGTTGAATTTACCCCACTAGTTGTTGTTGGTCCTAAATATGTAAAATAAGGTGAATTATTATTAACTAATTTAAATACTGTATTTGCAGCATTAACTGTAAATATTCCCGAATTAATATTAAAATTTGAAAGCTCTAATGATGAATTGTCAATATTTAATTTTCCACTTGCATTTGTCTCATTTGAAAAAGATCCTGTTTTTATTGTTATATTATTTGCTTCTACATCTGCACCATTCGTTAAATAATTTACATGATTAGTAATACTAGTAAAGTTATCAACTAATTTATAATATGCTCCATTTAAATAGTTAATACGCATATTTAAATTTCCTCCATTTAGTCTAATTTTATGTCGTGGAGTAGGATCATAAGTAGGATCAATTTGCTTACCCGCAGCTAAAAGTCTACTAAACCCAGAAATATCTGTATTATTTAATAATAAAGAACCGCCTAAATAAATATCTCTTGATCCGTTTCCTTTAATCAACATTTTTTGAGGAGAATCACTTTCAAAAATGATATTATTAATGTAAATATCGTTATTTACGGCTACTTCGTTTCCTTTTGCATTTGAATATGATTTGAAATGTGCATTATCAAATTTTGTAGGAGAACAAGAACTTGAACTTATACTACCATCAGAATTTGAAGTCCAGTTAACAGAATTACTCCATTGATTTGTTGTAGAAGCACTACCAATCCAATATAAATTAGCTGGCATAGCTTGTGTTAAGCTAGTATAACCTGTTGTTTTACTATCTGCACTACCACTAATATTTAATATATAAGATGCATTCTTTATAAACTTAATATTTTTTACATCATAATTTTTTAGGGTTAATACATTTGCTGTATTTGTTTGATCAGTAACATTAGGGTTAATTATAAAATTCACTGTATAAACATCTCCATCTAATATTGTTACTAATTGACATGCATCTGTATTAATTGTCTGAAACTTATCAAGTATATTAATTCTATAATTAGATGTAAAACCAATAAGATTACCTGCATAAACTTTTAATTGATTTATAATTACACTATTGGTTGTTGTATCAAATATAGATGAACCAAAAGCAGAAAAATAAGCAGAAGCTTCTAACTCTACATTATTCGCATCAAAAAGTCCATATAAACTTCTACTTACCGAAGTAATAGAATTTTTTAATATAATATTATTATACTTTAATTTATTATCAATCGTATATATATTTGTATCTCCTGCAGCAGTAAAACTTTGGGTAAAATTAATAGTACTTGTGCCTGCGTTTAATGTAAATTGACTATTAAGATTTGTATTGTTTATATTATTATATTTCCAATATTTAGTATTTATAGTACTGTTTTTTAAATAAAGATTTGCTTTGAAACTTGATCCTAATGCTATTTCACTAATAAAATCGTTAAAATTAACTGTAGCAGCATCAAATATTAGCGATCCATTTTCTAATATAAATGAATTTCTATTTGCATCCTCTGTTTTGTAATAAGTAAATGTAGGTCCTTTTAAGCTTAAAGCACCACCACCAGTTACAATTAATCGATCACCATTAGAAGTAGAACCTCTTAATAATCCATCGTTTAGAGTTATTGTTTCAGGCGAGTTTATATCAGTAGATTTTGGAACAAAATATAAATTTCTTATACTTAAAGTTGCTCCTACTTGCAGTTGTAAAGATCCTCTAATAGTAAAGGCGTCAGATGTGTCAGAAAAAATTTCAAAAGTTTTTCCTATAAAATCTGGCATTACAGTAAAGTTATGAATATCAACGTTTTTTATCACATTAATAATACCTGCAATTACTGAATTTGTATTAAAAAATACATTATCGTTAGAAGATGGTAAAGTTGCAGTTGCTACTGCTGCTGTTGGAGATAAACTCCAATTTGCTGTATCACTCCACGATACGCCATCTCCGCCACCTCTCCAATAATAATCAATAGCAACATTTGAAGTGACGTTAATATTCTTATTTAAGTTTTCTAAAACAGAATTACTAAAAGTAACTACTTTATCAGAATATATACCATTCGCTATCATATTTGCGTAAGGCGCAACAGCTACTACAGGAATATCTAAATACGCTAAACTTTTAGAACCCGATATGTAAGATTTAAACTTTGTAGTACCAGAAGATGATGAATTAAAATTAAAATTAGTAACCTTTAAATTTGGACTACTACTAGGCGTTGTTACAGTAGATGTACCATAAAATGTATACTCATATCCTTTATCTACTGTTAAGTTAGTTACAGTTAAATTATTTGTATCAAAATAAACACTTGTTTTTCTAACTGTAAGATTATTGATTATTAAATTATTATTATTTATGATAGAACAAGTTCTATTTGTATAATTATTTACATTATCAATTATAACATTTGGTAAGATAACATCTGCTTTTTCTACAATTAGTCCTCTATAAAATGTTGTAAGTGTTGTATTGTGTATAAAATTTGTCCAAGAATGCGCTCCACCATGAATATAAATTGTAGAACTTGAAAAATCAGATTTTGCCATATCAAAATTTACAAACCAAATCGTTTCTGTATTTAAAATAGTAGAAGTTAATTTTATTCCACTTGCACTATTCAACACTTTCAACATTCCTGCTGTATCTTCATTTACATTGGTATTCTTTCTTAAATTAACAGATAGATTAGATAAATCTAATGTTGTTCCATTATCAACAATAATAGACATCGCATTAAAATTATTCGTTATTTTTATATTGGTTCCTGAATTAAAAACAATATAAACACCCAAATCATTATTATTAATGAATTGGTGCATTTTTTAAAATCAAAGCACCTATATTATCAATATTTCCAGTAGAATTACTTATAAAACTAGCTTTTTGAGATAAATTCATTACACCATTTACAGTAAGCGTTTTAGTAGTACCATTAACAGCTGTAAAATAATAATTATAATTAGAGGTTGTAGAACTTGCTGTAAAATTGTTAAATACAATATTAGCTTGATTAAAATTTACATCAAATTTTATTGCACCATCCGTAAAAAACACATTGTCTGATGCACCTGGAACAACGGTTGGCACACCTCCCGAAATACTACCTAAAGCCCAGTTTTGCACAACATTATAATTACTACTCGATCCTTTTCCAGTCCAATAAAAATCTGCTGCTAATCCCTTTGTACTAAGCAATGTTAGACAAAGAAGAAAAAATAAATATATTTTTCTCATAGAATTAGTTTCTAACTTTAAATACTACGTTGATAAATGTTTTTTCTGTAACATTAGGCGTTGCAGGCACTGTATAAGTCAATTTACCATCAACTGCCAATGTTGCATTTGTAAAAACAGCAGTATCAATATAAGTAATAAAATAAGCCAATTGAGAAACTGTATAAGTAGACAAAGGAGTATCTACATTTGAAGACAATTTTGGAGCTCCAAATTGACTGCTATATTCTTGGTATAAATCTACTGTATGATTTCCTACCGTTGTATCCAATGCAATACTTGGCGCATAAAAAACCATTGGTTTAGCTTCGTTGTCATTGTTTAAAAAACGAGTCCATTTAGCACCTGACCAAAAATAAAAACCAGGCGTAACTCGATTAGGAGAAGTACCTGCAGTTGCTGTATTATAAACCATTAATGCCTCGGGAGCAGTTGCTGTACCTGATATTGGTGCTAACGTATTAACATCTGTTAAAACAACTCGTGGTATCAAAATTCCTTTTGAGTTAGAACTTGCGTCTAATATTGAATATGAATCGGGCGTAAAAGTAGTAGCACTACTAATACCAACTTGCGCATACGAACTTAATGAGAATAGCAAAGCGCTAAGACTTGCCAAAGTGTAAATCTTTTTCATAATAATTTAATTGGTTGATTTTAAGATCCAAATATATATATAATTTTAACATATTATATCACTACTTATAGTGATAATTAAATATTTATTTAAAATACAGCTCATTACGAATTATAGCAAAAAAAAATCCCGAACAAATTGTTCGGGATTTTTAATTTATAAAGTTTAATATTCTTTAAAAAAATATTAACTCATTGTTTTATCAAAACGTTTACGATCATTCTCTTTTAAATAAATTTTACGTAGACGAATAAAGTTTGGTGTAACTTCGATACACTCATCACCTTGGATATACTCCATACATTCCTCTAAAGTCATTTCGATTTTTGGAGCAATTGTAGTAGAATCATCTTTACCTGATGCACGAATGTTGTTCAATTTTTTAGCCTCAACTACGTTTACAACTAAATCATTGTTACGAGAATGCTCCCCAACAATCATACCTTCGTAAACCTCTTCTCCTGGCGCGATAAAGAATTTACCACGATCTTGTAATTTATCAATAGAATAAGGAGTTGACGTACCTTGATCTTTAGAAATGATAACTCCTGCAGAACGTCCAGCAATAGCACCTTTGAAAGGTTTGTATGCTAAGAAATTGTGTGCCATTACAGCCTCACCAGCAGTGTTAGTTAACATTAATGAACGTAAACCAATTAAACCACGAGAAGGAATCTCGAACTCTAAATGTTGCATACCTTCTTTCGCTTCCATCACTAATAAATCACCTTTACGTTGTGTTACTAAGTCAATTGCTTTAGAAGAATAATCATCTGGAACATCAATTACTAATGTTTCGTATGGCTCACATTTAACACCATCAATATCTTTAAAGATAACTTGTGGTTGTCCTACTGTTAACTCATATCCTTCACGACGCATAGTTTCAATTAATACAGATAAGTGCATAATTCCACGTCCGTAAACTAATTGTGTATTAGAATCTTCTGTTGGCTCTACACGTAAAGCTAAGTTACGCTCTAATTCGTCTGTTAAACGGTCTACTAAGTGGCGAGAAGTAACAAATTTACCATCTTTACCAAAGAAAGGTGAGTTGTTAATTCCGAAAGACATGTTCATTGTAGGCTCATCAATATGCATTACTGGTAATGCTTCTGGATTTTCTGGATCAGCAATTGTATCTCCAATTTGGAAACCGTCAATACCAACAACAGCACAGATATCACCTGCTTTTACTTCTGTTGCTTTTACTTTTCCTAAACCTGTAAATGTATATAATTCTTTTACTTTATGTTTCTTGAAAGTTCCGTCTGGCTTAGTTAAAGCAATCCAATCACCTTCTTTTACAACTCCACGAGTTACTTTACCTACTGCAATACGTCCTAAGAATTTAGAAAAATCTAAAGATGTAATTTGCATTTGTAATGGTCCTTCTGTTGCTTCTGGAGCTGGTACGTGCTCTAAAATACCGTCCATTAATGGTAAGATATTTTCTGTACGTACATTCTCTGTATTAAACCAACCTTGTTTAGAAGATCCGTAGAATGCAGGGAAATCCAATTGTTCTTCTGTAGCATCTAAGTTGAAGAATAATTCGAAAACTTTGTCATAAACCTCATCAGGACGACAGTTTTCTTTATCTACTTTGTTAATTACTACTAATGGTTTTAAACCTAATTCTAACGCTTTTCCTAATACGAAACGAGTTTGAGGCATTGGTCCCTCAAAAGCATCTACTAATAAGATAACACCGTCAGCCATTTTCAATACACGCTCAACTTCACCACCAAAATCCGCGTGGCCAGGAGTATCGATAACGTTGATTTTTACATCTTTGTACATAACCGAAGCATTTTTAGAGAAGATCGTAATCCCTCTTTCACGCTCGATATCGTTGTTATCCATGATTAATTCACCTGACTCTTGGTTTTCTCTAAAAACGTTTGTTGAGTGAAGAATTTTATCAACCAACGTCGTTTTACCGTGGTCAACGTGTGCGATAATCGCAATATTTCTAATGTTTTGCATCCTTGAAAATTATGGGTGCAAATTTACGACAAATTTATTTTTAATCACTATATAATTGATTTAATTTAAATTAATCAACAATTACTTTAGAAAAATTTAATTTTAGTGAAAAATATTTATAAAAAAAGCTATTTTTTTGCACATTAATTAACAAAATGATGATTTTAAAATAATGTGTTTTCTACAGAATTTATCATTAAAATATAAATCGAATATTTTTTTAACTCTTTTTAAATCAATATTAACGTCCAAATTGAAGGTAATTATCTGTTGCATATTTTTCAAAACGTTGCAACAACGCAATATTTTCTTTTTCTAAAGGCGTTAATTCTTTTTCGATGTCGCCATACATCGGCACATACCACGCTTCATCATTAAAAAATTGACGCGCCGTTTTATTTTTAAACGTAAAACCATGTCGCGCATATATTGCATTTCGAAGAATTTCTAAATCTAACTTTTGTAAATTTTTTAATTGTTTTTCGGTTAATTTTTGTGTCGAAGCATTAAGTTTATAAATCGCTTGAGACGAATAACGTTGTTTTGTTACATCATATTCGTTAGACTTACCTTCGTCATCCGTATATTTTTGCTTCATGTTTTTATAATTTTCCCAATCTACCAAACCAATATCATCTGTATAATCATCAAGTTTTTTGAAATTATTATTTGGATTATATTTAAATACGCGCGATGTCAACAAAAGTTCGCGCTTTGTTACTTTTAATTTTTTATCATTTGCCAACCAAATTCCTTTAATAGAATCTTGCCCTTTTGTAAAATTAATCTTAAAAACTCCATCATATTTATCATCACCAGGCTCATTTAATTGCACATATAATGTTGAATCTGTTTCCTTCAAAGTTCCTTCAAACGGACGTATATTTCCCGATACAATACTTGTTCCGTATACTTTATTTGACGGATCAATTTTATCGATTTTCAAATTCAATAAAGTATTATATGTAAAACCTTCGTCACCTTCAAATTCTGAAGCCATAAATTCGCCAACCCAATTGCCATATAAATGTTTATACGCAGGATTATCTGGAATTTCTTTGGTAGAAATAGTATCGATTTTTGTTGTTGAATCTTCAACTTTTACAACTTCTTTTTTAGTGTCTTTGCAACTAAAAACGAGTAATGACACAGTTATAATTAAAGCTATTTTTTTCATGATTTAGAAGGTTTTGTTTTATAAATATACAATTCTACAAGCAATAAATTAGGAATAAATCCCAACCAAGCAACAATTTGATAAACGTCCATTGGCGATGGATGAAAAAGAAAAACCAACGCTACTTTCCAAGCGCGCAATGTTAGCGCAGAAAGAGCCAGCGCATAACTTCTCATCATAAAATTTTGATGTACCCGAATGTTTTTTTCCTTTATTTTGAGCAAGCCAATAATGGTAAAAATCCACCATAAAATGCCTAAAATAACAAAAGCTGTTTTCGCAATTAATTCTCCATTTGCATAAAAACCAATAAAAATTCCGCTAGGCGCAGCCAAAAAAACGACGATGTAAAAATAAATTTTACCTGATATTTTATGAAGGTGCTGAATCCTCTTATTTTTTATTTTGATGAACTGAAAAACTCCAAACAACAATGCAAATATGGCAGAATACACATGTATATAAAAAATGGTTAAATAACTCGGAATCGTAGTAACCTCATCTTGTTTTATAGCTAAAAATGAAACATCTGACGAAATTGGAATATAACGAAGCGTAATTTGCAACATCAAAAACGAGAAGTAACACCAAAACAATAGCAATATTGCTTTCCACCATTTTATACCTTGAATTGTTTTGATTCGTTTCAAAATCTGTTGATTTATACAACTAAAATAATCGATTTATTTATGATAGACAATCCCTAATTATAGCCAATAAAAAAATCCTCCAGTAAACTGAAGGATTTATAATTTTATTATTTTGTTGTTGTCTTTTCTTTTTCGGCTTGTTCAACTTCCAAAGATTTCTGATAATCTGAAAAATCATCATCTTTTTCGTCCAAATCCTCTTTCTGATATTTCCCAACTTCTACCTCAAACGTATCCGAAGGACCCGTAATTTTAATCGGAATACCAATAATTCCGAAAGGCGGTAAGCCCAAACGCATTCCGACATTTACATAACCATCCAACGAAACTTGACCTTCTATACGCGGACGAAAACCTGCAATTTTAAATTTCGTACGCTCTATTGTAATCACATTATTTTCTATCTTCGAATTTACTTTTACTTTCGATACTTTCGCATCTCGCAAAGCGTCTGTTGATGTTTTTTCTGCAACCGAATTAAACATCTTGAATCCCATAAACTGAATTTCCTCTAAAGTTAAAACTCCACCACCTTTTATGGTTTTCATTTTAGGAAACATATCTGCTCCCAAATCTCCTTCAAGTTTATAATCTAACGAAACTTTTCCGTGCGCTTTTTCTGCTGCACTAACCATTTCTCTAAACAACGTCAATTCTTTGTAAGCGCGCTGTATATCAAAATTATTTCCTTTTACATCAAAACTAAAATTCGCTTTTCGTGCATTAATTGGTTTATACGTTCCGTTCATTGTGAAATGCGAACCAATCATATCAAATTTAGTCTGATTAAGTGTTAAAAATCCTTTGTTTAAAGCTAAATCGCCATCAAAATCTTGAAGAATAATATCTTTAAATAAAACTTCTTTGGCTTTTCCTTTTATACTCAATTCTACATTTGTTGGCAATAAAACAACACCTTCCGCAGCATTTGAATTTGAAGAAGTTTCTCCCGAATTAAACGCCATAAAATCATCAATTTTAACACGATTTGTCGTAAAATTGATTTCTCCTTTTAGTGTTTCATTGTCTTTTAACGCGTAATTTATATAATTTGAAACATTACCATCAAACATAAAAACATTGCGTTTATAACGCGCTTTTACATCTTTAAAAGTTAAATGAGCACCTTCAAATTTAAATTCTCCTTGTTTGATTAAAAACTTACTTGGAAAAAATTTAGAATTGATTGTTATGTTCTGAATTTTTACATAACCTTTGTTTTGTAAACTTTCTAAAGCAGCGCCATTTTTACCTTGCAAACCAACGTTTGTCGTAATAATTCCGGCAACATCTAAACCTTCTATTGGAAATAATTTATAAAAATCAGCTAAATTTAATTCTCCTTTCGAATGAATTCTATAATCTAAATTATTTAAATTTTTAAGATTTGCATTCACCATAAAAGGCTTTCCAGCCAACGTAAACGAAATCGGTAAAACATCTATCGATAAATCATTAAAAGATCCTCTACCGCTCTTAATACGTGTTTCTACAGTAATGTTTTCTAACGGCAAATCCGAATAATCTTTCAATCGGATGTATCCATTTCGCAAAATAATAACCGAATTACTTACGGGCACTTTTTTACGTTTCGGCTCGTATGTTCCGTTCGCTTTCATTTGCACAAACAAATCTCCACGCATATCAATATTCTGAACAGGATAAATTTTATAAATATCCTGTAATTTTATTTTGGCTTTAAAATCTGCATTAATCGGAAAATTCTTCAAATTCTTCACTTCTAATTTCCCGAAAATGAAATTATCCAATGCTTTTGCATCTATTTGACGAACCAAAATCGACGTATTTTTCACATTTCCGTCTTTGTTCATCATTTCCAAATCCAAATTAATGTGCTCTAAAGCCGCAGGCATTTCTTGCATTTTGAAATAACCGTTCTGCAAATCAGCTTTTAGATTAAAATGTGGAATTTTTGCTAAACTATTTTTTGAAGTTGAAGCGATAGAACCTTTCCAATCTCCGACAAGATTTAAAACACCTTTTGCATCAATTTTTTGGAAACCCGTAGCATTTTTTAAAGCTCCTAAATCTATTGATGATTCAATTTCTCCTTCAGAAAATTTCGTTTTTCCTGCCCAATAAACAAACTTCGTTTTTGTTTCGCCATCTAATAATTTAAACGATAACTGTTCTACATTTGCTCTTAATTTATCTGGATCTAACGCAGGTAAATCAATCACAGAAACTAAATTTAAGTGTTTAATTGGAGAAGTAGATTTTTTATAATTTAATAAACCATCGTCAATTTTTGCTTCGATATGAATATCAGGATTTTGTTTAGTTTCTGCATTCATAATTCCTTTCATGGTAAAAAGAATTGTAGACGAACCTTGCATTTCTACATCTTTCGCCCATTCTTGATACGCTTCAGGAATAATCGCTGGTACATATTTCAACTTATTTTTCTCTGAAAAAATAGTTAAATCAAACACTTTATTTTCGTCAGGCATTTTTAAGGAACCTTTTAACGTAAACGGAAAATTTCCTAATTCTAAATCATTTTCAATAAAATCAAATGTCATATTAGACAAATTAATTTTTGAATTGATTTTCCCTTTTAAAGGCTGATTCTTAATATATTTTTCTTGATCTAACTGAAAATTAGCGGTTTTTATTTTTGTATCAGCATTTAACGACAAAACATCATTTGTAAAATCTATTAATCCATCATAATCAAAATCGTCTAATTTCAAATAAACTTTAGAAGATTGATCGTCGTATAAAAAGTTAGAATTCGTGATTTTAAAGTCTTTTAATGCTAAACTTGCGCTTGACTCATTGTCTGGCTTTACATCTTCTTCGGCAACCATAATGTCAAAATTATTTTTACCTAAACTGTCAACTTTTAAATTAATCGTTGCATTTTGAATAAATAATTCATTAAAAATAATTTTATCTCCAAATAAACTTTTTAAATCAACTCCTAATGCAATTTCTTTTGCGGAAATTAAATTTTCTGTTTGAAATGGAGTCGAACCTTTTACCGAAGTATCCGATAAAGTAACGGTTAAATTTGGAAAATGTTTGAAGAATGAAATATCCAAATCTTTAAAATCTACATCTGTTTTGATGTAATTTTTCGCAATATCTTTTATTCCTTCATTAATAGAATCCTTAAAAAAATAAGGCGAAACGTATAATACCAATGCAAAACTACCCAAAGAAATTCCAGTAATTTTTACTACTTTCATTAATCTAGACAGAATTGTTTTCTGCTTTTTCATATTTTGGCTAAAATCTAGTTGCAAAGTAACTGCGAATTCAGATAATTATAAAATACTAAGCACTTTATTTACCTCAACATTCGTCATGTTTACCTCAATTTATTGTATAAAAAAAGCCAAACATTACTGTTTGGCTTCTTGTGACCTGGCTGGGGTTCGAACCCAGGACCCCAACATTAAAAGTGTTGTGCTCTACCAGCTGAGCTACCAGGTCTCCGTTTGGAGTGCTACCGTTTTTATACTTCTCGATAACATGAAGTTTGTGACCTGGCTGGGGTTCGAACCCAGGACCCCAACATTAAAAGTGTTGTGCTCTACCAGCTGAGCTACCAGGTCTCCGTTTGGAGTGCTACCGTTTTTATACTTCTCGATAACATGAAGTTTGTGACCTGGCTGGGGTTCGAACCCAGGACCCCAACATTAAAAGTGTTGTGCTCTACCAGCTGAGCTACCAGGTCTCCGTTTGGAGTGCTACCGTTTTTATACTTCTCGATAACATGAAGTTTGTGACCTGGCTGGGGTTCGAACCCAGGACCCCAACATTAAAAGTGTTGTGCTCTACCAGCTGAGCTACCAGGTCTCCGTTTTTTCGGACTGCAAATATACGAATATATCTGAGTTAACAAAACGAAAAATTAATTTCTTGGTGATTTAAATTTCAAAAAAACGTTTTGGTCTTGTGACCTGGCTGGGGTTCGAACCCAGGACCCCAACATTAAAAGTGTTGTGCTCTACCAGCTGAGCTACCAGGTCTTGTTCTTAAATCGAGTGCAAATATAGGGCGATTAATACTAATTTAACAAACGTTTTTTGAAGTTTTTTATAAATTAATCATTAATCATTTCGGTTTTAAGAACTTAAAATAGGTTATTTTTAAGAATATTGCTGCGAACTGTTAATCAGATGTTGATTTTATGTAAATTTAATCTTTTAGAAAGTTGATTTTTTCTAATTGTTAAATAATTTATATAGTATATTTGTCAACCAACAAATCGATGTATTAGCTTAAATAATTTTTGAATAAAAGCTAATTTTAGACTGATTTTTATAATGAAGAAGAAGATTTTATATATCGTTATTGTATTATTTATCGTTGCATCTTGCAAAAATAAAGAACATTCTGAAGCAGATGTTCCGGATTCTGAATATGCAAACAATTGTAATCAAATGACGAAAGATGCACATTTATCTAATTTAACTTTAAAGGAGTTAAAAGATTTAATAAAAGAAGATCCGCAAATTATTCATCAAAAAATGAATGATCGTTGTTTTAAAGTATCAAAACTTGGTAAAAATTTATACATTCAGAACCCAGAACGTGTAGATTCTTTAAAAATTAAGAACACTAATCAAGGTATATTTTTCTTAAATAAAATTACGGCTTTACAGATTTCGCAAGAAATTGTTTATAAATTGACGTATTCTTTCCCAATAAAATATCTTAATCAATATAGAACAGATATTAAAAAAATTGCGCCAAAATCCAAATATCATCATTCTAACGCAACTGTTACAAATGAAGATTTTAAGATTACGTATAATGTTGAGCGTTATGACGCAAATCGTTTAGAAAACACATATTCGTATCAAATTGATACACATAGCGACTATGCGCGTTTAACTATTTTTTACTCAGAAGATTTACCTGTAGATTAATAATTAATACATTATTTTAAGATGATTATTTCTTTAATTGGTTATATGGGTAGCGGAAAAACGACTACTGGAAAAGATTTGGCCAAAGCAATTGGCTATGAATTTGTTGATTTAGACGAATTTATAGAGCAAAAATATCAAACAAAAATACCTGAAATATTTGCAGCTGAAGGCGAATTAGGTTTTCGAAAAAAAGAACGCGAAGCTTTGCACGAAATTTTAACGAATACGAATATTGTCCTTTCTTTAGGCGGAGGAACTCCTGTTTATTACAACAATATGGAGGAAATCACCAAAAACTCGGTTTCATTTTTTATTCGTGTACAATTGCCACAATTGGTAAAACGATTAGAAAATAAAAAAGAAACGCGTCCATTAATCGCTCATTTAACGAATGATGAATTGACAGAGTTTGTTGCGAAACATCTTTTTGAACGTAATCAATATTACGAAAAAGCAAAATATACAATCAATGTTTCGAACCAAAGTACATTACAAGTTTTGGATCAAATTATGAATCATTTAAAAGCAGAGAAGACAAGGAATTAATCCAAATCTTCTGCTACTATTACATTTTCTTCGTTATTATCCGAAATATAATCATCCAATTCGCGACGATCTTTTTTAGTTGGTCTACCCTCACCTCTTTCTCGGTAATAATCTTGCGAAAGTTTACGTAATTCTAATAATTCATACTCTTCTTTTGACGTTGTATCCACAATATGTAACGTCAACAATTTAGCACCAATTCTATTTTTTGGAACTTGAATCACCTTTAAAGACAAATTAATTTGATCTTTCTTCACCTCAATTGTATCACTCGCCACGATTTCTCTTGATGCTTTGGCAACGACTCCATTTACTTTGATACGGTTCTTTTTGCATGCATCCGTAGCCAATGTTCTGGTTTTATAATATCTTACACTCCAAAGAAATTTATCTAATCTCATATTAAACTCAATATTTATAGGATTTAGAACAATATTTTTCTAAATTCGCAATTTAAATCGAAATAATATGATAAAGAAATTCTTTGTTACTTTAATTGCTTGCTCTGCTTTTTTAGTTAGCTGTAATAATGATGATGACAACATAAACAACATGCCAATTGAAAGTAGAAATTCTTTGGATGACAAGGCTATAGAACAATATTTAAATGATTATTATTTTTCTCCTGGCGATACAATTAATGGAAAAATTGTAAGAGGTGGAACTTTAACTAAATTTGACTCAATTCCAGGAAACGAAGATGATAAATACCCAGCTCTTAAAACTTTAATTAAGAAAGACTCAAATGGTATTTTATATGCAGAAAATCCTAATCATGCTGGTACAGGAAAGGATGTTGTAGTTTCTAATGATTCAACAAAAATACATATTTCGTACAATGTTTTAATGTTTAAAGCAACAGATGATTTAACAAAAGCAAACAATCCAACTCAAAAATATTACGGTACTTTTGGTACTTATGTATATCCTACTTATAATATTGGTGATGGCTCTCCAGTTGTAGATCCTTCTTTTTATTATTTTACCCCAACTGAAGTTGAAGCTAAAAATGGTGTAAAAAGAGAACACCAAGAGTTAAAGAATTTTATTGAAGGATTAAAACATTTTAAACCTACAGAAAGAGGTCTTACAGATAACTACAACTTTCAAGGTGTTATTATATTACCATCTCGTTTAGCATTTGCACGTAACCAAGTATACGTAGGAACTGGTTTATCTGACTTAGCATACAGAGATATTTCTTTTATTTTTAACTTTGAATTAGTTAAAACTGAAAAAAGAACAAAATAATTTTATTACACTATAAATTTTTCAAAAACCATCAAAATTGATGGTTTTTTTTTATCTTTAATTTTCAAATTTTTAAGAATAAAACCTAAAAAAATGAGTATCATAAAATCAATCATTGATAACGATTTTTATAAATTCACGATGCAATTTGGTGTAACAAAATTATATCCAGACGTAATTGCTCGTTATAAATTTATTAATCGTGGTCAACACGAATTTCCCGAAGGTTTTGCAACAGCTTTACAAACTGAAATAGATGCAATGCAAAATCTTGCATTAACAAAATCTGAAAAAGTTTTTTTTACAACAAATTGTCCATATTTAAGTCCTGCATATTTAGATTTTTTACAAGGTTACCGTTACGATTCTTCAGAAGTAAAAATTACTCAAAACGGAAAAGATGTAGAAGTTGTTGTAGAAGGTTATTGGTACCGCACAATTTTATGGGAAGTTCCTATTTTATGTTTAATTAGCGAATTATACTACAAATTAACTGACGCAAAACGAATTGACAATAATCAAATTACAAAACGAACAAGCGACAAAGTCGATTTATACAATAATTTAGGCGTTACAGTTGCAGAATTTGGCACAAGACGTCGACATTCGTACGAAGTACAAGACGTTGTTGTAAAAGAATTAACTAACCATAAAGGGAAAAGCTTTGTAGGTACATCAAACGTTCATTTTGCACATAAATATGGCGTAAAACCAATTGGTACGCATGCCCACGAATGGTTTATGTTTCATGGAGCGCGATATGGTTTTAAAGTTGCAAATTCGATAAGTTTAGACCGTTGGGTAAAAGTTTATTATGGCGATTTAGGAATTGCATTAACGGATACTTACACTTCGGATGTTTTCTTTAATCAATTTGATAAAAAACTTTCGAAACTATTTGATGGCGTTCGTCATGATTCGGGTGATCCAGTTGAATTTGGAGAAAAAACGATTGCTCATTACGAGAAAATGGGAATTAATCCATTATTCAAAACAATTATTTTTTCGGATGGTTTAAATTCTGAAAAAGTAGAAATGATTACAAAAGTTTTTAAAGGACGAATTGGTTTATCTTTTGGAATCGGAACCGATTTAACAAACGATACCGATTTACGACCAATGAATATTGTAATGAAATTAACAGAAATTTCGTCGATAGATATCCCTTGGACGGGTGTTGTAAAACTTTCGGACGAAAAAAATAAACATACCGGAACTCCAAGAATGATTGAATTAGCTAAAGAAATGTTAGGTTTAGACGAAATTCCAAGTCAGGAATCTCCAGCTAACGATTAATTATTTTCACTAATAATATACTAAAAAAGGAACTCAAAATTGAGTTCCTTTTTTATATTTAAATAAATTCTGAAATTTTATTTATTCATTAAATCTTCTATTTCATCTGCTTCTAAAGGAATATTACGCATCAAATTGAATGGATTTCCTTCTTTTTGAATCACATAATCATCTTCTAAACGAATTCCGAAACCTTCGGCAGGAATATAAAATCCTGGTTCGTTTGTAAACACCATTCCAGCAACAAAATCATCTGTTAACAAACCATAATCGTGCGTATCTAACCCCATGTGATGCGACGTTCCGTGCATCATATATTTACGATAAGCGCGCCATTCTGGATTTTCGTTTTGCACATCTGCTTTGTCTATCAAACCTAAACCTAACAATTCGGACGTATAAATATTCCCCATTTCTTCATGAAATTTATACCAATTATTACCTGCAACCAATAAGTTTTCGGCTTCTTTTTTACTACGTAAAATTGCATCATAAACTTCGCGCTGACGTTTTGTATAACGACCATTTACAGGAATTGTACGCGACATATCCGATGAATAGTTTGCATATTCTGCAGCTACATCAAACAAAATCAAATCACCATCTTTACATTGTTGATTATTTTGAATATAATGTAAAACATTTGCGTTGTTACCAGAAGCAATGATTGGCGTATAAGCAAAACCTTTTGAACGATTTTTAACAAATTCGTGCACCAACTCTGCTTCTATCTCAAATTCCCAAACATCAGGTTTTACAAAATTTAAAATTCTACGAAATCCTTTTTCTGTAATATCACATGCATGCTGAATCAAATCAATTTCTTCTTGCTCTTTAACAGAACGCAAACGCTGCAAAATAGGATTAGAACGTAAATACGTATGTCCCGGATAATCTTGTTTCAATTGTTTTACAAAACGATCTTCTCTTGTTTCCATTTGTGGTGCTTCAGAAACGCGGTAATGCTCGTTTTTGTTTACATAAACGTTTTCGGCTTCCACCATTAATTTACGTAAAACACCTGGCATATCTTGCAACCAAAGTACCGTTTTGATTCCTGAAACTGCTGTTCCTTGTTCTTTCGATAATTTTTCGCCTTCCCAAATCGCAATGTGTTCATTAGTTTCGCGAACAAATAAAATTTCTTTATACTTTGGATCGTAAGCATCAGGAAAAAGAACTACAACAGATTCTTCTTGATCGACACCAGATAAATAAAAAATATCACGATGTTGCGCAAATGGTAATGTTGAGTCTGAGGAAATCGGATAAATATCGTTTGAATTAAATATAGCAATTGAACGAGGTTTCATTGCTTTTACAAATTTTGCTCTGTTCTTTACGAATAATTCGCTTGGAATAGGATTGTATTTTGTAGTCATAAAATTTTACTTTATTATTTATGCTACCAAATTTAAGAAGATGTTTTTATAAAAAAAAGGAAAACCCTCGCAGAAACGAGGGTTTTAACCTTAACCAACCTAAACCTATGAAAAAGCCATTAGCCTTTTATGTTGACAAATGTAGGTTACTTTTTTCAATTGACAAATTTATTTTTAAAAAAGTTTACAAAAATTTAATAATTAGATAAAAATCAGCATTTAACGTGTTAAAAAAATATTCAATAACCAATCAGTTGTATAATTTAAATTATTGTTAGTATATTTGCACCTCGAATTTTAGTATAATAATAACTTAAAAGAAGTTAAAAATGACACATTACGAAACTGTTTTCATTTTGACTCCCGTTCTATCTGAATCTCAGGTAGAGGAAGCAGTTAATAAATTTAATGACTTTGTTACTGCTAACGGAGGAGAAATCGTTGCAAAAGAAAATTGGGGCTTAAAAAAATTAGCTTACTCAATTCAAAACAAAAGAAACGGATTCTACCACTTAGTAGAATTTAAAACTGAGAATGCTGAATTAGTATCTCAATTAGAAGTAAATTTTAAGCGTGATGAGCGCGTACTTCGTTTCTTAACTGTGAAATTAGATAAGCACGGTATGGACTGGGCTGAAAAACGCAGAACAAAATTAAAGTCTAACTCTAACAAGTAATTAAGCTATGGCAATTGACGATTTAGCAAAAAAAGCTGCAGGAGGTAGCGAATCAGAAATCCGTTATTTATCTCCCCTAGATATCGAAACACAATCTAATACAAAATATTGTCGTTTCAAAAAATTTGGAATCAAGTACGTTGACTATAAAGACGCTGATTTCTTAATTCAATTTGTGAATGAGCAAGGTAAAATCTTACCTCGTCGTTACACAGGAACATCTTTAAAATACCAAAGAAAAGTTTCTAAAGCGATTAAAAGAGCTCGTCACTTAGCATTAATGCCATTTATTGGAGATCAATTAAAATAATAAAACCTAAAATTAAAATATCATGAACGTAATTTTAAGACAAGATGTAGAAGGTTTAGGTTTTGAATTTGAAGTTGTTTCAGTAAAACCTGGATACGCACGTAACTTTTTAATCCCACGTGGATTAGTTTCTGTTGCTACACCAAAAAACGTTAAAGAATTAAACGAAGTTTTAGAAACTCGTAAAGCTGAAGAAGCATCTTTAATCGCTGCTGCTAAAACAAAATCTGAGAAATTAGATGGTTTAGTAGTTAAATTAGAAGCTAAAGTTGGTGCTGGAGACAAATTATTTGGATCTGTAAACAACGGTGATTTAGCTGCTGCATTAGTAAAAGCTGGTGTTGATGTTGAGAAGAAAAACATCAAAATCCCTGGAAATACTATCAAACGTTTAGGAAAATACGAAGCAAAAGTACGTTTCCATAGAGAAGTTGAAGTTGACTTTGGATTTGAAATCGTTCCAGATGCTGCATCTATCAAAGCTGCGGAAGACGCTGCTAAGACAAGAGCAGAAATCGCGAAAATGGATGCTGAAAAAGCTAAAAAAGCTAATACTGAAGAAGGTTCTTTCTTCAATTTTGACAATCCTATTTACGCTAACGATAAGAAAGCTAAAAAAGAAGAAGAAGAAATTATTGTTGAAGAAGTTGCTACAGAAGAAGCTCCTAAAACAGAAGAATAATTTTTCTTTTTATAAGAATATAAAAACCTCGTCCATTGGACGAGGTTTTTTGTTTAAAAATAGTTTTATTATTTATTTCAAATAATCTAACGTATTAACTTGTTTAAATTTTGGCGAACGTCTTAAAAAATCAGTAAAAAAAGCTGTATGACTTGCGCCCATCAAAATAAAAATACGATCGTCTTTGGTTATCGGAATATTATTAAGATTTGCAAACATCATCAAATTTCGATTATAATACTTAGTCGCTTGCTCTGTTCCCAACGAATAACCATTTACAGAAACCGTTGTCAACAAATCTGCATTTACATTTATTAAAAAATCTAAATACGCTGGTTGATTATTTAACCACAACAATTCCGAAACTGTCATTTTATCTTCATTGATATTGTTTCTTTTCTCATTACGATCAACCATTTCTCCATACTTTTTGTAAGTAATTGTGTCTTGTTGATTTTTTAATGCATAATGCAACGCATAATAATAATTTTGCTGATAATCTATTCCATAAATTTGTTTTGCATTACTTAATCGTCCAACCTCGTAAGCCAAAAGCTGAATTTCATTTGGATTATCAAACTTCATTTTCGGATTATTTAAATAAGCTTTATACGCATCAGCCAATCTTTTGTTTGTGTACGGTTCTTGCTCAACCAAAATAATTGTTGGTTTAAAAGCTGCGATTTTCTTCGCAATTTCATGAATTTGTTTTACATTTTCTGCGTTATGCTCATCAAATTCTACCGAATTAGCATCTGGCGTATATCCCATATGAAATGTCCCAACATTTAGCACAGGAATCGCATCATCAAACTTTGTTTGAAATTGATAATTAGTTTGAGCCATTAAACTTCCCGCTCCAATAAAAGTTGCAATTGCAATAAATAAATTTTTCATTGATTATTAATTTTAAATCAAATCTCAAATTTTTAAACAAATCATATTTTATTTTATCGACAAACCCTTTCGTTTTATCGACGAAGCGTTATAACTTAGAAACTGAAAGCTTTAATTTTACAGCAAACAAAAACAAATGATCAACGAAAATAAAATTCCTATTATTTCTAAGAAAAACGAGATTTCAATTCTAATACTTTATTGGTTATCTTATGTATTTTTTGATTATTTAAGCATAGGTTTTATGCGTGTTGATTCTGGAAAATCATTTTTCGACAAAACCGAACTTTTTACAATAACCATGTACATTGTCCAGTTGATTACAATTTTTGGGATTTATTTTATTATTTCTCCAAAATTTTTAAAAAATATCAATTGGAAATCAATTGTATTTGCGCTTATTTCTTCATTTACATTATTTATTGTAAGTCGTTATTTACTAGAACAAGTCATCACTAATATTTTATTTAACAAAGTGAACTACTTTGAAGGCACAACAATTGGTTTTTATATTTACGATAACTTACATTACGGATCGTTCATCGTTTTTTCTTCATTATTTCTTTGGACAATTATTCATCTTATCAAAACATTGCAGCAAAATAATTTTATAGAACAAGAAAAAAAAGAAGCAGAAATTAAATTTTTAAAAGCGCAAATTAATCCACATTTTTTGTTTAATACGCTCAATAACATTTACAGTTTGGTTAGTACAAATTCAGCTCATTCGTTAAAAGCAATCGAAAATCTTAGTTCAATTATGCGCTTTACGGCATACGAAACCAACAAAGATAAAGTTGAAATTAAAAAAGAAATTGATTACATCAATCAATATTTAGCATTAGAACAAATTAGATTTGGAGATAAGTTTTTCATCGAAAAACAATTCGAGATTGAAAATAATTCTACATTAATCCATCCTTACATTATTTCTCCTTTTGTCGAAAATGCGATAAAACATGGTGTTGTAAAAGATGCAGAAAATCCAATTAAAATTAGGATAAAAACTAATGATAATTTTCTTGAGATTTGTGTCGAAAATAAAATTAATCCGCATCAAAAAGACAAAGAAAATGGAATCGGTTTAACCAATTTAAAAAGAAGATTGAATCATTATTTTGGGAATCAATATCAATTTGAAATAAAAAACAATTACGAAACGTTTACTATCTATTTAAAATTTCCTTTAAATGCCTAAAATCAATTGTATTATTTTGGATGATGAGCCTTTGGCTGTAGAATTATTAAAAAAACATGCCAGCGAAAACGAGAATTTAAATGTTTTGTTTGCAACAACAGAAGTTTTTGAAGCGATTGATTTTTTGAAAAAAGAAAAAGTTGATTTAATTTTTACAGATATACAAATGCCAGAATTAACGGGAATTCAGTTCATGAAAATTTTAAATGATTCGCACAAATTTATTGTAACAACCGCGTATTCTGATTATGCCTTAGAAAGTTTTAACTTCCGTGTGATTGATTATATTCTGAAACCAATAACAAAAGAACGGTTTGATTTGGCTGTAAAAAAATATATTGATTTATTTAATTCGCAAACAATTAATCAAAGCACTTATATTTTTGTAAAAGCAGACGGAAGACAAGTAAAAATAAATTTTTCGGATTTATTGTACATCCAAGGTTTGAAAGATTATATCCGAATACATACAAAAACGGAGAAAATTATGGTTTTAGAAACGATGAAATCTTTTGAAGCTAAATTACCGAAAAACTTTAAACGTATTCATCGCTCGTTTATTATCAACCTTGATTATTTAACATCTATTGATGGAAACTCGGTTTATTTGGACCAGAAAATATTGCCTATTGGCGAAACTTATCGAAAGGAAATAAAGTTATTTTAAGCAAGAAAATATAAAATTTGTGATGAGATTCTGAAACGAGTTCAGAATGATAAAGAATATTTCATCAAAACAATCCTTTAATTAATAAGTGTGTCAAGCTGAATTTAGTTCAGCTTCTCAATATATATTTCTGAGACGAGTTCAGAATGACGAAGAATGTTTCATCAAAACAATCCTTTAATTAATAAGTGTGTCAAGCTGAATTTAATTCAGCTTCTCAATATATCTGAAAAGAGTTCGGGATAAGGATAACAAGAATAAAAAAATCCGTTCTCAAAAAGAACGGATTTTAAATTTATATATTTCTTGTTCGTTGAATTAGCAACATATCAGCCAAAACCATCGCAGCTAAACTCTCTACAATTGGCACAGCTCTTGGCACAACACAAGGATCATGACGACCTTTACCAAACATTTCTACCATTTCTCCATCTGCATTCAGCGTTGTTTGCTCTTGCATTAAAGTAGCAACAGGCTTAAAAGCAACTTTGAAATAAATATCCATTCCATTAGAAACACCTCCTTGTATTCCTCCAGAAAAATTAGTTTTAGTTGTTCCGTCTTGATTAAATTGATCGTTCATTTCTGAACCTTTCATCGATGTAGAAGCAAAACCTTCTCCATATTCAAAACCTTTTACCGCATTTATCGACATCATTGCTTGCCCTAAACGCGCATGTAATTTGTCAAAAATTGGTTCTCCTAAACCAACTGGCACATTCTGAATAACGCAAGTTACCTCACCTCCTATTGTATCACCAGCTTTTCTGATTTCTTTTATTTTATCAATCATTTGCTCTGCCATTTCCAAATCTGGACAACGCACAGCAGTTTCTTCAATTTTAGAAAAATCTAACGTAGAGTAATCGTTTGATAATTTTAATTCGCCAACACCACTTACATAAGCTGTAATATTGATGTTTGGAATAATGTGTTTTGCAACCGCACCACCAACTACCCAATTGGCAGTTTCGCGCGCAGAAGTTCTTCCTCCGCCTCTATGATCGCGAACACCGTACTTTGTTTCGTAGGTGAAATCGGCATGAGAAGGTCGAAAAACACCTTTGATATGATCGTAATCGTGAGATTTTTGATTATCATTCGGAATGATAAACCCAATTGACGCTCCAGTTGTTTTTCCTTCGAAAATACCTGAAAGAAATTGAACTGTATCTGGTTCTTTACGTTGTGTTACAATTGCAGATTGTCCTGGTTTACGGCGATCTAATTGTGCTTGTATCCAATCAAAATCTAATGTAATTCCACTTGGAACGCCATCAATTACACCACCAATTGCTACACCATGACTTTCGCCAAAAGTTGAAATTTTATATAATCTTCCGAATGAGTTCACGTTTATTTTTATTTATCGAATTGGTAAATCACCGCATTAATATTCATACTTGCTCCAACAGAAGCCATCAGTATTTTATCATTTGCATGAAATTGATGTGGTGCTAAATTATTTTCTTTGATTAAATCGAACATTGTTGGTACCGTTGCTACAGATGAATTTCCTAAAAATTGAACCGTCATTGGATCTACATTTTCGGGAATATTAATTCCATATAATTTATACAAACGCCCTATCATTGCATGATCCATTTTTGCATTGGCTTGGTGCAACAATATTTTGTCGATATCTGTTATTGTTAAAGATGATTCGTCTAACAATTCTTTAATTGCTGGTGGCACATTTTTTAACGCGAATTCGTAAACTTTACGACCTTTCATGCTAATATTTTTGATTGATCCAACATAATCTGCATTTAAAGAAGCGCCATTAATCAAATAATTCATCTCGTCTCCATTATACGATAATGTTGCGTGATTAAGAATTCCGTATTTATAATCATCTTCTTTTGCTTCTAATACAACAGCTCCTGCACCATCTGCAAAAATCATTGCAGTACGATCGTGTGGATCTACAGCGCGAGATAAAGTATCAGAACCTATTACTAATATTTTTTTAGCAATAGATGCTTGTAGAAATTGGTGTGCTAAGATTAAGGATTCTATCCAACCTGGGCAACCAAATGTCATGTCATATGGTTTACATTTCAGGTTTTTGATGCCTAAATTGTGTTTTACCTTTGCAGATATAGAAGGCATAATATCTATTTGACGCGCAACTGGATCTATATCTCCAAAATTGTGTGCGCATATTACATAGTCTAATTCTTCAGGATCAATACCAGATTTTTCGATTGCAATTTTCGCCGCTTTGGTTGCGATATCCGAATTGTTTAAATCGTCTTCTACGTATCTCCTTTCTCTTATTTCTGTAATATCTTCAAATTTTCTCGTAATTTCTTCGCCACTTTTTTCTATACGTTCACCATTATCGTCATAAAACTTATAATCGATGAAATGTTCGTTAGTGACAATTCTATTTGGTAGGTAATGTCCCGAACCAGTAATTACAGAGTTTATCATATTAATATTGTTCAGCTTTAAAAAAAATAATAGAGGCAAAGTTACGCATTTCATTAAAATAGTAAGTAAAAATATGCATTAACTCATACCATAATTGCTAAAGTATAATTAATTTAGCAGCATGAAAAAAAATCCGTCATTAATTGGACTTTTAAGTGTTTGTGGATTAGCCGTTTTGGTTTTTTTATTTTACAATGTGTTTTTAAACAAAAAAGATGGTTATGTTATTGGTAATCCATCTAACAAAACTATTATAATTAACATCAATAATAAAAACTATACTGTTGCACCACAACAACAAGCAAGGGTAGAATTGCCAAAAGGTAAAACTAAAATAGTGTATACTTTTAACAATAAAACAACAGATACTGTTGTAGAAATTACACGTGGCAACGGTTTTATTAACCCAACACGACAAGAATATATTACATTTACGCGACCTTATGGTATACGTAAAAATAAGGATTCTATCTTTTTATCAAATCACCTTTCTATAGACGACAAAGTTTATCAAGGTATTCTAGAAAAATCATCTCAATTATATATCGAAAACTTTTATTATAACATTGATCAAGATTATCCGAAGATGTTTATAAAAAGTTCTGGAAGCGAAAAAGCCACAGATTTATCTAAGATTTTTAATAAAGAGGATTTTAAACAATTTTATTTCGAGAATTACGAATAAAATTTAGATTTTATAACTTTACAACATGACAAATCATCAACACGATACAGTAAAACCTTACGAAGCTTCGGAATTAACGAAGAAAAAACAAGTCGAACAAATGTTTGATAATATCTCGCCAAAATATGATTTATTAAATCGTGTTTTATCAATGGGTATTGATATCCAATGGCGAAAAGATGTCATCAAAATGGTAAAAGCCTCAGAACCGCAAACAATTTTAGATATTGCAACGGGAACGGGAGATTTAGCTATTATGATGGGAAAAAATACCAATGCAAAAATTACTGGTTTAGATTTATCGGCAGGTATGTTGGATGTTGGTCGCAAAAAAGTAAAAGAAGCAGGTTTAGAAAATCGTATTACAATGGTACAAGGCGATTCTGAGAATTTACCTTTTGAGGATAATACGTTTGATTGTGCTACAGTTTCTTTTGGGGTTCGTAATTTTGAGAATTTAGAAAAAGGTTTAGCCGAAATTAATCGTGTTTTAAAACCAGGTGGAACTTTTGTTATTTTAGAATTTTCGTATCCAACTTCATTTCCAATGAAACAATTGTATACATTTTATTCTAAAAATATTTTGCCAGCAATTGGTAAATTAGTTTCTAAAGATCAAAGTGCATATACCTATTTACCTGATTCTGTACGTGCTTTTCCACATGGAGAAGAAATGAAAAATATCTTGAAAAATGTAAATTTTAATCAACCTATTGATAAAAAACTTACTTTTGGTATCGCAAGCATTTACAAAAGTATAAAATAAAATCGCTTGTTAATCGTTGAAAGTCTATGAGAAAAAATCTTTTAATCGCATTATCATTCGCTGTAGCAAGTATTGCAAATGCTCAGTTCCGTCCAAATAATGACAGAAGTGAAAACAGAACAGAAACTGACCAAAAAAAGTTTAGTTTCGGTTATTTCTTGGGTACAAATATGATGAGTTATAAGATTGTTCCTAAAGCACAAGACAATCCATTACCAGGTGCACCACAAACACCAGATGATGATGGTGTAAACCAATACGGATTAGTTTATTTGGACCAAGAATCTAAAGCAGGTTTTTCTGTTGGTTTAATTGCCAGAATGCGCGTTAACGATCACATCGATGTAAAAGTTGAACCAGGTTTACATTTTGCTCAACGAATTTTACATTTTCGTAATGCACCTTTAGCTGTTCCAAATCCTGATGGTACTTATGAAGAATCTTTAGAAGATACAAATGTTAAGCGCGAAGTAAAATCTACATACATAGAGATTCCTTTGTTACTAAATTTTCATGGCGATCGTTGGTTTAACACGCGTCCTTATATACAAGGTGGTTTAGGTTATGCAATGAATCTACAATCTAATGAAGATAAGGAAGACGATAACGCAACAGGATTATTTAGAACAACAACCAATAACTTTAACTGGCAAGCTGAAATCGGAATAGAAATTTATTTCAAACGATTTAAACTTACACCAGCACTTAAAGGAATGTTCTTCTTTAATAACGAATTAGTGCCAGATAAAGAAACAACTGCACCATATTGGGCAGGAAGTTTAAACTCTTTATCAACAAGAGCATTAGTATTCTCGTTAAAGTTTGAATAAAAAATAATATCAAAAAAACCATAAATAAATATCACATGAACTTTCAATTATCAGAAGAACAATTAATGATTCAACAAGCTGCGCGTGACTTTGCTAAAGCAGAGTTATTACCAGGAGTTATAGAACGTGACGAAACTTCTACATTTCCTTATGAAGCAGTTAAAAAAATGGGCGAACTTGGATTCTTAGGAATGATGGTTGACCCAAAATATGGAGGATCAGGTTTAGATAGTGTTTCTTATGTAATTGCAATGGAAGAAATCGCAAAAGTAGATGCTTCTGCGGCTGTTGTAATGTCGGTAAACAACTCATTAGTTTGTGCCGGAATGGAAAAATATTGTAGCGAAGAACAAAAAGAAAAATATTTAGTTCCTTTAGCTTCAGGACAAGTAATTGGTGCATTCTGTTTATCAGAGCCAGATGCAGGTTCTGACGCAACTTCTCAAAAAACTACTGCGGTAGATATGGGAGATTATTACTTATTAAATGGAACTAAAAACTGGATTACAAATGGTAACAACGCTTCTACTTATTTAGTAATTGCACAAACAGACCCAGAAAAAGGACACAAAGGTATCAATGCTTTTATTGTAGAAAAAGGATGGGAAGGTTTCGAAATTGGACCAAAAGAACAAAAAATGGGAATTCGTGGATCTGATACACACTCATTATTTTTTAATGATGTTAAAGTTCCAAAAGAAAACCGTATCGGAGAAGACGGATTTGGTTTTGCATTCGCTATGAATGTTCTTAACGGAGGTCGTATTGGTATTGCATCTCAAGCTTTAGGTATCGCACAAGGTGCTTACGAATTGGCTTTAGACTATGCTAAAATCCGTAAAGCATTCAAAACAGAAATCATCAATCACCAAGCTGTAGCATTTAAATTAGCTGATATGGCAACAAGTATTGCTGCATCACGTTTACTTTGCTTTAAAGCCGCTGTAGAAAAAGACGAAGGAAAAGACATTTCTATTTCTGGCGCTATGGCAAAATTATTTGCATCTCAAACAGCAAATGACGTAACAACAGAAGCTGTACAAATACACGGTGGTAATGGTTATGTAAGAGAATACCATGTAGAACGTATGATGCGTGATGCAAAAATTACTCAAATTTACGAAGGAACTTCTGAAATTCAGAAAATCGTAATTTCAAGAGGTATTGCTAAATAAATAATTACTATATTTATCTTTATAAGACATCTGTTACTGACAGATGTCTTTTTTTATTTAAAAATTTCAAAAACTAATCGTCGTATATTTGTGGCGGAAAAAATATAAAGAAGATGAAAATTTTTAGATTCGGACCTAAAGGTCAAGAAAAATCAGGAATCATCATTGATGATAAAAAGTTTGATGTTTCTGCATCTGGAATTGTGTATGATGAAGATTTCTTTGGAAATGATGAGCAACATATTGCATTACAAAAATATGTTGAACAAAACATCAACAGCTTACCGTTAGTTGACGATAATGTACGTGTGGGTGCACCTTTAACTCGTCCAGGTAAAATTGTTTGTGTAGGTTTAAACTTTGATGATCACGTAAAAGAAACTGGTTTAGAGCAACAAGCAGAACCAATTATGTTTATCAAAGCTAACCAATCGTTTAACGGTCCACAAGACGGAATTATGCAACCTAATGGTTCTACAAAAATGGACTGGGAAACAGAATTATGTATCGTTATTGGTAAAAAAGCAAACAATGTTACAGAAGAAGAAGCAATGGATCATGTATTTGGTTATGCATTGATTAATGATATTTCTGAACGTGCTTTTCAAACAGAACGCGGTGGTACCTGGGACAAAGGAAAAGGTTGCGATACATTTGCACCAATAGGACCATATATTGCGACAAAAGAAGAAATAGCAGATGTAAATGATTTACGCATTTGGTTAAAACTGAATGGAGAATTAATGCAAGATGGTAATACAAGCGATTTTATTTATCAAATTCCTAAATTAATCTCTTACTTATCTCAATTTATGTCTTTCTTACCCGGAGATATTATTTCTACAGGATCACCTGCAGGATCTGGAATGGGAAAAACACCACAAGTTTGGTTAAAACCCGGAGATGTTATAGAGTATGGTATTGAAGGATTGGGTTCTACAACACAAACAATCTTACCATTCGCTAAAAATTAATTGGCGTTGTCAATTAATTAACTTATTTTTGCAGACGTTTTACAATACGTTTCAGGGTACTGATTAGTATAAATGACGAATATTTCCTAAAAATATTTTGGGAAAAGGGAATCATTTTGTACATTTGCACCCCGATCGGATTGTCGGGAATTTATAAAATATTAAAAATCAAGATAGTGGACACGTTAAGTTACAAAACTACATCAGCCAACAAAGAAACTGCTCAGAAAGAATGGGTAGTTGTGGACGCTTCTGACTTATCATTAGGTCGTTTAGCTTCTGGCGTTGCGAAGCTAATTAGAGGGAAGCACAAAACAAACTTTACTCCTCACGCAGATTGTGGAGATTACGTTATTGTTTTAAACGCTGACAAAATTCAATTAACAGGTAATAAATGGGATGACAAATTATACATTCGTCACACAGGTTACCCAGGTGGACAAAGATCATTAACTGCAAAAGAAGTCTTTGCTAAGGATCCTGTACGCTTAATCGAAAAGTCAGTAAAAGGAATGTTACCTAAAAACAAATTAGGTAGTAAATTATTGACTAATTTACATGTATTTGTTGGTACAGAGCACAATCACGAAGCTCAACAACCAAAACAAATCGATATTAACGAATATTTATAATCTTATTCAATGGCAATAGTTCATAAAATCGGACGTAGAAAAACATCTGTTGCTCGTGTATATTTACAAGAAGGTAATGGAGAAATCTTCATTAACGGACGCGAGTTAACAAACTACTTCCCTACAGCAGTATTACAATACAAAGTAGAGCAAGCATTTTTAATCACTGATACGAAAGAGAAATACAACGTAGATATCAAAGTATTTGGTGGAGGAAACACAGGACAAGCTGAAGCAATTCGTTTAGCAATTTCTAGAGCTTTATGTGAAATCGACGCAGATTTTCGTTTACAATTAAAACCAGAAGGGTTATTAACACGTGACCCACGTATGGTAGAACGTAAGAAATTCGGTCAAAAGAAAGCGCGTAAGAAATTCCAATTCTCTAAACGTTAATTATTTCAATTTATTAAAAAATCCATTTTCCGTTGGTTTAGCATCTAAACAAATAAGGCGAGATAATATCAACCACTTATATGTTGCTTGTTGAGATAACGGAACGTAAACTAAAAAAAAGAAAATGGCAAAAGTAAATGTAAAGGACTTATTAAATGCAGGTGTGCATTTTGGTCACTTAACAAGAAAATGGAATCCGGCTATGGCTCCTTATATTTTTATGGAGAAAAACGGAATCCACATCATCGACCTTCACAAAACTGCAGTGAAATTAGATGAAGCATCTGAAGCTTTGGGAAAAATTGCTGCATCTGGACGTAAAGTCTTATTCGTAGCAACTAAAAAACAAGCAAAAGATGTAGTTGCAAAGCATGCTGAGGAAATCAATATGCCTTACATCACAGAACGTTGGCCTGGTGGGATGTTAACTAACTTTGTTACTATCCGTAAAGCAGTTAAAAAAATGAATTCAATCGATCGTATGAAAAAAGACGGTACGTTTGAAACACTATCTAAAAAAGAAAGATTACAAGTTGATCGTCAAAGATTGTCTTTAGAGAAAAACTTAGGTTCTATCGCTGATATGACTCGTTTACCATCTGCAGTTTTTATTGTTGATATCGTACGTGAGCACATCGCTATAGCTGAAGCACAAAAATTAGGTATTCCAATTTTTGCAATGGTGGATACAAATACTGACCCTCGTCAAGTAGATTTCCCAATCCCTGCAAATGATGATGCTTCTAAATCTATCGATATCATCTTAACTACAGTAGCTGATTCTATCAAAGCGGGTTTATCAACTCGTAAAATTGAGAAAGAAAAAGCAAAAGAAGGTAAAGAAGAAGGAGCTGAAACTAAAGAAGCTTAACATTAATTTGATGATCAATTCATCGATATAATATACATTGTAGCTCCTATACCACATATGTGGTGTATGAGCTACTTTTATTTAAAATATTAAAGAAAACATAATAAAAATATTACTATGAGCTACAAAGCAACAGCCGCTGAGGTAAGTAAATTAAGAAACGCAACTGGTGCGGGAATGATGGACTCTAAAAAAGCTATAGAAGAAGCTGAAGGAGATTATGACAAAGCAGTAGAGATCTTACGTAAAAAAGGTCAAAAAGTTGCAGCTAACAGAGCTGATCGCGAATCTACTGAAGGTGCAGTTATCGCTAAAGTTAACGCAGGTGCTAACAAAGGTATCATTGTTGCTTTAAACTGTGAAACTGACTTCGTAGCTAAAAATGAAGCTTTCGTAGCAATGGCTAACGAAATCGCTACATTAGCTTTAGACGTAGACACTAAAGAAGAATTATTAGCTTTACCATACGCTGGTCTTACAGTTGGTGAAAAATTAATCGAGCAAACAGGTGTTATCGGTGAGAAAATCGAAATCGGAAACTTCCAAGTTATCGAAGGTTTTTCTGTAAACGCATACATCCACGCTGGTAACAGAATTGCTGCAGTTGTTGCATTATCTGGAGAGTACGAAGGTGCTAAAGAAGTTGCTTATGACGTTGCAATGCAAGTTGCTGCTATGAATCCTGTAGCTTTAGATGAAACACAAGTTTCTCAAGCTGTTATTGATACTGAATTAGCTATCGCGAAAGAGCAATTAGCTGCTGAAGGTAAACCAGAAAACATGATTGAAAACATCGCGAAAGGTAAATTACAAAAATTCTTCAAAGAGAATACATTAGTTCACCAAGCTTCTATCAAAGACGGAAAAACTTCTGTTCAAGATGTTGTTAAAGCGGTTAACCCAGACTTAAAAGTTGCTGGTTTCATCCGTTACGGTTTATAATAAGTTAAAAACTTAACGATATATCATAAAGTGATGCTAATTTTAGCATCACTTTTTTATTTGGTATAAGTTTTGAAATGGTTTGTATTATTAATTTTTATTTTTATATTTGTTAGGATTAGACGCTTATGAAAAACATTATACTTATTATATCTTTCTTTTTATTTACAATTGGAACTGCATCTGCCCAATCTCGATTTGATCAAGACAAGGCAACTGTTAGTATTTATCCTAACCCAGCAAGTTCTACATTTACAATAAAATTTGATAATCCAACCAAAGTTAATTCGGTTTCGGTATATTCTATTATCGGAAATGAGGTAATGAATAAAAAGATGGACGGAACAGCACGTGTAAATTTTAATATACAAACCCTGAAAAAAGGAAAATATATTGTACGTGTTTTTAATGATGACGGAACAACAGAGACACAATCTCTGATTAAAAATTAAATCTATATTTAGATCATAAAAAAAGCTTCTCAAAATTGAGAAGCTTTTTTTATTTGTTAACTATTCAAAAAACTTATTTTGCTTTTTTATAGTTTTCTTCAACTTGTTTCCAATCCAAAACATTTGTAAAAGCTTTTAAATACTCATCACGTTTATTTTGGTATTTTAAATAATAAGCATGTTCCCAAACATCAATTCCTAAAATTGGTGTTCCTGCAACTTCTGCTCCTGGCATTAATGGATTATCTTGATTTGCTGTACTTGTAACAGCTAAAGAACCGTCAGCTTTTACAACCAACCAAGCCCAACCAGAACCAAAACGTTTTGCACCAGCTTCGTCTAATAGTTTTATTAACTCTTCTGTAGAACCAAATGTACTTTCAATCTTTGCTTTTAAATCTCCTGTAGGCGCTTTTTGAGGGCTTGGAGACATAATATCAAAATAAAGCATGTGATTGTAGTATCCACCAGCATTATTGCGCAAAGCTCCATTATTCATATCCATTGATTTTAAAATCTCAACAATATCATTCGATTTATTGTTTGATTCTTTCAATGCAGCATTTAGTTTGTTAATGTATCCTAAATAATGTTTAGAAAAATGAATTTCCATTGTTTTTGCATCAATGTATTCATTCAACTCATCATAACCATATTTTAATGGTTTGATTTGGAAAGTTCCTGGATCGGCTTTAACGTCTGTAGGATTACCAATTGGTTCCTCAGCGTGTATAGTATCTGTCTTAACAGTTTCTTCTGTCGTTGTTTTAGTATTATCTTTCTTTGCTTCACATGATTGAGCAAAAAACAATACTCCTAAAACTGACATTAATAATATACCCTTTTTCATATTATTTTTTCGTAGTTTAATTTATAGATGTAATAAGTTACTAAAATATACCAAAACTTGCTAATATAAAATCTTAAACTTTTAATTTTCTGTTAAAATAAAAGTTGAGACAAAAAAATATGTATAAAAAAGGTTATATATTAGACTATAAAATATTAAATGAGTCCACAAATAATAGAAACTATAAAAGATCCTAATTTTATTGAAATCATTTCAAATACTTCTGAAGTAGTATTTGATGCATTTTTAGAAGATGGAATTATAAAAGATATACCATTAATAGGTACATTATATAAAGGAATAAATTTAGTTTCATCAATTCAAGATAGATTATTTACTAAAAAGTTATACTTTTTTTTAAAACAATTAGAAAACACAGATTATCAGAAAAGATGCCAGACAATAAATCAAATTGAAAACGACCAAAGTTTTAAATCAAAAATAGGACACAAAATATTATTTATAATCGACAAATGCGAAGATGATGAGAAAGCAGAATTAATGGGATTTCTTTTCAAAGAATTCTTGGAAGAAAAATTTACCTATGAAGATTTTTTAAAACTTTCAACTTTATTAAATACACTTTCTATTACAGATATTAGTTTAATATTTACAAATAGAAATTTAATTAATTATTTTTTGAAGGACAATCCTAATTTCTATCTAAGTTCTGGATTATTTAATGTGAGATTTGAAACATTTATGAGAAATGATAATAGAGTTAAAAAAGCAGGAGAAATAGACGCACACTATACTTTAAATAAATTAGGTATTAAGCTAATCAAATCTCTAGAAAATTACTATAATTAATCAAAAAAATCCGGAAAATAATTTCCGGATTTTTTTATGATTTAAAGACTCTTAATCTCTTTTATAATTTACCACAGCTTCTATAAAAGCTTGTGCATTTTCTACAGGTATATTCGGTAAAATTCCGTGACCTAAATTGGCAATATATTTATATGGTCCAAAATCGTCAATCATTTCTTTTACCATTCTCTGAATTGTTTCTGGCGGCGATAATAAACGCGAAGGATCAAAATTACCTTGTAATGTTTTCTTAAATCCAGTAAATTCACGTGCTAATTGTGGTGTAATTGTCCAATCAACTCCTAATGCAGAAGCTTTAGAATCTGCCATTTTTTCTAAGGCAAACCAACATCCTTTTGCAAAAACAGTTACAGGAACTACTTTTGATAATTCGTTTACAATTTGCTCCATATATTTCCAAGAAAATTCATCATAATCTTTTGGAGATAACATACCACCCCAAGAATCAAAAATCTGAATTACATTGGCACCATGTTCTACTTTTTTCAATAAATATTGAATTGTAGTTTGTGTGATTTTTTCTAATAATTGATGTGCTGCAATTGGATTTTGAAAACAAAATGCTTTTGCTTTGTCAAATGATTTAGAACCTTGTCCTTCTACTGCATAACATAAAATTGTCCAAGGAGAACCTGCAAAACCAATCAATGGAATTTTATTATCCAACATTTTCTTAGTCAAATCCATCGCTTTGTACACGTAACCTAACTCTTCTTCTACATCTGGTACATAAACTTTATCTACATCTTGCGAAGTACGAATAGGATTTTCTAACCAAGGACCAACGCCTGGTTTCATCTCAAAGTCCATTCCCATTGCTTGAGGAATAACTAAAATATCCGAAAATAAAATCGCAGCATCCAAAGGAAAACGATTAATTGGTTGAACTGTAATTTCCGCAGCCAATTCTGGTGTTTGACAACGTGTAAAGAAATCATATTTATCGCGCAAAGCAATAAATTCTGGTAAATATCTTCCTGCTTGACGCATCATCCACACTGGCGGACGTTCTACCTCCTCACCTCTCAATGCTTTTAAAAGCAAATCATTTTTTATCATTGATATATTCTTTTATATTTTGTAAAACCACCTCTACCAAAGGCGTTTCTGCCGTTGTTATAGGATAATTTGGATAAACTTCTTGTACTGCCGCAGTTGTTGTATTTCCTATTGTAAAAATACGCGAACTTGTCGGAATTTTATTTTTCTGATGAAATGCTTTGAATGATAATGGACTAAAAAATACATAAACATCAAATATTTCATCTAATTGATAAACAATTTGTGATGATTGATACGTGATAATTTGATTTACAGCTTGCTGCTGTTTTTCTAATTCATCTACCAATAAATCTCGTCTTGTAGAACCACACAAAAAATTCCAATTCGTTTTATACTTTCCCGAAACTAATTTTGGTGCTAAATCTTTTGCATAATCTTCTACCAAAATTACATTTCTGTTTTGAGCTTCTAATTTTTCTGCTGTTTTTTTTCCGACAACAAAAAAATGACCATCCAAATCAAGTGTCTGAATGGCATTTACTGTATTTTGACTCGTTACGATATATTGATTTGTTGTAAAATCTATTTGATTAAAAATAATATTTGCCTCAGTCAATTCTATTGATAAAGTTGGTTTACAAACCACTTCTGCTTTATCTGTCAAAAAAACATCAAGTAAATCTTGATGAATTGCTTTGGTAAATAAGATTTTGGTCATCACTATTTCGAACCGATTTCTTTCTTAATTTCTTCAATCATTTTTGCTGCACCTTGCGCAATACATTCCTCTGCAAACTCTTTTCCTTTTGTTGGATATTCATTTGCTTTAAATTGTCTTTCGATTGTAATCATTTCTTTTCCATCAATTGATAAAATTGCTCCTTTGAAAGAATAATTTTCATCATCAATTTTTTCTACTAATGCGCCAATTGGTGCTGTACAACCTCCTTCTAACACATTTAAGAATTGACGTTCTACTGTTGCAAAAAGTTCACATTCAGGATTATTAATATCACTCAAATCAAAACCTTCTTTTGCTACGACACCCAAAATTCCTTGAGATGGCGCAGCCAACATCCAATCAATTACTTTATAATGAAGACCTTTCGAATTTAATTCTTCTAAAATCTCTGAACGATCTAATCCCGCAAAAGCAAAAATAGCACCGTCCCATTCGTCATTATCTTGTAATTTTTTTAAACGCAATTGCACGTTTCCACGTAAATCTACAATTGTATCTGTTGGGTATTTATGATTCCAAAAAGCTTTACGACGCAAAGATCCTGTTGCGATAACACGGTGTTCTTTCTCAAAAATATCTTCTGATTTATACACCAAAATATCCGCAGAACTTGCACGCTCTGGATAAGCAACTAATTGTAAAGTTTCGGGCAATACAGTAGGAACATCTTTTAGAGAATGTACCGCAATATCTACCTTGTCATTTAACAAAGCAATATCTAAAGAACGTGTAAAAACTCCTGTTAAACCTAACGAATAGATAGGTTGTTTTAGATTATCGTCACCTTCTGAAGTAATTGCAACAATTTCTGTTTCGTGACCTTTTGCTCCTAAAATAGATGCAATTTTATTGGCTTGCCAAAGTGCTAATGGACTTTGACGTGTACCAATTCTTATCTTTTTCATGTTATGTTACGCTTGTTTTAAATGAAACATTTTTTCGATTAGCTGAATTGTTTCATCTGCACTTTCCTTATTTTCTATCAAATAAGAAGCAAATTGATTTGTAATTTTTTGAATTACTTTTTCAGTTAACATTGTTTCATTTTCGTCGATGTTATAATTGTCTTTCTTCATATTATTCATTGCGAATTCTTGAAAAAAGTCTAATCGATCTTTAAAAGATTGAATGGCTGGAACTAATTCTCTGTTCTCTAACCAATCGTAAAACTCTGTAGAATGTTCTTCTATAATTGCCAAAGCTTCTGGAATTGCGTTACGACGTTGTGCAATTGTATCGTCTACCATTTTTGATAAGCCGTCTACATTTACCAATTGTATTGTTTCGCGTGCTGCCAAAGTATGAATTACGTTTTCTGGAACTGACATATCTATAATTGTCATTTCTTTATCAAAAGGAATCATTTTTTCTGTAATTGTGTAATTACTTGCGCCCGTTGCTACAATTAAAATGTCTGTGTTTTCTAATTCTTCTGCTAATTGACTATGATCTTTTACTGTAATATCATATTTAAGTCCTAAAACATCTGCTTTTTCTTTTGTACGATTGATTAACGTAATATTTGTGTTTGGATAATGTTTTACCAAATTAGCACATGTATTACGCCCAATTTTACCAATACCGTACAACAATATATTTTTATCGACCAAGTTGCCTTGTGTTGCCTGAATAAAATTAACCGCAGAATACGCAACTGATGCCGAACCATTGCTTAAAAATGTTTCGTTTTTTACTTTTTTACTAATTTGGATTGCTGTATTAACTAACCTTTCTAAAAAAGCATTTGATGCACCTTGTTTTTTGAATCGTGAAAACCAAATTTTGATTTGACCAATAATATCAAAATCACCTAAAATTTGACTTTCTAATCCTGACGAAACTCTAAATAAATGAGCAATCGCTTCTTCTCCTTCTTTTACCATCATAAACTGACGGAATTCTTCTGCATTACCTTCTGTATAGTTACAATATTGTTCTACGATTTGATCTTCGTTTTCTGCAAAACCATAAAATTCAGTACGATTACATGTCGAAACAATAAAAAAGTTATCTAAACCATTTGTTTTAGATTCTTTTGTAAATGCTTCTACTTGCTCTGGAAAAAATGTAAATTTACCACGTATTAAGGCATCAGCTTTTTCGTAGCTAATTCCGATTACGTAAAATTTATCTTCCGTTTTGTTTCCTTTAATTGTCATTTCTTCAAATACTGTTACAAAAGTAGTTGCTAAAGTGGTCATAAAAATAACTTAAAACATAAAAAATACCGCTAAAAATTAAAGATTGCTTTTTTAGAATAATTATAAATTAAAGTTTATATTTGTATGTAAACCATTATAAAGAGCGTACTTGACAAATATCAGCTTTTTTATATGACAAACCTCAGTTAACGAAATGAATTTAAAAAATACCCATAAAAGTAAAATAAACGAATACAAGTTATCAACTGACGTTTATATCGCTCAAATAGACAACTTTACAGATTCTACGGACACTATTTTAAAAGGAATTGACAAACGTTATATTCAATTTTATTTTTGCACAAAAGGTTCTGTAACATTTAATTTCAATAATGGTATTTACAAAATCAATCTACACGAGGGCAAAAGTTTTTTGTTTTATTATCCAACTTTAGACATTCCGTTATCGTTAAATATAAATGCAGAAAGTAAAGTATATATTGTGGTTTTGTCTATTCAAAAAATGCATCAATTATTTGCAGAATATCAAATTCAGAATGATTTAATTTCGAGTTTAACACAAGATAAATTCTATATCGAACGAGAAATTTTACCCGCTATAAAATTAGTTTTAAACCAAATTGAACAAACAAAACTTACACCTCAATTTCAGAATTTATTTTTGATTGGTAAAATGTATGAATTGTTTACACTTTATTTTTCTGAAATAGAAAATGAATCAGGACATTGTCCTTTTTTAAACAATGAAAATGAAGGTAAACGAATTAAAGAAATCAAAGATTATCTTTTAGCTGATTTTAAAAATCCGCCAACTATAAAAGAGCTTTGCGAAAAATTTTCTATCTCAGAATATCATTTAAAAGAAGGTTTTAAAGAACTTTATAATTCTACTATTTATGGTTATTTGTTAGACAAAAAACTAGAATTTGCTTTGCATAGATTAGAAGAAAATAAATTAAAAGTAAAAGATATTGCATTTGAAATTGGTTATGAAAACCCATCTCATTTTATCTCAGCATTTAAGAAAAAATACAGCTTAACGCCAAAACAATACACAAAACAGTTTAAATAGAATTTAATCTAAAAATAATTTATTAAGCAATTATTATCGTTTATAAATACTTAATTTCGCTGATTGATATTAAGTACTTATGAAAAAAATTATACTGTTTTTATTCCCTTTTACACTATTTGCACAAATACCCGATTATTATGAAGGTATCGATTTTAAAGCAAATGGAACAGATGTAAAAACAGAACTTCACGATTTGATTAATGCTACACACCGCGCTGTTAGCTACACGCCTGGAGTTTGGAATATTCTTGATAAATCTGATTTAGACTTAGATTCTAACGGAAAAGTCTTGTTAATTTATGGTTTCACAGATAATTCTACAATTTATGCTGAACAACGAACTCGTGATGTAAACAATAAAAATAACGGTTCGGGCGGAACAACAACAGGAAAATGGGAAAGAGAACATGTTTATCCAAAATCTTTAGCTGTACCGAAATTAGAAACTAATGTACCGGGAACTGGAACAGATGCGCATAATTTACGCGCTGTAGATCGTCAAATAAATTCATCAAGAAATAACAATCCTTATCGCGAAAAATGGGCGATTGATGTTACTGGTCAAGCAAAATTAAACAGTGGTGGTTTTTATCCTGGTGACGAATGGATTGGCGATGTTTCGCGCATTATTATGTATATGTATGTGCATTATGGTATGGAAACTAATCCGCAATCGGTTGCTTATAATACAACCACAACTAACCAAGATTTTATGCCAGATATGTTCTTAAAATGGAACACAATGGATAAAGTAAGCGAATTTGAAAAGGTAAGAAACGAAATAATTGCCGAAACACAAGGAAGCCGTAATCCGTTTATAGACAATCCGTATTTAGCAACAATAATTTGGGGTGGCGAAAATGCCGAAAATACGTGGTCAGAATTATCAACTATAAATTATGATTTACAAGAAACGACTGTAGAAGTTTCGCCAAATCCTACGACAGAAAAAATTACGATTACTGCAAATAAATTTGTTGATGCTAATTTATACGACATCACAGGAAAATTATTGGCAACAAAGCTTAGTAAAGAAATTAACCTTTCTAATTATCCGAAAGGAATTTATATAATTGCCGTTCATCTAGAAAACGGAAATACCGTGACAAAAAAAGTTATCAAAAAATAATTTCAATAAAAAAAATCCAACTCAATGAGTTGGATTTTTTATTATATTTTATTCCAAGAATTAACAACCTTCGTCATTATACATCACATCAAAAGATGTCACTTTATCATTTACAAGATAAAATTGCAACATAGATCCTGAATCTTGATCTTCTATATTAAAATATCGAAAAGCCTTTGTTCTTTTATCCGTTTTATCATCATAACCATCATAAATAGAGATATTTAGATTTTTATATTTCGAAATTAATTCGTCCAAAGAACTTCCTATTTTTATACCAGAAAGTGTTTTTAAACTAGAATCTGACGATTTTATAGTATACACCGTCAAATTAGTTGGACTTGCATCTTCTCCATTTGACATAAAACCAACTTTATATGTAATTCCTTTCGAAACAATTGTTAAATCGCCGTCAGGATAACTATATTCATTCAATTTTAGTTTAAATTTTTGACCAGTTAATTTTTCTAATTCAGTCAATTTCATTCCTAATTTTATATCGTTAATACGTGTTGTAGAAACTTGTGCTTGTAAAAAAATAGCTGCTACAAAAGCAGTCATAAAAAGTAGTTTTTTCATCGTTTATCTATTTATTATTAAGGTTTTATTTTAAATTGTACACTCTTCTGGATTATACGAATTGAGAATAATTTCGGTTACAATTTCATTTTTTAATTCAAAAAGTAACAATGTTCCATTCTCAGCATCTTGTATTCTAAATTCGCGCGAATCAAATTCGGCTTTGTCTAAATAAATATCATATTTTGCACCATAAGCTTTCCATAAATCATCCAAAGTACTTCCAATTCCAATTCCAGAAAGTGTTTTTATATTTTTACTTGTTGTCGAAATTGAATTTAAATACGAATCGTTTTCTGTTTTACTTAAATAACCTTTCCCGATAGAAAATGTAAAATTAACACCATTAATTGTAATTATTTTTTTGTAATCATCTACAATTGCAGCAGGCTTTTTACCATAAAACTTCATCACTTCATTTGGACGCATGCCTATTTTTAATTCATTCATTCGCGTTGTCGAAATTTGAGCAAAACTAAATGTTGAAATTAAAACGGTAATAAGGATAAGTATTGATTGATTAATTTTCATAAATATTATTGTTTAAATAACCCGAATCGTTTGACAAAGCAATTTTTACGACTTTATTATTCTTGAGGTAAAAATCGAGCACACAACCATTATCTATATCATTTAAAAAAAATAATCGATCCGATTTTGTTTCATCATCCCTCTCTATTGTTTGTACAGAAATGTCGTATTTCTTATATAAATTCCACAAATCATCCAACGTACTTCCTATTTTTATACCCGATAAAGTAGATAATTTAGGACTAGTTGACGAAACCATAAACACTTCTGATTGTTTCGTTTTTAAATTTTTATAATACCTCAAATGATATTTTATTCCATTTACAACAACATCTTGCTCCATCATTTCATCATCTGCAGATTTTGACGCAGTCGATTTATCTTGATTTAGCGCTTCAACTTGTTTTTGAGTCATATTATAAGTTATATCACCAAACTTTGACGTAGAAATTTTTTGTGCAAATGTAACCGTAGAACACAACACAAAAAGAGCACTTATTATTACTATTTTTCTAGGCATAACTGTTAATTTGAGCAATATGTTTCACAATTTTTCCATTCTCTAAAACCCAAAGCGCATCAAAAACGCCCGCGCCTTCACTAAAAGTACCAAACAAATAATATTGATTTAATGACTTATTGTACGTTAATTTCAAATCCATTAAATCTGCATTATACAAAAAGGCATAATATTCTTTCGGAATATTGATTTCTTTTTCTTTAAAATAAATTTTGAATGTTTTAAATTCAGTCATCGGTAAAACTCCATCCGAACCTAAAATATCATGATTATCTATCGCTATAATTGTGTTTTCATCTTTTGTGATAGCATGATTTTTTGGATTAAATTTTTGCGTTTCAATCGCTATTCTATAATCTTGAAATGAATATTGAATTGACGTTGAAGATTTTTTTGTAGGATTTATTTTCTCAAATTCGATTAAATCTTTTATTCGATCTTTCGATATATAACCAGAATTTTCTGGCTTATACTCTACCATTAACCAATTTTTAGCTTCAACATCTTCGTACGTTAAAATTGTATTTGAATTAATTTTCGAAAGAATTTTAGACGATGTATTTTCTTCATCTCTTACATTTACAAAACCATCTTTATCTTGTACAATCCCAAACTGAGCTTGCGCAAAATAAGACGAAAATAAAGTCAAAATGAATACTCCTTTTTTCATGGTTTTGAATGCTTTTTATTTGAGTGAAAGTTAGCAAATTCTGAACCAAAAATTTATCACTAATTATAGTCATTTTACGAAATGAATACTTTGTTGTAAGCCCAAATATTTAGCGATTACAAAAATAAATCCCAACACTTCAACTTTATATTGACGTGTTGGGATTTTTATATTTTTAGATAAATTGAATTAATATTTATCACATCTTATCAAGCTGAATTCAGTTCAGCTTCTCATCAAAATTTTACAATAATATGTGATTCTGAAACAAGTTCAGAATGACTTGTAATATTTTAAAATTATACAAATTAATATTTATAACATTCTGTCAAGCTGAATTTAGTTCAGCTTCTCATAAAGATTTACAGTAAGATGTGATTCTGAAACAAGTTCAGAATGACAACAAACTTAGAACTTAGAACTTAGAACTTAGAACAAATTTACAAATCAAACATATCTCGTTGAGGCGAATTTTCTCCTCTATATTTTACACCAATATGTTGATAGGCTTTTTCGGTTGCGACACGTCCACGAGCGGTACGCATCAAATAACCTTCCTGAATAAGATATGGTTCGTAAACTTCTTCCAAAGTTCCGCCATTTTCTCCAACTGCAGTTGCTAAAGTTGTAATACCAACGGGACCACCTTTAAATTTTTCGACAATTGTAGATAAAATTCGGTTATCCATTTCATCTAAACCATTGTCATCAACTTTAAGTGCTTTTAACGAAAAATCTGCAATCGATTTATCAATACTTCCGTTTCCTTTTATTTGCGCAAAATCGCGTGTTCTTCTTAACAAAGCATTTGCAATACGCGGTGTTCCACGACTTCTACCAGCAATTTCTATGGCCGCTTCAAAATCAATTGGAGTTCCTAAAATTCGAGATGAACGATCTACAATTGTACTTAATAATTCGACATTATAATATTCAAATCTAAAATTGATTCCGAAACGAGCGCGTAAAGGTGCTGTTAATAATCCTGAACGGGTTGTTGCGCCAATCAAAGTAAACGGATTAAGACCAATTTGTACAGAGCGTGCATTTGGTCCAGATTCTATCATAATATCAATCTTAAAATCTTCCATTGCAGAGTATAAATATTCCTCAATAATAGGAGACATACGATGGATTTCATCAATAAATAAAACATCATTTTCTTCCAAATTTGTCAATAAACCAGCCAAATCACTTGGTTTATCTAAAACTGGACCCGAAGTAATTTTAATTCCAACACCCAATTCGTTTGCAATAATATTTGCCAATGTTGTTTTTCCCAAACCCGGAGGTCCGTGCAACAACACATGGTCTAACGCTTCGCCACGTAGTTTAGATGCTTTTACAAATACTTCTAGATTTTCTAAAATATGCGCTTGTCCGGCAAAATCATCAAAACTTTGCGGACGAACGGTATTCTCTTGATTTAAATCGTCATCTGGATAAAATTCTTTATCTGGATTTAATAAATCTGACATAAATGATGATATAAATTATAATGATGATTTTACAAAGGTTAAATTAAATAATCCTCCGTACTTTTACAGCTACAAAGAACGCAATATTTTTTTAGATAAAAAGAATTTATGAGCAAAGGAATATTATTAGTGAATTTAGGTTCGCCAGATTCTACCAAAGTTGAAGATGTAAGAACTTATTTACGCGAATTTTTGATGGATAAAAAGGTTTTAGACTCACCTTGGATTATTCGTAAAACAGTTGTTGAATTATTTATATTACCAAAAAGACCAATAAAATCAGCGGAAGCTTATCGTAAAATTTGGACAAAGGATGGTTCACCATTAATCGTTATTTCAAAAATTTTACGCGAAATGGTTCAAAAACAAATGGATATTCCGGTTAGTTTGGCCATGAGATACAAAAATCCGTCGATAGAAGTTGGTTTACAAGAATTGTATGATAAAGGTGTGCGCGATATTTTAGTTGTTCCACTTTATCCTCAATACACAATGTCTTCTACAGAAACTGTTGCAGATAAAGTACTTGAAATTCAGAACAAGAAATTTAAGGATACAGAAATCAATTTCTTAAAAGCTTTTTATAATCATCCAGATTATATCAAAGTTTTGGCAGAATCTATAAAAGAAAAATTACCAGAAAACTACGATAAGCTTTTATTCTCTTATCACGGTATACCAGAACGCCACGACAATAAAGCTATTGGAGCTGCAAAACGCACAAAATTACCAATAGAAACTTATCGTAATCAGTGTTTTGAAACAACAAAATTAGTTGCTGCGTATTTAGAATTACCAGAAGATAAATATTACACTTCTTTTCAATCTCGTTTGGGTAGAGATCCTTGGATTAAGCCTTATACAGATCATATATTAGAAGAATTTCCCGAACAAGGTGTTAAAAATTTAGCTATTTGTACACCAGCCTTTGTTTCGGATTGTTTAGAAACTTTAGAAGAAATTTCGATGGAAGGTCGAGAAGAATTCTTAAAAGCTGGAGGAGAATCATTTACTTATATTCCTTGCCTTAATGATCGTCAAGATTGGGTGGATGTTTTAGTAAAATGGTTGAAAGGTTGGCAAAATAATTAAAAACGGTTTTAGGCTTACAAAATAAATTAAATATCTTTGTTTGGAATTTTTCAATTTTAAACAAAGATATTTTTTTTTAATGCGACTAATTTTCTCAGTCATATTTTTAGTATTGTCCTTATTTACTTCGGCTCAATTTTTAGATACCAGCGGTAATCTAATTATTGATGGTCGTAAATACCTAAAATCTAAAGTTGACACAACTGGAAGATCTTCGGGTTGGGAAATTTATGGTTCAAATACATTAACAGTCAATCAGAATACTTTTTCTAATTGGATGGCCGGAGGAGAAAATTCTGTTTCTCTAAATGCAAAAGTCGATTATGAGTTTAATTATCGCAAGAAAAAACATTTTTGGGACAATCGTTTTATTCTCGAGTATGGTTTTTTAGATAATAAAACCAACGGAACTCGTAAAACGACAGATAATATCAATATCACAACTTCTTACGGATATCTTATTCGAGAAAAATGGTATTTAACATCGTCGCTAAATATTCGTTCACAATTTTCTGCTGGATATGATTATGCTCCAAATCCGAAGAAAAAATTATCCAATCTTTTTGCGCCAGGTTACGTGACTATTGGAGTTGGGGCAAATTATACGCCTAATTCTAATTTTTCGATTAGTTTTCATCCAATAACATCACGAACAACGGTTGTTGCCGATAAAGATTTACAAACCAAAGGTAATTATGGTTTAAAAAATGACGGCGATGCTTTGTTGTTTGAAATTGGTGCATATTTAGGTGGACGTTATAAATTGAAACTTTTTGACAATGTGACCTACGATAATAACATTGGAATTTTCTCTAACTATTCGCACAAATTTTATAATCTAGATATTGTGTATGCTGGATTATTGGACATGAAAATTAATAATTTTATGTCGACACAATTAACTATTAATTTAATTTACGATGAAGATCAAGTCAAACAAACGCAGTTTAAACAAGCGTTAGGAATTGGTTTGACGTATAAAATTGATAGTACAAAAAAGAACGAAAAGAAACGAAAACGTAAAAAAGAAATCTTACCTTATTTTGATACATCGCATGTTTATCCTGTTATTATTCCTAAAATAAAACTGAATAAACAAAATTATGATCGTGTTTTTGATAAAAATACTGTTGATGAAAAATCAACTTATATCAAATCAGAATCAATATTTTAGATTAAATTTGTCGTATAAATCAACTTAATTATATGAAAAAAATTTTATTCTCATTAGCGCTTATAGCAACAGCTACAACTTTTGCGCAAACGGTAAAAGATGGTAAAGTTGCTACTGATAGCAAACGATATTTAAAAGAACAAAAATTTGACGGTCGTCAACCAGGCTGGTTTGTATCTGGTAATAATTCACTTTTATTTTCTCAAAGTGCATTCTCTAATTGGGTTGCGGGTGGTGTAAATTCTTTTGCGCTAAATGCCAATTTAGATTACGAATTTAATCTAACAAAAGACAAACACATTTGGGATAATCGCATCGTTTTGGGATACGGTTTACAAGCCAATAAAGGTGAAGGAACAAGAAAAACAAATGATGTTATTGATTTAACTTCGTCGTACGGTTACAGCATCGGAAACAATTGGTATTTGGCTGCAGCTATGAATTTTCGTACACAATTTGCCGAAGGTTATGATTATGCAACAGAGCCTAAAACAAAAATATCTAACCTAATGGCACCAGGATATTTAAGTTTAGGATTAGGTGCAGATTATAAACCAAACGAAAATTTTCAGGTAAATATTCATCCATTTACGCCAAGAGTAACTTTTGTTTTAGACAAAGATTTACAAACAAAAGGAACATTTGGTCTTAAAAATGATGGCGATAATACGTTGTTCGAGTTCGGCGCATATTTAGGCGCACGTTATAAATTACAAATTATGGAAGGAATTTCTTACGATAATCGTGTAGGTATTTATGCAGATTATCTTAAAAATTTCGGAAATATGGATGTTGCTTATCAAGGAATTTTAGACCTAAAAGTTAACCGATTTGTTTCGGCTCAGGTTAGTATAAATTTGTTGTATGATGAAGATCAAATCATGAAAACGCAAATCAAACAAACTTTAGGTGTTGGTTTTAATTATAAATTTGACAATACACCGCCAAAAGTAGAAGAAGTTCCTGCAGTAAGTTTTATACAAGAACAACCAATTTTTGAAGAAACAAATTCGCCAGAAATTGCTACAAATGTTCTACGAAACGAACCAATTTTAAATGAAACAAAATTAGTCACACAATAAATTAAAAAAACCTGCTTATAACGAGCAGGTTTTTTATTTTTCTTATTTTTACACTTCAATAAAAAAATAAAATGACTAAAAATATTTTCGGAACATTAATTCCACAACTTGTAATTATTATTTGGGCAGCTTACGAACTTTGCATTGGTTTAACTCAAAACAATACAAGTACCGTGATTATTAGTTCTATCGTTATTCTAATTTTCTCTATAATTTCTATTAATGCATTGGTTAAAGTAGTAAAACACCCAAATAACCCTACTTATTTGAAGAAAAATAAAAAATAATTTTAGATGAATACAACTCTTACTACAGAACGATTAACTTTAAGATTAGTTAAAATTGATGACTTAGCACATATTCATCAATTACATTCTTTAGAAGAAGTTGATAAATTTAATACGCTAGGAATTCCTAAAAACATAGATGAAACTAAAGCTTTAGTTGAGAAGCTAGTAGAGTCTAATAACAAAGAAAAACCTAACAAATATACATTTGTTTTACAAACGACAAATAATGAGATTTTTGCAGGTTTAATCGGCATATCTTTAGGTAAAGAAAAGTATAAAAATGCCGAAGTTTGGTTTAAATTACATCCTAATTTTTGGAACAAAGGTTTTGCTACAGAGGCTTTGAAGAAAATTATTGATTTTGGATTTAATGATTTGAATTTACATCGAATAGAAGCTGGTTGCGCTATAGAAAATTTTGGTTCGATAAAAGTTTTAGAAAAAGTTGGAATGATACGTGAAGCGCATACAAGACAACTTCTTCCATTAAAATCTGGTTGGTCAGATAATTATGGCTACGCTATATTATCAACTGATTAACTGCAATCAAACTCATTTTAAAATAAGTATTCATAATTGGTAATTCCTTAATATCTCCTTTAAATTTCGTAAAATTGTAGTGTAAAACAACAAAAAATGAAATTAATAGGTCCTTTCAAACAAATCGTTACACTTGCCAATCTACCCTTAAAAGGAAAAATAAACGAAGATCAATTAGAAATTATCCAAAATGGAGGAATCATTGTTGATGATAATACCATTGTTGCTGTCAATAATTTTGATGTCCTTCTACAAGAAAATCCAACCATAGAAATTGAACATATAGAAACTGAACAAATTCTACTTCCTGGATTTGTAGATTCGCATACACATATTTGTTTTGGAGGAAATCGCGCTAAAGATTTTGCAATGCGTTTGGACGGAAAAACCTATTTAGAAATTGCGCAAAGCGGTGGTGGTATTTGGTCTACAGTTACGCAAACACGTAACAAAACGGTAGATGAATTGAAGGATATCACACTAAAACATACTACTCAATTAACCAAACAAGGTATAACAACTGCCGAAGTAAAAAGCGGTTATGCATTATCTGTTGATGGTGAAATTAAAATGTTAGAAGCTATAAATATGGCAAATCAAGAAACTGAAATTGACTTGATTCCTACATTTTTAGGCGCACACATGAAACCAAAAGATTTTGATGGCTCTAATAAAGAATATTTAGAAATTTTAGTTAATCAAGTTTTTCCAAAATTAAAATCGGACGAGCTTACTAATCGTGTTGATATTTTTGTAGAGCAATCTGCTTTTTTGGTTGAAGAAGGTGATTATTTTTTGAATGAAGCACAAAAACAAGGTTTTCAGATTACAATACACGCTGATCAATTTACACCTGGCGGAAGTTATTTAGCTACAAAATACAATGCTTTGAGCGCCGATCATTTAGAATTTTCTGGAGAAAAAGAAATTGAAATACTAGCCAAATCTGACGTTGTTGCAACGGTTTTACCTGGTGCTTCTATTGGTTTGGGCATGCAATATGCACCAGCGCGCAAATTATTAGATGCCGGTTGTTGTGTTTCTATTGCATCAGATTGGAATCCTGGCTCTGCTCCTATGGGAAATCTTTTAACTCAAGCATCCATATTAGCTACTTTCGAGAAATTATCAATGGCAGAAGTTTTAGCTGCAATTACTTTTAGAGCTGCAAAAGCACTTAATTTAAATGATCGTGGAACAATAGAAAAAGGTAAAAAAGCCGATTTTATCAGCTTCTCTACCTTTGATTATAGCAATATTATTTATCATCAAGGACAATTACAACCAACGCAAGTTTGGAAAAATGGACTGTTGATTAATCAATAATGTAAATATTATCAGATGTGAAGGTCATTGTTGGCGAATAAATCAACCAATCGGTGATCATTTCTTGCGGATAAAGACCTTCATCTCCTTCATTTAAACCTTCTACAGCATAAGGACGATTTAAACAAACAGCCAACATTTCGTTGTTTTCATTTATATCATATACATCAAACCAAATGTGTTCTTTGCTCATTTCATGGTCTACATCAAAACCTAATTTCACCAAAAATCGCCAATAATTATCACCATCTGCTTCTGGATCAAAATGTTCTTTAAAAGCTTTTTTGTATGATCCAAAACGTTGATAAGCCAATGCTGACATTCGTTCCGTTTCTTGATCGCTGATAAAAAATATCGGATTATCTGCAATAGTTGTCGCGTAAACTTCGGGCGTCAATGTTATACCTTCTTGCACCGCAAGTAAAACACCAGACGGTTCGTAGTTTTCATTTTCGGGTTGACGCTCATCATAACCTCCAGGTATATTTGCAGGATAATCTTTGACCACATCTTCCCAACGTTTCCAACAAAATGTAATATCTAAACCATCATATCCAATATTAAATTCATGGTTTTCTGGCGCGCGATAATCTGGTTTTATAAACGCATTTACAATCATATCCAACGCAGAATTTAATTGCTCTATTCCACTTTTCACATTAAGCATTTCTAATTCTACAGATCCGCAACGATGCAAACCATGCGTATGCAACCAATATACTTTTTCGCCATTTTCTAACTCATCATAAACACCATGAATCGTATACAAATAAGTTGGCGCTGGCGGAATTTCTGACTCTGCAGTAACTTTTGCCCATTTGCCCGAAAGCAAACGAAAAGGCATAAAATCGGCTATAACAGACGGTTTTTCTACAACAGCCTGCATTACTTTTAGTTGTAAATGAAAACTATCCAAAGCATCATTTCCAAAATACATGGCAGTTTCTAAATAATATTTTTGCAGTTTTGCAATTTCCATCTCTTCATCAGAAATCATGTTTCCTAAACCAAATTCAGAAAAATCATACGATTTTACATCAACTACAAATAAATCAACATCAAATTCTTCGTCTAAATAATTAATTTTAATCGAATATTCTTGTGTAATCGCTTCATTTTCGTCTTTGTCTTTTTCTACTTCATCAAAAGAAATCAACGTAAAATAATTGCTCCCTTTTAGTTGATTTTCAATAAATTCTTTTGAAAAAACAACAGCATTTGACGAAGGAAAAATTCCCATTGCAGACGGTAAACTCAATCCTTCGTTGGCTATTCCGTCATATAATTCTTGATTTGTCATACTCCGTTTCGTTTGGTTTATATAAATATAATCGAAATCTTTTCAATATAATTTTATCGAAATGTTAAACTTTGGTTGGATTAAACTTGAGTAGAATTATCGATTTACGTTAAATTATTGTAATTTTACCCGCATAATCATGCAATTATGATAGCATCAATGACAGGTTTCGGTAAAGCCGTTTTAGAATTACCTGAAAAAAAAATAACGATAGAAATTAGATCTTTAAACAGTAAAACACTTGATTTAAATACTCGAATTCCATCTTTTTATCGTGAAAAAGAATTAGAAATCAGAAATCTTATTTCAGAAAAAGTACAGCGCGGAAAAGTCGATTTTTCGATGATGGTTGAATTAAATCTTGGTGCTAGAAATCAAAGTATAAATGCGGATTTAATCAAAAGTTATATCGCAGAATTTAAAGCAATTACTCCTAATGTTACAGATGGCGAATTGTTGCCAGTTGTAATGAGATTGCCTGATGTAATAAGCTATACGCAAGATGATTTGGGCGAAGATGAATGGAATCAAATTCGTGCAACAATAATTATTGCAATTAATTCTTTAAATGAATTTAGAAGTGATGAAGGAAATGTTTTAGACAAACATATTACCCAAAACTTAACAAATATTTTAGAGCTTTTGACCCAAGTTATTCCTTTTGAAAGCGAAAGAATTACAACAATAAAAGAGCGTTTTGCAAAACGTATGGACGAAATGAAAATTGATATTGATCAAAATCGTTTTGAACAAGAATTGATTTTTTATCTAGAAAAATTAGACATTACAGAAGAAAAAGTACGTCTTAAAAATCACTGCGAATATTTTTTGAAAGAGTTACAAGGAACAGAATCTAACGGTAAAAAATTGGGTTTTATTTCGCAAGAAATTGGTCGTGAAATTAATACGTTAGGCTCAAAATCAAATCATCCAGAAATGCAAAAAATTGTTGTTCAGATGAAAGATGAATTAGAAAAGATAAAAGAACAATCGTTAAACGTTTTATAATGAAAAAGGGAAAATTAATCGTCTTTTCAGCTCCATCAGGCGCAGGAAAAACTACTTTAGTAAAACATGCTTTAGAAACTTTAGAAAATATTAAATTTTCAGTTTCTTGTACAACGAGAGAAAAACGCGAAGGTGAAGTAGACGGAAAAGATTATTATTTTTTAACACCAGATGAGTTTAAAGCAAAAATTGCAGATGACAAATTTGTTGAATACGAAGAAGTTTACCGTGATAATTTTTATGGAACTTTAAAAGCCGAAGTAGATCGCATTACAACTGAAGGAAATTCGGTTATTTTTGATATTGATGTGATTGGCGCTTTAAATATTAAACGTTTATATGGTGACGAATGTTTAACAGTTTTTGTTAATCCACCGTCGTTAGAAACGTTAAAAGAGCGTTTGATTTCTCGTAATACCGAAAGCGAAGACAAACTAAAACAACGTTTGGACAAAGCCGGAATTGAAATGGAAAAAGCAGCAGAATTTGATATTATTTTATTGAATGATGATTTAGCAACAGCCAAAGAAAAAACAAACGAAATTATTACAGATTTTTTGAAATAAAATAGAAATCCATTCCGAAAAAAATCGGTTGGTATAAAAAATAAAATGCCTTGGATAAATAAATTCAAGGCATTTTTTTATCTTTATTCTTTCTTAAAAAAACATCTATTTATCATGGAAAATACGAGTACAATACAAATCAATAACGCTACTATTAATTATTATCACCACGAAATAAATCCATCTAAACCTACGCTTATTTTTTTGCATGATTCGTTAGGTTCTACTCAACTTTGGAGAGATTTTCCGAAAGAAGTTGCAGAAAAAACCAATTGTAATTTGTTTATTTATGATCGTCAAGGTTACGGAAAATCTTCACCATTCGTAATCGAAAAACGCACAATAACTTATATGCATGATGAAGCAGATTTTTTGAATGCGCTTGTTAAACAATTCAATTTTAAAGAAATAATTTTATTTGGGCATAGCGATGGCGGAACTATTGCGTTACTATATGCCGCAAAATACCACGAAAACTTGAAAGGAATAGTTGTTGTCGGTTCGCATATTATTGTGGAAGATGTGACGTTGAACGGAATTAGAGCTGCTAAAATTGCCTATAAAGAAACTAATTTGGCCGAACGTTTAGCAAAATATCACGGTGATAATACACAAAAAGTTTTTGAAATGTGGACAGAAACTTGGTTAGAACCTGATTTTATGAATTTCGATATAAGAAAAGAATTAAAAACTATCGAATGTCCAACATTGGTTATACAAGGAATTGATGACGAATTTGGAACGATGAAACAAGTAGACGGAATTCTTGAAAATGTAAAAAGTCGAATAGAAAGTTATATCGTACCAAACGCAAAACATACGCCTTATAAAGAAAATAAATTGCCTACTTTAGAAAAAACTATTGCATTTATTGATACATTGCAATAACTTATAACTAACAAATAATGAGCGTTTTATTGATTCGTATTTTACTGATTTGTGCAATACCTCTCGAAATTTATATTCTAGTAAAAGGAATTAAATTACTTCGAAAAGCATTTCATGGAAAAATTATTTTAGAACTTCCTCTCGATAAACTTTCCGAAAATTTTATGCTTACAAAATCAGGAATATATTCTATTTGGTGGAAAGGTCAATTTTTACAATCAATTCCGATTCATGTTTTTAAACCTAAAATTATAAATCAAACAACAAAAGAAATTATACCATTAATTCCATCTCTTTTAGCACCAAGATCCAATGATTTTTATGAAGCAAGATTAGAAGTTTACACGTTTAGAGCGAAACAAGGAAATTATATACTTGAAATAGTTGAAGGTACAAGTGTCAATGTTTTTCAGACAGAAATTGCAAGATATTTTTCAGGAAATAAAAACTTTGATTATACTAAAATCCGAATTCAAATCAGAGAAAGTCAATCGCAATTACTCACTTTATTAGGAATTCCTATTTGTATCATCGGCGGCGGCGGACTTATAGTTTCTTTTGTATTTAGTCTTTTAGCCGATCAAATTTTCTAACTAATTTTAAATAATCTTTCTGATACAACGCAAACGGTGCGAATATTTTTGTGAATCGGTATTAAAAATCCCATTTGTATCAATTGGATCAATTCGTACTTTTCCGTGCGCATGAAGAATTTTACCATTTCCACACATAATTCCGACATGTATTATTTTACCATCTGCATTATCAAAAAAAGCTAAATCGCCTGGTTCTGCTTCTTCCACAAAACTCAAAACTTCGCCCATTTCTGCTTGTTCGTAGGCATCGCGTGGAATTTTATAACCTCCAATTTTATATACTTGTTGCGTTAATCCAGAACAATCTATTCCAAAAGAAGATTTTCCGCCCCACAAATATGGCACATTCAAATACGCTTTTGCAATTTCTACTAATTGTTCTTTTGATTTTTTTCCGGATGTATAAACACCAAAATATTCAAAACATTTTGGTCCTATACTTATTTTATTTTCACGTAAAGATCTTACCTCAGCACCAATTGTTAAAGTCATTGGTAATCCGCATTCCATCGCGTGATTGTATGGATTTATGGCAAATTTATCGGTAGAATTAGCTAAATATTCTGCTTCCGAAACGGTTAATATTTGTTTCGGATCTACCCAACCTTCGTAACCGTCAAATGCAAGCTGAACTTTTGTCCACTTTTCTAATTCTTCTAAGATAATTAATCTTTCTCCAAATAAAATTTGACTCACCATTTCTGATGAATCTCTTGCTTCTGCGCGCAAAGGCGACACACTAACTTGGCAAATGGCGTACTTCATTATTTCTTTCGGATTAATGTAATACCATCACGAATTGGTAAAATAATAGATTCTACACGTTCGTCTTTTGTTACCATCTCATTAAATTCTTTTAAGATTTTTGTTGATGGATCTTTTTTATCTTCTTCCTCCAACATCACTTTTCCGTACCACAAAACATTGTCCACTAACATTGTTCCGCCTGGGCGAAGAAGTTCTAAAATTTTTTCAAAATAATAAGGATAACTTTCTTTATCGGCATCTATAAAAGCTAAATCTACAGAATTTTTCTCAATTGTATTTAATTCTTCGCGCGCATCATTGATTCTGAAATCAATTTTTGACGCAAATTCAAATTCATCAAAATATTTTCTGCACAGATATTCTAATTCATCATTTTTATCAATCGTTATTATTTTTCCGTCACTTGGCAAACCTTCTGCCAAACACAACGTTGCATAACCAGTAAATGTACCTAATTCTACTATTGTTTTAGGCGAAAGTATCTTAGCCAAAATACTTAACAAACGCCCTTGATATTCTCCCGAAATCATGTGCGGTTGTGTTGTACATTGATAAGTTTCAACACGTAAACGACTCAAGATTTCTGGTTCTTGATCTACGTGATGATCCAAATACGATTCTAAAATGGGTGAAATGTTTATCATACCTCTAAAAAAGTCTACAAAAATAAAAAATTCGTACCAAATTAGGGCTATATAAAGCTAATTTCGGTACGAATTCTTTTATATTGAGTAAAATTATTGATTTATAAATTAAATGTCATTCATTCTGAATCATTTCAAGAATCAACGAACGTAATTAATTTATAAATACTTAAACCTTTCCTTTTTGAATAATTGTTACAATTTCTGGATCTAATAATGTTGATGTATCACCAAAATCAGTTTCGTCACTTGCAATTTTTCTTAAAATACGACGCATAATTTTTCCACTTCGTGTTTTTGGTAATCCAGGTACAAATTGTATTTTATCTGGTTTAGCAATTGCACCAATTGATTTTGCAACTTCGTTTTTAATGTCTTTTTCTAATTCTGGCGAGCCTTCTATACCATCTTGCAAAATAACATACGCATACAACGCATTTCCTTTTATATCGTGTGGAAAACCTACAACTGCACTTTCCGCAACAGCTTCGTTTTGATTAATTGCATTTTCTACTGGCGCCGTTCCTAAATTATGTCCCGAAACAATTACCACATCATCTACACGACCCGTAATTCTGTAATTGTCCATCGCATCGCGATATGCACCATCTCCTGTAAAATAATAACCCGGAAATGTAGAAAAATAGGTTTCGATATAACGTTTATGATCGCCATAAATAGTTCGCGCCATTGCAGGCCAAGGAAATTTAATTGCTAAACGACCTTCTGCTTTTTCATTAATTGTTTCAACTTCTTTTCCGTTTTCGTCCATCAAAACGGGTTGAATTCCTGGTAATGGTAAAGTTGCAAAAGTTGGTCGAAGTGGCGTAATTCCTGCCAAAGGCGAAATCATAATTGCACCAGTTTCTGTTTGCCACCATGTATCTACAATTGGGCAATTTCCTTTTCCAACATAATCATTTAACCAATGCCAAGCTTCCTCGTTTATTGGTTCGCCAACAGATCCTAAAACTTTAAGACTTGATAAATCATATTTTTCGACATAATCTAACGATTCGCGAGCTAAAGATCTAACTGCTGTTGGTGCTGTATAAAAATGAGTGACTTTTAATTTTTCTACAATTTCCCAAAAACGTCCAAAATCTGGAAAACTTGGAATTCCTTCGAACATTACCGAAGTTGCACCGCACATTAATGGTCCGTAAATAATATAACTATGTCCCGTTATCCAACCAATATCAGCTGTACACCAATAAATATCATTTGGTGCCATTTGAAAAATATTGTCAAACGAATATGCTGTCTCCACCATATAACCTCCACACGTGTGCACCATACCTTTCGGTTTTCCCGTAGAACCAGATGTATAAAGAATAAATAAAGGATCTTCTGCATCCATTACCTCAGCAGGACAATTGTCATCAACTTTGTACATTTCGTCCATCCAAAACTTATCTCGCCCTCCAACCATCGATGTTGGCTCTATAGCACGACGATACACGATACATGTTTGGATAGATGGACAATCTTTTAGCGCTTCATCACAAATTGCTTTTAAATTGATTGGTTTCGTACCACGATAAACTTCGTTTGCTGTGACCAAAACTTTACATTGTGAATCGTTGATACGCGAAGCAATTGCCGAAGATGAAAAACCTGCAAAAACAATAGAATGCACAGCGCCAATACGCGCGCAAGCTAACATTGCAATTGCTAATTCGGGAATCATAGGCATATAAATACACACACGATCGCCTTTGTTGATTCCATTATTTTTTAGAACATTCGCAAATTGACAAACTTTTGAATGTAATTGACGATAAGTTATGATTCTAGTTTCTTCTAAAGGATTATTTGGTTCCCAAATTAAAGCAGTTTTATTTCCATTTTTTTCTAAATGACGATCTAAGATATTTTCGGTAATATTTAATTTACCACCTTCAAACCATTTAAAATCTGCATTTTCAAAGTTGTAATCAAGTGTTTTAGTCCAACGTTCTTTCCAAACAAAGCTTTCTGCAACTTTATCCCAAAATTTTGCAGGATCCTTTACACTCTTTTTATACTCTTTTTTGTACTCGGAAAAAGAGTTGATTCTAAAATCATTAATCATTTGTAACTTATTTTGTGGTTTTGAATACACAATATAAAAAAAGTGAGTCAATTTATCAAATTAACTCACTAATATTTTTGAAATGAATAAATACTATCCTATTTTCCTTTATACGGACTTGCATTGTAATAAGCAATTGCTGTAGGCAAAGCTTGTTTTATTGTACTAATACGTGTCGCATCCGAAGGGTGAGTGCTTAAAAACTCTGCTGCACCAGCGCTACCACCTTTTGCAGACATTCTTTCCCAAAAAGGAATTGCTTGAGATGGATCATAACCAGCCATTGCCATTAAATATAATCCTGTAACATCAGCATCTAACTCCATCTTACGCGAATAATTTAACAAACCTACTTGCGCACCTACTGGATATAATTTTTCGAAAGCTGCTGCGTAATTAGAATTTGAAAGAGAACCGCCTACAATTTGTCCAATTCCTTGTGCTGCCATTTGCTGAGAAGCTTGTTCTGCACTATGACCTGCCAAAGCATGTCCAATTTCGTGACCTAAAACTACCGCCAAACCTGTTGCGTCTTTTGTTATTGGTAAAATACCAGAATAAACTGCAACTTTTCCGCCTGGCATACACCATGCGTTTACTTCGTTAGATTGTAATAATGTAAATTGCCATTGGTAACCTTGCAATTGAGCAGATAATCCTTTTTCTGCATAATATTTATCAGCAGCGTATTTTAAACGATCACCAACTGTTTGTATCATTTTAGCATCCGTTGTTCCTGTAATTACTTTACCTTCTTTCAATACTTTTGAATATTGTGTAAAAGCTGTAGGCATCAATTCTGCATTAGAAACTAATGATAATGATTTGCGCCCTGTTACTGGATTTGTAGCACAAGCTGCCAAAACTAAAGCAGTTGTTACTGTCAAAATTATTTTTTTCATATTTATAAGTTTATTTACCGAGTTTCTTTTTTATTTCGTTCAATTTCATCAATGCTTCAACAGGTGTTAATGTGTTGATATCGGTGTTTATAATTTCTTCTCGAATTGATTCTAAAATTGGATCATCTAACTGAAAAAAGCTTAATTGCATATTATCCTGCGTTATTTTTTCTGTTTTATTCGAGAATCCTTCATCTGTTTTAGACGCTTCAAGAACTTTCAAAACATCATTTGCTCTATCAACCACTCGTTTTGGCATTCCCGCCATTTTTGCAACATGTATCCCAAAACTATGCTCGCTTCCTCCCGGAATTAATTTTCTCAAGAATAAAATCGTGTCTTTTGTTTCTTTGATACTGACATTAAAATTCTTAATGCGTTCCATTGATTTTGACATTTCATTTAATTCGTGATAATGCGTTGCAAACAATGTTTTTGGTTTTAAAACACTTTGATGCAAAAATTCTGCTATTGCCCAAGCAATCGAAATACCATCGTATGTAGATGTTCCACGTCCAATTTCATCCAACAAAATCAAACTTCGTTCCGAAATGTTATTTAAGATACTTGCCGTCTCATTCATCTCTACCATAAAAGTAGATTCGCCCGACGAAATATTATCCGAAGCACCAACTCGTGTAAATACTTTATCTATAATTCCTAATTCGGCAGATTCGGCAGGAACAAAACAACCCATTTGCGCCATCAAAACAATTAAAGCTGTTTGACGAAGCAACGCCGATTTACCAGACATATTAGGTCCTGTAATCATTATTATTTGCTGATCTATTGCATTTAGCTCAACATTATTCGACACATATTGTTCGCCAATTGGTAATTGTTGCTCGATTACCGCGTGTCGTCCTTCTTTTATTTTTAAATCAAAACCATCATTCAAATTTGGTTTGATGTAATTATTTTTCTCTGCAATTTCTGCAAAATTTGATAAAACATCTAAAAAAGCAATTGCTTTTGCGGTTTGTTGAATTGGTAATAATTTGGTAATTATATTTTGTAAAAGATCAATAAACAATTGATTTTCTATTGCTAATATTTTTTCTTCAGCACCTAAAATTTGTGTTTCATATTCCTTTAATTCTTCGGTAATATAACGCTCTGCATTTACCAAAGTTTGCTTGCGAATCCATTCTTCTGGAACTTTATCACGGTGCGTATTTCTAACTTCAATATAATACCCAAACACATTATTGAAAGCTATTTTTAAAGAAGAAATTCCTGTACGTTCCGTTTCGCGCTGACACATTTTGTCTAAATAATCTTTACCAGAAAACTGAATTTCTCGTAGTTTATCTAATTCCTCCGAAACACCTTTTCTTATCACATTTCCTTTTACAATTTGATGTGGTGGTTCGTCGGTTAATGTTTCAAAAATTGTTTCATTTAACGGCTCAATATTTTCTATTCGAGTAAATAAATCGACAATTTCACTAATTTTAGAAGTTTCTCCAATTGTTTTAATTTCTTGCGAAAGTTTTAAACTTTGTGCTAATTGCAACAATTGACGAGGCGTTATTTTTCCTGTCGAAACTTTTCCAGCTAAACGCTCTAAATCGGTTAATTGACCTAATTTTTCTCTTAAATCATATCGAATATCTCCTTTTGAGAAAAAATAATCAACAATTGCTTGACGACGTTGAATTGATTTAAAATCTTTCAAAACCATAACCATCCAACGATTCAGCAAACGTGCGCCCATCGGCGTTTTGGTATCATCCAAAATATTAAGCAACGTTACACCTTTTGCATGCGGCGAATAAACTAACTCGAGATTTCGAATTGTAAATGGATCCATCCAAACAAAATTTTCTTGATTTAGACGTTGAATTGACGTTATATGTTGAATTTCGAAATGATGCGTATCATCCAAATAAGCTAAAATTGCACCAGCAGAAGTAATTCCTTCTTTTAAATTCTCGATTCCAAAACCTTTCAAATTTTGAGTTTTGAAAAGATTGGTTAATTTATCAACCGCAAAATCATATTGAAACGCCCAATCGTCTAAAAGAAATTTACTTTTAACATCCGAAAAATTATATTTTACTCGTTTCTGATAAATTACTTCACTTGGTCGAAACGATTGAATGATTTTCGCCACTTGATCTTCTGGACCTTCCGAAACCAAAAATTCTCCCGTAGAAACATCTAACAAAGCAACTCCAAAAGATTTATCGCCTTGATGAACAGCCATCAAAAAGTTATTAGATTTAGAAGATAAAACCTCATCTTGTAAAGCTACACCAGGCGTTATCAACTCGGTAACACCACGTTTTACAATTCCTTTCGCTGTTTTTGGATCTTCCAGCTGATCGCAAATTGCAACACGCAAACCAGCTTTTACCAATTTTGGCAAATATGTATTTAGCGAATGATGCGGAAAACCTGCCAAAGCACTATTGTCCGAGCCATTTGCTCGTTTAGTTAAAACTATATCTAAAATGCGCGAACAACGCACAGCATCATCTCCAAAGGTTTCGTAAAAATCTCCAACTCGAAACAACAACATGGCATCAGGATACTTTGTCTTGATGGCGTTATATTGTTTCATAAGAGGAGTTTCCTTATTCTTTACTACTTTTGTCAAATTATTATAAATTTTGAACAGCTAAGTTAGTTAAAAACGCAGTGATGAGAAAACTAAAATTAGACGAATTAGGTCGTGTTTCGACTGAAGAATATAAAGAAATTGAAAAACATCCGATTGTAGTTGTTTTAGACAATGTTAGAAGTATGCACAATGTTGGTGCGGTTTTTAGAACATCTGATGCTTTTTTGATTGATAAAATTTATTTGTGTGGAATTACGGCAACGCCTCCACATAAGGAAATTCATAAAACTGCAATTGGTGCAGAAAATTCTGTAGCGTGGGAATATGTAGAAGATTCTAACAAATTGGTTGCAAAATTAAAAGCAGATAATTACCAAATTGTAACAATAGAACAAGCGGAAAATTCGGTTTTATTGAATGAATTTAAAGTTGATCAATCTCAAAAATATGCAATCGTTATGGGAAATGAAGTAGATGGTGTACAACAATCTATTATCGATCAATGTGATACATGTATTGAAATTCCGCAATCTGGTACAAAACATTCGTTAAACGTTTCGGTTTGTACAGGAATTATCTTGTGGAAATGGTACGAAGGTTTTATGAAATAAATTTCAAATTAAGATAAATAAGAAGCTGAAATAAATTTAGCTTGACAAAAAAAAAGCGATTCAAATTGAATCGCTTTTTTTATTAAAATTTTACTGATACATTAATCCATTCTGGATCAAAATCAGCATTGTATTTTTTATAGAAATTAATTGCAGACTCGTTCCAATCCAACACTTGCCAAACCATCCCGTTATAATTATTTGCTTTACCGTAAGCAATTAATTCATCTAACAATATTTTTCCGATTCCAGTTCCACGCATAAATTCGGTTACAATTAAATCTTCCAAATATAAACGACGACCTTTCCAAGTTGAATAACGGTCATAATGCAACGCAATACCAACAATTTCGTTGTTTACTTCTGCAACCAAAGAACCCCAAACTGGCTTTTTACCAAAACCACATTCTTCCATTTCTTCTAATGTTACCGTCACCTCATCTGGCGCTTTTTCGTACAAAGCTAATTCTCTAATCAATTCTAAAATTCGAGGACAATCTTCTCTCCTAGCCTCTCTTATTGTTACATTATCCATTTTATATCTAAAAATTTTACTTTTTTAAAAAGATTTTTCGACAAGCTCAAAATGACACGATTTTGAACTTATCTGATGTGATGTTGAAATAAATTCAACATGACTTAATTAGCAAAAATCAATATTTAAATGATAGCTTTTTAACTTGTTTGATGTGATGTTGAAACAAGTTCAACATGACTTTTCTAATTAATAATTCATCATTTATAATTCAAACTAAATTGTCATTCCGATTTCAATTCCTTTGATACGACGATATAATTCTGTTGCGTAATTATCTGTCATTCCCGAAACATAATCTAAAATTCCCATCACTTTTTGGTATTTTGTTCCTTTTTCGTACAAAAATTGAGAAGGAACCAAGCGTAATGCTTTTTTCTCGAAACTTTTTCTTTCAGCTTCATCTTTCAAAATTGGTGGAATAAATTGCGAAAGTAATTCGGACATTACATTATAACCTGCATTTTCGATTTCTAAAACCGAACGATGATTGTAAATATTTTCTCTGGAAAAACGTTGAATTTCGGTCAAAACTTTTTTAGTTTCGTCTACCGTTTCATCTTTAATAATATCTAACAGCGCTGTTTTGAATTCACCTTTTACAATTTGTTCAAAATTTTGTTGGTAAACTTGCACCGATTTTTGCGTTAATAAATTGATTGATTTTGCACGCAAATAAGCGATTCTATCATTTTTATCAGAAATTGATTTTAATGTAATTTTTGTTTTATCAATTTGGGAAGGATCCAATGATTCTACCAAATTCAAAAATAATCTTTTGCATTTATCATGATCAATAATTCCTAAACGTTGCGAATCTTCAACATCAATTATGTTATAACAAATATCGTCGGCCGCTTCTACCAGCCAAACAAACGGATGTCTTTTGTAAATAATTGGTTCGTTAGCTTCTAAAATCATATTCGTTTTAGATGCAATTGTTTTGAAGGCTTCTTTCTGTGCTTGAAAAAATCCAAACTTTTTACGGTGCAATTGACTTTTATCTTTCGCTACCGATTCGCACGGATATTTAGCAATTGCAGCCAATGTAGAATATGTTAAACGCAAACCTCCTTCGGATTTTCCGTTTTGTTGTTGCGTTAAAATTCTGATTGCATTCGCATTTCCTTCAAAATTAATTAAATCTGCCCATTCAGCTTCTGTAAAAAAACCTTTCAACTCTTTTTCATGTCGATCAAAATAAGACGCAATTGCATCTTCTCCCGAATGTCCAAATGCGGGATTTCCGATATCGTGACACAAACAAGCCGCCGAAATAACGTCGTGAATACTATAATTATAAAAATCATAAGATTCTTCACTCAAATTATAATTTTCGGTAATAAATTTCCCAACCAAATTTCCCATAGAACGTCCTACCGAAGACACTTCTAAAGAATGTGTCAATCTATTGTGTACAAAAACACTTCCGGGTAAAGGAAAAACTTGGGTTTTATTTTGCAATCGCCGAAAAGCCGATGAAAAAATAATTCGATCATAATCTCTCTGATATTCAGACCTTGCATCCGATGTATCGTTGGTATTACTACGTTGATTGGTGTATATGTGATTGAGAGATTCCATAAATTGATTTAAAAATCTAAATTAAGTATTAATAATTAGCTATAAAAAATCCAAGCTGTAAAAACAACTTGGATTTTTTATATTTTTTAGTAATTTATTTTACCAACTTCCTGAAGCGCCACCGCCGCCGAAACTTCCGCCGCCGAAACCGCCAAAGCCACCGCCGCCAGATGATCCACCAAATCCACCACCCGATCCGAAGCTTCCGCCTCCAAAAACTGATCGCCCAGTGTTCATTAGAATTACATCATCTAAAATGCTTCGTCTTCCACCGTTGTTTCCGTTACCTTTTCCACCGTTATTACCTTTTGACATGATGTAAAAAATAAATACAAAAAATAAAATACCGAATATTAACGTTAACCAATCGAGACCAGAATCTGTTGATTTTTTTGGTTTATCTTGTTTATATTGCCCTGCAAATGCTTTAAAAATATTATCGACACCTGCATTAATTCCGCCCGCATAATCGCCTTGTTTAAAATACGGTATAATCGTATTGTCAATAATAGCTTTATTGATGCTTGGTGGTAAATAAATTTGAGCGCTATAACCTGTTCTTATGGTTATTTTGCGGTCTTGTTTACTCAAAACAATTACAACACCGTTGTCTTTGCCTTGTGTACCAACACCCCATTTTTCTCCAATATCATTCGCAAATGTTTCTAACGGATAACCATCTAACGATTCAACTGTTAATACTAGTATTTGTGTTGAGGTAGAATCGTCATATGCAACCAATTTTCGTTCTAATTGATCCAATTGCATGGCATCAAAAACATGGGCATAATCATGGACTAATCTTTTTTCTGGCTTCTGTTTTAATAACTGTTCTGGTGTTTGACCAAAAGCAGTAATCAGTGCAAGAAAAAATGTTAGAAAAAAGTATCTAGCTGTAGCTAATTTCATCTGGTAATTCGTTTACATCGTCCTCTTGATGAGGAAAATATTTTTTTAAAGCTTTTCCGGTTTTTTTAATTCCTTCGCAAAGCCCTTTTACATATTTTTCTTTTTTGAAGCGTTTTACAACATCTTCTTTTATATCATCCCAAAAATCATCAGGCGTTACTTTGTCAATTCCTTCATCGCCAATAATCGTAAAATTATGATCGTCCGGAGAAACATGAAATAAAACCCCATTTCTGTCTTTAGTTTGATTCATTTCTAATCGCTCAAAAACTTCTAAAGCTTTTTCTAAATGATTAGCAGAAGATTCGAACTCGATATGAATTCGAATCTCTCCGCTTGTATTTTTTTCAGCTTTTTGAATGGCTTTGATGATTTTTTTTTCATCTTTTGGAGAAAGAAATTTGTGTTTCTTATTTCCCATATCTACTTAAAATTCTACTTTAGGTGCATTTTCAGAACCTGCAGCAGCTTTAAAATAACCTTTCTTCGTAGCACCTGTAAATCCAGCAATTAAGCTATTAGGAAATGTAACAATCATGCTATTAAATTTTTCTGCAGAATCGTTGTATTTTTTTCTTTCGAATAAAACTTCTTGTTCAATGCTAGATAATTCTGCTTGTAATGCCGTGAAATTTTGGTTGAATTTAATGTCTGGATATTTTTCTACAGAAACTAATAATCTACTCAAAGTTGATCCCAATTGATCTTGAGCCGCTTGAAATTTAGCAATATTAGCATCCGTTAATTGACTTGCATCATCAATTTTAATTTGATTAGATGTTGCTTTTGCACGCGCATCAATTACAGCCGTCAATGTTTCTTTTTCCATATTAGCCGCACCTTTTACCGTGTTTACTAAGTTTGGAATTAAATCAGAACGTTTTTGGTATGTATTTTCTACATTTGACCATTGTTTTTGTACACTTTGATCTGTTGTTTTAATGTTGTTGGAAATTCCAATTCCCCAGAAAACTACACCTGCTAATAACACAAGAATAATTCCCCCAATAAGACAGCCTTTGCTTTTCATAGTTTTTAAATTTATTAATAAAGTAAAAATAGTATTTTTCAACAACAATATAGCAAAAATAAAGCCGAGCTTTTATAAAACTCGGCTTGTACTTTTAATATTTTGTAAGACCTTAATTTAACAAGGTTTTTGCCCAACTATCCTCTAAAGGAAGTAACCAATTTTGTTTAAAATCGCTTAAAGAAGAAACACCGTTATTAAAAACATTGACATTTGTAATTTCTCCTGCTTTTACTTTTTGTTTAAAAGCTGGTAATTTTTCTACCACAACTTTTTCTTGGTCTTCGTAAGAAACTAACATTCTGTTTAATAAATCATACGAATAATCTGCATCAATTTCGCGGATTAACTTTGTTAATTTATCGATAGAACAACCACTTGCAGTTGCTTGCTTTTCGTCTACACCAACCACAATAAATTGATCAAATGGTAAATCAAAATCCGCTAAAAGTTCTGCACCATGTGCGTTCCAATCAGCAATAAAATTATTTAGTTTAGCTGTAATAGCTTCTTTTTCTGATGTTGAGAATTTACGATTGGATTGAAAAATCCAAATTCTTGAATCGTCTGTTAAATTCATTTTCCTCGTTTTAAATTTCTGTTTCAAAGATACAAAATAAATTTGGTGCTTTGATGCGCTTTCATTTTGAGAAAACATGAGATAATCTTCTCTTCTTAAAATTTAATCATAAAAAAAACCACCTCAACGAGATGGCTTTTTTATATTTTAAAACTAGAAAATTTGGTTATAAATCTTTCGCTTCCATAATCAATTCGGCTAAATCTTTTACAAGTACCGTTGATTCTTTCTCAAAATGTTTTACACCATCTGTCATCATTGTATTGCAAAAAGGACAACCCGTTGCAATAATATGTGGCTCTTTTTCTAAGGCTTCTTCTGTACGTTCTACATTAATGTCTTTATCACCTTTTTCTGGTTCTTTAAACATTTGCGCGCCACCTGCACCACAACATAATCCACGTGTTTTACAACGTTTCATTTCCACAAGTTCTGCATCTAATTTCTCAATCAAATCGCGAGGCGCTTGGTAAACATCATTACCACGACCTAAATAACAAGGATCGTGAAAAGTGATTCGTTTTCCTTTAAAAACATCTCCTTCAATTGTTAATTTATCTTCATTAATCAATTGTTGTAAATATTGAGAATGATGTAAAACCTCGTAATTACCTCCCAAACTTGGGTATTCGTTTTTTAAGGTATTGAAGCAATGTGGACAAGTTGTTACAATTTTTTTAACGTCGTAAGCATTCAATACTTCAATATTCATCATAGCTTGCATTTGGAAAACGAATTCGTTACCAGCACGCTTTGCAGGATCTCCGGTACATGATTCTTCTGTTCCTAAAACTGCAAATTCTATTCCGATGTTATTTAATATTTTGACGAATGCTCGTGTTATTTTTTTTGCTCTGTCATCAAAACTTCCGGCACAACCAACCCAAAATAAAACTTCTGGTTGTTTGCCTTCGGCCATATATTGAGCCATTGTTTTAACTGTAATAGTTGACATATTTTTTTGTAGTCTTTAAGTTATTTTATTTGATTTGGCTTAATGTTTACCGTCATCAAAAACTTGAATCGAGACATTTTTTTCTACCAAATCTGTAAATTTACCATTGTATCGTGTTGCTTTTACTAAATGGTTGTCTACCCAATGATAATTGCCTCCTCGAGGTTTTCCCATTAATAAACCATAGTATTTAAAGCCATGTTGTTTTAACCAAATTTCTGTGTATTCACGATGTTCTTCTGTTCTTGATGTAAAAAATGTGATAACATGTCCTTCGTCGTACCATTTATTTAATGTTTCTAAAGCATCAGGATAAACTTCTGCTGTTAACATGCGTTCTGGTTCTTCGTTTGGAATATCGTCGCAAATTGTTCCATCAATATCAATCAAATAATTTTTGATATCTTCTGGTAAAATAGGACTTACTCTTTCTCCGTTTTCAATCTTCTCCTCTAAAAAATTCTCCATTGTGTGTTGTGTTTGTATGTGTAATTAATAGTTTTTGAGAATGAGTAATTGTATTTTACAATTTTAGTCGTTTGCCCAGTTTAATCTGTCTGCTGTATTAAATTGCCATGGTGCACCATTGTTTTCGACATTGGTCATCATCATATTCAATTCATTTGGCGCAGCAGATTGTTCCATTACCAAATAACGACGTAAATCTATAATAATAGACAACGGATCGATATTTACAGGACAAGCTTGTGTACACGCGTTACAAGATGTACAAGCCCATAATTCTTCTGGCGAAATGTAATCGTTAACCAATGTTTTACCATCGTCAACAAATTTACCTTCGTTCGCATCCATATTACGGCTAATATCTTCTAAACGATCGCGCGTATCCATCATAATTTTACGAGGAGATAATTTTTTACCTGTTAAATTAGCTGGACATTCAGACGTACAACGTCCACATTCTGTACACGTATAAGCGTTTAATAATTGTACACGATTAAGATCAAAAACGTCTTTTGCTCCAAATGTTTCTGGCTCTCCCTGTGGTTCAGCAGGTGCAGCGTAAGGATCTGCATTTGGATCCATCATCATTTTTACTTCGTTTGTTACCGCTTGTAAATTGTTAAACTCTCCTTTAGGTTCTAATTTAGAAAACCATGTATTTGGGAAAGCTAGGATGATGTGTAAGTGTTTTGAATAATATAAATAATTTAAGAAAAAGAAAATCCCGACGATATGAAACCACCAAGCAGCTCTTTCTACAAGTGTTACAAAAGTAATGTCGTTAAAATGACTTAACAACGGCGCTGTTAACCAACTAGAAATTGGAAAAGATCCAGCTTTTGGATAATGAGCTGCGCCCATTTGTTGTAAAACTTGATCGGCACCATTCATTGTAAATAAAGCCAACATAAATGCAACTTCCATAAAAAGGATATAATTTGCATCATCTTTTGGCCAACCTTTCATTTCTGGCTTCCAGAAACGTTTAATTTTTACAATGTTTCTTCTGCACCAAAAAATGATACATGAAACCATTACTAAGAATGCTAAAATCTCGAAGAAAGCAATCATTCCATCATAAAATCCACCCATAAAACTTAATATACGGTGCGTTCCAAACAAACCGTCTATTATAATTTCTAGTACTTCAATATTGATTAAAACAAACCCTACATAAACAAAAATATGTAGAATACCAGCAAGCGGACGAGCGGTCATTTTGCCTTGTCCTAAGGCGACGCGCGCCATCGTTTTCCACCTTTCTTTTGGGTGATCAAAACGATCAATTTCTTTTCCTAATTTGATATTTCGAATCAGGCGTTTTACGTTTTGCGCAAAAAACCAGAGACTACCAATCATTATTAGGGCAAAGATTACATTTGGAATGTACTTCATCATTTTAAATAATTCTTTTGTGAGTTTTGAGTATTAGTATTTTTGTCTTTTTGTTATGGTTGAACAGGTTGTTTTTTTCCAAAAACCGAAATATTAACATATCGACTTGGATTTTTCTTTAAATCTTCAACCAAAGAATTCATATTTTTTATTGTCGCTTCTAGCTCATTTGCAATACTGTCGTCTTTTGCTAATTTACCTAAAGAACCTTTCCCATTATTCATATCTTCTAATAATGTGTTTAAGTTTTTAGATGCATTTTCAAAATTCTTGATTACTTGATCCAACTCTAATGCATTTAATTTATCAGCCGTTTTTCCAAATTTGTCAACCGTTGTTTTAGCCGAAGCTAAAGTTGCATTTGCATTATTAAGCGTTGCATTTAACGTTTTTTCGTTGGTTTTAATTAAATTATTTGCACTATTAGAAGTTGCAGTTAATGATTTTGCAGTTTGATCAAATGTATCAATTGTATGATTCAAATTCTTCAACATTGCTTTAATATCTTGCTGTGTATCGGCGTCTAACACCTTATTTACACTTCCTAATGTTTGATTAAAACTTAATAAAACACTGTCTAATTTTGCTTGTGTTGGTGATAATTGTTTTGTAAAACCATCTAACATTCCGCCTGCAATACGTCCTTCTAAATAATCGCCATCTTTTGCGATATCTGGACCATAATCTAACAATAAACGTACTTCTGGACCAGACATAAGTCCTGGTTCGTAAATTTCTGCAATTGTTTTCTTAGAAAATTCAATGTCTTTATCTACTGATAAAACAACTTCAAAATAAATTGGTTTAGCAGTTTCTATAATTTTTATCTCTTTTACTTGTCCAACCCTCAATCCGTTTATTGATACAGGTTTTGAAGGAGCAAGTCCATTCACGTTTTCAAATTTCACCGTAAATAAACGTCCTGATGAAAAAATATTTTGTCCTTTTAAGAAATTGAATAACATGAAAAAACCAATTAATGTTATAATGGTTATGATTCCTATTTTTAATTCTTTAGATAATTTCACTTGTAATGATTTTGTGCAAAAATAAAACTTAATTTGTAAAGAAACATTTTATATTACATTATAATGGATCTTCGCCATTAAATGTCACGATAAAGGCGTTTCTAAAACCTTTGTCTTGTACGTCTTTCAGTGTTTTTTGAGCAGCTTCCATTGTTTTATCTGCACCAAAATAGTATTTCTGTAAATTGCCTTCTTTTACGCGTAATACGTTTGTAAGACCGTTAAATTTATCGTCGCGATCTTTGTATTTTTTGTTCGAAGTCATAAACTGAACGCGGTAATTTTTACCACCTTCCAATCGTTTATTCGTTTCAAATTCTACAATTTTAGCACCAGAAAAACCTTTTCTTTTTACGGTATTTAGTAAATCATCTGCGCGAGATTGCAAATCTGTTTCACCATAATAATACACATAATTGTCTCCTTCTTGTATTACATCCAAATCTGTTAAACCTCTTAATTGTGGCGATGTTGCAGAAAATTTCATTTTAGATTCCATTACTTTCACCTTAAGTTTTTTACCTTCTACTGGTTTTTCAACTTTTTTAACTGGTTTTGGCGCTGGTTCATCTTCGATTCCACTTCTACGGTCAAATTCTTTTTTAAATTGTTTGAAAGATTCATACAAAGTTTCTGCCGTTTTTTGTTTTCCATCTTCCGAAGCCAAAAAAGTTCCTTCATCATAATTCGAGATAAATCCTAACTCGACCAAAACCGATGGCGATGCATTTCCTCTTAATACGTGAAAGTTATTTTGTTTAACTCCTCTACTTTTTCTGAAATCTCGGTTAACAAAATTCTTTTCTACCAAATCTGCAAAACGAATAGATTGCTCTTTATACGCAGCATTCATAATCTCGAAAGCAATAACAGCTTCGGGATCGTTTGGATCAAATTTCTCGTATTTCTCTTGGTCTTTTTCTAAAAAAACTACCGAGTTTTCTCGTCTTGACACCTCATCAGTCTCACTAGATCGTTTTAAACCCATCACAAATGTTTCGGTTCCTGTTGCGCTGCTATTTGTTGCAGAATTACAGTGAACTGAGACAAATAAATTAGCGTGATTGTCATTCGAAATACGAGTTCTTTCCCATAATTCTAAGAAAATATCCGTTTTACGTGTCCAAACCACTTTAACATCTTTGTGATTTTTTTCAATCATATTACCAAAACGAAGTGCCACATCTAGCGCGATATTCTTTTCTAAATCAGCTACTCCTCTTGCTCCTACATCTTTCCCTCCATGCCCAGCATCGATCACTATAACAAAATTTTGTTTTTTTTGTGCAAATGAAATCGTAGAAAATACCAACATCATTGCAAAAAATAAATACTTTTGTATGTTAATCATTTTTAAACTCATACTATAGGTTTGTTTTTTTGATTAATTTTGACGCAATTTATAAAAAATAAGTTTTTCAATTTGTTTACAAAAGCAATTAAATCGATTTTATTTTTTAGTCCAGTTATGGTTTGCACCATTTCCTTTGGACAAATTAAAGATAAAGATAACGCTAAAGTTGTTTCTGATTCAATAAAATTAGATACAATTATTCCTGTAAAGGAAAAATTAGAGTTTATAGTGGAACATAGTTCTGAAGACGAAATTCATAACCGTAAAAAACGCATGACGTATTTGCTACGCAAAGCGCGTGTGGTTTATGGCGATATGACTATTGATGCTGATTACATTGAGCTTAATTGGGATACGGGTGACGTATATGCCGAAGGTAAGCGCGACTCTATTGGTAATATTATTGAAAAAACAAAGTTTACGCAAGGGCAGCAAGAAATTCTTCAAGATGCTTTTAAAGTTAATTTCAAAACCAAAGTAGGGATTGCGTATAATATCCGAATGACGCAAGATGAAGGTATTATTATCGCTGATAAAGCAAAGCGAGTTAACGACTCTGTAATGCTTTTGAAACGTGCAGATTTTACAACCGATACTTATTTTAAGGAAGGAAAAGATACGCGACCAGATTATTTTATGCGCGCAAGCGAAGGTAAAATGATTGATAAAAAAGGAAAGAAAACATTGATTACAGGTCCAATTCAGTTTTGGGTATATGATGTTCCTACACCTTTGGCGTTACCATTTGGTTATATTCCTGCAATGGGCGAAAAACGTGCGGCAGGTATTTTGATGCCTCGACCAGGAGAACGTTCAAACCTTGGTTTTTTTATTGAAGATTTAGGTTTTTATGTACCATTTGGGGATAATTTTGATTTAAAACTTTCTGGTGATATCTATACAAAAGGTAGTTGGGCAGCTCGTGCAGAATCTACTTACCGAAAACGATACAAATACAATGGTCAAGTATCTGCCAATGTAGAAAATAGATTAACGGGTATAAAAGGTTTAACTGAAGGTACCAATGCATTTTCTAAACAAAGCTTGTTTGGTGTTATGTGGTCGCATACACAAGATAGTAAAGCCAATCCGTATTTATTATTTAACGCAAATGTTAACTTTTCGAGTTCTAAATATTACCGTGAATCTGTAAGAAATCAATATATCAATACCGGTCAAGTTTTTACAAATAACGTTAACTCGTCTATCAACTTAACAAAAAACTTTGAAAATGCACCTTTAACTGCTCAATTGAGTATGTCGCACTCTCAAAATTACAATACAGGTGATATTAACATTGCTTTTCCTCGACTTAACTTAAACATGTCTCGTATTTTTCCGTTTGCAAAGAAAAATACACCAAAAGAAGGTTTATTACAAAATCTTGGATTAACCTATGCAATGCAGGCTGGGAATGAAGTAAAAACCAACGACAACGATATTTTTACAGATAAAATGTGGAAAGAGCAAATGCGTATGGGTGCAAATCACAAGATTGGTTTGCAAACTGGTATTACGCTTGCTAATTATTTCCCATTAACTTTATCTTCTGATTATAACGAAGTTTGGGGAGATAATAAATTAGTGAGAAACTATAATTCGGTTAATAATAAAATCGAAGATACCTATCTAAAAGGATTTAATGCATATCGTACTTTTAACTTTAACGCATCGGTTTCTACCAATATTTACGGAACGTTTATCAACCAAAATAAAGAAGCTAATATTTTAGGAATTCAGCACGTTATTACACCGTCTATTGGGTATAGTTACACACCAAACTTTCAGTCAGAAAATTGGGGATATTATTCTTTTTATAAGAATATGAACCAAGAAGAAATTTGGTATTCTCAATACGAAAACATGTTATATGGTGTTAGTATTCCTGGTTTAACAAATTCTTTAAACTTTAGTTTATCTAACAATTTAGAGATAAAAGTAAAAGATAGTAGCGATCCAAAAGGTTTCAAAAAAGTAAAAATATTTGAATATTTACGTTTAAGCTCTGCTTATAATTTTTCTGCAGAAGAATTTAAACTTTCTCCAATTAGTGTTAACGGAATGACTTCTTTGTTTGATCGTAAAGTTAATGTTCAATTTGCGGCAACTGTTAATCCATATAAAATACAACGTTATATTGATGCATCTGGTCAAGAAAGATCTGAATACATTGATAAATTGGGAGATTTCAAAGTATCTAACGTAACATTAGGAACGGGTTATACATTTGACAATAGTACTTTTGGAGGTAAAACATTTGATGCCAAAAACTACAGAAAACGAGGAACAGTACGTGATGAAAACTTTTATTACGACAACGATAATTACGCGCATTTCGCAATTCCGTGGAGTTTAACTACCAATGTTAGTTATACGTATTCAAAAGGAACAGCCAGAAAAGGTATCGGAACTGGATCTTTGGCTATGAATGGTAAAATATCGCCAACACCTTATTGGGCAATCACAGCAAATGCAACGTATGATTTTATTGACAACGAGATTACTTATGTACGTTTCGGTTTTGAGAGAGATTTACGAAGTTTCACTTTATCATTTGGTTGGACACCAATGGGAACATATAAAAGTTATGATTTCTTTATCGGAATCAAAGCTTCAATCTTAAGCGATTTAAAATACAACGACAGATCAAGACTTAATTACTAAAAATATAAAAAAATGAAAAAACAAATTGTACATACAGACAAAGCGCCACAAGCAATTGGACCATATTCGCAAGGTGTAAAATACAACGGTTTTCTTTACACATCTGGACAAATACCTTTCAATGTAGAGAAAAACGAATTGGTTACAACTGGAATTCAAGACGAAGTTCATCAAGTAATGAAAAATGTAATTGCAATTCTAGAAGCTGGAGGAACTTCTATTGATAACGTTGTAAAAACAACTATTTTTGTAAAAGATTTAAACGATTTTAATGCGTTAAACGAAGTTTATGCTTCATACTTTAACGACGAAAATTATCCTGCACGCGAATGTGTAGAAGTTGCGCGTTTACCTCGCGACGTAAATGTAGAAATATCTGTGATTGCAATTGCAGACTAAAATAAAACTATGCTAAAAGACAAAACTGTATTAAGAAACACAATTGCCGTAATTATAGGATTAGCAATAATCTTTGTAATTATTCAATTTGGACTTTTATACAATGCAGATAGATTAGGATGGGATGATAAAGTTTTTCCAGAATGGAGACATATCATCAAATACTTTTCGCACGGAGAAGGAAAAAAACACGAAGTTCAATTTTTTGGGTCAATGCTGGCTATCAGTGGTATTGCAGCGCTTATTGGTGGTGTAATCACAGCAATTATTGTAAGAAGAGCCAAACAAGCATACACCATGTTTGTAGGTTTTATTTTACTAATTGTTGCGCTTGGCGACGTTATAATAACGCCATATCACCCAACTTGGTACGAAATTGCAATTTGCCCAGTTTTATTCTTTTCTTCTTGGATTGGAGGTTTATTTGTCGATTTAATTTACAAGAAATTTTTCAAAAAATCGAAACCTTCAAGTCAATCATTTTAAACAAAAATTATGTCTGAAAAAGATAGAAAAATTAGAGTTGCCATCTCAATTGGTGATTATAACGGAATTGGAATAGAAGTTATTCTGAAAACGTTACAAGAAAAAGAAATGACAGAGTTTTTTACACCTGTTATTTTTGGTTCGACAAAATTGTTATCTTTTCAAAAAGATCGCTTAAACTTTGACAAAATTAATTTTCAAGGAATACAAGATGTAAACCAAATTGTTGACGGAAAAATAAATGTTGTTAACCTTTGGAAAGACCAAATTGATATTCATTTTGGTAAAGTAACCAAAGAAGCTGGCGAACATGCTTATCAATCTTTAAAAGCAGCTGCACAATCGGTAACAGACGGTTTTACGGATGTTTTGGTAACTGCGCCAATCAACAAAGACAATATTCAGTCAGAAGAATTTCATTTCCCTGGTCATACCGAATATTTGGGCGAAGTTTGGGGCGGAAATCCTTTGATGTTCTTAGTTTCAGAAAAATTACGTGTTGGTTTAGTTACACAACATATTCCGGTTCATAAAATTGCAGAAAGCATTTCTCAAGAATCTGTTTATGCTAAAATTCAGCAGATTTACAAAAGTTTAGTAGAAGATTATGCCATTTCAAAACCAAAAATTGCCGTTTTAGGATTAAATCCACATGCTGGTGATAATGGTTTATTAGGAAGCGAAGAAAAAGAAATTATTCAACCAGTTATTCAGCGTTGTATTAATGATGATCAATTGGTTTACGGACCATATTCTGCCGATAGCTTTTTTAATCCTTCTAATTTAGATGTTTTTGATGCTGTTTTGGCAATGTATCACGATCAAGGTTTAGTTGCCTTTAAAACGATTAGTTTTGACGAAGGTGTAAACTATACAGCAGGATTAAAATTTGTGCGCACATCACCAGATCATGGCGTAGCCTACGACATCGCTGGAAAAGGAATTGCAAACGAAGAATCATTTAAAGAAGCAATTTTTTCGGCAATAGAATTACACAAAAATCGTTTAGAGTATCAAGAGTTAACGAAAAATGTGCTACAATCTACCCCTTTGAAATTAGAAAGAGGAGAAAATTAAAAAAAAATAAAATATCATTGATAAAGACTATTTATTTCAAATAAAATAAATTATCTTTGCAGACCTTTTCATGGTATGGACAAGTTAAAAAATTATAATATTGTATTTTCAAGCTTGCCTTTAGGTGAGAATGATTTTACGTTCGAATTATCGCAATCGTTCTTTGATTTATTTGAAATTGAGCAAGATTTTGAAAGTCCTAAGTTGAATATATCAATCAGTTTAGAAAAAAAATCGACAATGTTAGAGTTACAAATCGACTTAAATGGACACATTACTGTGCCATGTGATTTGACTGGAGAATTGTTTCCGCAAAAAATTTCGAATAATGCAGAATTAATTGTTAAATTTGGCGACGAGTTTGATGATACAGATAGTGAAGTATGGGTTATTCCTCGTGAGGATTACCAAATCAATGTAGCGCAAGTTCTTTATGAATTAGCCATGCTATCTGTGCCAACAAAAAGAATTCATCCCGATGTTTTAAACGGAGAAAGTAATTCAGAATTAATTGATTTACTCGATCAGTATAGTATTTACGAAATAAACGAAGATACGACAGACAACGAGTATGATGAAGAAGAAAACAACGAAGGAGAAGATGACGACGATAATGAAGACATTGATCCACGTTGGGCAAAATTGAAAGATTTAAAACCTTAATTGGTTTTATTAGTTAATATAACATATAGAAATAAAGAAAAAAAAGTAGTTAGATATGGCACATCCTAAGAGAAGACAGTCGTCAACAAGAAGAGATAAACGTAGAACGCACTACAAAATCGAAGCTCCACAAATAGCAATCGATAAAACTTCTGGTGAAGCACATTTATACCACAGAGCTCACTGGGCTGACGGAAAATTATACTACAAAGGTAAAGTAGTATTAGAAAAAGTACAAGAAGTTACTGAATAATACAATCTTTGAAAGATTTTGGAGCTGTTTCTTAAAAAAGAAGCAGCTTTTTTTATTTTTTTTAATACCTTTGGTCTTCGTTTAACAAAAATATAACGAACAAGGTCAAAATAAAAACCGCATTATATGGACATTAAAGACATTCAAAATTTAATTAGATTCGTATCAAAAGCAGAAGTTGCTGAAGTAAGTATCAAGCAAGAAGATATTGAGATTAAAATCAAAACGTTACACAGCGTTCCTGCTCAAACAGCTTCTCAACAATTTTATGTACCGCAAGCTCAACCACAATTTAACGCGCCATTACCTCAAGCGCCAGCTGCAGTAACATCTGACTCTACTACGCCAGTTGCTGATGAAAACAGTAACTTAATTACAATTAAATCTCCGATGATTGGTACATTCTACCGCTCTTCAGGACCAGGTAAAGACTCTTTTGTAGGTGTTGGTGATACTATCGCTCCTGGTAAAGTTTTATGTATTGTTGAAGCAATGAAATTATTCAACGAAATTGAAGCTGAAGTTTCTGGAAAAATTGTTAAAATATTAGTAGACGACGCTAGTCCAGTTGAGTACGATCAACCATTATTCTTAGTTGATCCAGCTTAATCTATTTTTAGAATCAAAACTATGTTTAAAAAGATATTAATCGCTAATAGAGGTGAGATTGCTATGCGTATTATACGTACAGCAAAAGAAATGGGAATCAAAACGGTTGCCGTTTACTCTAAAGCAGACGAAACATCTTTACACGTACGCTTCGCAGATGAAGCTGTGTGTATTGGTCCTGCTCCAAGTAAAGATTCATACCTTAAAATGTCAAGTATCATTGCAGCTGCAGAAATTACAGACGCTGATGCTATTCACCCAGGTTATGGATTTTTATCTGAAAACTCAACTTTCTCTAAAATCTGTCAATCAAACGGAATCAAATTTATTGGTGCTCCAGCAGACAACATCGACCGTATGGGAGATAAAGCAAATGCAAAGGCGACAATGAAAGAAGCAGGTGTTCCTGTTGTTCCTGGATCTGAAGGATTATTAGAAAGCTACGAACAAGCTATAGAGGTTGCTCGCGAAATAAAATACCCAGTAATGATGAAAGCAACTGCCGGTGGTGGTGGTAAAGGTATGCGCGCAATTTGGAAAGAAGAGGATTTATTAAAAGCATGGGAATCTGCTCGTGCCGAAGCTGCTGCAGCTTTTGGTAACGACGGAATGTACATGGAAAAATTGATTGAAGAACCTCGTCATATCGAAATACAAGTAGCAAGTGACCAAAATGGGAAAGCTTGTCACTTATCAGAGCGTGATTGTTCTATCCAACGTCGTAATCAAAAATTGGCAGAAGAAACACCTTCTCCAATCATGACAGACGACTTACGTAAACGTATGGGTGATGCTGCTGTAAAAGCATGCGAATACATCGGTTACGAAGGTGTTGGTACAATTGAGTTTTTAGTTGACAAACACGGTGATTTCTATTTTATGGAGATGAACACTCGTATCCAAGTAGAACACCCAATTACAGAACAAGTTACAGGTTTTGACTTAGTACGCGAACAAATTATGTTAGCATCTGGCGAGCCTATTTCTGGTAAAAATTATTATCCAAACGGGCATTCTATCGAGTGTCGTATCAATGCAGAAGATCCGTATAACGACTTCCGCCCTTCTCCAGGTAAAATTAGTTCTATTAATATTCCTGGTGGTAATGGTGTTCGCGTAGATACACACGTTTATGCTGGATATACAATTCCACCAAATTACGATTCTATGATTGCAAAATTAATTGTTACGGCACAAACGCGCCAAGAAGCAATTGCAAAAATGAGACGTGCTTTAGCCGAATTTTATATCGAAGGTATCAAAACAACAATTCCTTTCCACTTACAGTTAATGGATCACCCAGACTTTATTGCGGGTAACTATACAACTAAATTTATGGAAGATTTTGTGTTTGATGAAGCTTACGCAAACTATGGTGAATTTTAAAAAATTCTATCTATAACTCATAAAAAAATCTAGAACATTGTTCTGGATTTTTTTATGCAATAAACTTTCACAATCTATGTCAAAATGACAGAAAAAAGCAATTGGAACGTGATTTGAATATACACGAAAAAGGAATGTTTAAAATTTTTATAAATAGATTATTACAGTAAAAACATTTATTTCAAAATTATCTCGAATAATTGTTAAAATAAAGTAAATGAATTGCTTGTAATCTTAGTTTTTACTATTAAAAATGATTAAAATTTTATACATTTGCACTCCAAATTTAAGGTAGATGAATATTACTAAAAATACAACAGACAATTTAAATGCAGTGTTAACTGTAACTGTTGACAAGGCAGATTATCAAGAAAAAGTAGTTAATGTATTAAACCAATACAAAAAAACTGCAAGTATCAAAGGTTTCCGTAAAGGACAAGTACCAATGAGTTTTGTAAAAAAACAATACGAACAAGCTGTTATTTTAGATACAGTTAACGAAATTTTACAAAAAAGTGTATCTGACTACATCAACACAGAAAAATTATCAATTTTAGGAAATCCAGTTCCTGTAATTAAAGAACAAATTGATTGGAATGCTGATCAATTAAATTTTGATTTCGAATTAGGATTAGCTCCAGAATTTGATGTTGATTTATCTAAAGTAGAAGTTGACAGCTACAAAGTACAAGTTGCTGACGAAGAAGTACAAAAATACGTTGATAACTTTGCTGGACGTTTTGGTTCATTAAAATCTTTAGCTGAAGTTGAAGCTGAAGCTATTTTAAAAGTTGATGCACAAGTAGAAGGTCAAGAAGCTAAACCAACATTTATCCGTTTAGAAGAATTGAAAGATACTGCTGCATTTATTGGTAAAAAAGTTGGTGATGTTATCGAAGTTAACGCAAACACAATTTTTGATACTGCTGAAGAAGCTGCACAACAATTAAATACAGAAGTTTCTGAAGAAGGTGTAAATGTAACATACACAATCAAAGAAATTAACAAAGCAGAAAAAGCTGAAGTTAACCAAGAATTATTTGATAAAGTTTATGGAGAAGGAACTGTAGATTCAGAAGAAGCTTTCCGTAACAAAATCAAAGCAGAGTCAGAAAACATGTACAACAAAGAAGCTGACAAGCAAATTATTAATGATGTTGTTTCTAAATTATTAGATACTGTTTCTTTTGAATTACCAACAACGTTTTTAACAAAATGGTTATTAACTTCTAACGAAAATGTAACTTCGGAAGAGCAAGCAAAAGAGGAATTGGCTAAAATGGACAAAGGTTTACGTTACCAATTAATCGAAGCTAAAATTGCTGAAGCAAATAATGTAGAAGTAAATGCTGAAGAAGTAAAAGAAGCTGCTTTTGCTGCAATTAAAGATCAATTAAAAATGTACGGTCAATCTTCTATTCCAGAAGAAACTTTACAACAAATAGCAATGTCTGCTTTACAAAATCAAGAAGAGTATAACCGTTTATCTTACCAAGTATTTACAGATAAAATGTTAGCTGTTTTTAAAGAAAATGTAAAATTAAACGAGAAAGAAGTTACTTTTGACGAGTTTGTAGACTTAATTACAGAAAAAAATAAAGAATTAGCAGAAGCTTAATTAAAACTTCTGAAAAATTCTTTAACTTTCATTAAAATCTAAATTAATAATGAAGAACGTAGGAGAAGAATTTAAAAAATATGCGGCGTTGGACAAAGGTATTAGCTCTTTACATTTAGAAAGCTACATCCAAAACACAACACCATACATTGTTGAAGAAAGAAAATTAAACGTTGCACAAATGGACGTATTTTCTCGATTAATGATGGATAGAATTATCTTTTTAGGAACAGCTATTGATGATCAAATTGCGAACATCATCCAAGCACAATTATTGTTTTTAGAAAGTGTAGATTCTACAAAAGATATTCAAATTTATGTAAACTCACCAGGTGGTGGTGTTTATGCAGGTTTAGGTATTTATGATACAATGCAATTAATCAAACCAGATGTTGCAACAATTTGTACAGGTATGGCAGCTTCTATGGGAGCAGTTTTATTATGTGCTGGTGCGGCTGGTAAACGTTCTGCATTAAAACATTCGCGCGTGATGATTCACCAACCTTTAGGTGGTGCACAAGGACAAGCAACTGATATGGAAATTACATTGAAAGAAATCTTGAAATTGAAAAAAGAATTATATGATATTCTTGCAACACATTCTGGTCAAACTTTCGAGCAAATCGAAAAAGATGGTGAACGTGATTACTGGATGACTTCGCAAGAAGCTAAAGAATATGGAATGATTGACGAAGTTTTAACACCTCGTTCTAAATAATTTTCATAAAAACAATACAACTAAAAAGGATACTCTAATTGAGTATCCTTTTTTATTTTACAATTACTTACAAATGCTTTTATAGCTTACATACAAACAGAAAAAAAATTGGTTGACTAAAAAACTCTAACGTTGTAGTTTTTTAGCTTGAGTGTTAAAACAGAATCATTATCGATAATTAACAATACTAATTAAGCAGAATATCCATTTCAATTTACTTTATTTTATTACCTTTAATTAAATTAACAAAGAAATTTTTTCTAAATCAATAAAAATAAATAACTTTGCAGCTTAATTAAGCTTAAAAAAATTGGAAGAAAATAAGTGTTCTTTTTGTGGAAAAAACAGAAATGAAGTCAATATTTTAGTCTCAGGAATCGACGGTAATATTTGTGATAACTGTATAGAACAAGCTCATGGCATTGTTCTTGAAGAGTCAAAATTTAATGATAAGAATGAATTGATTAAACCTTTAACATTAAAATCACCAAAAGAAATCAAAGAATTTCTTGATGATTACGTTATTGGACAAGATCAAGCTAAAAAAATATTATCTGTAGCGGTGTATAATCACTACAAAAGAATTTTATTAGACAAAGACAATGATGTAGAAATTGATAAATCTAACGTAATTTTAGTTGGAGAAACAGGAACTGGTAAAACATTATTGGCGAAATCAATTGCTAAATTATTAAACGTACCATTTGCGATAGTTGATGCAACCGTATTAACAGAAGCTGGTTATGTTGGTGAAGATGTGGAAGGAATTTTGACACGTCTTTTACAATCTGCAGATTATAATGTAGAATTAGCCGAAAAAGGAATTGTTTTTATAGATGAAATGGATAAAATTGCACGTAAAAGTGACAATCCATCAATCACACGAGATGTTTCTGGTGAAGGTGTACAACAAGCTTTACTAAAAATATTAGAAGGAACTGTAGTTAATGTTCCACCAAAAGGCGGTCGTAAACACCCAGATCAAAAATTTATCGAGGTAAATACCAAAGATATTTTATTTATTGCGGGTGGTGCTTTTTCTGGAATAGAAAAACACATTGCAGATCGTTTAAAGAAACACGTAATTGGTTTCAAAAATGAAGAAACAAAGGTGATTGATAACCTTTTAGATGAAGTAAATGCACAAGATTTGAAAAATTTTGGAATTATACCAGAGTTAATCGGGCGTTTACCAATTATCACGTTTCTAAAACCATTAGATAAAGGAGCAATGAGAGCAATTTTAACAGAACCTAAAAATGCCTTATTGAAACAATATACAAAGCTTTTTGCATTAGACGGCAAGGAGTTAGTAGTGACGGACGAAACTTTAAATAAAATTGTCGATAAGGCAAATGATTTAGGGTTAGGAGCTCGTGGTTTACGAGCGGTATCGGAAGAAATTTTTACCGATTTAATGTATGAAATTAAAGATTTACCAGAAAAAGTTACAATATAATTGATTGTATGATAACTTTTTAATAAAAGTTTTTATCTTTGTAATGAATTTATTTTTTAAATTTAAAGAAACCCAACCTAAAGCAACATAATAATTATGAAAAAGAATCTACTTGCTTTATTTGCACTTGGTGCAATATGTAGTGTTTCTGCTCAAGACACTACTATCAACGATGCTGTGATTGTTAAAGTAAACCCTAACACCTTATTTTATAATGGTGGGAATGTTAATGTAAAAACAACTACGACAACAGCTACAACTGAAAAAATAATTAACGACGGTAATATACAAGTTCAAGGTAGTTTTAGTAATGAGAATACACTTGGTAAAAATTTTGTAAATAAATATACAAGTACTACCTCATATGGTCAATTAATTATTCCTAATGCAGCTACAGTTACAGGATCAATTGCAATGGAAAATGCTAAAATTGATATTGTTAATAATCAATATTTCCCAATAGGATTACCATTTCAAGGTGCTAAAGTTGAGGATGTTTTCAACAACATGACAGGAGCAAAAACTTTTACTGGTAATTGTGCTGTTAATACACCGTGTGGAGATAATCGATATATACAAACTTTGTTAGTATGGGATGCTACTCAAACAGAGTATGATGCTGTACCTGCAGGAACAGATATTAAACCAGGCTCTAATTATACTGTAAATGTTCAAAATGGTAGTTTCAAAGCTTTTATGCAGTCTGTTACAACTAAGTTTGCTATGTTAGGAAAACCTAATAACAAAACTGCATCTTTTCTTAATTTAGAAAGTGGTATTAAAAATAGTCCTAAAACAGTATTTTCTGACTACACATATGCTCAATGGAAAAACCTTTTTAACAATTATAATGAAGATTATAAATCTTATATAGGTGCTGGGATTGATTCAAATGCAAGATATGGAAAGAATTTACATCGTTTCTCAAATCCATTTACATCAAATTTAGATTTAAGTAATGTTGCAAAATTACAATCTTGGATCTCAGTTATGATTGGAGGAGTAAAAAAAGACCCAACAGATTTATATGATACAACTTTACGTTTCAAAATAAATAGGTTACCTGCTAATTATACTGTTAATTGGTCTAGTCAAACTGGTGGCTCTAATACAGGAGGTATCAGAATTAGTGCATATCTTCAAAAAGGAACTGGAGCAACTCCTTATTTTTGGGCAGGAAATCCTGATGCTTTAATTGTAAAACCTTTTGAATATTTTGAAATTGATTATTATACTTTAGTAAAGGCTGCAAATAATAATAGTAATATTGTTACAGCTAATTATAACATTGGTGATAATCTAAAAACCTTTAAATATGACTTCTCTACAGGATCATCTGGAGCTTTTGCTAGAGGTACAAAAGGAAATTACGATTTAAACGATGAAGCTTTAAAAGAAAGTGGATTAGTAGCTGATAATGATTTTACACAAGTAGAATTATTTTTATTAAATAATAATGGAATACAAGGAGAAGCTGTATATTTTGTAAATGGAGATTTCTATACGACAGGTAATAGCACAACTGAAAAATTATTAGATAACCCTATCTTCTTATATGAAGAAAGTAAAGATGGTAATGTTATTACAACAGCTCAAACATTATTAAACCAATTTAATTCTAAAGATTATGTTGGAAAACCATTAAGATTAGGATTTAATAATTTAAAACTAGGTGATAATTATACAATTAATTTAAGATTATTTGAACACTCAATTTTAAATCAAATTAAAGAATTATCTTTAGGAAAATACTATATTTTAGATAAAGTAAAAAATGAAATAACTGAAGTTGATAGCTCTACTCAAATTAGTTTTACTGCTGATGATAAAATTAATAATCGTTTTGAGTTTTATTGGAATGAAAAACCAACTACTTTAAATACAGATGATTTAAACAAATCAAATGCAACATATTTATACACAGATAATGCTAATAAATATATCCGCTTTGAGAAGAAAAATACAACAGCAAAAATTGAAGTTTTTGATGTGTCTGGAAGATTAATTTCACGAAAAGAAAATGTTAATACTACCTCTGACTATAAACTAGAGTTAGTAAAATCTCCAATTTTATATGTTGTTGTAATTACATATAAAGATGGAAAAGTAGTAAGTGAAAAAACCATTAATCAATAAACCTAGCCATATGAAAAATTTAAAATTATATTTAACTATCTTTATATTCAGCCTATTTACATTTTGTTCTAATACCTTTGCTCAAGATTGTATGCCTGGTGACCCTGAATGTGATCCAAATACTCCTCCTGATCCAACAAATTCCCCAGGAAATAGAAAACTTCCTATAGACGATTATGCACCGTTATTAATTATAACTGCAATTACAATTGCAGGATTAATTTCTTATAAACAAAGAGAATTACTTAAAAAATAAATTCATACTTTTAAACCTCAATCACATGATTGAGGTTTTTTTTATATAATAAACATATACTATGAAAAATAAATTTATACTACCTCTTGTTGTTTTGGGAAGTTCTGTCTTTGGACAGTTTACAGTTTCTGGACAATTAGAGAATTATGCAAACAAATCTGTATTGGTTAAAATTTACGAAAATTCTGATCTTAAATTAATCAAAAATACAAAAACAGATGCGCAAGGAAATTTCTCTGCGAATGTTCCAAAAGAGTATAATGGTTTTGTACGAATTGATTTACCAACTGGTGAAAACCTTTCGTTATTAACGGATAATAAAAATTTAAAATTCAAAACTGTAGCAGGGCAAGATATTATGAATCGATTAGAGATAATCGAAGGTAATACACAAAAAGAGTACAATAAGATTATTGCAATGCAACCATTAAATGAGGTTCAAAATCAAGTTTTTCCTTATTTAATGCAAATGTATAAACCGACTGATGAATTTTATCAAGCAATGATAAAAGAACAAAATCGTATCAATGTTTTAAATAAAGATGCTAAATATTCTGGTTTAGTCGAATACATCAAAACTTTAAACGATTTGAAACAAGCTGCGCAATCTGGAAAAGATACGCAAGCAGTTGATAAAATTGTAACTCATTTTGTAAATGATGATGATCGTTTAGAGCAATCTGGTTTATTTAATGATTTAGTTTTTGCGTATGTAAACACAAAATTAAGTACAGGTCAAGGCGATAATGTTGAAGAAAAATTGATTGCTGCAACAGACGAAATATTAGCTAAAACTGATATTACAACTCCTCGTGGTCAAAATATTTTATCAACGTTATTAAACATTGTTCCAAAAGATCAATATGCTGGTTTTCATAAAAAATATGTAGACAAAGTAAATGGTTTGACATGTAAAATTACAGATCAGTTAAAAAAACGTGTTGGTCAAGCAACTTCTATGCAAGTTGGTAGTCAAGTTCCAAACATTACTTTTGATAAACCGATTAATGGTAAAAAATCTTTATACGACATCAAAGCAAATCAAAAACTAATTGTTTTTTGGGCTTCTTGGTGTCCAGCTTGTCAACAAGAAATTCCTTATATCAAAGAGTTTTACAAAGACTTTAAAGCAAAAGGTGGCGAAATCGTAGCAATCTCTTTGGACTTTGATGAAACTGCTTTTAAAGACGCTACAAAAGATTTACCTTGGTATAATTATACTGATTTGTTACGTTGGGATTCTCCAATTGCAGAGCAATTTAGCGTAAGCTCTACTCCTACTTTATTTTTAGTAGACAAAGACAATAAAATAATCAAAGAAGTACATCATATTTCCGAATTAGAAGCTGCTAAGAAATAACAGTTCTAAAACATATAAAAATAAAAAAGCTATACTCAATCGGTATAGCTTTTTTTTATATCTGAATCTAAATAAATCCTTGACTATTTTTATAATGTATGATTAAAAATATACCTATCAAAATGGTGAATCCCCACAACGAGCTTCCTCCATAACTAAAGAAAGGCAGTGGAATACCTACGGTCGGAAATAAACCTATAACCATCGCGATATTGATAAAGAAATGGAAAAACAATATAGATGCTACGCAATAACCATAAAAGCGTGCAAAACGATTCTTTTGGATTTCTGCGAGATAAAATAATCGTCCCACAAAAACGGCGTAGATCAACACTAAAAATGTGCTTCCTAAAAATCCCCATTCCTCGCCTACAGTTGTAAAAATGTAATCGGTTTGTTGTTCGGGTACAAATCTTCCTTTTTTGATTGTTCCTTGATTGTATCCTTTCCCATACAATTCGCCCGAGCCAATTGCTGTTTTCGCATACAATAAATTATAACCCGAAGTATCGCGGTATTTGGCTTCACCTTCGTACAAAACCATCACCCTTTCTTTTTGGTGTTTAGGTAATTTTTCGAAAATAATTGGTGAAATAAAACTGATAATACTGGTTACTAACAATAAAACAATCGAAACAATAATACTCAGATTTAGCATATTTGCTGCTAAACCAGATTGCGTTTTGAAAGGTGAATTATTAATTTCTTTTTGTTCTGTTAATTTCAAAACAATAATCGGAATCATAGAAATTACGAATCCAATCAACCCAAAAAATACAGTATTGAAAAATATCGGTTCAGAAAAAAACAACGAACGCATCGGAAAAAGATGTCCAAAGGACTCTCGTGTTTCTTCTGATAAATTTTCGACGAAATAACAAACAACAATTAATAATAAAAAGTAAATTGATAATCCAACTAATATTCCGTGCATTGCATCAATCACATCTTTTGTATAATTGAAAGCGAGCATTAAAAGTACAATTACTAAAACGATGAATCCAAAAACCAATAATACATAAAAAGGAATTTGTACAATCGAAATTAGAAAGACAATTAAGCCAATAATTGGTGTTATAATTATCCAAGGATTTAGTCCTTCTCGGTACAATGCAATACTTAATGAACAAAAAATAATAACAGATCCTAAATCGGGTTGAAGTAAAATTAATGCAACTGGAATTCCAATTATAAGCAAAATTTTCCCTATAAAACTGATATCTTTTAGATTAGCATTGGAGTGATTGAGGAAATTTGCAATAAGTAAAGCTGTACCTATTTTTGCAAATTCGGCAGGTTGTAAACTTAGCGGGCCAAACCTATACCAAGCTTTTGCACCGTTAATTTCTTTTCCGACGAGCAATACACCAACGAGTAACAATACCGAAATAATATAAAAAACGGGACTATAAATCTCGAAAAAGTTACGGTTATTTCCACTTGCAATTATCAAAGCTAAAATCATGACCATACCAAGTCCAAACCAAATCATTTGTTTTACGCCCAAATCTTGGTTTACACTATATACGTTCATAATTCCGAAGGTTACGATAATCAACCCCAGAATAAGAACCATCCAATCAATTCCTTGAAGCAATCTGTTTTGGCTCATTTTTACCTTTTGTAGAAACTTTTTTTAACTTTAATGAATCAGCTTTATTAATTACCGAATCTTTTTTAACAGGTTCTATATATAATCCTTTTTTCTTTAAATAATTTACCCATTGACGGTTATATTCTCCGTTTAAGTTACCATTTTTCATACGTTCTAACAACGCAGGACGTTTTATGGTATCTGTAATATATAATTCTGCAACTAAACTCGTCATTGGTCCAGCCCAAGTTGCACCATAATGACCATTTTCTATAATTGCTGCAATTGCAATTTTGGGTTTATCCGCAGGTGCTAATAAAACAAATAATGAGTGATCTTGTCCTTGCGAATTTTGCGCAGTTCCGGTTTTTCCTAATTGTTCAAAATCTCTTACAGCAAATCCACGACCAGTTCCCATCGTAAATACATTGTGCATTCCGCGAAGAATAATATCAAAATGTTTTGGATCGACTAACGTATGTTTTTTAGTTGTATAAGTAGAATCTTTGATTGATTTACCATCTATTTGACGAACAATATGTGGCGTATAAAAGAATCCTTTATTGCCTATTGCTGCAACAAAATTCGCCATTTGCAAAGGTGTTGTATTAACATCTCCTTGTCCCATACCATTAAAAATGATACGATACGGATTCCAAACACCTTCTCCAAAACGGTTATCGTAAAACTCCGAAGTTGGTATTAATCCTTTGCTCCCAACAGGTAAATCTGTTCCCATGAATTTTCCTAATCCGAAACTATTCATAATTGCAGCCCATTGATTCATTCCAACACTATAATCATTTGGATCTTTACGCACAATATCGCGGTAAGCTTCAGAAAAATAATTGTTACACGATTTTCCTATCGCATGCTCTAAACCTTGCGGCGTAAAATACATACCACAGTGACAACCAATTTTCATACGTCCGTATCTAAAACCGTGTTTACACACATAAGTTGTCTCTTCGGACATTGTTCCCATTTGCATACCAGCCAAAGCCGTCATCAATTTGAAAGTAGATCCTGGAGGATAAGAACCTTGCAAGGCTCTATCGTAAGTTGGTCGAGAAATAGAATCGTTAATTAATTTATTTCTCAGTTTAGAATCTAAAAAATCGTTTGGATTAATTGTTGGTGCTGAAGCTAAAGCTAAAATTTCGCCGGTGCTTGGGTCTAAAGCAACAATTGCACCTCGTTTATTTTTTAGCATTTGCTCTGCTAATTCTTGCAATCTGAAATCAATTGTAAGATTAACTGTTTTTCCACTTTTTACGGGACGATCGTATTCACCATTTTTATATGGTCCAACAACATTCATTGTTCTATCTACAATCCAGTTTTTTACCCCTTTTATTCCGCGTAAATCTTTTTCGTACGATTTTTCTACACCCGCAATTCCTACTAAATCTCCTGGTTGATAATAAGTAGAATCTGTTTTTATGTAAGCTGGTCCTGCCTCGTTTATATAGCCCAGTATATTTCCGGCAGAACTTACCATATATTTTCTTTCGGGACGTTTAATAATGCTAAATGCAGGATACAAATACAATTGCTCTTGCATGCGTGCAAAATTTTCTCTCGAAATATTTTTTATAAATGGATATGGTGATAATCGTTTATAGTCTTTTGCGCCAACAATTTTATTCATGATAGAATCAAATTGAAGTGGAGAAATTCCCACCATATTAGCGAATTTATTTTTATCAAAATTATTAATCGCAATTCCCGAATCGTTGATTACTTTTCCTGGAATAACATCTAATTCGTACGAATAAGTGTTACTTACTAATAATTTTCCATTTCGATCTAAGATATCGCCACGGTTTGGATAAACAATTTCTTGTTTGATAGAAGTATTAAAAGCATTAAGCGTGTAGCGATCTGTAAATAATTGTAAATACGCCAAACGTCCTATAAATAGACAAACTATAAATAGGATTAATGCATAAACAATCATTAGCTTTTTCATATTCCAACTTTATTTTTAAATAAAATTTTATAAATAAAGACAAATACAAATGTAATACCTGCACTAATGAGTGCTTTGATTAATAACGGACCAATACCTGTTAGTTTAAAGTTTTCTAACAACAATAAAATAACGTGGTGTGTTAAGATCAATATAATCATGTAGAACAACCATTGTGCAAAACTAAACGAACTGAAAGAGAAAAACTCGATTTCATAATCTTGTTTTCCTGCCAATAATTGGATAATTGGATTTCTTATATAAGCAACAAATGTTAATGCGAATGCATGTATTCCGCCTGTATATTCAAAAATATCGATTGTTAATCCCAATAAAAAAGATAAGATTAATAATGCATATTTATTTTGTGATGGTGGATAAAACAACACAAAAATAATATAAATATAGGGTTGATAGCTTCCTAAAAAGTTAATGTGATTGAATACAAAAACTTGTAGCAAAGCTAAAATGATAATCTTGATTAAATTGATAAAAAAATCTTTATTGAACATTCTTCGTATTTGTTATTGTATCCGATTTCTCTACACGTTGCACTTCAACTTTATTTAGGTTTGTAACAACATAACCTTGCGACAAGTTAGCAAAATCTTGTTTTAGTCTGACCTGAATTTTTAATTCACCCGAAACCTCATCCACTCCTTTACTTACTACTTGCCCGATGATTAAACCTTCTGGAAAAACAGGCGATTTACCATCCGTCTCTATAATATCTCCTCTTTTTACAGGAATATATTTTGGTATTTCATACAATTGCACATAACGTGGATCTTTTCCGTCCCATCTAATTGTTCCGAAATATTGATTTCCTTTGATACGCGCATTGATATTAATGTCTTTATTTAACAACGATATAGCACGAGAATAATTTTTGTCGGCATACGTTATAATTCCTATTACACCATTATTTGTAATAATACCATCACCTTTTTCTACACCATGATTTGTCCCTTTATCAATTGTTAAAAGGTTTTGTGTTTTGATGATTGAATTATTAATAATTTCTGCAGGAATAAATGAATAGGTTTGATGATAACCCAAAGAATCTGTTTTTACAAATTTCTTTATTTTAGCATCTTTAATGCCTAAATGCAGTAATTGCTCGCGCAAAAATGCATTTTCATCAAGTAATTCACTATTTGTTTGAGGTAAATTAACAAAATTTGTCACCTTCGCAATTTTATCGTCCACATAACCTGTAAACGAAGTGCTTGCAGAGGCAAGAATAGTTTCGTGATAAATGTTTTTCTTAAAGACAAGAAACAACGCAATTAACTCTAAAAAGACAAAAATTAATAGCATTCCATTTCTTCTAATCGCATTCAGAATATATTGCATTGCTCTTTATCGTACTATTTCATTAAGAAAGTAAATTTATCAATATTTTTAAGTGCTATACCTGTTCCACGAACAACAGCTCTTAAAGGATCATCAGCCAAGAAAACTGGTAAACCTGTTTTTTTAGAAATACGTTGATCTAAACCTCTCAACATAGCACCACCACCGGCCATATAAATACCTGTGTTGTAAATATCTGCTGCTAATTCTGGCGGAGTTTGAGATAACGTTTCCATAACACCATCTTCAATACGCAAAATAGATTTGTCTAATGCACGTGCAATTTCGCGGTAGTTTACAGTAATTTCTTTTGGTTTTCCTGTAATCAAATCACGTCCTTGTACTGGCATATCTTCTGGTGCGTGCTCTAATTCTTCTACAGCTGCTCCAACTTCTATTTTAACGCGCTCTGCAGTGCGTTCTCCAATATATAAATTATGATGTGTTCTTAAGTAATATGCAATATCATTTGTAAATACGTCACCTGCAATTTTCACAGATTTATCACAAACAATACCACCTAAAGCAACAACTGCAATTTCTGTTGTTCCTCCACCTATATCGATAATCATGTTACCTTTAGGTTGTGTAATATCAATTCCTACTCCAATTGCAGCCGCCATTGGTTCGTAAATTAAACGAACATCTTTGGCATTTACACGAGCACAAGAATCTTTAACTGCACGTTTTTCTACTTCTGTAATTCCTGATGGGATACAAATAACCATACGTAATGATGGCGAAAATAATTTCCCTTGAATTCCGGGAATCATTTTAATGAATTCAGTTAACATGAATTCTGAAGCTTCAAAATCTGCAATTACACCATCTTTTAATGGTCGAATTGTTTTTATATCGTCATGCGTTTTACCTTGCATGTGTTTTGCTTGTTCTCCAACAGCAATAACTTTATTTGTTCTTCTATGTATAGCGACGATTGACGGACTATCTACAACCACCTTATTATTGTGTATAATTAAGGTATTCGCAGTCCCCAAGTCAATCGCAATTTCTTGCGTGAAAAAATCAAATAATCCCATCGTTGATTATGTCTCAGTATTATTAAAAAAAATGAATGTACAAAAGTAAGATAAATTTAGATGATTATAAAAGTTATATTAACAATAATCAACTAAATTTTTTACTAAAGTAGTAAGTTTTTAATAATAAAAAAGGGTTAAAATTTTTTTAACCCTTTTTTATGATTTTTACTGAATTTCTATATCGTACGGCATTCTTAGTTGCACGCCTTTTTGTTGATTTATAAGTTTGATTTCTTTGTAAATTTTAACACCATCTGAACCTAGTTCTTGTGCCAATTTCATTTCTACGTTTTTACCTTGTAATTTATCCATCATTTCTTCAAAAGAATCTTTTCGTTTTGGATAATTTTCTGTTGAATATTTATCGATTTTTGCTAAACGTGCTGCTTCTTTTATCGCAACATCTAAACTTCCAAAATCATCAATCAATCCAATTTGTTTTGCTTTAGTTCCAGACCAAACACGTCCTTCTCCAATTTTATCAACTTGCTCAAAACTTAATTTTCTGTTTTTAGCTACATGATTTACAAAACGACTATAAATCATCACAACCGATTTTTGCATTGTACTTTCTGCCGTTGCTGATAAAGGCGTAGTTAATGATTTTAATTGATCTGCATTGGCATTTGTTTTAACACCGTCAAAATTTAATCCTACGTTATTGAATAATTTTTGCGCGTTAGGAATCATTCCGAAAACACCAATAGAACCTGTAATTGTATTAGGTTGTGCATAAATCTTGTCCGAAACTTGCGCAATATAATAACCTCCCGAAGCGGCTACATCACCAAAAGAAACGACAATCGGCATTTTTGTTTTAAGCTGAGCAAGTTCAAATAAAATTTCATCCGAAGCATTTGCACTTCCTCCTGGCGAATTTACACGTAAAACCAATGCTTTTATTTTATCATTTTCTCCAATTTTACGAATTGCTTCTACGTATGTTTTTGATTGTATTCCATCAAATCCATCTCCTTCTGTTATTGTTCCAGATGCATATAAAACTGCAATTTTATCTTTTTCAGATTTTTCTGATAATGTGCTGTAATAATCTTCAATTTTAATAGTATGCTTATCTAAAACTTCAAAATCTGTTTTTGATTTATCTGCTGTTAATTCTAGTTTTTTGAATAACATTTGTTGATATTCATTTTCTTGTGCTACAACATCATATATTTTATGCTCTTTCCCTACTTCTGGTATAAAAGAATACAAACTATCCGTAATTAAATTAAATTGTTCTGGAGAAATTTTTCGTGATTTAGAAATTGTTCCAGCAACATTTCCCCAAACATCTCCTAATAATTCAGTTAATTGCAAACGATTTTCATCCGACATATTTGTTCTAAAATAAGGCTCAACCGCACTTTTAAACTGTCCGTGACGAATTACTTGAAAATCTACACCATATTTATCTCCTGCATTTTTATAAAACATAATATTAGAGCTTAAACCTTGAATTAAAGTTCCGCCTAATGGATTTTGGTAGATTTGATCCGCAACCGAATTTAAATAATATGACAATTGACTACCCGAATTTGAATAAGCGTAAACAAATTTTCCTGATTTCTTAAAATCTTCCAAAGCATTTCTGATATCTGTTGCTTGCGTCGCTCCACCAGAAAACTTATCTAATTTTAAACTAATTCCCTTGATATTCTCATCATTTTTCGCTTCTTCTATTGAACGAATAATGTCCGAAAGAAAAATTTCTGGTTCTTCTGACATATCAAATAATGAAACCGAACGATCCATTTCGCTTTCCATAATTGGTTCTTCTAACGAAATTTCTAAAACCGATCCACTTTTCACACTCTTTGAGGGTGAAGAAAGTGCTGAAACAAATATTAAAACGATGATAATTCCAAAAAATACACCAATCGTTAATAGGTTTCCTATAATTGTAGAGAATACTCTCCCTAAAAAGTTCTTCATTTCTAAAATATTATTACTTTTGCCAGATATGTCGACAAATACTATCATTTTGTTACTAGGTACAAACCTAGGAAATAAATTTAACAATTTAGAAAGTGCCAAAAACCATATTAAAAATGAGATTGGAGAGATAAAAAAAGAATCTAACTTACTAGAAAACAAAGCAGAAGGATTTACAACAGAAAATTTATTTTTAAATCAAAAAATTGAAATAATTTCTCAACTTTCTCCTTTTGAAGTTCTTAAAAAAGTAAAAGATATTGAAATTATGATGGGAAGAATGTATTCTCAACCATTAGAAAACGAATTATATGTTGATCGACTTATAGACATTGACATCTTGTACTTTAATAGTATAATAATTGATTCTAATCGTTTAAAAATACCACATCCTCAAAATTACTCTCGAAGCTTTATTAAAAGTTTATATTTTTATTAAAATATTAATTATTAATTTGTTAGTTTTGTAAAATATTAATTATGCTTTATATTCGTTATAAAAATAATTTTAACCTATGAAAAAACTTTTATATTTATTAATTCTTGGGTCACTCACGACTGTGTCTGCCCAGAACTCGTACGATGAAAAACCTTTTAACAACAGTAAAAAAGAATTCAATGATTGGTCTATCTCAGCTTTTGCAGGGACTAGTTTAATTCAAAACTCTGATCTTTCATCATGGTGGGGTGGATATATGACACCTGGTTATGACTTTCAATTCCAGGTAAATAAACAAATTAGTCATGCATTTGGATTAAGTTTACAATACCAAATGGGTAAAACTAGACAAAAAGGTACTATATATGACAATACACCCTGGGGAAATGCATACCAAGGTAAAACTCATGGAAAAACAGAATATACTGGTATATCTGCTTTAGTAGATATTAACGCTTCTAATTTATTAAGAAGAGTTGACAATAAAACTGAATTTAAATGGGCTATGCATTTATATGCAGGTGCAGGTATCTTAGGTTATAAAGCTTACAGAAATCATTATTACGGATCTAACAATGATTACTCATTAGTTACTGACCAAAAACTAGCTGATAAATCTGTTTTTGCTCAGGTAGGAGCAGGAGTACGCTATAAATTAAATGATAAATTTGATTTAGAATTTAAAGGAATGTATGTAATGTCTGGTGACGAAGAGTTTGATGGCTCGGGAAAACCAGAGATTGGTTATTGGACTGCTGCTGATGCAGAAGAAGGTCGTGATGACAATATGCTTACTTTTTCTTTAGGAGTACATTATAAAATTGGAAAACATAAAGAAGCTTTACAATGGAACTCTCCATTAAATAGACCTACTGTTGTTCCTCCAACTCCTTTTGAATGTATTGATGCTGATAAAGATGGTGTTTGTGACCAATGGGATAAATGTCTTGATACACCAGAAGGAATTCGTGTAGACGGTTCTGGATGTTCATTAGATTCTGATGGTGATGGTGTTCCAGATTCTGAAGATAAATGTCCTACAATTCCTGGTCCTCCAACAAATGGTGGTTGTCCTGAGAAATTAGTAAGAATTTCTGGTGAAGATGTTGCAACAAGAATTAATGCGTATTTAGAAGGTATTGAATTTGACTACAACTCTGATCGTATTAGGGAGCAATCTTACGATAAATTAAATCATGCTGCTGAAGTTTTATTAGCAAATCCTGATTTCAAATTCGTAGTAGAAGGTCATACTGATGCTGCTGGTGGTGTAGATTATAACCAAAAACTATCTGATAGACGTGCTGCTTCTGTTGTTCGTTATTTAGCTAACAAAGGTGTTGACACTACAAAACTATCATCTATTGGTAAAGGTAAATCTGATTTAAAATGGCCAGAATGTAATCCTGTTACAAACTGTCCAGCTTGGAAAAACTTAGAAAATAGACGTGTTGTATTTAAAGAAATTAAATAATTTCATTTCATATAAAACAAAAAAGTCGGTTAATATAACCGACTTTTTTTATGCTTAAATTTAAAAAAATAATTATAAAATTACTATTTGATTTTGGTGAGATGAAGTTTTATATAAAAAATACTTCAACATATTTTTAATCTCATCTGTCTCTTCAATTGGAATTAAAATATGATTAATCATTTCCAATGTTTTTATTTGATGATGATATTCAAAATAACCATATCCTTTAAATTGATTGTCTTCTATTAAATAAAAAGATTTTTCAATGCCTTTTCTTCCTTTATCAAGAATTAAAAAAGTTGGTGCTGGATATTCTGTTGTTTTAATAAAATCTTCGATTCGTTGATTATAAACTTCTTTGGCTTCTTCTTTTATACAAGCACCATTACATTCGTTTACCTTATATTGAAAACAAGATTCTTCCGATTTAATTCCTGCATTTACCTGCAAGCAAAGTTGATAATCGTGTAAAATCTTTTCTAAAACCTCTTTCGCTCTTTCCTTCGTTTTAAATTTAAGAACTGGTTCAACTTTTCTTAATTTACCAATTTCTAATCGCGAATAACCTCTTTTCGATTCCAAATAATAAAGTCCATAAGGATACACTTTATTCTCAACCAATCTATTATTATACATAGGTTGATTTTTAAGCACTTCATTATTTTCTTTAATTGCTGCTAAAAAACCACTTCCTGTTTCTTCAAACTTTATTGATCGCGTATAACGTTTTAACTTATTTGCTTTTAACGTTTTTGAAGTAAAAATATGATTAATAGTTTGCGCAATATTATTGCTCCTACTAATATAAATAAGTTGTTTTCGACTATTATACAAGTAAAAAACACCTACCGAATTGGGTAAATTATCTAATAATTTTTGGTATTTAGAATGGGTTTTCTTTGGCTGTTGTAAACCTGTTTTCTTCGAAATTATTTTCTCTGTGTCTTTATCCAATAACATTTTAAATAAAGAAACAGTTGCTCTCGCATCTCCAGAAGCGCGATGTCTATCTGTAACTATAATTCCCAAAGATTCGCACAACTTACCTAAAGAATATGATGGTAAATTTGGAATTAACTTTTCACTATATTCAAACGTATCAATCCATTCTTTCTCAAAATTGTAACCTAATCGTTCAAACTCTTGGCGCAACATTCTATAATCAAACATTACATTATGTCCAACCAAAATACAATCATCTGTTATTTCTACAATTCGCTTTGCTATTTCGTGAAATTTAGGTGCAGTTCGCACCATTTTGTCGGTAATATGAGTTAATTTCTGAACGTAATAATCTATCTTTCTTTCTGGGTTAACCAACGAAATAAACTGATCTACAATTTCTTTTCCATCATATTTGTAAACAGCAATTTCTATAACTGATTCCTCTCCTACTTTTCCGCCAGTCGCCTCTATGTCTAAAATTGCGTACACTTGCCTTATTTTTTTCCTTTTAAAACGTTCATTAAAATCTTCATTCCCCAATCAATCAACTTACGCGTTGCCGTACGGCTAACGTCCCGAACCATTTTATTATCCGTCCAATCTTGCTCTCTTGGTGCTGATCGAGAAGAAGTTGTTCTACTTACAGGTTTCTCTATATTTTTTTGTTGCTCTAATTCTTGCGACAAAATTTCATTTGCCGTTTGTCTATCAATATTCTGATCGTATTTTTTAACTAAAGATGAATTTGAAACGATTGAATTAATCTCTTCATTTGTCAAAACGTCCATTCGCGAATTTGGCGCACGCATATACGTGTATGCCAATGGAGTCGGGATTCCTTTTTCATCTAAAGCCGTCACAAAAGCTTCTCCAATACCTAATTGCGTAATTACTTCATCCGCTTTATAATATGTTGTTGTCGGATAATTTTCGATTGCTTTTGTAATTTCTTTACGATCTTTTGCTGTAAAACCCCTTAATGCATGCTGAATTTTAAGCCCTAATTGACTCAAAACCGCATCTGGAACATCGCCCGGAACTTGGGTTACAAAATATAAACCAACTCCCTTAGAACGAATTAATTTTACCATTGTTTCAATTTGACTTAACAAAGCTTTTGTTGCTTCCTTAAAAATCAAATGGGCTTCATCAATAAAAATAACCAACTTTGGTTTATCCGAATCTCCAGCTTCGGGAAATTCAGAATAAATTTTATTCAATAAACTCAACATAAAAGTTGAAAATAAATTGGGTTGATTTTGTATATCAACCAAACGAATAATATTTACAATTCCTTTTCCGTCTTCTATTTTCAATAAATCTTGTACATCAAAACTTGGTTCTCCAAAAAATTTAGATGCACCTTGTTGTTCTAATCCTACAATTTTTCTTAGAATTGCACCTAAAGAAGCTGGCGCAATTGTACCATAATTAGAGTTTAATTCTTCTTTACCAACGGCAGAATCTGTAACATACTGCAATACGCGGCGAATATCTTCTAAATCTATTAATGGTAATTTTTTGTCTTCGCAGTATTTAAAAATAATTGAAATGATACTTTCTTGTGTTTCATTCAATTCTAATATTTTACTAAATAATATTGGTCCAAAATCTTCTACAGTCGCACGTAATCTTACGCCTGGTTCTCCAGAAATAGACAATAATTCAACAGGTGAAGCTTGTGGGTCGAATGGCAAATTTAATGCACTCATACGATCTACTGCATTTTTATCCGAAGCATTTGCCGCAGCTCCAATTCCAGATAAATCACCTTTTATATCCATTAATAATGTCGGAACACTTTTTAATGAAAGTTGCTCGGCAATAATTTGTAATGATTTTGTTTTTCCTGTTCCTGTAGCTCCACCAATTAATCCGTGTCGATTCATAGTTTTTAATGCGATCGCTATTTCCACTTCTTCTACTATTTCGCCTTCAAACTTAGCTTTTCCTAAAACAATTTTGTCGTTTTTGTACGAATAGCGCGATTGCATTTCTTGAATAAAACTATCTTTTTGACTCATTTTCTAATTGGATTAATAAAATAAATATAATAATTATTATTCAGAAATCTTATACTTTACGCTAACTGGATAATGATCTGAGAATTTTTTTCGAATAACTTTTCCTTCTACAGGTTTAAAGTGTTTTGAATGAAATAAATAATCGATACGAATCGGGAATTTAAATCCATGAAAAGTTGTTGCATTTCCTTTTCCAACTGCTATAAAAGAGTCGTATAAATAATCATTTAAATATTGATATTCGTAAGATGCTGGAGTCGAATTTAAATCTGTTCCTAAAATTACAGGATAACGCGATTTACTGATAAAAGGTTTTATTGCATCTAATTGTTTTTGATGTTTTTGCATTCCTTTTACCAATTTCAGCTCCACTTTTCTACTCGAAATTTCTGCTTGTTGCGTATTATCAGACTCAATAATATCTTTTACCAATGCTTTGTCGATGTACATTGGCTCTAAATAAACATTTATTACGCGAATTGTATCATTTCCTAAATCAATATCAGCATAAGCAGCTTCACCGTTAAGTTCTGAATCTTCTACTTTTATTTCGTTAGTTTCGATGATTGGATATTTGCTGTAAAACGTCAACAAATCATAAAACTCAACATAATAATCTTTAAAATCGTTGTTTTTTAATCTTTTTTGCTGACCTTCTCTTGCTTCTTGCAAAAGCATAATATCAGCTTTATTATCAATCAATAATTCTTTTGTTCCTTCTTCTTTAAAACCATGTACATTATACGTCAAAACAGATAAATCTGAAGTTGTATCTTTTACTTTATTGAACTGAAACAATGGATAAGACAGATAAATAGGATAAATTAATCCTGCTGTAAGAACTAAAATCACAAAAAAATGACGCCAACTAAAAAATAGCCAATATGCTAGAAATAGCAATAAAATGACAAAAATAATTGGAAAACCAATCGAAATAAAGTTTAAATACGGAATTTCTGACGGTGTAAAAACTTGATTTAAATACACACAATAAGCCACCAATAGTACAACAATGTTAACTATTAGTACTAAGCGATTAAAATAATTTAGCTTAAACTTACTGTAAATACTCATTTTATCTTCCTTCTTTAAATAGAAAATCTTTCTCTTCTTTAGACAAGCTTTCGTAACCCGAACGCGAGATTTTATCTAAAATTGTATCAATCTTTTTCTGTTTTTCAACTTTAAGATGATTAAAATCGTAGTCATCTCTCGGAACACTTTGATTGTTAGTTGATGATGTGTTTTTATAGGTTTTAAAAGTCGATTTTTCTCTTTTCTTAAATAATCCTTCAATCTGAAAAATAAATTTACCTAAAAAATCATTTCCTTTTTCAAATTGTTTCATATAAAGATAACCAAATAAAGCGCCGCCCAAATGCGAAATACTTCCGCCAGCATTTTGATCACTAATAATATTGTAAACATCAAAAGCTATAAAAACATAGCCAACGTACAACAAAGGAAACGCCGAAGGTATAAACATCAAACGAACTGGCATTTTAGGATTGTAAGCAATCAACGCAAAAAACACTGCATAAACAGCCGCCGATGCGCCAACCAATAAATGTGAATAATTAAATATATTTTGAAAAAGTAGAAAGAAAATTCCTCCAAAAATTCCTCCAAAAAAATAAAACGTATAAAAATTTCGGTTCTGAAATTGTTGCAAAAACATTTGTCCTACAAAGTACAATAAAACCATATTCATTAACAAATGAAAAAGGCTACCATGCAACCACGAATACGTGATTATTTGCCATGGTTTATAAAGTAATTCTTGTGTAGACGAAAGTGCAAATAAATCTGCCGTTGTAATGGGAGATTTAAGTAAATTTCTTAAAACAAAATCTATAATTAATAAAGTAAAAAACACAACAACATTGATATAAATCAATTTTGTTGCGCTATTTCCTTTTGTATATTTTAATTTTAATTCATCTAAAACATTGTTCACCATAGGGCTAATTTCTTCTATATAAATTTTTCTTCCAACTTTTGGCTAATAAAAACCCGATTAATCCTCCACCTAAATGTGCAAAATGTGCAACGTTATTCCACGAATAATTTTGAACGCCCATAAACAACTCAACACCAATCATAATTGGAATAAAATATTTTGCTTTGATTGGAACTGGAAAAAATATCAACGCCAATTTTGCATCAGGAAATAAAACAGCAAATGCAACCAGCAAACCATAAATGGCTCCAGAAGCACCAACCATTGGTGTTCTATAAAAATTAATTAAATCAATAACTTCTTGCGTCGATCTAAAATTTTCGGGCAAATTATACAATGCTCCGTGTACATTTAATTTCGAATAAGTGTATATTTCATCTAACGAAAATCCTTGCGCTACAATTGCTTCTTTTAATGGTTGAATCTGAAAATAATTCGCCAAATTAAACAATATAAAACCTCCAAAACCAGCTAAGAAATACATAATAAGAAATTTCTTCGGTCCAAAAGTTTGTTCTACAGCAGAACCAAACATCCACAAAGCAAACATATTAAACAAAATATGCGAAATATTTGGATAGCTTGCATGCATAAACATGTGCGTCAAGATTTCCCAAATTTTAAAGTTTGGAGATTCTGGATAATATGCACCTAAAAAAACACTTAAATCAATATCTTCTATTTGAAACACAATTGTTGCAAAATAAAAAAGCACATTTATAATGATTAAATTCTTTGTAATTGGCGGTAATGATGGTCCCATAGGTTACGTATTATTGTAATATTTTTTTAATTTCCGATGTATTCATTTGTACAAAAATTGATCGCCCATACGGCGTATAATTTGGATTTGGTAGCTTTAGCAATTCTTCTACCAAAGTTTGCATTTGCTCTGTTTTTAATCCAACACCTTTTTTTACAGCCGCATTTTTTGCTAAAATCTTCGCAAATGTTTTGTCTAATTCTACCGAATCTTGGTAATCCAATTCTTCAATAAAATCCATAAAAACAGCCACTACATCCTCTTGTTGTACTTCTACTGGAATCGCGTTTATCTGAATAACTTCCTCATCTAACGAAATATCAAAACCAAAACTTAACAATTGATGTTCTACATTTACTAACTTTTGACGATCATTTGGAGACAATTCTAACTCAATCGGAAAAAGCATTTGTTGTACCAATGCACTTCCGTTATTAGAACGAATAAATTTCTCAAACAATATTTTTTGATGCGCTCTGTGTTGATCTATAATTAACAATTCTCCACGAAATTCTACAATCAAAAATTGATTCATCCATTGAATAACATCAAAATTTTCTGGCTGAATTTCTTCAGATTCAAACAACTGATGCGCATGATTATTTTCTATTTCTAACTCAACTGCATCATTATAAAAATCAAAATTTGCTTTTATATCAGATGGTTTTGGTGAGCGAGATTGATGATGTTCAAACGGATTAAAACTAGAATCTACCGTAATTTCTGGCATTTTAATTTCCGTTTCATTAGTTGCAGACGGTATAAATGCCCAGTTTGGATCTTGTTCAAAATCTAACGAAGGAATCACATTAAATTGTCCCAAAGCATGTTTTACAGCTGCACGTAAAATTGTAAAAATTAACGCTTCGTCCTCAAACTTAATCTCAGTTTTAGTTGGATGAATGTTAATATCTATTTTGGACGGATCTATTTCTAAATATAAAAAATAAGACGGACTATAACCCGCAGGCAATAAACTGTCAAACGCATCGGCAATTGCATTGTGCAAATAACCACTTCTAATAAAACGATTATTAACAAAGAAAAACTGTTCGCCGCGCGATTTTTTGGCTGCTTCTGGTTTTCCAACAAATCCATTTACTTTTACAATTTCGGTATCCTCGTCCACAGAAATAATTTGAGAACTTAGTTTTTTACCAAAAATTTGTGCAATACGTTGTTTAAGATTTCCTGCTTTTAAATGATAAATCTCGGCATCATTATGGTGCAAATAAAAACTAATGTTTTCGTGCGCCATTGCTACACGTTGAAATTCATCTTGAATATGACGAAATTCGACTTGATTTGATTTTAAGAAATTTCGGCGGGCAGGAACATTATAAAAAAGATTTTTAACAGAAATAGATGTTCCGACAGCTGTTACAACAGGATCTTGATTGCGAACTTCTCCACCTTCTATCACCAATTGCGAACCAACCTCATCGGTCTCTTTTCTCGTTTTCGTTTCCACTTGCGCAACTGCGGCAATAGAAGCCAAAGCCTCTCCACGAAAACCTTTTGTATGTATATTGTAAATATCTTCTGTTGTTCTAATTTTAGAAGTTGCATGACGCTCAAATGCCATTCGGGCATCTGTCACACTCATTCCAGAACCATTATCAATCACCTGAATTAAACTTCTTCCGGCATCTTTTACAATGATTTGAATAGAAGTTGCACCAGAATCTACCGCATTTTCAATCAACTCTTTTATAACAGAAGCTGGTCGCTGAACCACTTCTCCTGCTGCAATTTGATTGGCTACGTGATCTGGCAGTAACTGGATAATATCACTCATTTTTTTGTCTAAATTGGATTTAATTTTGGTTGATTTTAAAAATCAAACTTTACAAATATACAAAGAAATCTCCCTTTTTACCCTAACTTGAATAAGTGAAACTTATCAACATTTTCAGGTTTTTGATTGATAAATTATACGTTCAATATTACGTCTAATTACACGTAATATTGAACTGTATATTTATTATTAAAGATTAATAGTTTTTTACAATTTCTTTTACTTCGTCAAACTCTTTATCAATTTCTTTATTTGGTTTTTGAGTTAAAAGTGATACAACATAAATCACGATAACTGAAGACACAAAACCAGGAATCATTTCGTACCAATCTTTGTAAGAATGGTTGATGTAAACCCAAGCCAAAACAACTCCACCACCAACTAACATCCCTGCTAAAGCACCTTGCCAAGTTGTTTTTTTCCAGAATAAAGAGAAAACTACCAATGGTCCGAAAGCCGCACCAAATCCTGCCCAAGCATTACCAACCAAATTCAAAATACTATCTTTTGGTGTTAATGATAATAAAACAGCAATAATTGCAACAATTAAAACCGATAAACGGCTAGCTGTTAACAATTGTTTTGGTGTTGCATCTTTGTTTAAATATGCTTTATAAATATCTTCTGTTAATGAACTTGATGTTACCAAAAGTTGTGAGGAAATAGTACTCATTACAGCTGCTAAAATTGCAGATAATAAGAAACCTCCAATTAATGGATGAAATAATATTCTAGAAAAGTAAATAAAAATTGTTTCAGATTCTGTTTTAGAACCATCAAAAATTGCCATTGTTGTGTGATCAAATTTCATCATGTAAGCAATTCCAACTAAACCAACAAGCAAAGCTCCTCCTACAGTAAAAATCATCCATGTAATTCCGATATTTCTTGCTTTTTTTAAATCAGATGCTTTTCCAATCGCCATAAAACGAACCAAAATATGCGGTTGTCCACAATATCCTAATCCCCAAGCCATCAACGATAAAATACTAATTGCCGTTGTTCCTTTAAATAAATCTAAATAATTATCTCCTTTTTGATTAATCAACGAAACGGTTTCGCTTACACTTCCAATTTCAGAAATTGCAACAATTGGTACAATAACCAATGCCAAAACCATAATTGTACCTTGTACAAAATCAGTTAAACTAACTGCTAAAAATCCACCTAAAAAAGTATATAAAACAACTACAAAACTTGTCATCCAAAGTCCTGTCATATAATCTAATCCAAAAGCAGATTCAAATAATTTTCCTCCAGAAACCATTCCAGCAGAAGTATACAATGTAAAGAATACTAAAATAAAGATGGATGAAACGATTCGTAATAAACGAGTTTTGTCTTTGTAACGATTCTCAAAAAACACAGGTAATGTAATCGAGTTATTTGCAACTTCTGTGTACACACGCAATCGCGGTGCAACAAAAATATAGTTTAAGAAACAACCTGTTGTTAAACCTATCGCAATCCAAATACTAGAAAGTCCAGTAAAATACATTGCACCAGGAACGCCCATCAACAGCCAACCACTCATATCAGCAGCTCCCGCAGAAAGCGCCGTTACAGCAGCTCCCATTTTACGGCCACCAATTAAGAAATCTTCTGAATTGTTTGTCGATTTTCTATAAGAATAAATTCCAATTCCTATCATCAACGCCATATAAGTTCCAATTGAAATTAATTCGTAAAAATTCATGTTTTAATTTTTTTTCGAAGATAAACTTTTTCAACAACTGAATTTGTACGAACTTTATTTTTTTAAATTGAACACATGAATTTTCAACAAAATAATCTAAAATTAGCAACAAGCCCTTACCTAAAACAACACGAAAACAATCCTGTTTGGTGGCAAAGTTGGAGTGATGATGTACTAGAATATGCACAAGAAACAAACAAACCACTTTTAATTTCTATTGGATATTCGGCTTGCCATTGGTGTCATGTGATGGAACATCAATCTTTCGAGAATGAAGAAGTTGCAAAAGTGATGAATGAATATTTTGTTTGCATAAAAATTGACCGCGAAGAACGCCCAGATTTAGACGCTTTGTATATGAATGTTGTTCAATTAATTCATCAATCAGGTGGTTGGCCGCTTAATGTTTTTGCTTTGCCTGACGGTCGTCCTTTTTATGGCGGAACATATTTTCCGAAAGAACAATGGATAGAATTATTGCAAAATATCAATCAAATGTATCATCATCATTCTGATAAAACCTTAGAATATGTGAATTCTTTGGCCGAAGGTTTAACAAAAATGGAGACAATTGAATTGAAATCTGCACAAAATTTTTCTCAAGATAAAATCAATGAAACATTTGAATTTTGGCAACAACAATTTGATGATGAATGGGGTGGTTTTAATCGTGCTCCAAAATTTATGTTACCAAATGCGTGGCAAACTATTTTACGTTTTGGATTTGAAACGAAGAACGAAGAATGTTTAATTCAATCTAAAATCACGTTAGATAGAATGGCTTTTGGTGGAATTTACGACCAATTAAAAGGCGGATTTTCACGATATTCTGTCGATCCGTATTGGAAAGTTCCACACTTCGAGAAAATGCTGTACGACAATGGTCAATTGCTTTCACTTTATTCAAACGGATACAAAGTTTTTAAAGAAGACGAATATAAAACGGTTGTTGATGAAACAATAAATTGGTTGAAAGATGAAATGCTTTCGCCCGAAAATGTTTTTTATGCGGCAATTGATGCGGATTCTGAAAAAGAAGAAGGAAAATATTATGTTTGGAAATCAGCCGAATTAAAAGAAATTTTGAAAGATGATTTTACTTTATTTCAGAAATATTACCAAGTTGATGAATTTGGCGAATGGGAACACGGAAATAATATTTTGATGCGATTATCGGATGACGAAGATTTTGCGGAGAAAAATAATTTGTCGCTCGAAGAATTAAAATCTATTGTAATAAAATGGAAAAATACACTTAATCCGATTCGAGAAAAAAGAATAAAACCTCATCGTGATGAAAAAGTATTGACTTCGTGGAATGCTTTGGTAATTACTGGACTTTGTGATGCGCATCAAACTTTTAGTAATGATGAATATTTGCAATTAGCCGAAAATGCAATCAGTTTTATTTTAAAAAATCAATGGAACGGCGAAACATTGTTCCGAAATTACAAAGACAATCAAACTACAATTGCTGGTTTTTTAGATGATTATGCGTTGATTATTGAAGCTTTAATCAAACTTTTTGAAACAACTTCGACTTTAAACTACATCGAAACTGCTGATAAAATAACACAAGAAGTTTTTAATCAATTCTATAATCATAAAAACAAAATGTTTGCGTACAAATCGCATTACGACACACCTTTGGTTAATGAAACATTTGAGATTTATGATAATGTCATTTCATCTTCAAACTCAATAATGGCGAATAATTTATTTAAACTTGGTAAAATTTTAAATCGTCAAGATTATACGGAGCAAGCGCAACAAATGTTAGCAAATGTTGAAGATAAAATTTTTGATCATCCAACTGGATTCACCAATTGGATCAATTTATATTTGAATTTTAGTTATCCGTTCAAAGAAATTGTAATTGTAGGAAAAGAAGCTAAAAATTATTTAAAAGAAATGAATAATTATTATCTTCCAAATTCTGTACGAATTGCTTCGGAAAATGAAACTTTAGAAATCACAAAAAATCGTTTAGAAGAAAATAAAACGGCTGTACATATTTGCGAAAATTACACATGTCAAATTCCAACTTATTCGGTAATTGACGCTTTAAAAAAATTATAACTTATGGAAAATACACGTTGTGCTTGGGTAGGAAAAGACCAAATATACATTGATTATCACGATAACGAATGGGGAAAACCTGTATATGATGATAAAATTTTGTTTGAATTTTTAGTTTTAGAATCTTTTCAGGCAGGATTAAGTTGGATTACAATTCTCAAAAAGAGAGAAAATTTTAGAAAAGCTTTTGCAAATTTTGACGTAGAAAAAATTGCAAATTTTACTGAAGATGATGTAGAAAAACTTGTTCTGGACGAAGGAATTATTCGTCATAGAGGAAAAATAAATGCAGCGATTAATAACGCAAAACTGTTTATAGAACTTCAAAAAGAACATGAATCATTCTCTAATTTTATTTGGAAATATGTTAATCATCAACCAATTGTAAATAATTGGAATTCGATAAAAGAAGTTCCTGCAACTACAGAAATTTCTGATCAAATAGCAAAAGATTTAAAGAAAATTGGATTCAAATTCTTTGGTTCGACAACTATTTACGCTCATATGCAAGCAACTGGAATGGTAAATGATCATACAAAAGATTGTTTTTGTAAGTAAACATTTTTGTTTGTTTTTCGACTGAACTTTCTCATCTTTGCGCAAAATTATCGTACATGAAAATCGAATTAAAATATTGGATTATTCTTGGCATTTTAGCGTTGACATGGGGAAGCTCATTCATCCTAATCAAACAAGGATTAGTCTCTTACACGCCATACCAAGTCGGAGCATTACGTTTATCTATTGCAGGAGGAGTTTTAGCCATTTGGGGAATTCCGAGTTTATTTAAAATTCCACGTAAAAAATTACCTTATGTTGCATTAGCAGGATTTTGCGGGAATTTTATTCCGATGTTTTTGTTTCCGATGGCGCAAACACACGTTACTAGCTCTATGGCTGGAATTTTAGACTCATTGGTTCCATTATTTATTTTATTATTTGGCGCACTTTTGTTTAATATAAAAGGAACTAAAAATCAAATAATTGGTGCTATCATCGGCTTTTTCGGAGCAGTTTTATTGATTGGTGGCGATGGTTTTTCTGGCGAAAATAGCTTGATGCATTGTTTATTAATTGTTTTAGCAACTGCATTATATGGTTTAAATAGTTTGATTTTGACACGTTATTTAAACGATGTTCCATCATTTCAATTATCATCTGCTTTGTTTACAATATGGTTAGCCCCATCCTTAATTATACTTTATTTTTCGGGCTTTTTTGATGTATATCAAGGTACACCAGAACAAATAAAAAGTTTAGGTTTTGTAGCAATTCTTGGTTTAATGGGAACTGCTTTGGCCATGATTTTATTTTACAAATTAATACAAGCAACAGGTTCTATGTTTGCGTCTATGGTAACCTATTTGATGCCTATTATTTCTGTATTTTGGGGTTTTATGGTTGGAGAAAAAATTACATGGATGCACCTTGTTGGTTTCGCAATGATATTATCTGGCGTTTATTTGACGCAGAAAAAAGATAAAAATATTGAAGTTGTGTAATTAATTTCAGCTTTAAATGAAATAAAAAAATCCACTCAATTGAGTGGATTTTTTTTATTCTATATACTTCTTCAAATCCTGCGAAAGTTGTTTTGTAAAAGCATCCGCACCTTTAAAATTCATGTGAGTTGTATTGTAAAAATATTTTTGCTGACAACTAATAGAATCATGTGAATAATCTAATAAAGGTAAATTATTTTTATCTAAAGTCTGCTGATAGCGGCTAATCACTTCTTTTCTATTCAACATATAATCTTGTCCTTTTATATATTCTGGCGCAATTGTAAACACCAATTTTATATTTTCTTTTTCGCAACGCTTTATCAATTCTTCTAATAATGGATAAACATTGAAATCAAAATTAGATTTTTTCTTTTCTAATTTCGACCAATTTACATTCCATTTTCTATCATACGATTTAAAACCTTCATCGCGAAATAATCCATCTTTGTGTACTTCTTCTTTTTTTGCTCGCGCAATTTGATCTTGCCAATAATCTTGATAGCGATAACGATACAACGGCAAAATAAAATCCCAACTATTGGTATCTTTATATTCTTTTAGCGAAGTATACAAATCACGATTCCACAACATAAATGGCACATATTGATTGGGCTGAAAAACTTCGTCGATATGTGAAAAAGAAAAAGTATCTAAATTCCAAACCACCATTTTTGGTTTTGGATTATGCTTTAAATATAAATTGAAGCGATAAAATTGCATTTTAAATTTACTACCATTCAACCCAAAATTATACGAATTCACGTTTAATTCTTTCTCTAAAATTTCAGGATTGATTTGTATAAATGCTCTCGAAGAACCAAAAATAGCTAAATCAGTTTTTGTTTTTCCTTCTTTTATTTGATTCCATTCCTGAACTTCACCGCTAAATAAAGCTATTTTTTTTAGTTGATTCGAATAATAAATATCCAACAAAACAGCAACTATAAAAACTGTAAAAAGGAAAATTAAAAACCATTTTAGTTGTTTCATTATTTTCTCAACATTTCGATATGTGGAATATCATCTTCTAAATATTCATCCGAAACTTGTTCAAATCCAAAAGACGAATAAAATTCTTTGAGATAAGCTTGTGCAGAAATTCGGATAGCTGATGTTTTAAATTGATTTTCGATAACTTGAATCGAATTTTTCATCAACTGTTTTCCAAATCCAAATCGTCTAAATTTTTGATTCGAAATTACACGACCTATTGAAGGTTCATTTTCATAAGAAAAACCTTTTGGTACAATTCTAGAATATGCTGCAACTTCGCCATCAACAGTTGCCCAAAGATGCCCACAAACCAAATCTTTACCATCGCAATCTTGATAAATGCAATCTTGTTCTATCACAAAAACTTCATTACGAAGCTGAATAATTTTATACAATTCTTTTGCAGTTAAATCATCAAATGCCTTATAATGCCAAACAATTTCTTCCATTTTAATCTAATTTAGAGTATTTAGCAATAATGTTTTCGAACATTTTCTGAGGTAAAATATTTTTTAATGTAACCGAAAATTTTTGCATCGATTTTCCAATATAATAATGTGGTTTCAATCCTTTTTGATTCATAATTCCCTCAATTATCGGAATTAAATCTTCTGGTGGTGTTCCATCTTCTACCTCGTGGTCAATATCCGCAACCATTGCATCATATTTGGCTTGGTAAAATTTAGAAACAAATGTTTTTACACGACCTTCCGCAATATTGGTTTTTATATCTCCAAAATTAAGCGTTGTAATCTCAATTCCCGTATTTCTGTTTTCTAAACGTGTAGATTCTATCAAACGATCAATCATCGCTTTAGACGCCGAATAATAACCTCTAAACGGCAAACCATTGTTGCTTGCAATAGATGAAACATTCAAAATATACCCAAAACCTTGTTTACGCATCACTGGCAAAACCTCTTGCATAGTATAAATTGTCCCGTAAACATTTACGTCCAACAATTTCTCAATATCGGCTTTTGTTGCATCTTCTACAGCGCCTAACATTCCAATTCCTGCATTATTAATTAATACATCAATTTGATTATTTGTTTCGTTTAATATTTGTTGAAAAGTACGCTGTACATTTTCTTTATCCGAAACATCTGTTGGTATATGTTTAAACTTTTCTTGACCTTTAGCCGTTCTTGATAATCCAAAAACTTGATGACCTTTTTCGTGAAAATAATTTGCCAACGTTAAGCCAACTCCCGAAGAAGAGCCTGTAATTACAATAACTTTTGATTGCATTATGCATATAAATTAGACGACAAAATTAAGGAATATCAACCAAATTTCTGAACATTAATATTTTTTTGAAAGCATAATAGAAGTTTATATAAATTTGTAGCTGATTTTTTAAGAAAATTAATTTGAATCCAAAAACTAAAAAATACATCATAACGGGAATAAAACTGACGATAAGTTTAGTTTTAATCTATTATATATTTTTCGTTAAGCTACATATTTTTGATATTTTCAGTCATTATAAAAATGCCAATTGGTTTTATATTTTTATAGCTGTTGTGTTGTATGTTGCTTCGCAAGCATTGTCTATTTTTAGGTTAGATTATTATTTTAGAGATATAAATCTTGATCTTTCGTACAAATCAAATGCACGATTATATTTTCTCGGCATGTTTTACAACACCTTTGTTCCTGGCGGAATTGGTGGCGATGCCTATAAAGTTTATGTACTAAATAAAAACTATAAAATCAGTTTAAAAGAAATTTCGCAAGCTGTATTTTTAGACAAAATTATTGGATTATTTTCGATGATATTAATAATTGTCTTTTTAATTTTTCTATCTAATCTAACCGATTATCCAATTGTACAATATGGTTCGTTGGCGGTTTCTTTAATCGGTTTTGTAGCTGTTCCGTTAATTTTAGGTCGATTTTTTCCTATTCATAAAAAAACATTTTATAACTCGATGATTTATTCAATCGTCTTGCAATTAATACAAGTTGGCATGTTGTATTTTGTTTTAGAAGGATTAAATATTCATCCAGATAATTTCAGTATTTATTTATTAATCTTTTTAGTATCAGGAATTTTATCAATTATATCTTTTAGTGGATTCGGAATTAGAGAAGCTGTTTTTATGTATGCGGCACATCGTTTCAATTTTGATGAAACTTTAGCAACAAGTGCTGCATTTATTTTCTCTATTATTACGATTTCTATCTCTTTTATCGGAATTATTTATTTGTTTAAAGGTGTAAAAATTGAAGAGAAGAAGAAAAAGACCAATATTTCTTTTTAAATTATCAAAATTATTTATTTGAATAGAAAACAGTTAAGTCTTAACATTAAATTTTATTTAATTTTTTTCGTTTCAACTGTTTGGATTTTTCAAAAACAACCCTATATTTGCAATCCAATTACGAAGGTCTCTTAGCTCAGTTGGTTCAGAGCACCTGCCTTACAAGCAGGGGGTCACTGGTTCGAATCCAGTAGGGACCACATAAAGACAATAGAAAGTCTTTCAAATAAAATTCTAAAAAGGTCTCTTAGCTCAGTTGGTTCAGAGCACCTGCCTTACAAGCAGGGGGTCACTGGTTCGAATCCAGTAGGGACCACATAAAGACAATAGAAAGTCTTTCAAATAAAATTCTAAAAAGGTCTCTTAGCTCAGTTGGTTCAGAGCACCTGCCTTACAAGCAGGGGGTCACTGGTTCGAATCCAGTAGGGACCACATAAAGACAATAGAAAGTCTTTCAAATAAAATTCTAAAAAGGTCTCTTAGCTCAGTTGGTTCAGAGCACCTGCCTTACAAGCAGGGGGTCACTGGTTCGAATCCAGTAGGGACCACAATAAAAAACTCCTTTCAATTATTTGAAAGGAGTTTTTTGTTTATGTTATTTTTTAATGAATATATATTTATAAGGCATCAATGATAAGATAAAAATAATCACAGAAAATATAATCCCTTTTTTACTATGTTTGAAGGAATGATAATCTACAAATTCATCATTTTTTTTAAAATAAAATAATTCATACTTATCTCCAATCTTCAAATCTAAACATTGATCACCTAAAATTTTACTATTATATCTTTTATCATTATATAAAAATGAGATAGAATACGCTCCGTTATGAATACCGCAGTTCTTTTCTGATATTACAATTTCTTTCTTATTGTTATGATTTAAATTTTCTGAATTATCAATATAATTTTTAATTAAATAAGCCGATAAAGCGGCAAAAAACAAAGTAATTATTAATTGATTTTTAATAAAGTATTTATTCATTTAGATAATATATTATTACAAACTCTCTTTTTATTAGCTTTAGATCATCTTTATAAATCAATTCATCTTTATAAATACGATTTAAAAAAACCGACAACTAATAAGTTATCGGTTTCTATATTTTATTAAAATCTTAATCTTACGCCGTCTTCGCTTGTAAAGGCTTTTCTGCGGAAAATAAATAAACTTAATCCTCCTACAAATATTGCTGAATCTGCGACATTAAATACCGGCTGAAAAAACTTATAATGCTGCCCTCCTACTATTGGTAACCAAGTAGGCCAATCAAACTCGACAATTGGAAAGTAAAGCATATCTACCACACAACCTGTAAACCAGCCTGAATAACCTGTAAAATCTGCTTTAGCAACTCCTTGATAACCTACCCAATCCTGAAACATTGGACTAAAAGTGGTTCCTTTATCGAAGATTACACCATAAAAAATTCCATCAATTACATTACCAATTGCACCTGCTAATACAAGCGCAATTGGAATAATGAAATAATTATTTTTTAATTTTTTTGACCATGTATTAATGTAGTAAATAATCGCTCCAATCAATACAATACGCAGAAGGGATAAAATTATTTTACCTGTTTCTCCTCCAAAATGCATCCCGTAGGCCATTCCTGGATTTTCTACAAAGGCTATTTTAAACCATCCTAAAACGTCTACATCTTCGCCCAAAAAAAAGTGGGTTTTGACATAAAATTTTGAAATTTGATCGATAATTAATACCAAAAAGGTAATGAGTACTACTTTCTTCAAAATATGTTTTTAACGTTGCATGTTTTTAGCTTCGATACTTAATGTAGCATGCGGAACTAATTTTAAACGGTCTTTATTTATCAATTTTCCTGTAACACGGCAAATTCCGTATGTTTTATTTTCGATACGAATTAATGCATTTTTAAGGTCACGAATAAATTTATCTTGACGCGCTGCTAATTGTGCATTTTGCTCTTTAGACATTGTTTCAGAACCTTCTTCAAACGCTTTAAATGTTGGCGATGTATCATCAGTTCCATTATTACTATCGTTTGTATAAGCTTCTTTTAAAAGATCATAATCTTTAATTGCTTGGTCTAATTTATTTTGAATTAATATCTTAAACTCCTCTAACTCTTTATCAGAGTATCTTATTTTTTCTTCTGTAGTTGCCATACGCTTACAATTTTATTATCGCAATTTGCGTCATCAATCCATTAATATCAACCTCTGCTCCATTCTCAACTTCTGCTTGTAAAACAAGTTCATCTGTTAATGTTTCAGAACAAATATATTCTTTGTTTTGATTGACCGCTTTTACGATTGATTCATCATTTTTTAATATAAGTTTAATCTTGTCAGTTACTTCTAATCCAGTTTCTTTTCTCAGATTTTGAATTCTATTTACTAATTCTCGTGCAACACCTTCATTTATTAACTCCTCAGTTAATTGTAAATCAAGCGCTACCGTTAAGATAGAATTAGATGCAACAGTCCAGCCTGGAATGTCTTTTGTAGCGATTTCAAAATCTTCTAAATCTAAAGTTAATGTTTTGTTGTCAATTTCCAAATCAATTTTACTTGATTGCTCTAATTTAACAATTTCTTCATTCGTCAACAAAGCTGTAGCAGCCGAAATAGCCTTCATTTCTTTTCCGTATTTTGGACCTAATGTCTTGAAATTAGGCTTGATACTTTTGATTAAAAGACTTGATGCTTCTTCGTTTGTTAATAATTGAATTTCTTTTACGTTAACCTCTTGTTTTAATAATTCAGAAACTGCTTCTAAATTATTTTTCATTGCATCATTCAACACCGGTATCATTACTTTTTGTAATGGTTGACGAACTTTATTATCACTTAATTTACGTAGTGACAAAATCATACTTGTTGCCGTTTGCGCCAAATGTGTTTGCTCTTGTAAAGATTCATTAATCAAAGATTCATCAACTTTAGGAAAATCTGCTAAATGCACAGATTCTGCTGCATTTTTACCTGTAGCTGCGTTTAAATCTTTGTATAAACGATCCATAAAAAATGGTGCAATTGGCGAAGCTAAAATTGCAACTGTTTCTAAAACGGTGTACAATGTTTGGTAAGCGCCAATTTTATCTTTTGAATAATCTCCTTTCCAGAAACGTCTTCTTGATAAACGTATGTGCCAGTTTGATAAATTATCAATTACAAATTCTTGTATTGCACGTGCTGCTTTTGTTGGTTCATAATCCAATAAAAATGCATCAACTTTATTTGTTAATGTATTTAATTCAGAAATAATCCATTGATCTAATTCAGCTCTTTCGTTTACTGGAATTTCTTCTTCAGCAAATGTAAATCCGTCTACATTGGCATATAAAGAGAAAAATGAATAGGTATTGTATAATGTTCCGAAGAATTTACGACGAACTTCGTCTACTCCCGAAATATCAAATTTTAAGTTTTCCCATGGTTGCGCATTCGCTATCATGTACCAACGCGTAGCATCAGGACCATAAGTTGCCAATGTCTCGAAAGGATCAACTGCATTACCCAAACGTTTCGACATTTTTTGCCCGTTTTTATCTAACACTAAACCGTTAGACATTACGTTTTTATACGCTTTAGAGTCAAAAACTAACGTTCCGATTGCGTGTAAAGTATAAAACCAACCACGTGTTTGATCGACACCTTCTGCAATAAAATCAGCAGGATACATTTTCCCACTATCGATTAATTCTTTATTCTCGAACGGATAATGTACTTGTGCATAAGGCATTGCTCCAGAATCAAACCAAACATCAATCAAATCAGATTCGCGTTTCATTGGTTTTCCAGATGCAGAAACTAATGTAATTTCATCGACAACATTTTTGTGTAAATCAATTAAATCATAGTTTTCTTCTGTCATATTTCCTACTTGAAAATCTTTGAAAGGATTTACCGCCTGAACACCAGCTGCAACAGATTTCTCTATTTCTGCAACTAATTCTTCTACAGAACCGATGATAATTTCTTCGTCACCTTCTTCTGTGCGCCAAATTGGTAAAGGAATTCCCCAATAACGAGAACGAGATAAATTCCAATCATTTGCGTTTTCTAACCAATTTCCGAAACGACCTTCACCTGTAGCTTTCGGTTTCCAGTTAATTTCTTTGTTCAATTCAACCATACGGTCTTTTACGTCCGTCACTTTGATAAACCAAGAATCTAATGGATAATATAAAATTGGTTTGTCAGTTCGCCAACAATGTGGATAACTGTGTTTGTATTTTTCTACTTTGAAGGCTTGATTACGCTCTTTTAATAAAATTGCGATTTCTACATCTACAGATTTCTCTGGAGCTGTACCGTCATCATAATATTCATTCTTTACATATTTACCTCCGAATCCTTCAGGAATTGAAGCTACAAAACGACCTTGTAAATCCACTAATGGAACTGCATTTCCGTTTGCATCTAAAACTAACATTGGTGGAACACCTGCATCTTTTGCAACTTTTGCATCATCTGCTCCAAAAGTTGGTGCTGTGTGTACGATACCTGTACCATCTTCTGTTGTTACGAAATCACCAGGAATTACTTGAAATGCATTTTCAGCATCTTCAAATGGTAAAGCCCAAGGCAATAATTGCTCGTAACGAGTTCCTACTAAATCTGCACCTTTGTATTCTGCTAAAATACGGTATGGTATTGTTTTGTTTCCTGCTGCAAAAACTTTGAAATCTTCTTCTGTTTCTGCTAAGAAATATGGTTTTGTAAATTGTTTTGCAACCAATGGTTTTCCTAAAACAACTTTAATCGGCTCGAAAGTATATTGATTAAATGTTTCTACAACAACATAATCAATTTTAGAACCTACTGTTAATGCAGTATTAGACGGTAAAGTCCAAGGTGTAGTTGTCCAAGCTAAGAAATATACATCTCCATCAAAATCTTTAAATAAATCCGAAGAATCTTTCTTTACTTTAAACTGCGCAACAATTGTTGTGTCCGTTACATCTTGGTATGTTCCTGGTTGATTTAATTCGTGAGAAGATAAACCTGTACCAGCTTTTGGCGAATATGGCTGAATTGTGTAGCCTTTGTACAACAAATTCTTATCATAAATTTGTTTTAACAACCACCAAACAGACTCCATATATTTTGGTTTGTATGTGATATATGGATCGTTCATATCAACCCAATATCCCATTTTTTCTGTCAAGTCATTCCACAAATCAGTGTAACGCATTACCGTACGTTTACACGCTTCGTTATATTCTTCTACCGAAATTTTAGTTCCGATATCTTCTTTTGTAATTCCTAATTCTTTTTCAGTACCCAATTCTACTGGTAAACCGTGCGTATCCCAACCCGCTTTACGAAAAACTTGTTTTCCTTTTAAGGTTTGAAAACGACAAAAAATATCTTTGATAGAACGCGCTAATACGTGGTGAATTCCAGGCTTTCCGTTTGCAGAAGGTGGTCCTTCATAAAAAACATAGGTATCATTTCCTTCGCGAGATGTAATACTTTTCTCGAAAACTTCATTTTCTTTCCAATCTTCTAGCGTTTCTTTTGCAACTTGTACCAAGTCCAAATGCTTATATTCTTTAAACTTATTTGCCATCGTATTCTTCTTTATTTCTTCTAAATCAAGGAGTGCGAATATAAGAATTTTTTATATAAAATTATAGCTATATCAACTAAAATCATATTAAGAATGCTTAAATTTATCGCAATTATTGAGCAAAAATAAGTCAATTTATTTTTATAGTTTAAAGTGTTTTATTTTAGCAGAATCAATACCTATTTTTAAGGCTTTTTAATAAATTCGTATTCCAATATTTTTTCGATGAAGAAACTCTTTAAATATTATTCAATTTTAATCATCATTTTACTCATTTCAAGTTGTAATAAAAATGATGATTATACAATTTTGATTCCAACCGATGCAGATTTTGTGGCCTTAATTAATCCAAAATCAATTGCAGAAAAAGGTAATTTCAACAAATTAGAACAATATAAAATTTATCAATTAGCAGAAAATGAAATCAAAAATCAAGATCCTATTTTAGATGAATTACTAAAAAACATCAAAGACAATCCGACTTCAGCTGGCGTTGATATTATCAGTCCAATTTATATTTTTGGACAAAAACTTAACGAAAAAAACATGGTTGCGACAATTGCAAACATGCGCGATAAAGATCAATTTGAAAAACATTTAACCACTATTTACAAATCAATTTATAAAAAAGATATTTCGTTTGAAAAAGTAGATGGGTTTACAACAATTTCGGGTTTCAATAAACCATTTATGGCTTGGAATAAATCTCAATTTATAGTTATTGCTTCGGAATTTGGCGTAAACGAAAAATCAATAAAAGATTATTTCACCAAAATTATCAACGACAAACATTCGCTTGCAAAAGAGAACAATAGTTTTGCAGATTTTGTGAAAAATTCGCAAGACATCAATGTTTGGTATACCGGAAATTTCTTGAAAAACTTTTCTAAAAAAGAAGAAAATGCAGGTAAAAACTTAGATTTTACAAAAAGTTCGTGGGTTAATTTGATTTCATTTACTTCGGATGGAATTAATTTTACTCAAAAATTTCATCCAGATGCAATTACAAAAGTAGAATTGCAAAAGCGTCCGATGTGGAAATCTAAAATTAATACAGATTTTTTTAAATATTTTCCTGCCCAAAGTTATTTGAATGTTGGTTTAGGAATTTATCCGACAAATACGCGTTATATTTTTGAAAATCAAAATTTTTTAACTGATTTTCTCAATCAATATGAAATCGATTTAAGCAAATTAGAAGATAGTTTTGAAGGTGATGCGCTTCTTAGTGTTTATGATTTTGAGGTTGGAAAAGCATTTAATGCAACTGATTTTTTCGGCAAAAAAGATAACTTCATCAAACAAGTTGTTTATCCACAATTTGTAATGGCTGGAAAAATGAAAAATGATTTATTTTTTAATGAATTTGTAAAAACGCACAAAGAAAAAATCAAGTTTCAAGGGAATTATTTTATGTTACCAATCAGCACAAATATGACGATTTATATGACGTATAAAAATAATTTGATGTACATCACAAACAATCAAGTTATGATGAGTCGTTTTTTGAATAATGATGTTAGTCAAACCAATTTTGTAACGTCAGAATATGCAACAAACTCTAGAAATGCGATGTTTGGCTATGTTAATTTAAATTTTGACCAATATCCAGAGCAAGTACAACAATATATTTACCAACAAATTCCGTTTGGAAATACAAAAGAAATGCAAACGATTTTATCTAATTTTGATTACATCGATTATCGCGTTTCGGATGAATACACAAAAACAGGAAAAATACACATGAAAAATAAAGACAAAAATAGTCTTGAAATTATTTTACTTCTTTTAGATCAAGCTTATTCACTATTTTTCTCGCAAACACAACAACAAAATGGAAATTAAAATAAGTCAACTCATTCCACATCCATTAAAAGAATTTGGGTTTGAAAAATCTGAAATTTGGAAAAACGATTACACATTTACAAGTGGAAATATTTATCAAGTTGTGGCACATTCTGGTGTAGGAAAATCAACTTTGATTAATATTTTATACGGCGATAGAAAAGATTATGATGGTGAAGTTTTGTTTGATGGACAAAATATAAAAAATTATAATTTGAATGATTGGACTACAATCCGACGTCAAAAAATAGCCTACGTTTTTCAAGGTTTGCATTTATTTGAAGAATTAACTTTGATGGAAAATATTCAATTAAAAAACGTTTTGACGCAACATCAATCTGAAAATAAAATTATTGAATGGATTGAGAAAGTTGGTTTAAAAAGTCATCTTCAACAAAAAGCGGTTCATCTTTCTTATGGGCAACGCCAGCGAATTGCAATTATTCGTGCGCTTTGTCAACCGTTTGATTTTTTACTTTTAGACGAACCTTTTAGTCATTTAGACGACAATAATCAAACGCTTTTGTTAGATTTAATAACTACCGAAGCGAAGAAAAATAATGCTGGAATTTTATTTACCAGTTTACACGAAATTCACGATAAACGATTAGAAAATGTCATTCAACTCTAACACATTAATCGAAAAATTAGTGCGAAAAAATTTAAGTTTTTTACGCATTACAACCTTTTGTTTTTTCTCTATCATTGGTTTTTTTATTTTGCTATTAGCTGCGACAATTTATTTGGATTATGCAAAGAATTTTGGAGAAGATAGTTCTATTTGGAAATCAAATTACATTGTTTTAAACAAAAAAGTCTCTTCTTTACAAACTTTAACTGGCGAAAAACCGACTTTTAATCAAGACGAAATAGATGACTTAAAAACACAAAAATTTGTGCAAAAAGTTGGCGTTTTCAAAAGCAGTCAATTTCCTGTAAAATTACAAGTCGGCGGAATTGCAGGAATCAGAGGTTTTTCGACTGATTTATTTTTTGAATCTGTTCCTGAAGATTTTATTGAAGTAAAAGAATCGGATTGGAAATGGCAAGAAGGACAAAATTTTATTCCGATTATTATTCCGAAAAGTTATTTGAATTTGTACAATTTTGGTTTTGCAACAAGTCAAGGTTTACCACAAGTTTCGGAAGGATTGTTTACAAAAATTCCGTTTCAATTGATTTTAGGAAAAGGCGAAAATCAAAACATTTATCAAGCTCGAATTGTTGATTTTACAACAAAAATTAATACAATTTTAGTTCCAGAAAATTTCTTACAATGGGCAAACGAAAAATATGCGCATCAATCTAATACAGAACCTTCACGTATAATTGTTGAAACAAAATCGCAAGGCGATGAAAATTCGGCTTCGTATTTTGAAAGTCATAATTTTGATATTAATAAAGACGAATTAAAAAATGGAGAATTAACCTATTATCTAAAACTAGCTTTTACATTGGTTTTATTTATTGGTTTAATCATTGTTTTTGCTGCAATTTGGTTGATGATTATTAACTTTCAATTGATGATTGAAAAGAATAAACACAAAACAAAAGATTTGTTTTTGATTGGATATAATATTAATCAACTTGCTAAACCGTATCTAAAATTCTCGATCATTTTTATGTTGATAAGTTATCTTATCTCGATTCCGATGGTTTATTTTATTTTGAATATGATTAATGCAAAAGTTGGCAAATTTATGTCGACAGAGCAATCTCATATTTGGGAAGTAATTGGTTTTGGATTAATTGTCGTGATTGTATTATTTATCATCAATAAAATAATCTTAACACAATCTATCAAAAAAATTGCATTAAAATCTTAATTCATAAAAAAAATACATAAAAAAAAGCTTGAAGAAATCTTCAAGCTTTTTTTTATGTATTTAAATTTCTTTGTTTAGAAAGAATATCCAACTCCTAAAGAGAATGAATGGTTTTTAACATCATTGGCTATTGTTGTGCCATTGTCTGTGTTTTCTCCAATTTTTGTTAAGCCCATGTAATATCTTGCGCCAACATTAATATTGTCTGTAACATTGTATCCTAATCCGAAGTTTACACCGAAATCAAAGTTTTTTATATCATCTTTAATATCCGTTTTTTCTGAAACTGTATTTACCGTTCCGTTTGCATAAACACTTGTTTCTTGCTTGTTACTTGCATACATATTAAATCCGAATTGTGGACCAGCCTCGATATTGAAACGAGATGCCGCAGGATAATATTTGAACATTACTGGAACTTGAATATAATCTAATGTTGTTTTATTCTTGTTTTTAATGGTTGTATTTCCTACTTCGGTTACATCATCTTTAAACTTACCTCCGATTCTCGTAAAGTTAACCTCTGGTTGTACGGAAAACTGATCTGTAAGAGGAAAATGTCCGTAAACACCAGCGCTAAATCCAACTTTGTAATCGTTGTCTTTTACATCAGCTCCATTAAATGAAGACATGTTTACAGTTGATTTAACACCAAACTGAGAGGATGTTGTTTTTTCTTGTGCACTTAAACTAACAACGCCTAGCATTGCAGCAGCAATAAAAAATATTTTTTTCATCTTGTAATAATTTTAATTTTCTAATTATGATGTATGCATAATTTCAAGTTACATGCCAAATGATGTTAAAGAAAATCAATAAAACTCCAATTAACTTATTATCAATTAGATAATTTTAAAACTTTAACACTTAAAAAGAACGAACTATATAAAATAAAAAAAGCCACATCTTGCGATGTGGCTTTTAATTAACACTAATTATTTTTTAATTCTTATGATTAGAATTTATACGCAAATCCTAAAGAAACTGCATCTGCATTAAAGTTAGAATATTGATTATTATCTACAGAAATACCTTTGTATCCTGCATAAACATCAAAACTTGCTCCTGAATAACCAATTTTTGGTTGCCAAAATAATCCTCCATCTAAATTATCTTTAGTAGAAAAAGCATAACCTAAATCAGCACCAATAAATAAGTTGTTACTAAATTCATATTTAGCAGTAGCTGCTAATGGAATAAATCCAAAATCTTCTCCACCTAAATCTTTAAATTTACTATCTGCAATAAAATGATCATAACCAACTTTACCTCCTAATTTGAAATTAGTTGTAATAGGGTGTAAATAAGCTAAATCAACACCAACGTTAAATGAAGAATAATCTGCAGCATCTCCAACTGGAATACCTACGTGAACTGTACCTTCAACTCCTGATGTTTGAGCCGAAACTCCTACTAAACCTGCTACTGCGAAAGCAGCTGTTAATAATACTTTTTTCATTTTATGTTATTTTAATTTATTTGTCAAAATTGTTAAACTTATTTGTACAATTCCAATTTACGTGCCAAACTTAATTTCGTATTTCAGATAAACTTAAAATTTATAACAACAAATTAATAGTCAAAAACTTAACCAAAACAAAAAAAGCTCCAACTAATTGGAGCTTTTTAATTTATTTGAACAAAAAACTATTGTCCGACCATTTTGTATAAAAGGTCTTGTTGTTTTTTTGCATAATTTGTATCAATTTCTGCTGCGACACCAATCATTTCATCTAAATAATTAAATTGAGTCATGATTTTAGCTTGATCAGTTTCATCAACTTTTCCGTCAGCAACAACTTCATTGTATAGTTTTTCAAACTTCTTCAACATTGGATTATATCCAGTTTCGAATAATTTAATTGCTTTGTCTTTATCTCCACGTTCGCCTAATGCAGACGCTTCGTTGTATAAAGCCATCATCAAATCGTTTTTAGCACTTGCATAATCAGAACCGATTGAATAACGTTTTGCCGCTGGTAAAGACTCGTAAAAAGCAATTTTTTGATTGGCTTGCTTTCTTACGTGTGCAAACAATTCTTCGCCTTTTTTATCTTCGCCTGCTTTTACGTATAATCCCGCAATTCTACTTACACCGTAACCAATATCATATTGCGATAATGCCGGAATTTCCTTCATTACTTTATCTAATACCTGAATTGCTTCTTTTTTGCGACCAGCAGCTAATAAATCGTCCGCTAATCTAACAGCTGTATTTCGGTAAGATGATGTGTAATTACGTTCTGTTAAACTAAATGATGCATCAGGATTATTGTAACCCGACCATTTGTAAGAATTGAATGTTCTTAACAACATATCATTGTCAGAAGCTCCAATAATACCGCCTTTACCAAATTGTGTAAAAATCGGAACTAATTTATAACTTAAACCTGCATTCAATAAATAATCATTCATAAAGAATGTATTTTCTGGATCAGAAACACCTCCTCCACTGAAATAAATTGGACGATCCCAATTATAATTCGCCATCATTGAAAGCATCATCAAATTATTTTTGAATAAGCTAGACGATTTGATATTGATTGTTAAATTATCAATCATTTTATCAGCATCTTTCGGGTTTACAATTCCGTATTTTATTGCATTTGCTTTATTAACAGGAACGGTAATTTTAGAGACCGGTAAATAATTTGCTTGTCCAATTGGATATCCAAAATAATCTGCTAAAGCTTGTTTTTCCTCTAATTTATTATTCAAAAGAAAATCCATCGCTTCCTTAGCCGTCATACTATCTTTTGTCAAGTATTTTTCTAAAGGTTTAATCTTTTTATAAACCGTCATTACTTGCTCTGGATCAATTTCTGGATCAACAAAATATTGTCCAACTTGATCTGTTGGTAAATTGCTTAATGTTTCTAAAGTTTGATTAGAACCTGGTTTGATAAAACCATTTAATTCATCAAAAATATTTTTGATAGAACCTCCAACCACAAAAATCTGATCGTTTGTACCCGTTTGGTAATCTTTCGGTTTTAGATTTGTTGGTATTGGAGCTGCATTGTACGTTTTTCTTAATAATTGCTCTAAATTCCACGGTGAAGCCGCTAAAGTTAGATTCGCAATTTTAACATCATCACGGAAATTTTCTGTTTCCTGTAATCCCCATAACGGATAAGTATCATTGTCACCATACACAAAAATTATGGCGTTTTTATCCAATGGATACAAATAATTATATGCCAAAGAATATGCTACAGAACGCTCAGAACGATCGTGATCATTCCAGTTTTGAGCTCCCATCAAGATAGGAATTCCGGCTAAAACGATTGTTGTTCCTAATGCTAATGATGGGCTTAATTCTTTTTTCTGAATTCTCTGAATCAATAAATAAATTCCTTGTACACCCAAACCAATCCAAATAGAAAATGCATAAAAAGAACTTACTAATGCATAATCTCGTTCGCGAGGTTCAAAAGGTTTTACAGATGTGTAGAAAATAATACCAACACTTGTTAATACAAATAGTGATAATAATGACCACCAGTTGACAAAATTTCTATTTAATTGTGTAAAGAAACCGATTAATCCTAAAATTAATGGCAACATATAATACACATTTGTTCCGTCATTTTTGTATTCGTCAGCTAATTTAGATTGATCTCCTAAACGTGCATTGTCTATAAATGGAATTCCAGATAACCAGTTTCCTTTTGTTATTTCGAAATTACCTTCTAAATCGTTTTGGCGACCAGAAAAATTCCACATAAAATAACGAACAAACATATAGTTGATTTGATAATCAAAGAAATAGTTTAATTGCTCGCCAAATGTTGGTGGTTCAATTTCTAAAATTTGATTATATTTTTTAAGATCCGCAACTCTTAATTCGCGATTTGATCTTTTCTGAACCAAGTCTGCATACATTTTTTGAGCTTGTTCATCACCAGCGTATTTCGAATTAAGCGAAAATTTAGGAAAACCATAAACTGCCGCATAATTTTCCATCACACCTGGATCTGGACTAAACATTTTCGGGAAGAATTTTACGTATTTATCTTCATATTTATAGTCTAAACGATCCGAAACTTTTAAGTATTTTCCTGTGCGTTGATCTTTAATATATTCAGAACTACGAACGCTACTTTCTGGCGCTCCGTTAGCATCACGTTTTAAACCATCATTTGCTATATGAGCCGTATAAACTGGTCCGTACATTACTGGCCAAGTCCCATATTGCTCACGATTAAAATAATCTAAAACACCTAAAGCTGTGTCAGGATCATTTAAATTCATGTGTGGATTTGCGTTTGCACGAATCGGAATTACTAACCAACAAGAGAAACCAATCAACATAAAAATAACACACCACGAAATTGTATTTAACAAAGCCGAACCGTATTTCTGCGTTAATTTAACAGCTAAATAAAATATAACTGCTAAAATAATTGTTGCGATAATTGTTCCTGAATTAAAAGGCATTCCAAGATTATTAACCACGTAAATCTCTGTTTTACCAAAGAATGTCATGACTAATGGAAAAATTATTTTAAATACAAAAACTAAAATTACTAATGTGATGACATTAGCAAGTATAAAACTTTTGATTGTAAACTTGTATTTACGTGCGTAATAAACAAAACACACCGCAGGAATAGACAACATTGCCATTAAGTGAACACCAATAGAAAGTCCGATTACCAGTGAGATAATTACCAACCATTTGTTTCCACGTGGCGTATCTGCAACTTGATCCCATTTTGTAACCAACCAAAATAATAAGGCTGTAAAAAATGATGCCATTGCATAAACTTCTCCTTCTACTGCCGAAAACCAAAATGTGTCGCTAAACATAAATGCTGCTGCTCCAACTAATCCACTTCCTAAAGCGATTATTTTTTGAGAAGCATCCATTTCTATTAAATCTACATTTGTAGGATCTTGTGTATTTGCAAACATTTTTCGAACAAAATATGTAATTGTCCAAAACAACAACATAATTGTCCCTGCGCTACACAAAGCAGATGTACTGTTAATTAAAATTGCATATTTGCTTCCGTCACCAAAAGCTAAACCAGACCAAACTGCTCCAATGATTTGAAACAATGCGGCACCGGGCGCATGCGTAATTCCTAATTTTGCTGATGATACAATATATTCACCACAATCCCATAAACTTAGGTAGCGTTCCATGCTCGACAAATACAATACTGTCGCTATCAAGAACATAACTACACCTAAGATGTTATTCCATTTTTTGAAATTTATATTCATCTTGTTCAATAAACTATCTTGCGAAAATAAGATAAATATTTGATATAGCTGAAGATTGAAAACATTAAATTATGATTAGATTTTTCAATAACAACAATGATATAAGGATTAATTTAAAGATTATTTTACCACTTCTAATCATTTAATTATCATATTAACAAAACATCAAATCAATCAAATATCAGTTAGATTTCTTTAAATAATTTTGATACTAAGGTTTTTTCATCTAAATTTGCAATGCAAAAAGCAATGCCTTTAACAGACAAAATTCTACAAACAGGTTTCACTTTTGACGATGTTCTATTAGTGCCAGCCTACTCAGAGATATTACCGAACCAAGTATCTCTAAAAACAAGATTCACAGATAATATCATGCTTAATATTCCGATTGTTTCTGCTGCGATGGATACTGTATCCGAAGCCAGATTAGCAATTGCATTAGCACGCGAAGGTGGATTATCTTTTATCCACAAAAACATGTCAATCGAAGAACAAGCGAATGAAATTGATATGGTTAAGCGTTCTGAAAACGGAATGATTTCTGATCCAATTACTTTAACACGTAAACACACTTTGCAAGATGCTGTAAACCTTATGGAGAAATATAAAATCTCTGGTTTACCTGTAATTGAAGAAGATCGTACTTTAGTTGGAATTATTACAAATCGTGATATTCGTTACCAAGAAAATTTTGATCAATTGGTAGAAGATGTAATGACAAAAGAAAACATCATTACTTCGGATATTGATACTGATCTTAAAAAAGCAAAAGATATCCTTTCTCGTCACCGAATTGAAAAATTACCTATTGTTGACGAAAACAATAAATTAATCGGATTAATTACCATTAAAGACATTGATAACTTAACAGAATTTCCTAATGCGTGTAAAGACAGTAAAGGTCGTTTACGTGTTGGTGCTGGTGTTGGTGTTGGTGCAGATACGTTAGACCGTGTACAAGCTTTGGTAAACAAAGGTGTTGACATTGTTGCATTAGATTCTGCTCACGGACATTCTGCAGGTGTTATTAGTAAAGTTGCTGAAGTAAGAAATGCTTTTCCACTTTTAGATATTGTTGGAGGAAACATTGTTACTGCTTCTGCTGCAAAAGCCTTAATTGATGCTGGCGCAAATGCTTTAAAAGTTGGTGTTGGACCAGGATCTATCTGTACAACTCGTGTTGTAGCAGGTGTTGGTGTACCTCAACTTTCTGCAATTTACGATGTATACGAATATGCAAAAACACGAAATGTTTCGGTTATTGGTGATGGTGGAATAAAATTATCAGGAGATATTGTAAAAGCTGTTGCAGCTGGTGCAAACTTGGTAATGTTAGGAAGTTTATTTGCTGGGACAGATGAAGCGCCAGGTGAAGAAATTATTTTCCAAGGTCGTAAATTTAAAGCGTACCAAGGAATGGGTTCTTTAGCTGCAATGAGACGTGGTTCTAAAGATCGTTACTTTCAATCAGATGCTAATAAATTAGTTCCAGAAGGTATCGAAGGTCGTGTTCCTCACAAAGGTTCTATTGCGGATGTTATTTACCAATTATGTGGTGGATTAAGAGCTGGAATGGGATATTGTGGTACTGCTACAATTAATGATTTAATCGAAAACGGAAAATTAGTTCGTATTACTGGTGCAGGTTTACAAGAATCTCATCCACATGATGTTGTAATTACGAAAGAAGCTCCTAATTATTCAAATTAAGAATCAAATCTAATTCAGATAAAACAAAAAAGCAAGCTAATAATTAGCTTGCTTTTTTTGTTGTTCAATTTTATTGGAAACAAAAAACCACCTCTTGCGAGGTGGTTTTAAAAATGTTATATAAGAATAATACTCTTAGAATTTATCCCAGAAAAGTTTCAATGTAAGTTCATCTTTTCCACCCATATCATTTACTGCTTGAGTGTTATTAACTTTATTCAAATTTCTTTCACTTGTAGGATATGTAAATCTTGATGGAAATGGCAAGCCTAATTCAGCTGCAATATTCATCTTTGGAGCATCTAATCTTCTAATTACTGTCCAAGCATCAAAACCTTTGTTATACATAGCTAGGTAATATTGCATACCTATTTTTTCTTTCCAAGTACCTGGTGCTGTTGCATATGCAACATTAGATTGAGCTAAATATGCATCAGCTTGAGCTGTAGTAAGCCCCCAAAAGTCAAATGAAGCTTTAATACCTTCATTGTAAAAATCTGCTGCTGATCCTCCTACAGAAAATCCTCTTTCTGCAGCTTCTGCTAATAAAAATTTAACTTCTGTAATATCTAACAAATTACCTGGATAATCTTTTTTATGTAGTAAATCTCCTACTTGTGAATATTGATCATAAGGAGTTGCTATACCATAAGTTCCTCCTTTAAATTCATCTGCACCTAGATTTTCTCTAAAATAGATTTTTCTTCTAGGATCAGTTAAAGTATTCATTTTATCAACGATAGTATTTGCTGCTACAAAATCCTTACGTCCTCCTTGAACTAAATCAATCCATAATGGATTAACATAAGGCTCAGATCCTGGATATACTAATGTGAAATTATCAGCTTTTGAAGTCATTACACCACTAGATAATGCTGCCTGAATAGTTTTTTGAGCTAATGCATTGTCAGCATCAGCTACTTGTACACCCATTTTTAATAATAATGAAGCTGCTAATTTTTTCCACTTAGACATGTCTCCTTTATAAACAATGTCATTAGTACTTCCAAAACCAGCTGCTGCTACATTTATATTAGCAACATCTTCTTGTAATCTTTTAATTAAATCTTCGTAAATAGATTTTGCATCATCATATTTAGGAGTAATATTACCTCCTCCTTTTAATGCTTCTGTATATGGAACGTTCCCAAATGTATCGACCATTACTAACCATGCTTGGACTTGTATAATATCCGCAATAGCAGTTTGGTTTTTCTTTACATCTGCTGTAAGTAATCCATCTTTTGCAATCAACTCTTTTGCTGATTGTAAATCAAAAATCACATTTGTATTTAAAGAAGTCCATAGCCTTCCATTAATGTTACGTGTTTCTAAATTATAGTTTGTTTCGTCAGTATACTGTGTTTCATTCCATTGCTGAGACCATAAACGAAAAACATTGGTATTTACATTGGTATTCAACATTTGAGTATAATATGTTGTAATAGCATTTGTAAAAAAATAATTCGCTGGAACTTCGCTTGGATTAATAGGATCTATACTTAAACTATCATAGTATTCATCACTACATGATTGAATTACTAAGATAGAAGCTAATGTTAATATGATTTTTTTCATCTTAATTAAGTTTTAAAATTGTACTTTCAAATTCAATCCAATTTCTCTATACGTTGGATGAGCACCCGATTGGTATCCTTGTACATTACCTGCACTTAAACCTGCTTCTGGATCAGAATATGGTACATTTTTATGAATTATCCATAAATTTCTACCAACAGCAGATAAAGTAAATTTATTTATGAATGTGTTTTTAAGGAATTTTTGAGGTAAATCATATGAAAAAGTTACATTTCTTAATTTAACAAAAGATGCATCATAAATATACTCTTCATTATTATTTGATTTATAACCCCAAGGGTTATTATTACCTGTACTTGCCTCTACACGAACATCATTAGGAGTACCATCAGCTTTAACACCTGGTAAAATTACTCCTCCTCCATTTGCAATAGTATTACGAATTGGATTTCCTAGATCATTTAAACCACTTGTATAGTTATCATACAATCCTGTAGCATATCCATAATATGTATCAAGTGAGAATACATCTCCTCCTTTTTGAAAATCAATTAAAAAACTTAAACTCGTATTTTTATACGTAAATGTATTTTTAACTCCTCCAGTAAAATCTGGATTCATATTTCCAAGTATAGTAGTTGAAGAAGATAACTGATAACGACCATTTGCATTAACTACTCTATCCCCATTCTCATTATAAACATATCCTCTACCTCTGATGATTCCTACTGCCTCTCCAACTTGAGCACCAATTGTGATTCCTCCTTGTACAGCTGCTAGTTGATAGTACTCAATCTCACCGTTAAATCTTAACATTTTGTTAACATTTTTAGCAAAATTTGTTGTTACTTTCCATGTGAAGTTATCATTTTTAATTGGCTCAAAACTAATTCTAGCCTCAACACCTTCATTTCTAACATCTCCCATGTTAGTCCATTGTCTTGAAGCACCAGTAGAAGTTGATACATCAACATCTGTAATCAAATCATATGTAGTTCTATTATAGTAAGAAACATCAAAATTAACTCTGTTTTTCCAAAGTCCCATCTCTAAACCTACTTCATACTCCTCCATCTTTTCAGGTTTTAGATTGCTATAAGTATTTGCTGCTGGATTTGAAGCAGACCCTACACCACTAAAACTTGCATTGATATCATATGTATTCCATAAACGGTATGGTGCAGTATCATTACCCACCTGAGCATAGTTTAAACGTAATTTACCAAAATTAACGATACTAGATTTCATTAATTCTGAGAAAACAAAACTAAATGATCCTGAAGGATAATAATATCTATTTCCTTTATCAGATTTAGACCACAATGATGAAGATCTATCTGTTCTAAAAGATCCTTCTAAAAACAACATATTCTTATATCCAATACTTGCACGTACGTACTCTCCATCAACCATTTTTCTAAATCTAGATTGACCTATATCCGATGAAGTTAATGAATTTACAGAATTTAACAGTGAATATAATTTTGGTATTTTTAATCCTCCGTTAGTTTGAGCTACGAATGAATCATAATCTTGAACTCTTAAATTCCATCCAACATTCGCGTCTAATGTAAAATCTTCTGAAAGATTTTTAGTAACATTGAAAATTACATCATAATTATTTTCAGATACGTCATAGTTTCTCAAACGATAAAATCCAGGAGAACCTGCAGAACCTATTGCTAAACGCTCTTCTCTTTTTTCTGTGTAATTATCAAATCCATAACGTGCTAAAACACTTAACCAACTTGTTAATTTATAATCTAAAGAAACACCTCCATTATATCTTTTACGACTATCATTCTGATAATTTTCATATCTTGTAAAATAGAAGTTGTCTGAATATAAAGGAACTAAATATCCTTTTTTATTAGGATCAATTTCTCCAATATTCCAAGAAGCATTTTTTCCTTGAGTAACTCTGTAAGCTTGCTCTAATTCATTTAAATCAACATTTGTTTGCCACCATTGTCTAAACTGTTGCATAGGATTCCACCCATCATAACCAGTACCAACACGACCTTTTGCAGAATTATCTACATAATTCATTTTAGCAGAAATTGTTAATTTATCTGAAATCTTATAAGATCCATTAAAATCAATAGAGTTTCTTAATTGTTTACTATTAACTAAACCAAATTCATCTTGAAAATTTGTGAATCCTAATCTAAAATTTCCATCATCATTAGATCCAAAGAATGAGGCTGAGTTTTGAAAAGTTGTAATTGATTTCCAAACTGAATTAGGATCATTTTTAGCTGCTACCCAAGGAGTTTTTTGTCCATAAGTTGGCATCCCTTCAAAAAATGAACCCCATTGGTATACCATTAAATTTGGGTCAAAAGCTGCTCCATAAGAAGCATCATCGCTAAACATAACGTATAAATCATTAGGATTAGATCCAACTGGTCCTTCATTAAAATAAGGATTTACAGTACTACTTCCATTATTTTCGTAACCTGCTCCATATTTTTTCTGATATTTTGGTAATGTAGTTTTATCAACAGTCCCTACAGTAATAGATGAATTGATTTCTGTTCCAATTCCTCTTTTCTTAGTTCCCTTTTTCGTTGTAATCATTACAACCCCATTCATACCTCTAGAACCATATAAAGCTGCTGCTGCTGCTCCTTTTAATACGTTTATAGTCTCAATATCATTAGGATTAATATCGGCAGCTGCATTTGCATAATCAAAACCTCCACCACCATTTTGTTGTGTAGTACCATTATATGTAGAGTTATTGATTGGAATACCATCAACTACAATTAATGCATTGTTATCTCCAACTAAAGAGCTAGTTCCACGAATCACCATATTAGTAGACCCTCCTCTAGAACCAGAACCTTTAATATCTAAACCTGCAATCTCCCCAGACATTGCATCTGCAAAATTAGAAACTGGTGTTTGATTTACTACATCTCCACTAATTTCTTGTGTAGCATAACCTAAAGATCTTTTATCTCTTGTTATACCTAATGCAGTTACTACGGCACCTTCTAATTCAACAACTTCAGATTGCTTCAATGAAACATTATATGAACTTGAAGCTCCTACAGTAAAAGTTTGCGTAGGTAAACCAATAAATTCTACTGTAATTTTATCTCCAGAATTAGCTTCTATACTGAATACTCCTTTATCATCAGTATAAACTTCTTTTCCTGAAGAACTTTTTACAACAGCATCTGCTACTGGAAAACCATCTGGATCAGTTACAGTACCTGTAACTGTCTTTTCTTGTGCGTATAAAGATGCTCCTAAAAGAAGCCCTCCTAATACAAACAAGTTTTTTAAATTTCTCCTCATCTGTTAAAACATTTTTTAAAACTTCTATAAACTTAAGATTTCTATAACATTTACAAAACTTTTTTTCAATAAATTCTGTTAAATTTGTTAAAAAATCAGAAAATTGTATAAAACTTTATCAAATAAGGAACAAGAAGTAGGTTGTGACGAAGCTGGAAGAGGATGTTTAAGTGGTCCTGTAATTGCAGCTGCAGTCATTTTAGGAAGTGATTTCGAGAATGATATCATCAATGATTCGAAACAATTGTCTGAGAAAAAAAGAAATTCATTAAGAACCTTTATTGAGGATAATGCAAAATTTTGGGCTGTTGGAGTTGTTTCTCCAGAAGAAATTGATGAAATAAATATTTTGAATGCTAGTTTTTTAGCAATGCATCGAGCCATTGATCAATTAAATTGTCAAAAAGAATTAATTATTGTGGATGGAAATCGTTTTAATGCCTACCAAGATATTCCACACGAATGTATTGTAAAAGGTGATTCTAAGTATATGAATATTGCGGCGGCTTCTATTTTAGCAAAAACCTATCGTGATGAGTATATGGAAAAAATACATCAAGAATTTCCGATGTATAATTGGAAAAAGAATAAAGGTTATCCTACTAAAGAGCATCGCGCAGCCATAAAAGAGTTTGGTGCAACACCGTATCATCGCATGACGTTTAAATTATTACCAGATCAACTAAGTTTAGATTTATAAAAAAAGGGATACAAAATGTATCCCTTTTTTATTTAAAAATTATCTCTGTAATTACTTTTTAGTAACTTTTTGAGTATATGTTCTTTTATCTGTTTTGATATTTAAAAGATAAATTCCTTTAGGATATGATTCTAAATTAATTTTAACTTCTTTTTTATCTACTTTAGATTTTTCTGTTAATAATTTACCCGCAAAATCGTACAATTGGTAACTAACGATGTTTTCTTTTGTTGTTACATTTACTAAATCTGCTGTTGGATTTGGATAAATATTAAATTCTAAATTATTAATATCATTTAATCCTAAACTTGCACAGTTAATTTTTGCAACCCAACCTTTCAATTCTAAACCTCCATCTGATACAAATCGTAAAGTAATTGCGCCAGTTTCGTCTGTAGAAACAAATGGTCCTGGAATTGTGTTTCCATTTAATTCTTTTCCATTTGCAAATAATTTACTTGCATTTGTACCTGTACCATTATAAATATTCATATAATCATACAAATTAGTATCTCTTGGCTCTAAATCAAATTCTAAGAAAGTTAATGATACTTTTTCTCCTGCAACTGCTGGTTTAAAGATTTTAATAACATTTTCGTTTGGAGAATAGTTTCCATTTGCTCCACCCGAATCATAATATAAATCGCCATTACAATAATCTCCTGGAATTTCTACAATTCTAGTCACAGAGCTAGAACTTGATGTTTCAGAACATTTATTTACAACTTCTATTTTATAATAAGAGTTTTTCTCAAGGTTTGCAAAAACTAATGTTTTATTCGTTGTTTCTTTCCATACACCTGCTTCTCCTCCAACTTTCTCAAATTTATATTTCCAAACTGTTCCAGTATCGTCATTCAATTTAAATGTAATTGTTTGACCATCTAATGTACCCTCAACACTTTTTATTGTTTGTTGACAAGTCATGCTACAATCTGTACTTAAACACATTTTACCATCTACAGTTGCTCTAATTAAATTACCTGGTTGTTCTCCGAATCCATTAGAAAAGTTGATTCCTACTCCGCCTACTAAGTGACAATAACTCATAATTGTTCCTTTATCAGCGTATGGAATTGGTCCTGTCGGACATGTACCTTCTGCTAATTTAGGATCGTATGTAGGTGCACAACCATCAATAGCTGTACCATCTCCATTCCAAGCACATGCATGTGTATGTGGCGAACCTAATGCGTGACCCATTTCGTGCGTCATTGCCATAATCGTCCAAGAATACACTGGTACATTACCGTATGTCATATTAATCCCTGAATATGCGTAATGATAATCATTATTACACATAGAATTTAAATACGCTACAGATGTTGTTGATGGGTAATTAATTAAATGTGCAAAATCACCATCAAAATTTAGTCTTGTTGTTCTAAATTTATTTAATTGCGCGCTGTAATCTCCAGTATATGGATCTGTTTCTTTCCAAATCATCACTGTTGCTAATGATGTTCTTATATAATCATTACTATATAATGTTGCAATATTATTGTGAATTGCTGTTAACCAATCTAAGGTTTTCTTTTCGTCAGCGCCATTTTGTAAATATGGTCTATTTGCAACTTCATAATAAACACGAACACATTTTTCTGTCATCTCATTCTTGTTAGAATTTAATGTTTTTGCATCAAAATTTGGTTTGTAGTTTTTATTTTCTTCTAATTGATCTACCGCACATGTAATATTGTTTTTAGCTTCAATATTATAAGATGAATACGATACATATTCTTCCGAATCTTTCAATTTTCCGATGACAACATCTCCTAAAGCTTTAGAAGAAGCCACACCAATTACTTGATCTTTAAAAATAGAAATTGCAACTACCGAAGTATTATCACCTCCAATAATTCCTTGGTAATACAAACCTGGCTCATAATTAATCAATTTATTATCTTGATCAATTGCTTTAAAATTATCAGTAAATAAAGCGTCATTTTGTACCAATTCTAAATCAAGTGTTCTTCCGTCGAAAGGAATTTGTAGAGTAAGTGATGTTGGTTTTGATTGATAAAGTTTGTTAAGTTCTGTTTTTTCTAGTCTAAACAACGAAACGCCTTTTGCAAATTCTGCGAATTGATCTCCTTTTTGTTGAATCGTGTTACTAAAAACTTTGTACGATTTAAAACTGCGACTTGTTAATTTAGCTTCTTCTACCTTTTTTGGAATTGGTTTTAATTGTCCAAATGATAGTGTACTAAATACAAACGCAATTAATAGTAAAATTAATTTCTTCATATTCTTCTTTTGTGTTAATTATTGTAAATATATCTATTTTCATTTTTTTAAACACAAAAAAAGAGCAGATAAATTACCTACTCTTACAATATTTTTAAAACGTATACACTATATTATATTCTTACAGCATCAGGAACCAAAATGGTATAGTTACCACCATTTCGCATTACATCTCGTACTATACTTGAGCTGATATAAGCTTTTCCAGATGATGTTAACAAGAAAATTGTTTCGATATCTTTTTTTGTAATTGCACGATTGGTATGTGCAATTGCTTTTTCAAATTCAAAATCAGCAGGATTACGCAAACCTCTTAAAATAAACTGCGCATTTTTTTCGATACAATAATCTACTGTTAAACCTTCGTAAACATCTACTTCTACATTAGAAAATTTTGCGACAGATTGTTCAATAAACTTTTTACGTTGCTCTTCAGAAAACATATATTTTTTAGAAGAATTTGTACCAATTGCCACAATTATTTTGTCGAACAAAGGAACTGCTCTTTCTATAATATCCAAATGTCCTATCGTTATAGGATCAAAAGAACCAGGGAAAACCGCTATTCTGTCCATGCTGAAGGTCTATTTAATGCAAATTCTATCTCACTGTCCATTAAATCTTCCAAAGCGATTCCTGCAATTGCAGCTTGCTGTGGAAAAATACTTGCTGGTGAAAAACCTGGCAATGTATTCATTTCTATAAAATAAGGTTCGCCATCCACAATAATATATTCTGAACGAGAAAAACCTGACATATTAATACATTTATAGGCTTTTTCTGCAATATCGCGCACACGTTGTTCCACTTCTGGTGTTAAACGCGCTGGCGTAATTTCGTCGGATAAACCATTGTATTTTGCATCATAATCAAAAAATTCTGTGTGCGATACAATTTCTGTAATTCCAAGTACGGTTGTTTCGCCTTTGTAATTTAAAACACCAACAGAAACTTCAGTTCCATCTAAAAAAGATTCAATCAAAACTTCTTTGTCTTCGTGAAAAGCTTTTGTCATTGCTGCCTCAAACTCTTCTTTCTTGAAAACTTTAGAAATTCCTAAACTAGATCCTGATCGATTTGGTTTTACAAAACAAGGTAAACCAACTTCATCTATAATATAATCAACAGAATACTGATCTCCTTTGTTGATATAAATAGATTTGGCGTGCGGAATACCGTATTTGCTCAAAACAGCAATACAATCTTTCTTATTAAACGTTAGGGCAGATTGATAAAATGGACATCCATTATATGGTAAACCAATCATTTCGAAATAGGCCTGCAAATAACCATCCTCTCCTGGCGTACCATGAATGGTGTTAAAAACAACATCAAAATTTATTTTTTCTCCATTTTTCTCAAAAGAAAAATCACCTTTACTAATTGGATATTTTTCACCATCAATTTCGGCAAACCATCCTTCTTTCAAGATTCGAACCCTTGTTCTGTCGTACTTTTCTGGATTTAAACTTGCAAAAATCAATTCACAACTTTTTAACGAAACTACACTTTCGTCTGAGTATCCACCTGCTACAACTGCTACTCTTAACATGCTTAATTTTAAATTTATTCAAATATAGAACTTTGACATCAATCATAAATATTATTTTTAAACTATATTTGTGCGACAATTAATCATTTCAATGAAAGGAGTAAAATCAATCATACAAGTTTTGCTTAACGTTGCTATCGTTATCGCTTTATCTTACGGGCTTTACCATTTTATTTTTAACGTTTGGTTAGATTCTTATACCAATCACAACGAATTTGTGGAAGTTCCGGATTTATCAAAAATGAAAATTAATGATGCAACAGCTAAGTTAGAAGAACTTGGTTTGACATACGAAGTAGACAGTTCTCGTTTTGATCCTAATATGAAACCTTTTTCTATTATGGATTTTTACCCAACTGCGCAATCTCGTGTAAAAGAAGGTCGACGTATTTTTATCAAATCAAATCCAAGAACTTATCGTCCTGTGGATTTACCAGATTTAATTGGTAAATCAAAGCGTTTGGCTTTAACACAATTAGAGATTTCTGGGCTTAAAATTGGTAAAATTTTATACGAGCCAGATTTAGCAAAAGACGCTGTTCTTAAAATTTTATATAACGGTAAAATTGTAAAAGCGGGCGAACAATTGCCTCGTTTTGCAACTGTGGATCTAGTTTTAGGTCGCGGAATGTTATCTGGCGTAAGAATGCCGAATTTGCTTAATTTTACGTTAACAGAAGCAAAAAAATCAATCAAAGATAATTTCTTTGAGATTGGTCAAATTAAATTTATTGGCGGTTCTAATGATACAATTAATGCACGCGTTGTGTATCAATTTCCTTTTAGCTCGGATACTTATGACCAAGGTCAACCAATTGATATTTGGTTATCTACAGAGCCTAGAGATAAAATTAGAGCGCAATTAAAAGAATTAGATGTACAATACAAAAACTTTGGCGAAGACACAATTAGTGGTTCGCAATACAGAGATATTGTAACGCAAAAAGCGGAAGAGCAAATAAAAGATTTGCAACAACAAACGGCTCCTACAACAGAGCAAAAACCGACGACTGAAGCACCAAAAACTGCTGAAGAAGTTATTATTGAATAGAAAGAGATAAATGACAGAAGATTTAGAAGATTTCTTGCAAGAGGAAGACGACAATAAATTATACGAGCACTTTTCGATAACGGTTGACAAAGGTCAATCGTTATTGCGTATAGATAAGTTTTTGATGGTTAGAATTGAAAACGCGACGAGAAACAAAATTCAGCAAGCTGCTGAAAACGGAAATATTTTAGTAAATAATGAGCCAATAAAATCTAATTATAAGGTTAAACCTGGCGATCTTATACAAGTTATGTTATCTACTCCGCCAAGAGAAAATGACGTAATTGCAGAAAATATTCCGTTAAATATTGTTTACGAAGATGATCAAATTGCTGTAGTTGATAAAGCGCCAGGAATGGTTGTTCATCCAGGACACGGAAATTATACAGGAACATTGGTAAATGCCTTAAAATATCATTTTGATAATTTACCATCAATGTCTGCCGAATTAGAAAGACCTGGTTTAGTACACCGAATTGACAAAGATACAAGTGGTTTATTGGTTATTGCAAAAACCGAACAAGCGATGAATCATTTAGCTTTACAATTTGCTGCACATACTACAGATCGTTTGTACAACGCTGTTGTTTGGGGATCTGTAGAGCAAGAAGAAGGTACAATTACAGGACATATTGGTCGTCATGTAAAAGACCGTATGCAAATGGCTGTTTTTGAAGACGGAAGCGAAGGTAAACACGCGGTTACGCATTACCGTATTTTAGAGCGTTTTTCATATGTTACTTTAGTAGAATGTAAGTTAGAAACTGGTAGAACACACCAAATTCGTGCACATTTTAAACATATTGGTCATCCATTATTTAATGATGAACGATATGGTGGTGAGCGTATTTTGAAAGGAACAACTTTTACTAAATACAAACAATTTATAGAAAACTGTTTCAAGACTTGTTCACGTCAGGCTTTACATGCACGTACACTTGGATTTATACATCCAACAACGGGCGAAAAAATGTCTTTCGAATCTCCACTTCCAGCAGATATGGTTGATTTATTGGACAGATGGCGCAATTATACTCAAAACTCTATTCATGCAACAGAGCCAGAGAAAAAAATTGATCGTCACGCAAAAGAAATGGAATAAAAAAATATTCGCATATAATTATAAAAAAGCACTTCAAATGAAGTGCTTTTTTATTTTTTTTATATTTTGAATGATAAATTATTCTACAACTTTTATTTTATCTGCATATTTATCTACAATCATACTCAATGCACCATCAGCAGTAATGTTACACGCAGTTCCAAAACTATCTTGCAAGGCAAAAATAGTTAAGATCAAAGCAATTCCTGCTTCATCAAAACCAAGTACATTTGTAATCAATCCTAATGATGCTACAACTGTACCTCCTGGAACACCTGGCGCACCAACTGCAAAAATACCTAATAAACCTACAAATATTAGCATCGAATTAAGATCTGGTACATGACCATACAATACTTGCGAAACCGTCATCACAAAGAAAACTTCGGTTAAAACAGAACCACACAAATGCGTATTAGAGAAAAACGGAATCGTGAAATTCGTAATACTTTGTTTCATCACTTTACTATCATTCACCGCTTTTACAGCAACGCCCAAAGTAGCCGCAGAAGACATTGTACCAACAGCCGTTAAATAAACGGGCGGATAAAATTTAAGCAATTTAAATGGATTTGTTTTGTGATAAAATGCAGCAATCGAATACAATAAAGTTAACCAAATAATATGTCCTACAATAGCGATTAAAATCACTTTTAAGAATACTGGTAATTGTTTTTCTATTGAACCTTCATAACTTAAAATTGCAAAATTAGTGGCAATAAAAAATGGTAAAATCGGAATCAACACTTTATTGACCATCAAAATAACGATGTCTTTAAATTGATCAAAAATCTTTTCTAATTCTTTTGCTTTTGTAAGTAGAATTCCCATTCCTAACATTAACGAAAGTATCAAAGCTGTCATCACCGAAAAAATGGGTGGAATATCTAATTGAAATAAAATTTCTGGTACTTCTTTTAATTTATCTACACTTGTCGGAATTGATAAATTTGGAATAATATTGTATCCCATTATCATCGAAAAAATTCCTGCACCAACTGATGATAAATAAGCGATTAATAACGAAAATGATACAATTTTTATTGATCCTTGACTTAGTTTTGTAATCGAAGAAACGATGAATCCAATAACGATTAAAGGAACTAAAAAGAATATTAATTGACCCGTAAAATATTTGATGGATAAAACAACTTGTATCGTTTTTGGTGTTAGATAATTTCCTAAAACCAATCCTAAAATAACTCCAATTAGTAACCTGAATAATGTATTATTCACTACTTTTTTTAACATTTATTTCTATTTTGGAAGCAAATATAACTCTATTAATATTATAGATTAAATGTATTTTAAAAAATATTTAGTTATATATCATAAGATTCTGAAACAAGTTCAGAATGATATAGATTATTTATAAAAACTAGATTTATTTATTTTGTCAAGCTGAATTTATTTCAGCTTCACATAACTCAACAATAAAACTAAACTTTAAAACTCACTCAGAATGACATGGGTTATTTAAAAAAAATATTTACTTATCAAACTAAAATCAATCGTCAAGCTGAATTTTTTCAGCTACGCACTACATAATAACACTAATTTATTCAGAAATTAATAATTTTCTTTTACAAACTGAACAACCAAATTCAATGCATTATTAGAAATTATTTTTATAAAATCTTCACGATCCAAATACGGATAAAAAAACTTCTTCGTTAATGTCGTATTTCCGTTTGTAACAGCAATCCAGCATGTTCCAATTTCTTGACTATCTTCGCCTCTAGTTGGCCCAGCAACTCCCGTTGTAGAAACGGCTAAAGAAGAATTCAAGACTTTTAAAACTCCTTTTGACATTTGCATTGCAACTTCTTCTGAAACGACTGAAAATTGATTTATAATAGATGGATTTACGCCTAAAACAGTTGTTTTTACATGTGTTGCATACGAAACTACACTTCCTACAAAATAAGTAGAACTTCCACTAATTGATGTTAATAAACTTGCGACAGAACCGCCTGTACAACTTTCTGCTGTAGAAATTGTTAGCTTTTTTTGAAGTAAAATATCTTTCAAAACCTCAACAATATTTCCTGAATTTTCGGCGACAATATATTCACCAGCAATTAATTTTAAGCTATCAATTTCTTGCTGAATTATATTTTCTAAGTCATTTCTATTTTCGCCCGAAGCAGTAAAACGCAAATCAATTGACGTGCGATTTGGTAAATAAGCCAAATGAATAAATTCGGGTAATTGATTTTCCCAATCTTCTATCAAAATTGCCAAATCACTCTCGGGAATGCCGCTAATCAAAATATCGCGATGAACAATTTCATCTGATTTGAATTGATTTTTTAATCGTGGAATAATTTCATCACGCATCAAACCTTTCATTTCAAAAGGAACGCCAGGTAAATTAATGATAATTTTATCATCAATCTTCGTCCAAAGGCAAGGCGCAGTCCCAAATTTATTTTGAATAAAAGTAGATTTTTCTGGAATTAATGCTTGATCTTGATTCAGATTATTTAATTCGCGTTTATAACCACGTTCTTCAAATAATCGCATGATATTTTGAATTACTTTTTCTTCTCGAACCAAATCACAACCCAAAAATTTGCAAAGTGCAGCTTTTGTTTTATCATCTTTCGTTGGTCCCAAACCTCCTGTTACAATCACCAAATCAGCTTTAGAAATACCTCTTCCAAAGCCTTCCATAATTGTTTGAAATTCATCTTTTACAGATAAAATCTCTTCCACTTCAATTCCAATTGTATTGAGTTGTTTGGCAATAAATGCTGAATTTGTATCAACAATTTGTCCGATTAAAATTTCGTCGCCAATAGTTAAAATAGTTGCATTAATTTTCATAAAAATAAAAAACTTGCTTAAAGTTAAGCAAGTTCTATTTATGATTTTAAGTTTCTTTATTTTTTATCTACACCATTCGTTTGTTCGTACAATTCGTCTCGTTTTTTGTTAACCTCTTTCATAATAACGTTAAATTCTTGATCCGTAACTTTTTCTCCTTTGGTAGGTTTTAAGATTTTTGTTTTCTTAATTTCTTTTATTTTTATGGCTTCAATTTTAGTAATTCTATCTCCTTTATCATAAGTTTCGAGAATTGTTTCTTCTAAAATTAATCCATTTACTCCTGTATAAATATCCACATTATAATTCTTTTTGAAATCTGGCGCATACCAAACCGCAATTTTGAAATTATCTTTAGAATAAGTCGCCTCTTTAGTTAAATAGCCCAATATAGTCTTTGTTTTTCCGGTATCAATAAACTCTAATTGTTTAAAATTATTCTCAATTAAAAACTTTTTTCCATATAAATCTCGTTCTTCTAAATACGTATTTTTTTCAAAATCAAAATAACTATAATTCATGTTAAAATTTGTTGGAACCATAATAAAACGGGCAATTTCTCCTTGTCCATTAGTTACTTTTTTAATGTAAGATACATTAGCTTCTTTCTCGTTAAAAATGAAACGAAAATATTCTTTTGACGGATTAGTATTTGCTTCTATAGTTTTACTACGCTCGATAACATTTGGTTCAGATTGTTTTAATTCTTCTATCCCTTTTTCGTTATAGATATAACTTACATGAGTTTCATATTCTACTTCATAAATCTGTGCTTTTGCAAAAGTTGAGATGAAGAGTAATAGTGCTATTAATTTTTTCATACTTATTTTTTATCTACGCCATTATCTTGGTTATACATTTCGTTTCGTTTTTTGTTGGCTTCTTCGTAAATTTTATCTAATTCATCAGAAGATACAATATTATTTTTCTTTCCTAATTCCGCTATAGGAGATTTAAACGTATATTTTTTTATTTCTTTTAATGAAGTTACGTAAATTGTATTCAACATTTTTCCACTCTCATTTTCTATTACATATTGCATTTCCAAAACAAATCCATCAATTGGTTTTATATTATATGCAGGCATAAAATTCAGCTTTATATCTTTCGTAAACCAAATAATTACATCAAAATTTTGATATTTTGAAGTTGCTTTTTGAACTTTATAGCCTAAAATTTCTTTAAATTCATTCTCGATTTTCCAATCTAATTCTTTTAATTCTGCTTTTTCTATATATTTTTTGCCATAAACATCAACAGGTCTTAGTGCAAATGCATCTTTATAATTAACCGCACTAAAACCAAAAGGCAAATTAGGAACAGACTTTTTTATTGAACCTGTATTTTCTTGTGAATTATTGATTTTATCTAATTCTGAAATGTTCAAATTGTTTTTATCTGCTATAATTTTAAAATTAAGAACTGGTGGATTCGAATTTTGTTCGATATTCCATTTTCTTGCATCTACTTCTTTTATTTCATTAAAAAATTCTAATCCTTTTTCTGAATATATAGTTTGATGTTTTGTATCAACCAATACTTCATAAATCTGTGCTTTTGCAGAAATGGAGAACAATAATATCAAATACAATAAATTTTTCATAGTAGTTTAATTTAGAATTAAATATAAAAAAAAGAGACACAAAAACTGCATCTCTTTTTTTATTATTGTTTAATTTTTTTTTTTCTCTTTAGTGAATATGTTTTTCTGCATGATAAGAAGAACGAACCAATGGTCCTGATTCTACATGACGGAAACCTAAACCTTTTGCAAAATCTTCGTATTTCTTAAATTGCTCTGGCGTAATAAATTCTTTTAATGGTAAATGTTTTTTTGTTGGTTGTAAATATTGACCAATTGTAATAACATCTACATTTGCGTTTGCTACTTCTTGAATTGTTTCGAAAACCTCATCTTCAAACTCTCCAAGTCCTAACATAATTCCTGTTTTTGTACGAGGTTGTCCTGCTTCTTTTGCATAACGTAAAACCTCTAAACTACGATCATATTTGGCTTGTATACGAACTTCGCGCGTTAAACGACGAACCGTTTCCATATTATGAGAAAGTACTTCTGGACCAGCTGCGATAATACGATCAATATGTTTTTCCATTCCTTGAAAATCCGGAATCAATGTTTCCATTGTTGTACCTGGACTAATTCTGCGCACTGCATGAATTGTTTCTGCCCAAATAATAGAACCCATATCTTTTAAATCATCACGGTCAACCGAAGTTAAAACAGCATGTTTTATTTGCATTAATTTGATAGAACGCGCCACTTTTTCTGGCTCAGCCCAATCCACTTGTTCTGGACGACCTGTTTTTACACCACAAAAACCACACGAACGTGTACACACATTTCCCAAAATCATAAATGTTGCAGTTCCTTCGCCCCAACATTCGCCCATATTAGGACAACTTCCACTTTGGCAAATGGTATTCAATTTATATTTATCAACTAAGCCTCTTAGTTCTCTATGTTTTTTCCCAGTTGGTAATTTTACGCGTAACCATTCTGGTTTTTTAACTCTTCCGTCCGGTCTTAACTCAACACTCATACGTTACTTTTCTGATTGGCTAATTTACAATTATTTTTTTGAAGTTTTTATACGATACAATGATAGAAAATATTGTATTGATTATACTTTTAAAAAAGCTGAATTTGATTAGATTCTAACTCTAACAAAAACTGTTTTCTATGTTTTCCACCCGCAAAACCAGTTAACGAACCGTCCGAGCCAATAACACGATGACATGGGACCAAAATAGAAATTTTGTTTTTACCATTTGCATTTGCAACAGCTCTTATCGCTAAAATATCGCCAACTGCAATTGACTGTGCTTTGTATGATCGTGTTTCACCGAAAGGAATTTTAACCAATTCTTCCCAAACTTTTTTCTGAAAATCAGTTCCGATAAAATCAATTGGTGTTTTAAATTCTTTTAAATTTCCTTCAAAATATAATTTCAATTCTTGTTCTAAATTATTTAATAAAATATCATTCTCTGCTTCTATTATTTCATCTATATCACCTAATTCTTTCAATTGTTTTTCGGTTGTTTTACCATCCAAAAACTCCAGCAAACAAAGTCCTTTTTCTGTTCGTATTGCAAGCATTTCTCCTATTGGAGTTGTAATATTTTTTGAGCTGAACATTTTATTAAATTTTAATTGAAAGTTAGAAAAATATATCCGTTATTTGGCATCAATATTGTTGTTAAAAATATCATAAATTCTACTGATGAAAAGATCTATTTTTGCGAGTATTTTCGCATCTATTTTATTATTTTCTTGCCAATCAAAAGGTGTGCAAAACGAAGAAAATAAAACTGAAACCAAAGCAGAAGTTGCTGCAGAAGCTAAAGAACATAATGCGATGAACTCTTTGGATTGGGCAGGAAATTACGTTGGTACGTTGCCTTGTGCAGATTGCGAAGGAATAAAATATAGTGTTGAATTGAAAAAAGATGGAAACTTTTTTATTGAGCAAGAATATTTAGGAAAAGAAACGGTTTACCAGGACGAAGGTTTTTACAAATGGGATGCTTCTGGTAGTATTTTATATTTAAATTCTAACATTAGTCCATTGGTCTTAAAAGTTGAAGAAAATCGCTTGAAAGTTTTAGATCAAGAAGCAAAAGAAATTACAGGAAATTTGAAAGATAAATACATCTTGAAAAAAGTAAAATAATAAAAACAAAAAAGCAATCTTCTTAATTGAGATTGCTTTTTATTTTTGAAATTATTTTAATGCAGTAAATTGTCTTTTTTTAAGTTTTCAAAAACTTTGATTACGCCAATTACTTGTATTTCTTCTTTTAAATAGTCATCAAAACTAAAATAGTTTACCGCTTCTATTTCGTTGGTTGGTTTTATTTCTTCGTTAAGTTGGTACAAATAACAATCTTGTTCCATCAACAAATTATTTTCGCCAAACGCTTCGGCAGTAATGTGACAATAATAGTTTAAATTTTCTTCGATTAAATCTAAACTCAATTCTTCTTTAATCTCTCGAACAAGCGCCGATAGTGAAGTTTCGCTATCATCTATTTTTCCACCTGGCAAATACCACGCTTTTTTGTTTCGACTATATGTTAACAAAAGTTTATTCTCTTTAATCACCAATAAACCTACTGTTGGTAGTTGAATCATTTTCTATTTTTCTAATCCTTTTTGCCATTCCCAAGCTGTTCGCATACTTTCGGCAAGCGTAGTTTTTGGTTGCCAACCAAGTTCGTTTTCTGCAAAAGAATTATCCGCATACGCTTCAATAATATCACCTGCGCGACGCTCTTTTATTTGATAATTTAGTTTTAAATAATTTGCATTCTCAAACGCATTTACAACTTCTAAAACCGTAGAACCCGTTCCTGTACCAAGATTAAAAAACTCTAACTTTGATTTATTTTTCTTCTCAACCAAACGATTAATTGCTTTTACGTGTGCATCAGCCAAATCATTTACATCAATATAATCACGAATTGCAGTTCCATCTCTTGTCGGATAATCATCTCCCCAAACAGACAAAGTCTCGCGAATACCAGCCGCAGTTTGCGTTACGTACGGAATTAAATTATTAGGAACACCTTTTGGTAATTCTCCAATTTTTGCAGTTTGATGTGCTCCTACTGGATTAAAATAGCGTAAACAAATTACATTTTTATCAAATGCTGAAGAAAAATCTTCTAGAATTTCTTCGCCCATTTGTTTCGTTTTTCCGTATGGTGATTCAGGTTTCTTTAATGGTGTTTTTTCGTCAATTGGCATCTTATCTGCCTGTCCATACACTGTACAAGATGAACTGAAAATGATATTATCCGTATCAAAATCTTTCATCGCATCCAAAACATTTAATAAACCAACCAAATTATTACGATAATACATCAATGGTTTTTCTACCGATTCGCCAACAGCTTTATATGCTGCGAAATGAATAATACCATCAACTTTATTTTGTTGAAAAAACTCGTTTACCTTTTCTTGATTCTTTAAATCAATTTCAAAATAAGTTGGTTTGATATTCGTGATAGATGTTATTCTATCCAAAAAATCTATATCTGTGTTTGATAAATCATCAATAATTACAACTTCGTAACCTGCATTTTGCAATGCTACAACTGTATGCGAACCAATATATCCTAAACCTCCTGTTACTAATATTTTACTCATTATCTATTTTTAAAGCCTTTTGATTGTACTTCAAATTTAGGAAAATAAAAAAGCTTCTGAAACATTCAGAAGCTTTTTATATCTATTTATTGAATAATATTATTTACCAAAAAATTCTCTTACAGCAGATGTAATATAAGTTAATTGCTCATCATCTAATTCTGTATGCATTGGTAAAGACATTACTTCTTCTACCAATTTGTTTGTATTCGGGAAATCTGCATCATTATAATGTCCGTTATCATACGCTTTTTGTTTGCGCAATGGCACTGGATAATAAATCATTGCAGGAATATCTTTTCCAGTTAAAAATGCTTGTAATTCATTACGTTTTCCGTTTGTAACACGCAATGTATATTGATGAAATACATGTGTTGTATCATCACCTTTTACAGGTGTTAATAACTCATCAATATCTTCAAAAGCTTCTGTATAAGCTGCAGCCGCTGCATTACGCGCTGCATTATAATCGTTTAATAAAGGTAATTTACGACGTAAAACTGCTGCTTGAACAGAATCTAAACGAGAGTTAACTCCTACTTCATCATGATAATAACGTTTGTACATACCATGGTTTACAATTCCGCGTAAACGATGTGCAATATCATCATCATTTGTAAAAATTGCTCCTCCGTCACCATAACAACCTAAGTTTTTAGATGGAAAGAAAGATGTACAACCAATATCTCCTATTGTACCAGCTTTTTTACCTTTGTAATCTGCTCCAATAGCTTGCGCTGTATCTTCTATAACATATAAATTATGTTCTTTTGCAATTGCCATAATCTCGTCCATATTTGAACATTGTCCAAATAAATGAACTGGAATAATTGCTTTTGTTTTTGGTGTAATAGCAGCTTTTAATTTATCCGTATCTACTGTAAATGTATCATAATCTACATCAACCAAAATAGAACTTAACTTTAATAAATCAATTACCTCTACAGTTGCCGCAAATGTAAAATCTGCAGTAATTACCTCATCACCTGGCTCTAAACCTAAAGCCATCAATGCAATTTGTAACGCATCTGTACCGTTTCCACAAGGAATAACGTGTTTTACATTTAAGTATTCTTGCAATTCAGTTTCAAATTGTTTTACTTCCGGACCATTTACAAATGCTGCCGAATCTAAAACATTTAAGATTGCCGCGTCTACATCATCTTTTATTTTTTGGTATTGACTTTGTAAGTCAACCATTTGTATTTTTTTCATGTCTTAATGAATCTATAAATCAACAAACTAAAAAAAGTCGTTATTATTACCACAAATGTACAAAAAAAGCTAAATCTAAATTTTTAACTTTGCAAGATTGTGCAAGGATTTTACAACACTTCAATTAAGGCGTACGGAATGGCGCTAAAATTGGCCTCAAATTTTAATGAAAAAGCAAAACTTTGGGTTGATGGAAGAAAAAACTGGGAAGAAAAAATAGCTTCTAAATTATCTAAAACTGATAAAGTTTTATGGGTACATTGTTCTTCATTAGGCGAGTTTGAGCAAGGTCGTCCTGTGATTGAAGCTTTACGCGAAAACTATCCAGAACATAAAATTGCCGTTTCATTTTTTTCGCCATCAGGTTACGAAATTCGTAAAAATTATCAAGGTGCAGATCTTATTTTTTATTTGCCTTTGGACACAAAATCTAATGCAAAAAAGTTGATTAAAATTCTACATCCCGAGATTTTAATTTTAGTCAAATACGAATATTGGTTTAATTTGATTAGCGAATTACATCAACAAAATATTCCGACAATTGTTGTTTCTGCAATTTTTAGAGAAAAACAAAATTTCTTTAAAAACAACGGAAATAATTGGTTTGCGAAGAAATTAAATTTGATTAATCATTTCTTTATTCAGAATAAAAAGTCAAAAATGTTATTAGATTCTATTCATATTTCGCAAAGTACAATTGCTGGCGACACGCGTTTTGATCGTGTAAAACAGATTATTCATCAAAATAATCAATTGGATTTCATGGATCATTTTAAAGCAAATTCTAAATTAATTGTAGTTGGAAGTTCTTGGCCAAAAGATGAAGAATTATTTATTGAATTGATTAATCAAAAACTAAACAATGATTGGAAAATTCTTTTTGCGCCTCACAATCTTAATGAAGCAGAAATCAACCATTTTATTGCGAAAATAAATCAAAAAACTATCAAATTTTCGGATTTAGAAAAAACATCGACACAAGATTTAAATGATGCGAAAGTTTTTATTTTAAATACAATTGGCGTTTTATCTAAAGTATATTCGTACGCAGACATAACGTATATTGGTGGCGGATTTGGTGCTGGAATTCACAATACATTAGAAGCTGTTACATTTGGTAATCCGGTTGTTTTTGGTCCAAAATATAAGAAATTTCAAGAAGCCGTAGATTTAATTGAAGTTGGTGGTGGTTTTACGATTGCTAATCAACACGAGTTTAATGAAATTATGAATCAATTAATGAATGACGAAAACTTCAGAAATGATGCTGGAAAAAAAGCGGGAGATTTTGTTCAAAATTCTCCAAATGCCACAAAAATGATTATGAATTATTTAAAAGAAATTTTATAAATCTTAATTTTTACAGAATTTTAACAAAAAAGGCATAAAAATTGTTACAATTAACAGATTATTGATTTATTATTAATCGTTTACTATGAACAAAATTTTACTTTTGCAATATAAATAACAATCGCTAAAGTAATAAACAAAATAAAACATGAAAAAACTAATCTTAGGAATAGCACTTTTTGGAGGAATAAGTGCAGCAAACGCACAAATTGATTTAGGTGTAAAAGGAGGACTTAACTTCCCAACATTATCGGGTACTGAAAGTGCTAAATTTAGAACAGATTTTTATGTAGGTGGTTTTGCAAACTACAAAATTACAGATCAAATTAGTTTTCAACCAGAATTATTATATTCTAAACAAGGTACTGGAATAAAAAGACATGATGGTGGTGATAAAAAAATTGTTACACATAATATCAATATTCCATTAATGGGACGTTATGAAATTATGGAAGGATTAAATCTTGAATTTGGTCCACAATTAGGATTTTTAGTTTCTGCTAAAGAAAAAAAAGAATTCAATAATATAAAATCTAAAGAACCAATTACAGATAACTATAAAACATTTGATTTTGGTTTAAACTTTGGTGCAGGTTATAAAGTAACTGATGAGTTAGAAATAAATGCGCGCTTTACAAAAGGATTAACTGATATTAATCACGATCCAGCTTCTAAAAGTACAACAAATACATATTTTAGTATTGGTGTAGCGTATAAATTAATGGAAATGTAATTTCTTAAATTATAACATATTTATTAAAAGGAACTTAATTAAGTTCCTTTTTTTATGTCTAATTGTTAAATATTTACAAAATAATTTGGATAATTTATTTTTTAATCTACATTTGTAGAACAAGAAACACAATTGTAGATATGAAAATAAAACTATCTAAAAAAGAAGAAAAAGTAATGGAAGTTATTTGGAGCGGAAAACATGTTTTTGCAAAAGATATTATTGATTCTTATGATGATCCAAAACCTGCAAATACCACCATTTCTACCCTACTAAAAAGAATGTATGACAAAGGTTATATTGATTACGAGCAAATGGGAAACTCGAGAAGATATTTTGCTTTGGTTAAAAAAGACGATTACTTTACAAAAGAAGTAAAAGGAATGATTAGTAATTTTTTTAATAATTCAACTTCACAATTTGCTTCGTTTTTTGCAAAGTCAAACAATATGTCGGTAGAAGAATTAGAAAAATTACGTGCGATAATTGACAATGAAATAGACCGTAAAAAGAAATAGCGTATGATTGCGTATTTAATCAAATTTATACTTTGTTCTGGTTTTTTATATTCGTATTATAAATTATTCTTAGAACGCGAGAGCATGTATAAAATCAACCGATTTTATTTACTATTTGCTCTAATTTTTGCTCTAATAGCACCATTTTATAAAATACATGTGCCAATTACAGCAGAACAAACCAATATTTCGCCTGAGCTTTTGAGTTGGTTGATGCAAAATCCTGAATTATTAGAACAAGAAAATAGTTGGAATTTTGGTGATATTTTAAACATTATTTATTTAATAATCGGAATAATTTTACTCGGAAGATTCTTATATAATTTATACGAATTAATGTTTAAAATAAAAACGGAAGAAAAACTCGAAGATTATAAAATCACTTATATTTTAGATCTTGAAGCAGAACAACCTTACAGTTTTTGGAAATATATTTTTATTCCAAAAAAGCAAATAAATGATTTACATCAAAATTTAATAGATCACGAAAAAGCGCATTGTATTCAAAAACATAGTTTTGATATTTTGTTAATCGAGATTTTTCAAATTATTTTTTGGTTTAATCCTTTTGTGTATTTCTATAAAAAATCAATCAAGTTAAATCACGAATTTCTTGCAGATGAATATGTTTTAATGCAAAATAATGATGTAAAAACATATCAACATCAAATTTTGGATTGCATTGCTGCTCAAAATCCATCAATTATGGCAAGTCATTTCAATTTTATATTAACCAAAAAACGTTTACTTATGATGACAAAAAATACATCTAAACAAAAAGTCAAAATGTTATCTTTTGCTACTTTTCCATTCATTTTATCTGCATTTGTTTTATTTAGTCAAAAAACATTTGCGCAAAAAGTTGAACAAAATGCACAAAAAGTTGAACAAGCTTTAGAAAAACCTGTTGAACCACAAGCTAAATTAATATTCCAAATCAAACCAGATAAAAATAAAGATACAATTACACAAATTGGTACTTTTAGTATTAATCCTAAAGATTCTCTTAAAAAAATTAATCCTACTGATATTAAATCAATTGACGTTAATAAAAAAGAAAATTTAGTAGTTATTACAAAGAAAAATAATGACACAACAAAGTATTATGTAAATTCTAACTTTACACCTAGCGACACAAAAGTAATTCAAATAAAAAATTTAAAAACAAACGAATTATTAACAGAAGATTTAAAAAAGAAGCTAAGTGATTTACATCCTAAAGACATTAAAACAATTAATGTTAGAAGATTAAACGGCAAAAAAATTGTGATTATAAATGATTCTATCGAATATAATTTTGATGATAAAAATTTGGATATACTTACAAAAAATAATAATCAAGATTTAAAACCGATTTCTATTACAATGTATACCAAAAATGGTGTAGTACATAATATAATTAATTCTGATATTGATCCAATTTATTTCTCAAAAAACAATAAAAATTCTACAACAGATTTACAAAACCAAATAAAACAGTTAAAACTGACTGAAGAAATTACCAAAAATCAAATTAAAGAACTAGAAAAAAGTGTGAAAAAACAGAAAAAAAATCTGAAAAAATAATTTCTCAAACGATACACAATAATATTTACAATATAGTGTTCTATATTAATAAATCGTAATTAGTTATTTTTTTATAACATTTAGAAAAAAGGAAGTTTTTCTCAGACTTCCTTTTTTTGTGCGTCATTGTTTGGCTTTGCAACTTTTTATTCTTGTTGTAAATTATTAACTTTCTAAAAAATTTGGATAGTGTTACAAGCAGGCGATTTCAAGATTTACAATGCATCCGCTGGTGCAGGTAAAACATACACTTTAGTAAAAGAATTTATTTCGTTATTATTAGCAAACGAAAGCGATTATCATTTCGAACATATATTAGCCATCACTTTTACAAATAAAGCGGCAAACGAAATGAAAGAGCGTATCATAGAAACACTCGAAGAAATTGCAAGAAATCCAAAACCTGCAGAAGATTTTTATATTACAGAATTAGCCAAAGAGTTAAATCTGAAACCAGAAATCATCAAAACAAAATCGTACAATATCTTAATTGCGATTCTTCATAATTATTCAAAATTTTCTATTTCTACAATTGATAAATTTAATTTGCGCTTAATGAAATCTTTTGCGCAAGATTTAGGTCTTTCGATGAATTTTGATGTAGAAATGAATACCTCAGAAATCATTAACGAATCGGTAGATTTATTGTATTCTAAAATTGGAGAAGACGAAAAACTAACGCAAACCATGATAAAAATTGCGTTGGACAATATGGATGACAACAAATCTTGGGACATCCGAAAATCACTTTCTTCTGATACCAATGAAATTTCGAATGACCGACATTTACAAGATTTAGAAAAGCTGAAAAATATTTCGTTAGACGAATTTATCAACTACCGAAAAGTAATTTATACTGACATAAAAGCTTTAAAAGATGGATTAATTGTTGTCGGAAATGAGTTTTTTGAATTACTTTCTAACAACGGAATTTCGACAAACGAATTACCAGGAAAAAGTAGAGGAATTGCTGCTTTCTTTCAGAAATTAAAGAATTTTGATGGTTTCGGAATGATACTTCCAACCGATGCAAATAATAAAGATATTAATGATGACGGATATTTATCAAAAGTAAAAGATACAATTGCAGAAAGTATTTTTCCTCAAATCAAAACGTTATTTGAGAAAGCTGCAAGCATCAACGATCACCTGATTTTATTAACATCTATTCAAAAAAACATTTCGTCAATTTCTTTGATTAACGAAGTTGAAAAATCGTTGGATACCATCAAAAAAGATTCAAATGTTTTATTAATTAATGAGTTCAATACCATTATTAGTAAAAATTTGCAAGAGCAACCCGCAAATTTTATTTACGAAAGAATTGGTTCACGCTACAATCATTATTTTATTGATGAATTTCAGGATACATCTACGTTGCAATGGAATAATCTAAATCCGTTAGTCGAAAATGCGCGCGCTCAATCCGATACAATTATGTTGGTTGGCGATGCAAAACAATCTATTTATCGTTGGCGCGGAGGAAATCCTGCACAAATGATTGATTTGATTGATCGAAAAGAAGAAGAAAAAATTAAGGTCGAAGAATTAGAAAAAAACTGGCGAAGCCATAAAAATATTATTGAATTTAATAACGAATTATACTCGTTTATTGCGCCTCAACTTAATTTACCAAGTTTTCAACATTTATACGAAATCGGAAATAAACAGCATGTAAACGACAAAAATAACGGTTTTGTAAAAATAAATTTCATAGAGCAAGAAGGTCGATCTAAAGATTTATTTAAAGAAAAAAATTTAGAATTAGTTTTAAATTACATCAAAGAATGTCAAGCAAATAGTTTTTCGTTAAGCGATATTGCAATTTTAGTTCGTAGCAATGCGCAAGGAATTATGTTGGCTAAATTTTTAACCGAAAATGAATTGGTTGTAATTTCTAATGAAGCTTTATTGCTTAAAAACTCGTTCGAAATTCAATTGATAGAATATTTGTTCAAAATCACATCAAATCCAATGGACGAACAATCTAAAATTAGATTTTTGATGGTTGCTTACGAGCTTGAATTATTTGTGACAGATGATTTAACAATTACGGTAGAAAAAGCTTTAAAAGATGGATTAAAAGCATTTTTAAAATTAACAAAATCTATCGGGATTGATTTAGATTTTATTAAAGACCAAAATTTATCGTTGTATGATTTTACCGAAAAAACAATCCGAACTCTAAAATTAGAAAATCGTTCGCCAGCTTATATTTTAAGTTTTTTAGATGTTATTTTAGAATATTCATCCAAAAATGAATCCGATTTAAATTCGTTTTTAGAATTTTGGTCAACTGCAAAAGATAAATCAAGTATCAAAACGCCAAAAGGTGTGGATGCCATTCAAATTATGACGATTCATAAATCTAAAGGTTTAGAATTTCCGGTTGTTATTTTACCGTTTTTAGATTGGCAAAGTAAAAGTTCTAAAATCTGGATTCCGTTGCAAAAAAGTGATGAAAACCCTTTCGAAACTTTTTATGTGAACATAAATAATGATTTAAAAACAATTCAGAATACTGAAATTAAATCTAAAATTGACGAAGAAGAAAATTTGGTTCAATTAGACGAAATTAATACACTTTATGTTGCTACAACGCGCGCAAAAGAGCAGTTGTATATGATTGCGTTAAAACCAAAAGAAAATTCGGCTTCTAAAAATATTGCAAATTATTTACACGAATTTGTTGATTACAAAGGTTTTCATGAAGATGAAATTATTTTGAAAGGTTCGCCAGAACGAGTTTCTATTCCAAAAGAAAAAGAGCAATCTTCTAGTGAATTAACCATATATTCTTCGGATTGGAATACGCGTTTGGTGATTAATACAAATTCGGAAAAGGCACAACAAAAATTAGCGTTTACAGAATTTGGAAATACGGTGCATACAATTCTTTCACAAATTATTACGGCAAAAGATTTGCCTAAAATTATTGAGCAAGAAAAACAACGCGGAACTATTTCTGCGGAGAATGTTGCGCATCTGCAAAATGTCTTGGAAAATATGTTACAAGATGCTAAATTAGTTCCATATTTTGCAGACGATTTAACGGTGTTGAATGAGCGAGATTTTATTGACGAAAATGGACAAATTTTCAGAGCCGATCGTGTGGTGATTGATCAAGAAAATAAATGTACAATTATCGATTATAAAACTGGTCAACCCGATTTAGATCATCATTTTCAAGTTAATCGATATGCCGATTTTTTCAAATCATTAGGTTATACAATTCAATCTAAAATATTAATTTACATTGATGATGAACAGCAAAAAATTAATGTTGTAGAGGTAAATGAATGAATGAAAATATCAAATTAAAATTAGCAAGTTTACCAGATTCGCCTGGTGTTTATCAATATTATAATAAAAAAGGTGATTTACTTTATATAGGTAAGGCAAAAAACCTGAAACGTCGTGTAAGTTCATATTTCAATAAACAACACGATTCTAAACGTTTGCGCGTTTTAGTTAGTAATATTGAAACGATAGAAACCATCAATGTTAATTCTGAATATGATGCGTTGCTTTTAGAAAATAATTTGATAAAAGAACACAAACCACGTTACAATATTCTTTTAAAAGATGACAAAACCTATCCGTGGATTTGCATTAAAAATGAACGTTTTCCTCGTATATTTTCTACACGAAATGTGATAAAAGATGGTTCAGAATATTTTGGTCCATATTCTAGTGTAAAAACAATGAAAGTTTTGTTGGGATTAATCAAAGAATTGTACCAAATAAGAACTTGTAGCTACGATTTAAGCGAAAAAAATATCGAAAACGATAAATATAAAGTTTGCTTAGAATATCATATCGGGAATTGTTTGGGACCTTGCGAAGGTTATCAAACCGAAGAAGAATATAACGAACAAATTACTGCAATTCGTAATATTATCAAAGGAGAATTTAACGAAGCAAAACAATATTTGATCGATCAAATGATAAAATATGCTTCGGAATTAAAGTTTGAAAAAGCCCAAATCATAAAAGAAAAAATAGAATCGTTGCAAAATTACCAAGCACGTTCTACCATTGTTTCGCCTACAATTACTAATGTAGATGTTTTTTCGATTTCGTCGGACGAAGAATATGCGTATGTCAATTTCATGAAAATTTATCATGGCGCAATTATTCAATCGTATACAGAAGAATGGAAAAAGAAATTGGACGAAACGGACGAAGATTTATTGGAACGAGCAATTATTGATTTTTCGGAGCGATTTAATCTTAATTCAAAAGAAATATATGTGCCGTTTGAATTGAATTTAGAAATTCCGAACAGAAAAATTACGGTTCCAAAAATTGGCGATAAAAAACATATCATTGATTTGTCGTTAAAAAATACGCGAATTTATCGTTTAGAACAACTTAAACAAACCAAAATTGTAGATCCAGATCGACATACAAATCGAATTATGAATCAAATGAAAATTGATTTACGATTACCTGCCGAACCGCGACATATCGAAGGTTTTGATAACTCAAACATACAAGGTACAAATCCTGTTTCGGCTTGTGTGGTTTTCAAAAATGGAAAACCAAGCAAAAAAGATTACCGTATTTTTAATGTTAAAACCGTTGAAGGTCCAAATGATTTTGCAACGATGGAAGAAGTCATAGAACGTCGTTATACGCGTGTTATAGCCGAAGGCGAACCTTTACCTCAACTTATTTTGATAGATGGTGGAAAAGGACAATTAAGTTCTGCACTAAAATCTCTTGATCGTTTAGGCTTGCGTGGAAAAGTATCTGTTATTGGAATTGCAAAGCGTTTAGAGGAAATTTATTATCCCGACGATCCTTATCCGTTGTATTTAGATAAAAACTCGGAAACGTTGAAAGTTTTGCAACATGTGCGCGATGAATCGCACCGTTACGGAATCACAAACCACAGAAATAGACGAAGTAAAAATGCGTTTAATTCGGTTTTAGAAGAAATTGATGGCATAGGACCGCAAACAATTAAAGAATTATTAACAAATTTTAAATCGGTAGAACGAATAAAAAATGCATCTTTGTTAGAATTAACAGATGTTATAGGAAAATCGAAAGCTAAAAAAGTAAAAGATTATTTTTCTAATGAAAAACCTACTAATTGATAGAGATTTAACTTCTCTACTGAACAATCCAAAACTACAAGCCATTTTGGCCATTGTTCCAGTCACTTTATTTATACTTGGCTTGTTAAGTTATTTTGGAATTTTCTTTTCCATGTTTAGCACTATTGATGCGCAATTGGGACACATGGGAAATTCTAAATCACTATTAAGTGCATTACTAGGAAACCTTATTATTTTTATCTTTTTGGTATTAATGAGTTTTTTTACGGGTGTCATTTCATTCGTTTATTTTGTTGTGCACGCCGTTAAAAATCCTAATTTAATAAAAAGTGATGATCGATTATTTTGGATTATCGCAATTATTTTTGGTAATGGATTAGGGATTTTTGTGTATTGGTTTTCTCAAATCAAACGAAAAGATCCACGACCTATTATCGATTTATACACCGACGAAATCTAATAAAATTATACATATAAACTGCTTTACAATTTAGTAAAGCAGTTTTTTTATTCTGTGTTCTCATTTTTTGTACCTTAATTCTATAAATCAAAATCATATGAAAACAGTAGAAATCTTACAAAACGAATTGCAACATGAATATCAAATTACGAAAGAATTCATAGCTAAATTTCCGAATGATAAAACCGACTATAAACCGCACGAAAAAAGTATGGACATCAAAACATTAAGCAATCATATTGTGGAAGTTTTTGCGTGGCCAGAATTAGTTTTAAAAACAGATAAATTAGATTTTGAAGCAGGAGATTATAAACCTTCTCATTATGAAACAGCGACTGATTTATTAAAAGAATTAGACAAAGATTATGCTATAGGGAAATCGGCTTTAGAAAATGCTTCGGAAGATGATTTATCAAAACGTTGGAAAATGTGTGCTGGAGAAACAACTCTTTTCGATTTTTCTAAATACGAAGCTATTCGACATGCCTTAAATCAAATTACACATCATCGTGCGCAATTAGGTGTTTATTATCGTTTAAATGATATTGAGTTACCATCTAGCTACGGACCAAGCGCAGATTCTCAAACTTTTTAACAACAAAAAAGGCTTCTTGTGCAGAAGCCTTAAAATCATAATTAGTGTTAATTAATATCACTGATCAGTAATATTGATACTCAAAAATATCAATAATAAAATAACATGACAAATATTATTAAGATTATTTTAATAATATTTAACATTTTTATAGGATTCATAGAATTATCAAGATAATTTTATTTATTCTTAAATAATAAATGCTCAAATTATTTATATACTAATCGCACAAATTGATTCTATAAAAAAAGCCATTACAATTGTAATGGCTTTCTATTTATTTATCGTTTTATTTATACAAAAGGAGTTTTTACTACTTCTGCTAAAATATTTTTATCACGAATCTGAATTCTAATTTTTGTTCCAACTTTAGCAAAATCAATATTTACATAAGCTAAACCAACACCTTGTTTCAAAATTGGCGATTGTGTTCCCGAAGTTACAATACCAATTGTATTTTCGTAATCGTCTACCACTTTATAATCATGACGAGGAATTCCTCTTTCAATCATTTTGAAACCTACTAATTTCTTTTCTACTCCAGCCTCTTTTTGAGCCTTTAAAATATCCGAAGAAATAAATCCTGTATCCAATTTAGTTACCCAACCTAAGCCAGCTTCTAATGGAGTTGTTTCATCATTAATATCATTACCATATAAACAGTAACCTTTTTCTAAACGTAAAGTATCGCGAGATGCTAAACCACAAGGCTCAATTTCAAAAGCTTTACCAGCTTCCATCACTTTATCCCAAATTTCGTTTGCTTGCTCGTTTGCAAAATAAATTTCGAAACCACCAGAACCTGTATAGCCTGTTGCCGAAATAATAACATTATCTAAACCTGCAAATTTTCCTATTTCGAAATGATAAAAAGGAATTTCTGCTAAATTAATATCTGTTAAAGCTTGCATTGCTTCGATTGCTTTTGGTCCTTGAATAGCCAACAAAGACATTTCGTCTGACTTGTTTGTCATCTCAACACCAAAAGTATTGTGCTTCGTCATCCAATTCCAATCTTTTTCAATATTTGATGCATTTACAACTGCCATCCATTCGTTATCCGCAATTTTGTAAATAATTAAATCATCTACAATACCACCTTTTTCATTTGGCATTGCATTATATTGAGCTTGTCCTATTGCGACTTTAGTTACATCGTTTGTTAATAAATATTGCAATAAATCTGTTGCTTTTTCTCCTTTCAAGAAAAATTGTCCCATGTGAGACACATCAAAAACGCCAACTTTTTCGCGTACAGCAAAATGTTCTTGGTTAACACCTGCGTATTGTACTGGCATTTCATATCCAGCAAAAGGAACCATTTTTGCACCTAAATCTTTGTGCTTTTGGTTTAATGCAGTTACTTTCATTGTTTGTTTGCTTTGATAAGTTTATAATTCTCCCAAAAATAAGGAATTAATTCGTAGAAAAATTAGTCAATAAAATTTTATCTAATTTTATGTATAATTTTCAAATCGCCGTCTGTCGCTTTATACGGGTCAAAACGCATGATCGATTTACCTTTCTGAAATTTGATTTGAAATTTTTCATCAATTTTACCAACCAATTTCTTTGGCGCGCAATCTTCGCAAGGTTGTATAAGAATTGTATCGTTGGTTTTCCCTTTTACTTTTACAATTTGATACGAATAATCTTTGTCTAATTTCGATGGAATACTATTTTCTATCGGTTTGCTAAAATCATTAATAAAAAAAACGCGACGATCCTTGTTACTCCCAATAACAATAGATATACCGACAAAAATCAATAAAACTACAATTGCTATGGTTAATCCTTTTTTTATATCCATCTTTATGGTTAATTCGTAGTTTAAAAGTAACAATTCATTCCGAATGAAAAAAATATTCATTTTATTTCCTATCTTTTTAGTTCTATTTACATTGACAATGAATAGTTGTACGAAAACTAAATTGATTACTGAGAAAGAAAATAATCTTACTAAAAACATCAAAAATGGCGATTTAATATTTGTTGGTGCCCAAACCGAAGAACTATCGGGCGCTATAAATCGGGTTACAAAATTATCTGAAGAAACAAATTTTGATCATGTTGGATTGATTGAAAAAACCTCCGATTCTTTTTTTGTTTTACATGCGGCGCCAATGGGCGGTTCTCAGCGCGAAGAAATTCATCATTTTTATACTTCTCAAACCGAAAAAAACAATAAAATTGTCATTTATCGTTTAAAAGATGATTATCAGAAAACCATTCCAAATGCTATTTCTAAAGCAAAAACAATGTTAGGAAAACCGTACAATTGGTTATATATTTTGAATGATGACGAATTATATTGTTCGGATTTTGTAGAAAGAGCTTTTCGAAATGATAACGTTTTCGAACTAATTCCGATGAATTTTAAAAATCAAGAAACAGGAAAAATTGATGATTTTTGGGTTGATTTTTACAGTAAGAAAGGAAAAAAAGTTCCACAAGACGAACCTGGTACAAACCCAAATCAATTAGCAAGCTCGGAGAAATTGATTAAAATTGGTGAATTGAAAATGTAAAATATATGATGTGATTCTGAAACAAGTTTAGAATGACGTTCTGAATTTTGTCAAGCTGAATTTATTTCAGCTTCACATAAACATTTAAAAGATTCATTTTATTAAAACAAAATTTTTGATTGATGTACTTTTATCATAAATAATTACTTTTACCTCATGAAACAAAACATTATATATTCGGTTTTATTTTTTATCGTTTTATTTATTCTAAAATATTTTTTTGATAAAAGCGATACGCAATCTATGTTAATAAGTTCTGCAATCGGAACATTGATTTTCTTTATTTATAGAGTTCTTATCCGAAAATATTTATACAAACAAAAAGACCAAGAAAATTAATTTTCTTGGTCTTTTTTTATTGCTTCTATCGCTTTTTCTATATGTATGTTTGCTAAATTAGAAACTATATGTTCTATTAATATGCCTTGCTTGTTAAACACAAATGTTTCGCGCGGCGTTATCAATCCAAATTTCTTTTTGATTCCTAATCGCTTTGATAATTTTGCGCCTTTATCAGAAAGTAACGGAAAATTAAGTTGATGTTTCGTGTAAAATTTTTCGTGAGATGATGTAGATTGTCCATTAATCCCAACAATTATGGTATCTAAAGCCTTAAAATCTGCATTCAAATCTCTAAATTCGCACACTTCTTTGGTACAAGTTGGTGTAAAATCCATCGGGTAAAAAAATAGTACAAAGTATTTTTTGTACAAATATTCGTCCGAGTTAAACCAATTTCCTTTATTATCTTCCAACGAAAAAGTTGGTAAATGTTCTCCTATTTTCATTCGCCGTCGTATTCTACAAAATTACGTGGTGTTTCGTATAATGTTACTTTAAGTTCTAAATCAGCATTTAATTTTGCTCTAATTTTATTCCAAATTAAAATCACAATATTTTCTGCTGTTGGATTTGTATTTTTAAATTCTTCGATGTCTATATTTAGATTTTTATGATCCAAATAATCCTCCACTTCTACTTCAATTATCTGACGTAATTCGTCCAAATTCATCACAAAACCAGTTTCGGGATCAACTTCTCCTTTTACACTTACAATAATTTCGTAATTATGGCCATGAAAATGTGGATAAGAACATTTTCCGAAAACTTCGAAATTCTTTTCATCGCTCCAATTTTGGTTAAATAAGCGATGCGCAGCATTAAAATGAGCTTTTCTGTTTACAGTTACTTTCATCTGTATTATTTTTTAGGCTTCGATATAAGATACGTAATGTTCAAAAATAATTTTGAACCAAGCCGTATAATTTTGAGGATTTTTTTCGATATCTTTTTTCAAATCCATCAAATCAACCCAACGATATGCCATTACTTCTTCTGGATTTAGTTTTGGTTCGTCATTATACGTTCCGATAAAAACATGATCCAATTCGTGTTCGGTTAAATTATTGTCTAAATGCGCTTTGTAAATAAAACTAAATTTAAACTCTAAATCGCAATCAAATCCCATTTCTTCTTTCAAACGTCGGTGCGCAGCTTGATCATACGTTTCGTTATCGCGCGGATGGCTACAACACGTATTCGTCCATAAAGTTGGTGAATGATATTTGCTTGCAGCACGTTGCTGAATCATCAATTCGCCATTAGAATTGAATACAAAAACCGAAAATGCACGATGTAACAAACCTGCAACATGCGCCTGTTGTTTTTCCATCAATCCTAATTTTTGATCATCTTGATCAACTAAAACCACGAATTCTTTCATCTAACAAAAATAGTTTATTCTATAGGATTAAAAAAGAAGTTCAATTTCTTTATGTTTAAATTCTCTTGCTTGATGATCTATTTCGATAACCAAATTTCCAGCCTCGTTTACATCTCTAATTATTCCGGCAACTTCTACGCCATCTAATTTAAATTGTGAAATTTTATCTTTCCTAAAAAGGTTATTTAAATACGTTTCATGAATCAAATCAAATTTCTTTTGCTCTAAAATATGATATTCTTTCTGAAACAACTCAACCAAATCTGTCAAAATTGCTTCGATGTCATATTGTGTGTCAGTAATATTTTTTAATGAAGAAGCTTTGGGCAAATGATTAAAATCAGTTTGATTAACGTTAATTCCAATCCCGATTATTGAATGCATAATTTGATTAGAACGATGATTTTCGATTAAAATACCGCAAACCTTTTTATCGTTCAAAATAATATCATTTGGCCATTTTACGTTATTTTTTGGGTGAAATTGTTTTAAAAATAGGCAAATTGTGTTCGAAATCCATTCGTTAAAATAAATTAATTGTTGAAAAGTGTAATCTGTTTTCAACAAAAAACTAAAGGTTAAATTTTCTCCATCTACAACTTTCCACTCGTTTCCTGCATAACCTTTTCCTTTTGTTTGGTTTTTCGCATGTATGACAGTCCAACTATTGGCATCTTTTTTGGACAATTCCATTAGAAATTCGTTGGTACTAGGCAAAGAGTCAAAACTTATCAGGTTCATTTTTATAATTAATTTTATCTAGTGGTTAAAGTTATTTTAAAAAGTTCATAGTTTGGTAAGGATTCACTAAATTTGCCAATTACAAAATAAAAGATGGTAGATACACAATATACAAAAGACTTGCTAGATAGCATTGTTGATGGAATAACAAACGTTAAAGGAGAAGAGATTACAATTTTAGATTTAAGAGAAATTGAAAATGCTTTTTGTGAATACTTTGTTGTTTGTACAGGAAACTCGAACACACAAGTAAGCTCTTTATCTGGTTCTATAGAAAGAACTGTGAAAACAGAAATGGGCGAAAGACCTTTTCATATAGAAGGCTCACAAAATAATCAATGGATTTTAATGGACTACTCAAATGTAATTGTTCATATCTTCCAAAAAGAATCCAGAGAATATTACGATATCGAAAGCTTATGGGGAGATGCCATTGAAACTCGTATCGAAATGGAATATTAATCGTAAAACTGAAACCAAAATAAATTGAAAAAAAATAATTTTAAACCATCGGGGTTTAATCCTACGTGGATTTATGCCATTATTGGGTTATTGCTGATTGCCTTTTTATTATTTTCTGATAATATTGGCGGAATGGGTGGTCCAACCAAAAATATAGACCGTACTACTCTACTTTCTTATGTTGAAAAAGGCTACGTAAAAGAAGCTGATTTAGAAAAAGAAACGGGTAGAGTAAATGTTTTTTTGACAGACGCAGCTTTAAATACAGAAGAGTTTAAAAAATTTAAAAAATCAGATAACGGCTTATCGGCCTTTAGTGGTCCGTCAGCAAATTTTACATTTAATGTAGCTGATGCCGGAAATTTTGAAAAAGATTTTTATGCTAACGTAGAAAAAAGTCCAAATAAAACAGCAAAACTAAATACGGTTGTTTCAAGCGGATTTAGTAGCTTATTTATGAACCTTTTTATCACTTTAATTTTCTTTGGTTTAATCTATTTCTTTTTATTTAGAAGAATGGGTTCTGGAGGAGCAACAGGTGGAAGCGGCGGAATTTTCTCAGTAGGAAAATCTAAAGCGAAATTATTTGAAGGAGACGATCACATCAAAACAACATTCAAAGATGTTGCAGGTTTAGAAGGAGCAAAAGAAGAAATCGAAGAAATTGTCGAATTCTTAAAAAACCCTGATAAATTCACAAAATTGGGTGGTAAAATTCCGAAAGGAGCATTATTAGTAGGACCTCCGGGTACTGGTAAAACTTTATTAGCAAAAGCAGTTGCTGGTGAAGCTAAAGTTCCGTTTTTCTCTTTATCAGGTTCAGATTTCGTCGAAATGTTTGTAGGTGTTGGTGCATCTCGTGTTCGTGATTTATTCAAAAATGCAAAAGAAAAATCACCATCAATTATTTTTATTGATGAGATTGATGCAATTGGTAGAGCACGTGGAAAATCTAACTTTACAGGTTCTAACGACGAGCGCGAAAATACATTAAACCAATTATTAACAGAAATGGATGGTTTCGGAACGGAATCTAACGTTATCGTAATTGGAGCAACAAACCGTTCAGACGTTTTAGACAAAGCATTATTGCGTCCAGGTCGTTTTGATCGTATCATTCAAGTTGATTTACCTGAATTAAACGAACGTAAAGAAATTTTTCAAGTTCATTTACGTCCATTAAAATTAGGTGAAGATGTTGAAGTAGAATTTTTAGCAAAACAAACACCAGGTTTTTCTGGTGCAGATATTTCTAATGTTTGTAACGAAGCAGCTTTAGTCGCAGCACGTAAAAACAAAGAAGTTGTAGAAAAACAAGATTTCTTAGACGCTGTCGACCGTATTATTGGTGGATTAGAAAAGAAAAGTAAAGTTATCAAACCTTCAGAAAAAAGACGTATTGCTTATCACGAAGCTGGTCATGCAACTATTGGTTGGTTAACAGAGCACGCAGCACCATTAATTAAAGTAACTATAGTTCCACGTGGACGTTCTTTAGGTGCGGCTTGGTATTTACCAGAAGAAAGACAAATTACAACGACAGAACAATTGTTAGACGAAATGTGTATGACAATGGGTGGTCGTGCTGCAGAGCAAGTTGTATTGGGTAATATCTCTACTGGTGCGTTAAGCGACTTAGAAAAGGTTACAAAACAAGCTTCTGCCATGGTTAGTATCTATGGTTTAAACAAAGAAGTTGGTAATGTTTCTTATTACGATTCATCTGGGCAAAATGAATACGGTTTTAGTAAACCATATTCAGAAAAAACAGCTCAAATAATTGATGAAGAAGTTAAGGCAATGATTGAAGCACAATACGAAAGAGCAAAAGAAATTTTACTTGCAAATCGTGATAAACTTGACATCTTAGCTGAAAAATTAATTGAAAAAGAAGTTATTTTTAGAGAAGACTTAGAAGAAATTTTCGGAAAAAGAGAATTTATAAATGAGTTAGATAAAATTGAACAACAAGAGGAAGACGCTATTGCAGCAGGACCAGAACAAGTTATTCAACCAGAATCTGGAAATAACATTTAAAAAATAATCAAAAATGTTAAAAAAAATCGTCTTAATTGGACGATTTTTTTTTTGCTTCATATTATATTGACAAAAATTATTACCTTTAGAGTGAAATTAAATAATTTCGCATTAATTCATGATAATTCATGTGGAAAGCAATTAAAAACCTACTAAAAAAAGCGAATCAAGTTTCTGATAATAAAGACGAAGAAAATCACGTTGATTTATTTCATCCAAATTATACAGAGAACAATGCTTCTATGGACGAAATTTTTGCTACTAATTTTAATGCTGGTGGAGGACATTTTTTATTTTGTGATAATAATGATGAAGCTTTCCAAAACCTAAAAGAAATTGTAAAATACGAAAACGTAACCGAATTAATTTGTTTGGACAAACAATTGCAGCAAATCTTAACTTCTATAGATGTGCCTTTTGTCGAAAAACCAAGCGATTCTCGTTACACATTAAGTTTTCTTAATTGCGAATTCTTAATTGCTTTTGATGGTAGTATCATGCTTTCTGCGCATCAAACTTGTGGAAGAAATATAGACGATTTTCCGACAAATTTTATTATCTATGCACGCCCATCTCAACTTGTTGAAAATGTTGGCGCGGCTTTACAAAAATTACGAACACTAAAAAAAGACAATCTTCCATCTAAAATTACTTCGATTCGAGGAAAAAACATGCACAAATTTCCTAACGTACAGAATGCGAAGAATATTTATTTGTTATTGGTTGAAGAATAGCCATGAAAAATTTAGCAGTTAGAGCTTTCTCGGGACTTATCTACGCGATTATTATATTTTTAGGAACAACAATCCATCCAAAAGGATTAATCAGTTTAATGATTGTTTTTGGACTTTTTTGTTTGTACGAATTTTTTAAAATCACAAAACTTACTTCTAAAATCTATCAATTAGGCGCTTTATTAGCAGCTTTGATAGTGTATGGATATTACGGAAAAGAATTTTTAGAAGCTTTTGAAACTTCTAATCATTATTATTTTTACTTAAAAAGTCTTTATTTCATCATACCCGTTTTATTTGTTTTTAGCATTTACATTATTTTTAAATCGACAAACGAATTATTAAACGATTTTGGAAAAGCAACATTAGGTTTAACCTACATTATTGCGCCATTCGCCTTAGCATTAACCTTACCAAGTTTTGATTATAACCTTGGCGAAAAAGTAATGCATTACGAAGTTTTCTTTATTTTTGTATTATTATGGACAAGCGATTCTTTTGCCTATATAACAGGTAATTTGATTGGTAAACATAAATTAGCACCTAAAATTTCGGGTGCAAAAACATGGGAAGGATTTTTTGGTGGAATTGTTTTTACAATTTTAACAGGATTTTTGATTCAGAAATATTTTGGAGAAAACTTACATGGTAATTGGATGATAATTGGGCTAATTGTTGCAGCCTTAGGACCAATTGGTGATTTAACAGAATCTAAATTAAAACGTTTTTTTAATGTAAAAGACAGTAGTAATTTAATTCCTGGTCACGGAGGTTTTTTAGATCGACTAGATAGTTTTATATTTGTCGTTCCATTTGTCTATTTATATTATTTATTAGTATATACTTTATGAAGCTTCACAGAGAAGGAACAGCTATTTTAATTGGTTGCTTAATTTTATTTGCAATCTTAACGGGAGTATTAAATTACTTTTTCCCAGTTTATGGATTTTACTTTGCATTACCATTATGGATCTTATACGGATTTGTTGTTTGGTTTTTTCGTAATCCAATTCGCGAATCAGATTCGTCAGAAAATTGCGTTATTGCACCAGTTGACGGAAAAGTAGTGGTATTAGAAGAAGTTTTTGAAACAGAATTTTTGAATCAAAAATGTATTCAACTTTCTATTTTCATGACTCCACTTAATGTACATGTAACGCGTTATCCAGTTAACGGAAAAGTTATTTATTCTAAATATCATCCAGGTAAATTTTTGGTAGCATTTCATCCAAAATCATCAGAATTGAATGAAAGAACAACTGTGGTTGTAGAAAATGCAGATCATACAAAAATATTATTTAGACAAATTGCTGGCGCTGTTGCACGTAGAATTGTTTGTTATAGCAAAGACAATGACACTGCTGTTGCTGGAAAAGAATACGGTTTTATCAAATTTGGTTCTCGTGTAGATATCTTTTTACCACTGGGAACTGAGATTAATGTAAAAGTTGGTGATAAAACAAAAGGTGGAATTCAGAAAATTGCACAATTGAAATAAATCAGTTAATTAAATCAATGTTTTTAACTAATTTTGTCAAAACAATTATCAAACATAATATATCCTTACAATAAATTTTGTACGACATGAAAAAATTAACTCTTATAGTAGCTTTGGCTGCATTTGCAACTTCTTGTAATTCTAAACCAGGTGTTAATCACGGTGTGGTTAAATTAGAGCATGAAACTGCTACTGCAGAAGAAATGCACCATAAAAGTCATGCTGCCGAAGAAGCACATGAAGGACATGCTGAAGAAGCTAAACACGAAGAAAAAGCTGAAGCTAAAGATTCTACAAAAACTGTAGAAATGCATGTTACAGAGAAAAAAGATAGCGTAGCTAAAAAATAATTTTAAATACTAATAACTTTTTTATCGTCGCCAATTACATAATTTTTGTTTTTGGAATGAATATAAAAAGACGTATTTGATGAGTTGTATTGCGATATAATCGACAATATTTCTTGATAAGAAAATCGTTCGGCATCTAAAACAATGTTTTGATTCTGCTGATTTTTAAGTTCAGAAAGTTGATTAATCCAATTCAACTCATTTTTATTTACCTCAACTTTTTGCTGATTTGACTGATTTGATAAATTAAATTTTATCATCTCTACACAATACTTTACAGCAATTCCTGCTCTTAAAACTTGATAATTTAACCAATTATCTTTGTAGTATTTCGCCAGAAAAATCATCATTGCTTCAAAAAATATTTTAAAATATTTTTTATCTCGTTTTGTACTTTCGCCTTTATAATGTAAAACCGTTATATCGCCTTTATAATAGTTTGTATATCCTGCTAATTCTGCACTATACGAAATATCAATATCTTCGCCATACATAAAATAACGTGCATCAAATCCACCAATTTCTTGATAAATTTGTTTCGTTGTAAACATAAAAGCACCAACTAAAATTTCGCAAGGCGCTGTTTCAAATTCATCAACTTCTAACTTATAATAATTATTTGATGTCGATTTATTAAGTCTTTTAAAAAGCTTTGAAAACGAGTTTTTGGCTGTCGGAATATTACGTTTAGATTCGGGATGAAAGTTTCCGTTTGTATCAATTAATCGAACACCAACCAATCCTATTTTATCTTTGGATTGATGAAAATCTATTAATTTTAGAAAAATATCTTCAGGAATAATTGTATCAGGATTAAGAATTAAAATATAATCGCCCAACGCATTTTCTACTCCAATATTATTGGCTTTTGCAAAACCCAAATTTTCTGTTTGCAGTAAATATTTAATCGTTGGATAGATTTTTTTTAAGGATTCAAAATCAATTTCCGACGAATTGTTATCGACCACTATAATCTCACCTTCACAATTTTTAAGTGCTTCTTGACACGAATCAAGACAAATTTCTAAATGTTTTGGTGCGTTATAACTTACAATAACAATGGATAATTTCATTAAAATTTATTTTCAGTGTACGGTATTCGATGCTGAATAGAGCGAACCAAAGTTGCCTCATCTGCATACTCTAACTCATCACCTACTCCTAGACCTCTTGCTATTGTAGAAAAAATAATTTGTGTATTTTTTAATTGTCGATACAAATAGAAAACCGTTGTGTCACCTTCCATTGTCGAGCTTAAAGCAAAAATTATTTCCTTCACATTTTCATGCTGAACGCGATCAATTAATGTTTGAATATTTAATTGTCCAGGTCCAATTCCTTCCATAGGTGAGATCTTCCCTCCTAAAACGTGATATTTACCTTTAAATTGTCCTGTATTTTCTATTGCCATTACATCGCGCACGTCTTCTACAACACAAATCACAGATTCGTCGCGCAATTGATTACTACAAATTTCACAAATATCTTGATCCGAAATTGTATGACATTGTTGGCAATATTTTATATCAACCATCAAATGCGAAAGTGCTTCGGATAAGGCAACCGTCTGCGATTTTGGACGATTTAACATATGCAAAACAAGTCGTAAAGCCGTACGTTTTCCTATTCCTGGTAAATTCGACATTTCTTCTACAGCTTTCTCTAAAACCTTGCTTGGGTAATTCATTTATTCAAAAAATTATAGACGACAAATTTACAATTTTATCTGTTTGAAATTTATATGTCCTTATATCCTCAAAAATATTAAATTTGGAATTATTTACTAAATAAATTATGAACTCAACAATTTTACTACTTTGTGTTATCGTATACTTTGTAGGTCTTTTAGTTATCTCTTATTTCACGAGTAGAAATTCGGACAATCAATCTTTTTTTAACGGAAATAAAAAAAGTAAATGGTGGTTAGTTGCTTTCGGAATGATTGGAACAAGTTTAAGTGGCGTTACCTTTATTTCTGTTCCAGGAACGGTTGGTAAATTAACGGGGACCGAATATATCTACGGTGGTTTTGAATATTATATGATGGTAATCGGGTTTTTTCTTGGTTATTTTATCGTTGCTGGCGTATTATTACCGCTTTACTACAAAATGAATTTGACATCGATATACACCTATTTAGGAAGACGTTTTAATGTTGAAGCGCACAAAATAGGCTCGGTGTTTTTTATCATTTCAAGAGGAATTGGTGCAACAGCGCGCTTATATTTAGTAGTAAACGTATTGCAAATCTTTTTATTAGACAATCTTGGCGTACCATTTTGGGTCACAACTTTTGTATTATTATTAATGATTTTACTCTACACGTTTGAAGGTGGCGTAAAAACAATTGTAGTAACCGACACCTTGCAAACTTCATTTATGATTATAAGTTTAATTGCTTGTATTTGGTTTATTTTATCGCATCTTAATCTTTCTGTTGGTCAAGCCTATGATATTATGCAAGCTAAAAATTACACACATTTTATTAATTTGGATCCAAATTCGAAGACATTTTTCTTGAAAACAATTTTAGGTGGAATGTTTATTACAATTGCAATGACTGGATTGGATCAAGAAATGATGCAAAAAAATATTTCTGTTGATAATTTACACAACGCAAAGAAAAACATGTTGACATTTGCTGGAACATTATTAATCGTAAATCTTGCCTTTCTTTTCTTAGGTGGATTATTGTATTTGTATGCCATGCAAGAAGGTGGATTTTACACTACCGATGGTTTCTTTATGACACAATTTGGACAAGATATTATGGGCGACGATATGTTTCCTGCACTTTCGCTTTCAGGACATCATATCCCGATGATTATTTCTATAGTTTTTATTATTGGATTAATCTCTGCTTTATTTCCTTCTGCCGATGGTGCATTAACAGCCGTTACAAGTTCATATTGTGTTGATTTATTAAATATAAATGAAGACAATACAAAAACAGAAAAAGAAAAAAAGAAAATTAGAATTCGAGTTCATTTAATTTTCACAATCGTATTCTTCGCTTTGATTATGATGTTTAAAGTTATTAACAATAAATCTATTGTTTACTTGGTAATGGAAATTGCAGGTTATACATACGGTCCATTATTAGGTTTATTTGCTTTCGGAATTTTAACAAAACGTAACATTAATAAAAAATACTCAATCATAACTGTTGCTATTTTAGCACCAATTTGTACTTATTTAATAAATCAATTAGTTGTTAATTTTACCGATTATAGAATTGGTGTTGAATTAATCATTTTAAATGGTTTATTAACATTTATCGGTTTATGGTTGGTGAGTACAAAACAGACGACACAAATCACATCATAAAAAACATAATCTACTACCTATGAAAAAAATAGCTATTATCGGAGCTGGTAATTTAGGAATTGCAATTGCCGAAGGTTTAATAAAAAATAAAGCATTTTTACCTGAACAAATTATTGCAACGCGTAATAATTTAATTCAAATAGAACATCTAAAAAAAGATGGTGTAATTATTACAAATGACAATCATTTTGCAATAAAAGAAGCCGATTATATTTTGCTTTGCGTAAAACCTTATAAAGTTGTTGAAGTTTTAGAACAATTAAAAAATGATTTTACGCCCAATAAAATTTTAATTTCTGTTGCGACTGGAGTTTCTTTAAAAACCTACGAAGATATTTTACCTAACGGAATGACTATTTTTAGAGGAATGCCAAATACTGCTGCCGCTGTAGAAGAATCTATCACTTGTATTTGTGGTAATAATAAAGATGTAAATATTGTTGAAGAAATTAAAACAATTTTTAATCCGATAGGAGAAACAGTTATCATTAACGAAGAATTAATGAATGCTGCAACTGTAATTGGTGCTTGTGGAATTGCGTATGTTTTACGATTTATACGCGCAATGATACAAGGCGGAATAGAAATTGGTTTTGATGCACAAACAGCTACAAAAATTGTAACACAAACTGTAAAAGGTGCTGCCGAATTATTAATTGAAAATGGTTTGCATCCCGAACAAGAAATTGACAAAGTAACAACACCAAAAGGTTGTACAATTGCAGGTCTTAATGAAATGGAACACCAAGGATTTAGTTCTGCATTAATCAAAGGAATTAAAACATCATTTGAAAAAATTTAAAATGGAAAAGAAATTAAAATTAATTTGGGATTTTTATGGTCCTGATGCGCTACCAACTGCAAAACATCATGCAATACATTTAAAACAATTTGCAGAAAAAGAAAACTTACAAAGTACTTTTTCTGAATTTGTAGAAGTTGAGCCAGAATATGCAGTAGCTTATTTAATTGTAGTAGAATCAGAAATGTTAAAAGTTCGTGACGCATTAATTCCTCATCGTGGCGAATGGCATGTAGAAGATTAATCACATTTCTAGCATATTAACATTACGCTTAACAAGATAAATAGAGACCAAAAAAGACGAACAATTGTTCGTCTTTTTTGGTTAAAATATACCTCAATTAGAAAACCTAAAAATTCTTATCCCCAATTGTAGTGATTTGCGTTTTATCATTTTTTTGCCGTTCAAAAAAAGATTATTTTTGTGTAAATTTTTATAAACAAACAATGACACTTCAAGAACTTCAAACACAAGTACAACAAACAAGGAGAGATATTTTGAGAATGGTACATGCCGTAAACAGTGGTCACCCAGGTGGATCATTAGGTTGCGCAGAATTCTTAGCCGCTTTATACGGTAAAGTAATGAGCTATTCTTCTGATTTCTCTATGGACGGAAAAGGAGAAGATTTATTCTTTTTATCAAACGGACACATATCGCCAGTTTTTTATAGCACTTTAGCAAGATCAGGATTTTTCCCAGTAAGCGAATTAGCTACATTCAGAAAATTAGATTCTCGTTTACAAGGTCACCCAACAACACACGAAGGTTTACCAGGAATCAGAATTGCATCTGGATCTTTAGGACAAGGTTTATCTGTTGCAATTGGTGCGGCACAAGCAAAAAAATTAAACAACGACGATAAATTGGTTTACACATTACACGGTGATGGTGAATTACAAGAAGGTCAAGTTTGGGAAGCTTTGATGTATGCTGCAGGTAAAAATGTAGATAACATTATTGCAACTGTAGATTACAATGGTCGTCAAATTGATGGTGATACGGACCAAGTTTTACCATTAGGAGATTTGAAAGCTAAATTTGAAGCTTTTGGATGGATCGTTTTACAAGAAGAAAACGGAAATGATTTAGAAAAAGTTATTGCTGTTTTAGAAAAAGCAAAATCGTTAACAGGACAAGGAAAACCAGTTTCAATCTTATTACACACAGAAATGGGTAATGGTGTTGATTATATGATGGGAAGCCACTCTTGGCACGGAAAAGCACCTAATGACGAACAATTAGAAAATGCTTTAACTCAGAATCCAGAAACTGAATTAACAGATTACTAAACACTAACAAAAACCACTTACTATGAAAAACTTATTTTATTCAATTATTACACTTTGTTCTTTGACTGCCTTTGGGCAAGAAAAAAACTATTCGTTTGACAAGAAAGTTAGCTACAAAATTAGTTTACCAGAGGAATATAGTACATATTTTGAAGGACAAAAGGATTTGCTGTTTGTTACATATCTTTCGAAAGACGCTATTTTAGGAACATCAGAAGGTGGTCCATATGTTAACGGAAGTTTTAATAAAGATGCTTTCTTTATTAACAACAGCAAGTTTTTCGAAGTTTATGCCAATTCTTTAGAGAATCAATTATCAATTAAAGCGCCTTATTATTACGAAGGAGTTTCTGACGAAAATTTAAAACCCTATTCAGATAATTTATTTGAGAAATTTTTATCAATAAAAAATTTAAATTCATCTACAACAATCAATGGATATAAATGTAATGAATACGAATTAACATCAACAATAGAAGGAGAAAACGCATCAACACTATGTATTGACGAAAAAAATGCCATAAACAATGTTGGTATTATATTTCCTCAAACAAAATTAAAAGGACTTTTAGTACGATATGATGCAGGAGATTTTAATGGATTAACAATTCAAAGTATTGCAAATTCTAATGTAAAAGTTAGCTTCGATGAGAAAAAAGAAATCGAAGATTTTACAAACGAAATTGCAAAAAAGAAACAAGAATATGATAATCTAATGTCGAATATAGATTCTACAACCTCAGCGGTTGAAGCTTATTCACCAGACAATCGATACGAAGACCCAATTATTAATTATTACACATATCAATCATCAGAAAGTAATAATGTCAATAATCTTTTTGCGACTATTGCTTCATTAAACTATAATTTGGTTTATACGGACAATGATTTTGATGGAAATCCTGACATCGAGCGATCAACGGCTCTTACAACGGCTCAAGGCTCTACAAATCAATTGATAAAACAATTCAAAAAGAATAAATTAGCAAACAAAAGTGAAGTAAAAGAATTAAATGAGCTTTTCAAAAAATATTATGATGACGCAAAGGCATTTAAATTAGTCGATGATCCTAATTACGATGCGACAGATGACGCTGCAGCTGCTGTAGATTCTGCTTATGCAGCGACAGAGGTATCTTTGGCTGATTATTACGATCCTTATGAGTCGACATACAAAACAGATGACATTAGTGTAATTGATTTAGCAATTAATAATCCTGATGTAAAAGAATATTTAAAAATCGCACCAAAACATTGTACTGATTTAAAAACGAAGATTCCAACATTTTCTGATAAAGATTTAGGAAATTTAGTTTACAATTACGCAGGTCAAGTTTGCGATTTATACATCTATAATAGTGGAAGTGTTGGTTTACCAGAAACTGTAAATGCGTTGCGCAAAAGTGTTTTAGAAATTAACAATAAAACAGATAAATTGACAAAAGAAGACAAAGAAAAGCTAACAACTTTCCTTAATTCTTTAGACTAATCGTTAAAAATCATTCCGTATGAAAAAGGCTTTTAGCATCATTTTATTATTCGTTTTTAGTTTATCCTTTGCACAAATGCAAACATATAAGTTTGAAAACATTATTCAATATCGTATAAAAAGTGATTTTTATTCTGATTTTTTGAATATTTATTCGACAAAAGACAATGCCGCTAATTTGTTGATAACGCAAACGCCAATGGGCAATTATGCGTCATTAAAAATTGGAGACAATGTATATTCTGTTTATTCGGAAGAAGAAAATAATCGCGTTTTTAAGATTGATTTTGAAGGAACAAAAGACATGCTAGGTTCAGCTTTTTTAAATACTGATAATCCTAGTCTTAATATTGTAAACACTTCAAATTCTTTTATCGTCAAAAAAACAGATAAAAAGGAAACCATTTTAGATAAAAAATGTGACGTTTACACGATCACTAAAAAAGACGATGAGCAAGATAAAGTAACCGAAATTTGCATTGATACAAATTCGTCAATCAATACAGTTCCGTTTATCAATCCTGAATTAAATTTGAAAGGTTTGATTTATCGTGTTGATCAAAATTTTATTTTAGAAAAATTTGGTTCTTTAGCTGATGTGATGAAAGAAGAATTGGATGAAGATGAGCAAAAACAAGCGCAAGAAGATGCTATTTTTAAATTTGATGAGAAAACAGAATTAGAAAATTACAAGAAACAATACAACGAAAACAAAACAAAGAGTAATACTCAAAAAAATAAAAAATGATAGACTTAACATACACAGAAAAAAAAGATACACGTAGTGGATTCGGAGACGGATTAACTGAATTAGGAAGAACAAATCCAAATGTGGTTGCCTTATGTGCTGACTTAATTGGATCATTAAAAATGGATCAATTTATCAAAGAAAATCCAGAACGTTTTTTCCAAATCGGAATTGCAGAAGCTAATATGATGTGTATTGCTGCTGGTTTAACAATTGGTGGTAAAATTCCTTTTACAGGAACTTTTGCAGAGTTTTCTACAGCACGTGTTTACGATCAAATTCGTCAATCAATCGCTTATTCTAACAAAAATGTAAAAATTGCAGCATCGCACGCAGGTTTAACATTAGGAGAAGATGGTGCAACACACCAAACTTTAGAAGATATTGGTTTGATGAAAATGTTACCTGGTATGGTTGTTATTAATCCTTGTGATTATAACCAAACAAAAGCGGCTACAATTGCTGTTGCCGAATACGAAGGTCCTGTTTATTTACGTTTTGGTCGTCCGGCTGTTCCAGTTTTTACACCAGCTGATCAAAAATTTGAGATTGGTAAAGGTATTTTAATGAACGAAGGTACAGATGTAACAATTGTTGCAACTGGACATTTGGTTTGGGAATCTTTGGTTGCAGCTGCAGAATTAGAGAAAGAAGGTATTTCTTGTGAAGTAATCAATATTCATACAATTAAGCCTTTAGACGAAGAAATTATCATCAATTCGGTTAAGAAAACGGGTAAAATTGTTACAGCAGAAGAACATAATATCTTAGGAGGTTTAGGAGAATCTGTTGCACGTGTTTTAGCACAAAAATGTCCTACAAAACAAGCTTTTGTTGCAGTTAACGATACATTCGGAGAATCTGGAACACCAGCAGAATTAATGAAAAAATACAAAATCGATTCTAACGCAGTTATCGAAAAAGTAAAATCATTATTATAAGACAATAAATAATATAGAAATAAAAAAGGAGCTTATATAAGCTCCTTTTTTGTTAATAAGTCAATAACAACTTACATATGGTTTACGTTAGTAGGTTAATTGTTAAACATCTTTAATCGATATCTTTACACAAATGTAATTTTAATATTTATGATAAAAAATACTCATTAATCAGTATAAAAAATTCAAAAACCTACTTACTCTTTATACCTAAAAAAATGGAAAACGAATCAAAACCTACAATTGATTATCTTTCGCTTATCAAAAAAATATGGAGTGAAAACTCTGAAAAACCACAAGATAATTATACGAATGATGATAAATATCTTCGACTAAAAGATATTATCGATATTATTTCTGTTGGTGATTATTTTATCTATATCGTGAATCCTTTTTTGGGAAAATTTGAATATGTTTCTGATCAAGTACAAAATGTTTTGGGTTATACGACGACCGAATTTGACCTCGATTTATTTATTAAAATTGCTCATCCAAAAGATCTTCCACATGTTTTCGAAATTCAGAAAAAGTTTACTGAATTTAATCGAAATAATATTCTATCCGAAAAATTACAATATAAATACTGTTACGATTTTCGTGCAAAACACAAAGATGGAAATTACCGTCAATTGTATGTTCAACACTTTTATTTAGAATTAAGTCAAAACCTTAATCCTTTAAGAACATTTTGCTTTTTGTCTGATATTACACACATCAAAAATGGTGGAATTCCGAAGTTAAATATTTTTAAATTAGGTGATCGCTTGGTTCGAATTCTGAATGAAAATCAAGAAAATAAAATAGTTTTAACCAATAAAGAAAGTGATATTTTTGAGTACCTCATCAAAGGTTTTACAAGTCAAGATATTGCCGAAGCGCTAGGAATTAGTAAACATACAGTGGATACGCATCGTCGCAATATTCTCAAAAAAAATAATTGCGGTAATACGTCTGAGTTACTTAGTCTTTATTTTGAAGATAAAAAAGCAAGCCGATAAGCCGGATTCTGTCATTACAAAAGTAATGCTTTGTCATTTATCTAGGACCTTAGTTACCCAAGGTCTCCATCTGCCTACCCCCCAGCAACGGACGAGTAGCCCTTAACTGCTGGTATACATGGCATTGCACCGCATAGAGTTTACCTGGTTTCACTACAGCCGAACTGTACATACTTTCTGTTGCACTTGTCCTCCTTCCGAAGAAGTGACGGGCATTACCCGCTATGCTTACTCTCTGGTGTCCGGACTTTCCTCTCCGAATAAATTCGCAGCGACAAAGTGGCTTGCTTGCACAAATGTACTGCAAAACTATTCGAAATAAAAAAAAGCCTCAAATAAAATATTTAAGGCTTTCTTAGCTAAAAACTTAGCAAGTTATTATTCTGATTTTTCTTCTTGTGTTTTCTCTTTTACAGAGATTTTAACACCATCTTTGGCTTCATTTAATTCTAATAATAAATGATCGCCTTCACTAATTTCTGCATTAATGATTTCTTCTGCCATCGGATCTTCGATATATTTTTGGATTGCACGTTTTAGTGGACGAGCACCATATTCTTTATCAAAACCTTTATCTGCAATAAAATCTTTTGCTTCTGTAGTTAATTCTAAATGGTAATTAAGCGCTGTTAATCGTTCAAATAAACTAGCTAATTCAATATCAATAATCGACATTATATTTTCTTTTGTTAATGAATTAAAGAAAACAATATCATCAATACGATTTAAAAATTCTGGCGCAAATGCACGTTTAAGAGCTGTTTCTATTGTAGATTTTGCACGTTCGTCAGCCGTATCTTTTTTAGCTGAAGTTCCAAAACCAACACCATCTCCAAATTCTTTTAATTGACGTGTACCAATGTTAGATGTTAAAATGATAATCGTATTACGGAAATCAACTTTACGTCCTAAACTATCTGTTACATGTCCATCATCTAAAATTTGCAATAAAATATTGAACACATCTGGATGCGCTTTTTCTATCTCATCAAGCAAAATAACCGCATATGGTTTACGACGTACAGCTTCTGTTAATTGCCCACCTTCTTCGTAACCAACGTAGCCCGGAGGTGCTCCAACCAAACGAGAAACCGCAAATTTCTCCATATACTCAGACATATCAATTCTGATTAATGCATCATTAGAATCAAAAATCTCTTTCGCTAATACTTTTGCCAATTGTGTTTTACCAACACCTGTTGTTCCTAAGAAAATGAATGAACCAATTGGTTTGTTTGGATCTTTTAATCCGGCACGATTTCGTTGAATAGCTTTTACAACTTTAGCAACAGCTTCGTCTTGACCAATTACTTTTCCTTTCATTAACTCATTCATTTGAGCTAATTTTTTCATTTCTTTTTCTGCAACACGATGCACAGGAACACCACTCATTAACGAAACAACTTCTGCAACATTTTCATCTGTAACCGTTTCACGATTTTCTTTAGATTCTTGCATCCATTGTGCTTGTGCACGTTTTAAATCGCTTTCGATTTGTTTTTCCGAATCGCGTAAACGAGCTGCTTCTTCGTATTTCTGAGATTTTACAACTTTCGTTTTTTCTTCGCGAACTTCTTCTAGTTTTTCTTCAAGATCTAAAATTTCTTGTGGAACTTTTATATTCTTAATGTGTACACGAGAACCTGCTTCATCCAAAGCATCAATTGCTTTATCTGGTAAAAAACGATCTGTAATATAACGTGTTGTTAAACTAACACAAGCTTGTAACGCCTCGTCTGTATAATTTACATTGTGATGCGCTTCGTACTTATCTTTTATATTGTGTAAAATTTGTAATGTTTCTTCTGGTGTTGTAGGCTCTACCATCACATTTTGAAAACGACGTACCAAAGCACCATCTTTCTCGATGTATTGACGATATTCATCTAATGTTGTTGCACCAATACATTGTAATTCGCCACGAGCTAATGCTGGTTTGAACATGTTTGAAGCATCTAAAGAGCCTGTAGCTCCTCCTGCTCCAACAATTGTATGTAACTCATCAATAAAAAGAATAATGTCGTCATTCTTCTCTAATTCATTCATGATGGCTTTCATACGCTCTTCAAATTGTCCACGGTATTTAGTTCCTGCAACCAAAGATGCTAAATCTAATGTTACAACACGTTTATTAAACAAAACGCGCGAAACTTTACGTTGTACAATTCGCAATGCTAAACCTTCTGCAATTGCAGATTTACCAACTCCTGGTTCTCCAATTAACAATGGATTATTCTTTTTACGACGCGATAAAATTTGAGAAACACGTTCTATTTCTTTTTCGCGTCCAACCACTGGATCTAATTTTCCTTCTTGTGCAACTGCTGTTAAATCTCGTCCAAAATTATCTAAAACGGGTGTTTTACTTTTTGAAGTTGTTTTACTTGTTGATGCACGTTCAAAATCATTATCAGAATCTCCTCCATCAAAAGAAGGATTCTCTGCACGCGGCGATTGAATTTCTTCGTCTTGGAATTGAAATTTAAATTCCTCTTTTACTGTATTATAATCAATATCAAGTTTATTCATCAATTTTGTAATCGGATCGTTTTCATTACGAAGAATACACAATAAAAGATGAATTGTATTTACAGTTGGACTTTTAAACAATTTTGCTTCTAGAAACGTTGTTTTTAACGCTCTTTCTGCTTGTTTTGTCAAACTCAAATTCTTTATATTATTACCATCTGTTTCTTTTGGAGGATTTAGGTTTTCAATTTTTTGACGCATTTCGTCTAAATCTACATTTAATGCCTCTAAGACTGAAATTGCTTTCCCTTCACCGTCGCGAATAATTCCCAACAGAAGGTGTTCCGTTCCAATCTGGTCATGGCCTAATCTCAACGCTTCTTCCTTACTATAAGAAATAACGTCCTTTACTTGTTGTGAGAAATTATCGTTCATTTATTTAAGCTGTCTTTAACAAATATAATTATTCTGGTTTATACTAGCATAAATTATGCCTTTGTCCGAATTGATTTAATGAATCCTAAAAATATACAATTATTGTCTACTAAATCTAAAATAACTGACAATATTTCATATCAATTTCTGAATGATTCGCAATAATTTGTGAAATTGATGTTGTTGCTAAAAAATCGTGTATATCACCTTTATTCATCTTTAATTGATTGTGTAACTCAAAAATTTGAGTCGTTTCTAAATCATTATTTAATTTAAAAATTGCATCAATTTCCGCTCTACGCAAAGGCGAATACAATGTCGACGAACACCACGTTACAACTTCTTTATTTGAGACATCATCTACCTTCAATTCGTTTTCGTTCCAATACAAAAGGTACGCATTTTTATTTTTTCTTTCAAACACAAAAATGGTAAAAGGTGCAATGTCTGTCAAATTTTCAGTCTCAATATATTCTTTTACAGAATCATACTTCAATAAATCTAATAAAATAATTCCTCTACTTTCTCTGTAAGATGCTTTAAAATGTGTTGGTTTTTCTTCTCCACCATTCAAAATACACGCAATAAAATCTTCCGAATAAAAAATCCAAGTTCCTTTTGCGCGCTCATCAACAGGCGAAAAATAGGTTTTATCAAATCGTTTTTGTTCGATAATTTCTTTCGAAGAATCACGATTTATTTCCTCATCTCTGTTGTGCGTTAAAACAAATTCATCATTCTTTCTATAAAAACTGACTATACACATCTCATTTTTCAATTTACTTCAAATGTAAAAATTTATCTTTGCATAGATTTATGAGTATTCAAAAAACCATAGCACATTCTTTTAACGAAATAAAATCAATTCTTTTACAATTTGATGACGACATGTATCAAAAGGAATTGAAAATTATTTCGAACGGAACAATTGGTCAACATTTTCGACATATTATTGAGTTTTATTTTTGCTTTATAGAAGCGCAACAAAATGGTTGTGTTTGTTATGATGAGCGCAAGCGTAACTATTTATGGGAAACTTCTGTGATTGAAAGTTTGAATATTATTAATCAATTAAATGATAATTTTTTGCAATTAGATTTGACGAAAAAAATCAAGCTAAAACAAAATTATTACAACGATTCTTTTTTGATAGAATCTACAAATCAACGCGAATTAATGTATTGTTTTGATCATAGTATTCATCATTTTGCAATTCTTAAAATTGCTTTAACTACAACTTTTCCTACCGTAAAAATTCCTACAAATTTTGGTATAGCTTCGTCTACGCTTCATTTTCAAAAGCAAGAAAAATGAATCCGAAACTAACTAAATGGACGCGATATGAATTTTGGTCGTTTTGGTTATTTTATGGACCATTAACGCCTTGGTACATTTACAAAATTTTAAAAGCTGGAGCGCCAGCTTATTTTTGCGCCGCAAATCCTGGCATTAAATGGGGCGGTTTTATGAACTATCCAAAGATTAATCTGCTTAATCAAATTGAGGAAAAGTATAAACCAAAAACTGTTTTTTTTGAAGAATTTACAACGCAAAAAATACCGTTTGAATTCCCATTTATTGCAAAACCAAATATTGGCGAACGTGGAATTGGTGTTGAATTAATCAGAAATGAAACCGATTGGGAAACGTATATTAAACAAAATAACCGCGATTTAATTTTACAAGAATACTTTGATTCTAAATTTGAATTTGGTGTTTTTTATGTGAGATTACCAAATGAAGAAAATGGAAAAATAATCTCGATTACAACAAAAGAATTTTTAGCGTTTGTTGGCGATGGAAAATCTACTTTTAAAGAATTAATCAATCAAAATTTACGTGCATTTTACCGAAAAGATTATTTGTTTGAGCGTTATAAAGACGAACTTTCTACAGTTTTAGCAAATGGCGAACAAAAATTAGTCGAACCAATTGGAAATCATAGTCGTGGAACAATTTTTTTGGATGGAAGTCATTTAAAAACGATTCAACTCGAAAAAACAATCGACGAAATTGCTAAAAAAATTGATGGTTTTTTTTACGGAAGAATCGATTTGAAAGCAAAAAATTTGGAATATTTTCAGAACGGAAATTTTGTCATACTCGAAATCAACGGTGCAAATTCTGAAGCTACACATATTTACGACCCAAGTTATAATTTGTTAAAAGCCTACAAAGAAGTGCTTAAGCATTTAGATTATCAACATAAAATTGCCGTTCAGAACAACAAAATTGGTATAAAATGGACCGATTGGAAGCTACTTGCTAAAGAAATTATGGCGCGCTACACAACTTAATTTAACCACATTTGTCATATTTTTTGAAAGGGAATAAAGATTGAAAAGGATTTTACAAATCAATTTTATGAATTATCCATTTCCTAAAAAAACCATTATAATTCCAATATTACTCTTAATTCCGATGTGGATTATTTTTCTATTTCAGATAAATGGATACGAAACAGAAGGTTGTTATGGTGTTATTCCGAGAACGTTTGTTGGATTGAAAGGAATACTTTTTTCACCACTTTTTCATTCGGGTTGGAAACATATTTTGAGCAACACTTTTCCTTTGGCTTTTCTTAGCTTTTTAGCTTTATTGTTATATGATAGATTAGCGTATTATGTTATTTTCTTTGGATGGATAATTTCTGGAATTTTACTTTGGATTATCGGAAATCCTCCTTTTTTAGATGATCACGTAAGTTGCCATATCGGTGCAAGTACAATTGTTTATTTATTGGCTTCTTTTATATTTTTTAGTGGTGTTATTCGAAAAGAACGTGGTTTAATGGCGGTTTCTTTAATTATAATTGTTTTATATGGCGGAATGATTTGGGGTATGGTTCCACAAGAAATTTTACCACAATTAAAATCCGAAGTTGGAAATAATTCAATTTCGTGGGAAGGACATTTAAGTGGATTTATAACGGGTGCTTTTTTCGCTTATTTATTCAGAAAAATTGGTCCACAAAAAGATACTCCAAAATGGGATCAAGAAAATTATTATGATCCACGCGAAGAGCAATTATGGAATACTTATTTAGAACAAGAGCGTCAAAAGTCTGAATATTTAGATTCTTTGACTGATGAAGAACTAAATTATTTGGATAATGAACTTAAAAATTCGTCTAAATCATGAATTTCTTTTGGTGCTTTACCGGTATCATAACTTGGTGAATAATAATTTTTCGTACCATCTTTTACCGTGATAGTAGTTATTGGTGCTCCATCATATTGGTGTGCTTTTGCAGACTCGTCAACAACAATCATTTCTAAATTAGACAACTCTATTTTATGAAGCATTGTTTCTATTTTTTGCCAATCTTCTTTTTTAGTTTTCTTCATTATTGTATCATTATTGACAACAATTAATGTTTCATTACTATTTACAATTTGGCTTTGAGAATTACCTCTTGTAATTTGATTTCTAATTATTTCTAATCGATTATTGTCGTTTAATTTATTGTTACTGTTTACAGAACAACTAACAACAAAAAAAGACAAAATCACTGTTTTTAAACTTTTATTCATGGTGTATTCAATTTATTTTAACTAATTTAGTTTCAAATTAACACTTAACATGAATAAAATTACAATTTCCCTAGCTATTATACTAGCTGGGACTTATACTTTCGGGCAGAATTGGAAGTCCGTTAGTGAAGCTGAAGCTTATCCATCGGCTAAAAGAGAGTATCAGGATAAGAGAAATCAAAAAATCTTTACATTAGATCGTAAAACTTTAGATCAAAAATTAACAAACGTAGCGCAACGTCACTCAGACCAAGTAGGGATTGTAATTACAATGCCTAACATTAATGGTAATCTTGAACGTTTTGAAATTTGGGAAGCATCTAATTTCTCAGAAAAACTTCAAACTAAATTCTCTAACATTCGTTCTTATGTAGGAAAAAGTTTAGAAGATCCTTCTGCTTATCTACGTTTTAGTACTGGACCTTCTGGTATTAGTTCTACTATTTTTAGAGCAAATGAAAAATCAGAATATTTAGAAACTTACTCTACTGATGGTAAATATTTTGAAGTTCATAACGAAAAATCTGCAAAAGATGATTTTGCTTGTTTAACAGAAAACGAACATGCTGCAGCACAAAGTGGTGAAAACATTGATGCAAAACACAGTGATCAAAAATTCAGAACATATCGTTTAGCTTTATCTGTAACAGGAGAATATACACAATATTTTGGTGGAACAGTAGAAAAAGCACTTGAAGCGATGAACAATACAATGACACGTGTAAACGGAGTTTTTGAAAAAGACATGGCTTTAAATTTTGTTTTAGCTGATAATGTAGAAAGCTTAATTTTCTTAGATCCTACAACAGATCCATACTCAAATTCATCAAGTATGAATAGTTGGAATAGTGAATTACAAAAACACCTAACAACTACATTTGGTAGCGAAAATTATGACATTGGCCACTTATTTGGAGACGCTGGTGGTGGTGGAAACGCTGGTTGTATTGGTTGTATTTGTAATGATGCAAACAAAGGAAGTGGTTTTACTTCGCCAGCTGATAGAAAACCTTTTGGTGATAAATTTGACATTGATTATGTTGCGCATGAAATTGGACATCAAATAGGTGCAAATCACACATTTTCTAACAATATCGAAGGTACTGGTGTTAATGTAGAACCAGGTGGTGGATCTACAATTATGGGTTATGCAGGAATTACATCATACAATGTTCAAGCAAATTCTGATGATTATTTTACGTATAGAAGTATTTTACAAGTTCAAAATAATCTAAAAAATAAAACTTGTGGTATCGAAAAACCTATTTTAAATACACCTCCAAAAATTGAATTAGAAAAATCATTGTACAGAATTCCTGTTGGAACAGCTTTTAAATTAGATGCTAAAATAACTGATGCAGAAAATGATGTTCTTATGAATACTTGGGAACAAAACAATTCAGGAACTAGCGCTACAACAGCTGCAAATAGTAGAGTAAAAGAAACTAAAACTGCTGGACCAAACTTTAGATCATTCAGTCCTGTAGAGGAAACATATCGATATTTTCCTAAATTAAGTTTTATATTATCAAATAGATTATTACATGCAGGTACTGGTAATGTAGTGTGGGAATCGTTAACATCTGTTGCAAGAAATTACGATTTTACAATAACATCTAGAGATAGTAATACAGAAGGACCACAAACACAATCTGCAACTGTAAAAGTAATGGCTGTAGATGGTGTAGGACCATTTGTTGTAAATACTCCTAATAATACAGAAAACCAATTGTTACTTAACGTTTCTAATTTTGATGTAACTTGGGATGTAGCAAACACAAACATTGCTCCTATTAATACTGAAAAAGTAAAAATATCAATCTCTTGGGATGGTGGAGAAACTTTTGAAGAATTAGGAACCGTAGACAATACAGGAACTGCAAATTTCCCGTTACCTACAAATGCTAAAGATGTAACAAATGGTTATATTATGATAGAAGCTGTAGATAATATTTATTTAGCGGTTAAAAAATTCTCGACAGGAATGTTAGCTACAAAAGAATTAGATGCTAAAAAATCATTAATTTATCCTAATCCATCAAATGGAAATTTTACAATAGAGCAAAAAGTTTCTGGTAAAGTTAATATCGAAATTATCGATTTAAACGGAAGAACTGTTTACACGTCTTCAGAAAATGCTTCTGGTAATTTCAAAAAACAAATCGAAACTAAATTACCTGCTGGTGTTTATGTTGTAAAAGTATCTTCTAACGAAGGACAATCAACTTCTAAATTAATCATCAAGTAAGTATAATTTTAGATACAATAAAAAATCCCTGAAAGTTAACTTTCAGGGATTTTTATTATTTTCTATTTTCTGAATGATTAGAAAGGCATTCCAGGAATTTGAGGTAAATTTTCTTGTGCCGTTTTCTTAGCACGATCAATAGCTTCAGTTTTTACTTGCTCCAAAGCTTTGTTCAATGTCATTACTAACATGTCTTCAATTTGCTCTTTATCCATTCCTTCAGCCAATTCAATATCTTTAACTGTTGCTAATTTAGACATTGTAATTTTCACGCTTCCATCATTAGAAGTTGTTGTAAAAATTTCGCTTTCTAAATCATTTTTTAAATCAGAAAATTTATCTTTAATTGAACCAATTTTCCCCATCATTCCCATGATGTCTCCAAAATTTCCAAACATTTATTTTATTTTTAATAGTTAATTAATCGTGTAACTTATCCCACAAAATATCTTTTAACTCCATAATTCCTTCACCTGTAATAGACGAAATAAAAGTTGTAATAATATCTGTTGGTAATTGTTTTAGAATTTCTGCTTTTAATTCATCATCTAACATATCCGATTTAGAAATAGCTAAAACACGCTCTTTATCCAATAATTCTGGATTAAATTTTGTCAACTCATTCAACAAAATATTGTACTCTTTTCCATAATCTGCAGCATCCGCAGGAATCAAGAATAATAACGTAGAATTACGCTCAATATGACGTAAAAAACGATGTCCAAGACCTTTACCTTCGGCAGCACCTTCGATAATTCCAGGAATATCCGCCATTACAAATGACTTATGGTTACGGTATTCTACAATTCCTAAATTGGGTGTAAGCGTTGTAAACGCATAATCCGCAATTTTTGGTTTGGCAGCAGAAACAGCAGACAATAAAGTTGATTTACCCGCATTTGGAAAACCTACTAAACCTACATCGGCTAATATTTTTAACTCTAAAGTTACTTGTAATTCATCACCATCTAAACCAGGTTGTGCATAACGAGGAGTTTGACGAGTAGCAGAACGAAAATTCCAGTTTCCTAAACCTCCTTTTCCTCCTTTTGCAATAATCAATTGTTGACCATCATCCGTAATTTCTCCAATAATGTTTCCTTCTTCATCTCTGGCTATCACACCAATAGGAACATCTAAAATAATATCCTCTCCGTCTGCACCTGTAGAACGCGATTTACCACCACGACCACCGTTTGATCCACGGAAATGTCTTTTAAAACGAAATTCTAATAAAGTCCAAAAGTTAGAATTACCAACAATCGTAATGTTACCACCACGACCACCATCTCCACCATCGGGACCTCCTTTATCGATATATTTTTCGCGATGCAAACTTGCTGAACCCGCACCACCGTGTCCGGCTCTACAATTGATTTTTACGTAGTCAACAAAATTTGATTGCATAATTTTTTCTTTTTTATATAAATAGTCTGCAAAAGTACGATTTCTAATTTTGATATTAAAATCTAATCGCTAATAATCAAAATCTTTCAAAATAATTTAAAACAGTTTACATGTTAATTTAAATATTAGTTGGATATTCTTAATTTTGCAGCATGTACAAACACATCAAACAAATTTTATTTCAACTTCAACCCGAAGAAGCGCACCATTTTGTGACAAGGAATCTCAAAAATTATGCTGCTTTTCCTGGTGTTGGAAAATTATTGAATAAATTTTATCAATTTAATCATCCAGATTTAGAGCGAGAAGTTTTCGGAATTAAGTTTAAAAATCCGATTGGTTTAGCTGCAGGTTTCGATAAAAATGCCGAATATATTGAAGAATTGAACCACTTTGGTTTTGGTTTTATCGAGATTGGAACAGTTACACCAAAACCTCAACCCGGAAATGATGCGCCTCGTATGTTTCGTTTATTAGAAGATGAAGCAATTATTAATCGAATGGGATTTAATAATAAAGGTGTTGATTTTGCAATAGAGCAAATAAAAAAATTACCGCATCGCGAAAATTACATTATTGGTGGAAATATTGGTAAAAATAAATTAACGCCAAATGAAGATGCAGTTGATGATTATGTAAAATGTTTTAATGCTTTGTTTGATTATGTTGACTATTTTGTAGTAAATGTAAGTTCGCCAAATACGCCTGGATTAAGGGATTTACAAGAAAAAGAGCCATTATTGTATATTCTAAAATACTTGCAACAATATAATAATCAGAATGAAATTCCGAAACCAATTTTACTTAAAATTGCGCCAGATTTAACCGATTCTCAATTAGATGATATTATAGATATTGTTTCCGAATCTAAAATTGCAGGTGTTATTGCAACAAATACAACAATTTCTCGCGAAGGTTTAAAATCTGATCCAGAAATTGTAAAAGAAGCTGGTGGAGTTTCGGGAAAACCACTTAAAGAACGTTCTACTGAAGTGATTCATTATCTTTCAGAAAAATCGAACAAAGCTTTTCCGATAATTGGTGTTGGTGGAATTTATACGGCAGAAGATGCAATTGAAAAACTGGAAGCGGGTGCTAGTTTATTACAAGTTTATTCAGGATTTATATACGAAGGTCCAACTATTGTAAGTAACATTTGCAAAGGTTTGGTAAACAAAGGTATTAAGTGAAATATTTAAAATTATTTTTCGTTTAAAATTGTATAAATGAATCTAATGAAAAAAATTTCGTTAATAAAAAAAATATCCAAATTCTTAATTTATAGCTTAATAATTTGTTTCATTTTTATGAATATAATTTCAATATTTCATTCATATAAATTTACGCATTTTTCGAAAAAAGAGAATTCTAACAAAACTCAATCACCAAGTAAGTTAAATACATTAGAAAAAATTTCTACCTTAATTTTTGGTGTTAATAATCCAAAACCTAAATATATTGGAGAGTTACCAATCAATACAGTTACAAAACAATTACAAAGTAATGTAGAGATCGAAATATGGGAAAATATTGTTCCAAATTCTAAAGGAATTGTTTTGCTTTTTCATGGTTATTCATCAGAGAAATCATCACTTATTAAAAATGCTGAATATTTTAATAAAATAGGATATTCAACAATTTTGACCGATTTTATGGGTTGCGGAAATTCAGAAGGATATCAAACTACAATTGGTTATTTAGAAGCAAATAATGTGCAAACGGTTTATAATTATGCCTCAAAAAATAACAGTAATATCGTACTTTATGGTAATTCTATGGGAGCTGTTTCAATAATGAAAGCTATTTCTGATTTTAAACTAAATCCTCAAAAAGTAATTATTGAATGTCCATTTGCAACAATGCAACAAACTGTAGAAAATAGATTTGAGAATATGAATCTTCCAACTTTTCCTCTTTCCTATTTATTAATTTTTTGGGGTGGTACAATAAATGGTTTTTGGGCTTTTGACCATAATCCTGATGAATATTCGAAAAACATTACACAACCTGTTCTTTTAATGTATGGAGCAAAAGATAAGAATGTAAAAAGAATTGAGATTGATGCTATTTATAAAAACATTAATTCAAAAAATAAAAAATTAAAGATATTTCAATCTGCAGGACATGAAAATTATTTAAATCATTTTTCTAGTGAATGGGAAAAATCAGTTTCAAATTTTATAAAATAATCATGATTCTAAATCATAAATATTCAAAATAAAAAAAAGGATTCTCGTTTTTGAGAATCCTTTTTTTTATATCATGTAAAGTTGTTCTTATAAAACCTCTTTAATTGCTGCGTTTAATTTTTCAGTAATATCTTCTATAGTACCTACTCCATCTATTTCTACCCATTTACCTTGTGCTTTGTAATGCTCGGCTACAATTGCAGTTTTTGCATAATACTCGGTAATACGATCGCGGATAATAGTTTCGTCAACATCATCTGCACGACCAGAAGTTTTACCACGCTCTAACAAACGTTGTACTAAAATTTCATCATCAACTACTAATGCTAATGTAACACTTACTTCGCTTTGGTATTTTTCTGTTAAAATTTTATCTAAAGCTTCTGCCTGAGCTGTAGTTCTTGGGTATCCATCAAAGATAAAACCTTGCGGATTTGGATTATTATCTAAATGATCAACAAGCATATTTGTTGTAACCTCATCTGGCACTAATTGACCTTTATCCATATAAGATTTAGCCAACGCTCCTAATTCAGTTTCATTTTTTAAATTGTAACGAAATAAATCTCCTGTTGAAATTTGCGGAGTTTGGTATTTTTCTTCTAAGAATTTAGCTTGCGTTCCTTTACCACTACCAGGAGGGCCGAACAATACAATGTTTAGCATTTTATTTTTAATGTTTTATTTGATAAATATCTGGTAAATTTCTTCCAAGACCGTCGTAATCTAAACCGTAACCTACTACAAATTTATCTGGAATAGAAATTCCAACTAAATCTACTTTTAAGTCTTTTTTGTAAGCATCTGGTTTAAATAACAATGTTGCTACTTTTAAAGATTTCACCTTTTTCTCTTTTAAGATACGGTGTAACTCAATCAAAGTATTTCCTGTATCTACAATATCTTCTAAAATAATTACGTGGCGACCTTCAACACTCATTGGGATATCCATCTCAATTTCAACTTTTCCTGTTGATTCTGTACCTTCGTAAGATTTTAATTTTAAGAATGATATTTCACATTCACCTTGGTATTGTTTTAAGAAATCGCTGAAAAACATTACAACTCCGTTTAATACGCCAACAAAAATTGGTCTTTCGTCTTTGTATTCTTCGTAAACTTCGTTTGCCATATTTTTGATGGCATGTTCTATTTCTTCAAAAGCGATGTACGGTATAAATTTTTTACCGTGGATTTCTATTTCTTTCATTGTTGAGATATTCAAATATATACTTTTTTAAATAAAGATTCGCATATTTATCTAAAATTAATTAGATAGTCATCGAGAAAATACGCGTTTCTGGTTCATTATCTATCATTCTCTTATCGAATGGCATACAAACGTTTCTTACAAATGGTCGACCTTCTTCTTTTACAATTATACCGCTGTCTGTAAACGCAATCAAATCATCTTCAACCATGCCTTGTAACATCGTTTTTATACGATCTACATCGTTTATTTTTGCATTTTCGTCTGCCCAAGAAGTTTGTAAATTACACATTAAATTTAAAATATGACGACGCATAATTAAATCTTCTTCTGATAAAATATGACCTTTAAAAACTGATAATTCTCCGTTATTGATTGATTTTTCATATTCTTCTACCGTTTTCTCATTCTGAGCAAAACTGTACCAAGAATCACTGATAGACGAAACGCCTAAACCAATCATTAATTGTGTTTTAGATGAAGAATAGCCCATAAAATTACGGTGTAACGAATTGTTTTTCATTGATTGATACATCGAATCTTGCTCTAAAGCAAAATGATCCATCCCAACTTCAAAATAATTCAATTCTTCAAACATTCTTTTTCCTTCCTCGTACAATGCACGTTTTAACTCTGGCGAAGGTAAATCTTCGTCCTGAAAACCACGTTGTCCAACTCCTTTTATCCAAGGCACATGCGCATAGCTGTAAAACGAAATACGATCTGGGTTTAATTCTCTTGTTAAATTAATCGTTTCCACCATTCCTTCTAAAGTTTGATGAGGCAAACCAAAAATCAAATCGTGAGAAACTGATGTAAATCCAATTTCGCGCGCATCTTCTGTTGCTTGCTTCACATTTTCGAAAGGTTGAACGCGATTAATCGCTTTCTGCACTTTAAGATCATAATCTTGTACACCGTAAGAAATTCGTCTAAATCCTAAATCAAATAAAACTTGTAGATGCTCTTTTGTTGTATTATTTGGATGACCTTCTAAACTAAATTCGTGTCCTTCGGCGATATCCGAATACTCAAAAATTCCATCTATTAATTTCTTCAGATTTTCTGGCGAAAAAAATGTTGGTGTTCCTCCTCCTAAATGTATTTCTTTAATTTTTGGACGAGCTGATAATAAATCTACATACAATTTCCATTCTTTTAATACCGTTTCTATATACGGAACTTCTACAGTATGTTGTTTTGTAATACGTTTGTTACACGCACAAAATGTACATAATGCTTCGCAAAATGGTAAATGAATGTAAAGAGATATTCCTTCTGCTTCATTACTTTCATCGAATGATCGTTGAAAAGTTTCTATCCAACCTTGTTTTGTAAAGCTATCGTTGTCCCAAAATGGTACAGTTGGATAACTTGTATAACGAGGTCCTGGAATATTGTATTTTTGAATTAAATTATTCATATCTAAAAAATTAAAAATACTTAATCACAAAGACTAAGTATTATTTAATAAATTATTTTAATATATTGTTATAGAATTGCTTGACGAACTCTAACTAATTTTGTTAATAAACCTTCTAACAAGTCTAATTGTAACATATTTGCTCCGTCACTTTTTGCATTTTTAGGATCTGGATGAGTTTCTATAAATAAACCATCTGCACCTACTGCAATACCTGCTTTCGCAATTGTTTCTATTAATTCTGGTTTACCACCAGTTACACCTGAAGCCTGATTTGGCTGTTGAAGTGAGTGTGTAATATCTAAAATAACGGGTGCATAGTTTTGCATTACCGGAATTCCACGATAATCTACCACTAAATCTCCGTAACCTAACATTGTACCACGTTCTATAATTGCAACATTACTGTTACCAGAATCTGTTACTTTTTCTACCGGAAATTTCATTGCTTCTGGCGAAAGAAATTGTCCTTTTTTTAATGTCACATGTTTACCTGTTTGCGCCGCAGCAACAACCAAGTCTGTTTGACGAACTAAAAATGCAGGAATTTGTAAAACATCAACATAAGCCGCTGCCATTTCTGCATGAAAAGGCTCGTGAATATCTGTTGTTGTTGGCACATCAAAAGTTTCTCCAATTTTCTGAATAATTTTTAATGCTTTTTCGTCTCCAATTCCAGTAAAACTATCAATACGAGAACGATTTGCTTTTTTGAATGATCCTTTAAAAATATAAGGAATCTCCAATTTATCTGTAATAGTAATTACGCGTTCCGCAATTCTCAAAGCCATATCTTCGCTTTCGATTGCACATGGACCAGCAATTAAAAAGAAGTTTGGCGAATCTTTGTGTTTTATGTTTGATAAAGTTTCTATCATCTTGCAAATTTAAGCAAAGTTATCGACTTATTTTTCATAATTTTGCCTATACTTTATCATTCTTATTTATCGTTTTATGGATTTTTTATCTAACATCAATGTAGCCGATATTTTCGGTTACTTAGCATCAGTATTTATCGTTTTAGCATTCTTTTTTTCAAAGATTACAACCATCAGAATTATCAATGCAATTGGTTGTGTATGTTTTGTAATTTATGCTTGGATGTACGATGCTTGGCCAGTTCTTATACCAAATGCCATTTTATTTTTAGTGCAAGCTTATTATATTGCTTTTAAACCAGGAAAATAATAAAAAAACACTGAAAATTGAAAATTCTATCTGCTGTAACAAATAACATTGAAACGGATCAACGACTTGATAAAGTTTGTCATTCTTTACTAAAATTTGGATATGATGTCGAATTAATTGGAACAACTTTACGTGGAAAACCAAATTTAAACAAGCCTTACAAAACGCATTTTATTGACATGAAAAATCAATCTTCTGCAAAAATGTATGCTGAATTTAACTTTAAATTATTTTTTACATTATTGAAAAAATCAGACAAAAAAACCATTTTATTAGCCAATGATTTAGACAGTTTATTACCTTTTTATCTGGTAAGTAAGCTATATCGTTTGCCTTTGGTTTTTGACAGTCACGAGATTTTTTCTGAGTTACCTTCTTTAACAGATCGTCCAAAAACAAAAAAAGTTTGGAAAACCTTAGAACGTTTTTTAATTCCGAAAATCAAGTACTTTTATACAGTTAGTGACGGATATGCAAATTGGTTTAAAAAAGAATATGGCGCTAATCCGGCTGTGATTAGAAATGTTCCCAACCGAACAAAATTAAACGATAAACAAGATTTTATTTTCTTTCGTCTACCTCCAAATCCAAACAACGAAAAAATTGTGATGTATCAAGGCGCAATCAACATGAGCCGAGGAATCGATAAAATGATTGAAGCTTTTCAATACATCGATAATTGTCAATTTTGGATTGCTGGCGACGGGCCTAAAAAAACCGAATACGAACAAATGGTTAAAGATTTAAATTTGACTAATCGCATTCATTTTTTAGGAAATATTCCCCCAAAAACTTTAAAAACTATTACACCTTTAGCCGAAATAGGAATGAGTATGGAAGAAGATTTAGGTTTAAGCTATCGCTATGCTCTACCGAATAAATTATTTGACTTTATGCAAGCTGGCATTCCAATTTTAGGAACAAATCTTCCTGAAATTAAAAAAACGATAGAAGAATATAAAGTAGGAAAAGTGATTGATAACCACAATCCAAAAAACATTGCAAATAAATTACAAGAAATCTTAAACGAAGGAAAAAAGACTTACAAAATTAACTTGCAAGAAGCTGCAAAAGAGCTTTGTTGGGAAAATGAAGAAAATAAATTAAAATTGATTTTTGAACAGATAAAAAAAATAGATTAGTTGTAACTAATCTATTTTTCTTCTTTCTTATATACGTGTGGATTTTCTACAATTCCTTTCTTAAAAAACTTACGAACGCCCATTCGTAACGCATTATCAACTTGCAAAACTTGGTCTAAAACTTTCTGTTCGGGACGACCTCTAAACGAAGTCACATGAAAAGAATCTGTTTCTCTTAAAGGCTCTTTCGAAAAATAATAATTCGAAACACATTTTCTAAAACCATCAAATTTTACGGGCGAAACCGAATGCAACGAATCGTTATGCGTTGCCATAACCGCTAATCTATTAAATTTACTAAAGATAGTTATTTGATCATTTTTCAAGCCATTTGGCCAAACTTCTAAATTACCTCCATATTCTTCTTTCCAATCTGGAGTAACGTAATACAATAAATTTAAAACGCGCCACAATTCTCGTTTTGCATCGTGTGAATTATCCAAATGTGGTTGCAGAAATTGATTATTTCCCATCATAGACAATCCGCCTGCATACAAAGATGTATCAGGAATTGGTTGTTTTATTTCGCAAATATCAGCAACTAAATGTACAATTCGTTCGTCTTGAAAAGCATAAATAATTTCTTCTAAAATAGGATCATATTGATTCATTTGAACAGCGATATATTTATCTTCTTTCAAACTTTTTTTTAAAACCATCTTTTCTTTTTCAGGAAAAATATTGCTTATTTCTAAAGCTAAATCTTCTGGCAATAAATCATCAATCCAAAAATATCCTATGTTATTTTTACTATTATTATATTGTTGTTTTATTTCTTCTTTTCGATCAGAAATCTGTTGTAAAATTATATCTGCATATTCAGTTCGGTTCATATTTTTGTGTTAATTCTTATAAATTTAAGGAAATATTTCTTTTAAAATTTTCTGAGCATTTAATTTATCATTTAAATAATTTTCAAGAATAAATTTATAATTGACCGAAGGCTGAAAAGGCGTTTGAATTAATTTATTTATTTGTGAAATTAATTCGGCTTTATCACAAGCTTCCACACACAATTGACGTATATTTTTATCGTCAACTACTTTATCATTTATTACCGAAAAACGACTATTAAATAATGCATTTACAACTTTTAATTTTGTTCCTGATTGTTGAAATGACCAACTTACGTTGATATGCGCTCCAGAAAATAATTCAAGCAAATGATTAAAATTTTCTAAATAAACAAATTTCATGTTTTTATGATTTGCTATTTTACTTTTTACCCACTTTTCTTGATTACTTGACGCTATTAAAAAAGGATAATCTATTTCTTTGAAAGTATCAATCAAAAATTCAAGAGATTTCTTATTATCTGACGCTCTTAAATCGCCATGATATAAAATATAATCACCAAAACCATCCAAATTTCTAAAGAATTCGTTACCATGAAAAACCGGAACAAATGTTCCTTTTTTGTACTTATTAAAGACATAAGACTGCTCATAATTTGACAATGTAAAAACTTGATCAAATTGGGTAATTATTTTCTCGTAATCAATATATTTTTTAGCTTCTAATTCAAAAAGTTTTTTCTTAACAGGATTCCATTCACTTTTAGACAAACCTTCAAAATAATTTTGTTCTATATTATGCAAACGCAAAAATTTAGAGAAATTTGGTAAAGAAAATTGATTAAGTATTTTTGTAGTTTTTAAGCTTTCAAAAAAAATAGGCGCTTTATTTTTTATTAAATTACTATATAATTTTTCACCATTTCTAGAACTTACAGAAATTGGATATTTATTAAAAACTAAGAATGGATTTTGTTTTATTGGATAAAAATAAACTTCCTCGGCATATTTTTCTAATTCTAAATTTCTTTCATTTTTAAAACCAAACAGATGTAAATAAATCTTAACTCCTGATTGATTAAAAGCTTTTAGTTTAAAAAAAACATCTATTATCCCTCCATAATTCGGAGGAAAAGGAACGTCCATACTGACAAAATGCAACTGTTTTTCTGAATTCATTTAGCTCATATTATAAATAAAAAAAGAGTCTACATAAATGTAAACTCTTTCTTTTAAAATATATTGTTTTAGATAATTTTATTCTGTAATTGCTTCTACAACTTCAAACAATTTTCCTTCCTCGCAACGCACTTTACGTGCAGGATATCGACGAATTATTTCATAATCATGCGTTGCCATTACAACTGCACAATTATTTTCTTTAGAAACCGACAACAACAAATCCATAATATCATTAGACGTTTCTGGATCTAAGTTTCCTGTTGGCTCATCTGCCAAAATAAGTTCAGGATGATTTAGAAGCGCACGAGCAATAGAAACACGCTGCTGCTCTCCACCAGAAAGACGGAAAGGCATCATTTTCTTTTTAGATAACATACCAACTGAATCTAAAACTTCATTAATTCTATTTTCAATTGTTGCTTTATCTTTCCAGCCTGTTGCTTTTAAAACAAATGTCAAATTTTGCTCGACAGTACGGTCTGTTAATAATTGAAAATCTTGAAAAACAATTCCTAAATGTCTTCTCAAATCAGGAATTTTACTTGTTTTCAGTGTTTTTAAATCTACACCTACAACTTTACCTTGACCTGTTTGCAAAGGCAAATCACCGTAAAGTACTTTTAATAAACTACTTTTTCCACTTCCTGTTTTTCCAATTAGGTAAACAAATTCGCCTTCGTTAAGTGTAAAATTAACGTCAGATAACACCAAGTGATTACGTTGATATATTGAGGATTGACTAAGTTCAATTACATTATTAGGTTCCATACTTTCTAAAGTCTTTAAGACAAATGTAAAAAAAAAGCTTGAAAGAAGTACTCTCAAGCTTATTTTTTATGATTTGTAACGATTATCTTTTAGCTCTTACGTCGCTAATAGATACTGCTGCTCTTCCTTTTTTTCTACGAGCCGCTAAAATTTTGCGCCCGTTTTTAGAAGCCATACGCTCACGGAATCCGTGTTTGTTTCTTTTTTTTCTGTTACTTGGTTGAAATGTTCTCTTACTCATCTTTACTAAGTTTCTAATCCATTACTCGAATGGGTTGCAAATATACAGTTATAATTATTAATTCAAAAATCAAATAGATAGAAAATTACAAAAAACTATGAATTAATAGTAAACCGTGTTCCGTTCTACAATTTGTAATTTTCGAAGTGCAAATATAAAAACATTTTTCTGTTTAACAAACGAAATTTAAAACAATAACATATAAAACTTATTAACAACAAAATCTAATACGAAATCTAAAAACCACTTACTTGACTGAAATAATGGTTTACTTAAAACTTTCTTAAAACATCAAATAACTTGTTTTTATCACATTCTTTTATGGTTAATTTTTGTATCTTAGCCACCTTATATAACAAAACAATATGACTGAAGGAGAAAGACTAATCCCAATTAACATTGAGGATGAAATGAAATCCGCATATATCGATTATTCGATGTCGGTAATCGTATCTCGTGCGCTTCCGGATGTGCGCGATGGTTTAAAACCTGTACACCGTAGAGTATTATTCGGGATGTATGAATTAGGTGTTTTTTCTAACCGTTCTTATAAAAAATCTGCTCGTATCGTTGGAGAAGTTTTAGGTAAATTTCACCCACACGGAGATAGTTCGGTATATGACGCAATGGTGCGTATGGCGCAACCATGGTCTTTACGTTATATGCTTGTAGACGGTCAAGGTAACTACGGTTCTGTAGATGGTGATCCACCTGCTGCAATGCGTTATACCGAAGCAAAACTTCAAAAAATTTCAGACGAAATATTAGCTGATTTAGATAAAGAAACTGTTGATTATCAATTAAACTTTGATGATACAATTCAAGAGCCAACAGTTATGCCAACAAAAATTCCGACACTTTTAATAAATGGTGCATCGGGTATTGCAGTTGGTATGGCAACTAATATGGCTCCTCATAATTTAACAGAAGTAATTGATGGTACAATTGCTTATGTTGAAAATCGTGATATTACGATTGACGAACTTATGCAACACATCAAAGCCCCAGATTTCCCAACAGGTGGAACAATCTATGGTTACGAAGGTGTAAAACAAGCTTTTGAAACTGGACGTGGACGTATTGTATTACGTGCAAAAACAAATTTTGAAGAAGTGCATGGTCGTGATTGTATTATTGCAACAGAAATTCCTTACCAAGTTAACAAAGCAGACATGATTGCAAAAACTGCTGACTTAGTTAAAGATGGTAAATTAGATGGTATTGCTGAGATTCGTGACGAATCTGACCGTAAAGGAATGCGTATTGTTTATGTACTTAAAATGGACGCTGTTCCTAATGTAGTACTAAACAAGTTATATAAATTTACTCAATTACAATCTTCTTTTAGTGTAAATAACATTGCATTAGTAAAAGGAAGACCAGAACAATTAAATTTAAAAGATTTAATTCATTATTTCATAGAGCACAGACACGAAGTTGTTATTCGTCGTGCTGAATATGAATTAAGAAAAGCACAAGAAAGAGCACATATCTTAGAAGGTTACATGAAAGTAATCGGAACTCAAGATGATTTAGATCGTGCAATTCGTATTATTCGTGGCGCTTCAACACCAGAAGAGGCTCGTAACGAATTAATGGCTGCTTTTGATTTATCAGAAATACAAGCACGTGCAATTCTTGACTTACGTTTACGTACATTAACAGGACTTGAGATTGATAAAATCCGTGCTGAGTATGATGAAATAATGGCTACAATTAATCGCTTAAAAGATATTTTAGCAAACGAAGATTTACGTATGCAAATTATCAAAGATGAATTAATTGAAATTCGTACAAAATATGGTGATGATCGTCGTACAGATATCAATTATGCTGGAGGAGATCTTAATATGGAAGATTTAATTCCTGATGAAAAAGTTGTTTTAACAATTTCTCACATGGGTTACATCAAACGTACGCCACTATCAGAATACCGTAAACAATCTCGTGGAGGTGTTGGTAACAGAGGTGCTACAACACGAGACGAAGATTTCTTAGAATACATGGTTGCGGCAACAAACCACCAATACATGTTATTCTTTACCGAAAAAGGAAAATGTTTCTGGATGCGTGTATACGAAATCCCCGAAGGTTCTAAAACATCTAAAGGTCGTGCTATCCAAAACTTAATCAATATTGATGCAGACGATAAAGTAAAAGCTTACATCCGCACACACGATTTAATGGACGAAGAATACGTAAATAATAATTACGTGATCATGGTAACTAAAAATGGTATCATCAAGAAAACAGCTTTAGAAGCTTATTCTCGCCCACGTGCAAACGGAATTAACGCAATTACAGTTCGCGAAGGTGATGTTTTATTAGAAGCTTTATTAACAGACGGTAAATCTCAAATTATGATTGCTTCTCGTTATGGTAAAGCCATTCGTTTCGAAGATGAAAAAGTTCGCCCAATGGGTCGTACTGCTTCTGGTGTTCGTGGTATCAACTTAGGAGATCAACCAGACAACGAAGTTATCGGAATGATTGTTGTTTCGGATATGGAGAAAGAAACAGTTTTAGTTGTTTCTGAACAAGGATACGGAAAACGTTCATCAATCGAAGATTATCGTGAAACAAATCGTGGTGGAAAAGGTGTAACAACTTTAAACATTACAGATAAAACAGGAAAATTAATTGCAATAGAAGCTGTAACAGACGAAGATGATTTAATGATTATTAATAAATCTGGAGTTGCAATTAGAACTGGTTTAGACGAAATTCGTGTAATGGGACGTGCAACACAAGGTGTGCGATTAATCAACTTGAAAAAGAATGATGAAATTGCTGCCATTGCAAAAGTTGAAGTTGCAGAAGAATTAGAGGATGAAGTTGAATTAGATGAAGACGGAAATCCAATAATTGTAGAAAATTCAAACGACAATAACGAAACTCAAGCAGAGGAAAATACTGCTGAGACTCCAAATAATGAATAGTCAATGAAAAAGTTATTATTTAGCTTAGGTTTAGTTTTAGCAATGTCAACATCATTTGCTCAAACAAATACAGAAGAATTAACAACAGATCCTACAGTTTTAGCTGAGAAATACAATAAATCAGCAAAAGAAAACTTAACAAAAGGTGATGTTACAAAAGCAAGCCAAGATTTAGCAAAATTATCGAAATATGAAAGCGGTAAAGTTTGGCAAGTAAAAAACAAAGACACTAAAAAAGACGAATTTTATTATTCGCAAGCAGATTTAGACAAAGCAACAGCTGGTGGGAATTATGCTAAACCAAAAGAAGTTGTTTTACAACAGAAATATGGTTTCTTATTGCAATCAGAAGTTTCTAATCTTGCAAATAAAGAATTAGAAGCAGCTAACAAAGCAATGGACGCAAAGCAATTTGCAGAAGCAGCAACAAAATTCTTAAACGTTTATAATTTAGTTGAAGCTTTAGGTACAAAAGAAGAAATTTATAAATACCAAGCTGCAATTTGTTATTACAATGCAAATGATTATGATAAATCTTTAGCTATTATTAAAGAATTAGCTGCAAAAGGATTTACAGGTATATCTGCAAATCAAACAAAAGACTACAACCGTGATATGTATGTTTTAGCTTTGAATGGTTTGTATAATGCTAAAAAATATGATCCAATTATAGAAGAAGCTACTACTAAATATCCAAAAGATGCAGATATCAACAATATCGCAACAGGTATTTATCAAGTTTCTGGTAATGCAGACAAAATGCGTCAACGTATTGAAGAAAGCATTAAAATTGATCCAAATAATGCACAAAATTATTATAATTTAGGTGTTTTATACTTGGATGATGAAGCTAAAACCGAAGAAGCAAAAGCCTTATTCAAAAAAGCAATTGAATTAAATCCAAAACATTCTGAATCTTACAACAATTTAGTTTTAGCTATCTTGAAAAAAGACAAAGAATATGTTGAGGAAATGAACAACAATTTAGGAACTTCTAAAAAAGAAAAAGAAGCGTATGCAGCAAACGAAACAAAGCGTAAAGCTTTATTTACAGAAGCTGTTCCTTATTTAGAAAAAATGTACGAATTAGACCCTACAAACCGTGTGGTTGTTCGTAATTTAATTCAAGCATACAAAGCGTTAGGAAATGATCAAAAAGAAACTTTCTACCGTAATGCAGAAAAAAATTCAGTAAAATAATCTCAACGATTATAACAATAAAAAAAGGTCTTCATATGAAGACCTTTTTTTATATAGAATTTAAAAATTCCAATTTCTTAAATCTGGTAAAAAATGATGCGCCGTCAAATCATAACGAACCGGCACTACAGAAACATAGCCATCAGCCAAAGCACGTTCGTCCGTATCTTCGCCTTTGTCTAAATTCTTAAACTCACCACTCATCCAATAATACGTTCTACCACGAGGATCTTCGCGTTTATCAAATTTTTCTTCCCACTTAGCATCAGCTTGTCTACAAACTTTTATTCCTTTAATTTCAAATTCTTTCAATTTCGGAATATTCACATTCAACACAACACCTTTTGGTAAACTATGCTCTAAAACTTCTGCAATAATTTTCTTGATAAATTTTTCTCCCGCTTTAAAATCTGCATTAAAAGCAAAATCGCAAAGCGAAAAACCAATTGCTGGTATTCCTTCAATTCCTGCTTCTACAGCCGCAGACATCGTACCCGAATAAATTACATTAACCGATGAATTTGAACCATGATTAATTCCCGAAATACACAAATCTGGTTTTCTTGGTAAAATCTGCGAAACTGCAAGTTTTACACAATCTACAGGCGTTCCCGAGCAAGCGTACTCAATTACTTCTTCATCCAACTCAATTTTATCACAAAACAAAGTAGAATTTAACGTCACGGCGTGCCCCATACCACTTTGTGGACTGTCTGGCGCTACAACATAAACATCTCCAAATTCTTTCGCCATTTCGACCAAAGCTCTGATTCCTGGCGCCGTAACGCCATCATCATTTGTCACTAATATTAGCGGTCTTTCCATATTTTATTGTTACTTTTATTATTCTTTTTTACAAATGTAAAAAACTTCCAACTAATTTCTTTTTTATTTATATTTGGAGGACTCGTAAATTATTAATTTATATAAGAACCACGCTATATGTTAATTAAAAAAACATATGTTTTACTCTCATTTTTATCAATGAGTTTATTGGCATTCTGCTTTTGCAAACCAATGTTAGATTCTAATGATGACAAAGAAAAGTTAATCGTAAAAAACACACGAAATACTTTAACCTATCTTCATTATAAACCAGCAACAATTGATGATAAGTTTTCAGAAAATGTATTCAATAAATACATCGAATACATTGATCCAGGAAAAAGATTTTTATTACAATCTGATTATGATTTATTCAAAAAAGATTATCACAATTTAGATGATTTTTATAAAAATGAAGATTTAAAATTCTACAATTCTACAGCTGACACAATTTATAAACGAATTGGTGAAGCCGAAAAATACTCGATGGAAGCTTTGTCAAAACCATTTGATTATAACCAAAAAGAAAATTATAATGTAGATTATAAAACTTCTAAATACGCAAAAGATAAAGCTGGCGCGAAAGAATTATGGCGAAAATACATCAAATACAATGTTTTATTAGAAATTGTATCGATGCAAGATGAGCTAAAAGGAGAAAAGAAAGATTCTATTGATGAAAATTCTTTAAAAGCCGAAGTAGATCCTTTAGCAGATAAAGACAAAAAGAAAATAACGAAAGACACACCTTTCGCCGAAGTAGAAAAAATGGCGCGCGAAGAAGTAAAAGAGTTAATTTCTGATTATTTCAGAAGAATTAAACAAACAAAACGCGAAAATTATTTTGCGATTTACATGAACTCTATTTCTGAGCAATATGATCCGCACACATCTTATTTTTCTCCAACTGGAAAAGAAGATTTCGATTTTGAAATGTCTGGACAAATGGAAGGAATTGGAGCAAAATTACAAGACAAAAAAGGGTTTGCTACAATTGCTGAATTAGTAATTGGTGGACCAGCTTGGAAAAACGGAAAGTTAGAAGTTGGTGACCAAATTATCAAAGTTGCACAAGGTAAAAAAGAAGAACCTAAAAATATTGTTGGTATGTTATTAAACGATGCAATTCGTTTAATTCGAGGTAAAAAAGGAACTGAAGTTATCTTAACTGTAAAGAAAAAAGATGGTTCGCAACAACAAATTTCTTTGATTCGTGATGTAATTGAATATGACGAAGTTTTTGCACGTTCGTCTGTTATTACGGATGAAAAAGGTGATAAATACGGAATTATTTATTTACCAGAATTCTATACGCCAATGGGTAAAGAAGGTGGTCGTTATCCTACAGATGATATCAAAAAAGAAATTGAAGTACTGAAAAAAGAAAACATCAAAGGTTTAATTTTTGACGTTCGTAACAATGGTGGTGGATCTTTAGAAGAAGTTGTAAAAATTAGTGGTTTATTCATCAATCAAGGTCCTATTGTACAAGTTAGACGTAGTGACGGAATGTTAAAAATACACGAAGACAAAGATAATTCTATTTCTTATGACGGACCATTAGTGGTTATGGTAAACGAATTATCGGCATCGGCATCAGAAATTTTTGCAGCAGCAATGCAAGATTATGGTCGTGCAGTAATTGTTGGTTCTCCACAAACATTTGGAAAAGGAACTGTACAAACTATTTTACCATTAGACCGTAACACAGGAAGTGATGAATTAGGAGCAATTAAGTTAACAATTCAGAAATTTTACCGTGTAAACGGAGGTTCTACACAATTAAAAGGTGTACAATCTGATATTGCGATGAACGATCAATATACGTTAGAAGATATTAACGAAGGTTCTCGTCCAGAAGCATTAAATTGGGATCAAATTAAACCATTGGTTATTGCAAAATGGCCAACTGCAATTAATTTAGAGCAAATAAAAGCAAACAGTAAAACACGTTTAGCAAATAATCAACATTTGAACTTAATGAACGAAAGTTTCAAATTTGTAAAATCAATGGAAGATGTAAAAGAAATTCCATTAAACTTGGTTGATTACAGAGCTTACAGAAAAACACGTGAAGATAAAATCAAAAAGTTTGAAGTTTTGGATAAATACAAAAACACATTCAAATTCTCGATGAATCAAAATGATCAAGCTGCAATTAAAAACGATACTGTTTTAAAAGCAAAACGTCAAAATTGGTTCAAAGGTTTACAACGTGATTTTTACTTAAACGAAGCGGTTAACGTTTTAAGAGACATAAAATAATGAAGCAAGAAAACGGTTCATTTTCTCAAATAGTATTTAAAAAATTAAGAAAGAACACCCTTGGTGTTCTTTCTTTTAGTGTAATCGTATTAGCTGGGCTAATTTCTATCTTTTCTTATCTTTTTGCAGCCGATAAAACCGAGAATGCAAACCGACAAGATCTGTCTATAGCCTACGCGCCTATTGGTTATCAACAAAAAACAATCGAAATTCCGTTGCCAAATTATGAAGGTAAAATGCATTTTGCAGATTATTTTTTTGGAAAGAAAATCGATTCAGAACAAATTAGTATTACAAGTTATAAAATCAATAAAAACGAGGTAGAATATGTACCTTATTTAGGTAATGGATTAAGTGGCGAACCTATAAAAGTTGACATTTCTGCTTGGACAAAATACGACATCAAACCACAAGATATAGCATCTAAATTTATCTATACCAAAACCTATCTTTTAGGAACAGATAGTTATGGTCGCGATTTTTATTCAAGATTAATTATCGGAACAAGAATTTCTTTCTTAATTGGTTTTATTGCCGTTTTCATCTCCTTAGTAGTTGGTGTAACTTTAGGTGCAATTGCGGGTTATTACAAAGGAAAAGTAGACGATGTTATTATGTGGTTAATAAACGTTGTGTGGTCTATTCCTACACTACTTTTGGTTATCGCAATTACGTTAGCTATTGGAAAAGGATTTTGGCAAATTTTTATAGCCGTTGGTCTAACTATGTGGGTAGAAGTGGCGCGTGTAGTGCGCGGACAGTTTTTATCGTACCGCGAAAAAGAATTTGTAGAAGCTGCAAAAGCTTTAGGTTTTTCGGATATGAGAATTATTTTCAATCAAATATTACCTAACGTTGTGGCGCCAGTTATTGTAATATCGGCGGCTAATTTTGCTTCGGCAATTTTGGTAGAAAGTGGTTTAAGTTTCTTGGGAATTGGAGCGCAACCTCCTACTCCGTCTTGGGGAAATATTATCAAAGAACATTACAGCCATATTATTTTAGGCAAACAACATTTGGCTATTTTACCAGGTTTAGCAATTATGTTATTGGTACTTGGATTTAATATTTTTGGGAATGTTTTACGAGATATTATGGATATTAAAAATTAACAAATATTACCTTATAAAAAAAGCCTCTATTTAGATAACAGAGGCTTTTATTTTTACTTTCGCGACTACATTCGTCGGATTCTTTTGTTTTATTTGTTGTTGATGCAACCTCAACGAATCTTTTGACGGTACTTTTAACGGATAAGCTCCCGTAAGTCCAGCCAATCTAAAAGCACTGTATATATTTTTATTTTGTTTATTACCTAATGCAATTACCGTAAATTGATTTTTAACATCGTGTACAAAAACTGTATTATTACCATGCCACCAACCGTTGTGATACAATAATTTATTTCCATTATCATATTCTAACAAACGCATTCCAAGCCCGTAATTTTTAAATCCTTTTTGCTCGTAACTATAACCTTGAAAAGCTTCTTTCTTCAGTTTTTTTGGTAAAAAATCGTCCGAATACATTGCAACATCTAACTTGAATAAATCTCGTGGCGTAGAATAAATATTTTTATCACCATAAGTTCTATCAAAATCATCCCAAGCCCATTCGTATCCATTGTATTTATACGAGCGCGCAACAGAATCTTTATCGCGATCATACTCAAAAACAAAGGTATTTTTCATTTCTAATGGATCAAAAACCATGTATTTCATCGCTTTTGGATAATCCATTTTCATTATTTTTTCGATAACCAATGCAAGAAATGCAAAATTGGTGTTCGAATAATAAAATCCTTTGTCTGCTGGACGAATTTGTTTTACATCAAATTCTCTAAAAATATCTAAAACATCTTGGTTAGAAATAGGTTTTTCGCGTTCCATCATCACTTTTTTATTGTTCCACAAAACGTTTGCATAATTTGGCAAACCGCTTCGGTGACTCAATAAATGTCTAACTGTGACATCTTCGTAAGGAAAACCTTCTAAAATTGTATTTACTTTTTGATCTAATTTTATTTTATGCTTCTCTACCAATTTTAAAATGGCCATAGAAGTAAAAACTTTTGAAATTGAGGCAATATGAATCGGTGTTTCCGCTGTAATAGAACGTTTGTTACGTTCATCTGCCATTCCTTGATAACCTTCGAAAATTATTTCTCCATTTTTAGCAACCAAAAATCCACCACTCACTTTTCCATCAACCCAAAAATCTTTGTAAAAAGCAGCTAATCTAGTTTTGTAACCATTTATTTCTTCCGGAGAAGATTTCATGGGTTTAAAATCTGCTTTCCAATCCAACGAATCATATTTCAAGGCGTTTGGATCCTTTTTTCTTTCTTCCTCTTTGTTGACATCCTTCTTGCTACAACTTCCTAAAAAAAGTATGGCAGAAGCAGCAACAATCGCTATATACTTCATCTAATTTTTATGGTCTTTCTGTTTGTTTGCACTAAATTAAAGATTTATTTAAAAATTGGTTAAAAGAATCTAAATATTATGCTTTTTTTATGATTTATGCGCCAATTGAGATTTAAATTCGCCCAAAATAACGCTTGTTGCAACTGCAACATTTAGACTTTCGGTAGAACCATTGGTTCCAAAAAAAGGAATACTCAATTTATTAGTCGTTAAATCTTCAATCGGTTTCGAAATTCCGTTTGCTTCATTTCCCATCACCAAAATACCTTCTTGTGGTAAAATTTGCTCATAAATTGATTCACCTTCCATAAAAGTTCCGAAAATATTACCTTGATAATCTTTCAAGTATTTTTCTAAATCAATATAATGCACTTTTACACGGGTAAAAGATCCCATTGTCGACATAATTACTTTTGGATTATACATATCTACCGACTCTTTTGTACACAATACATGCGCCACGCCAAACCAATCGGCTAAACGAATAATTGTACCTAAATTTCCGGGATCACGAATATCATCCAAAGCTATTGTCAAACCACTCAAATCAATATTTTCATCATAATTTGGTAATTCACAAAGTGCTAAACCTACATTTGGTGTAGTTAAAAAACTTATTTTTTTAAGGTCTTTTTCTTCTATAAACGTTTTTTTAATATGCGTTGCTTCGGGCCAAAAATCTTCGGTTATAAATAATTCTTTAATCTTTATCGAACTTTTTATAACTTCACCAATATTTTTAACACCCTCTACGACAAACATATTATATTTTTGTCTATATTTTTTAGAACCTAAAGAAGTTATTATCTTAATAACGTTATTTGATAACATATTTATGCAAAAAAAAATTACAACAAATATAGCACTTATCTCTTGCTTAGGATTACTTTTTTATAGCTGTAGTACAACTAAAAAAGTTCCTGAGGGAGAATATTTGTTTGTAAAAAACAAATTTGAGTTTGATAAAGAAGACACTAGCATCAAAAAAAAGACTTCTGTTATCAATAAAGACCTTACAAATTATGTAAAACAAAAACCTGCGGCAAAGTTTTTAGGCTTTTTTCCGGTTTGGCAATGGGTTTACAATTGGTCACCTGCAAAGTTTGATGAAACCTTTCAAGAATATTATCGTGTTGAAGCTTCGCAACGTAATCAGAAATTATTGGATAGTTTATTGACTAAAAATAATTTGACTGAATATGTTGGAAATAATCTTTGGTTAGATCGTACTTTTTATAATCAAGGTGAAGCGCCAGTTTTATTGGATGAAAAGCAATCAGAATTTTCTGCAAAAAACTTAAATCGATTGTTTCATGACAAAGGTTATTTTGATTCGAAAGTAAAAGTTTCGTACAAAAAAGATTCTCTTGCGAAGAAAGCCGAAACTATTTATGATATAAAATTAGGCGATCCATCGTACATCGAAACGTTTACTCAAAAAATTTCTGATGCTAAAATCGAAGAATATTTAAACTCGCCAATTGGTAAACAAACTGTTTTACATGAAGCCGATCAATACGATTTTGATAAATTTGAGGAAGAACGTGATCGTGTGGTTGATTTATTAAAAAATCGCGGTTATTACGATTTTAATGATACAGGCGAAGATTTATATTTTGAAGCGGATACCACAAAAAGTGATAAACGCTTGGACATTTCGATGTATATTGATAAATACATACAAGATTCTCTAAAAACGGATAGTATTACACCTTTTACGCAATATCGTTTCGGAAAAATTAATATTTATGCAGATGCGCGTTCATCAGACGAAGTAAAAGACGAAAATTTATTAATCAAAAAAGAATATAAAGATTATACTGTTTTCTATAAAAATGACCCGCAATATCGCCCAAGATATTACACAGATGCCTTTGTTATAAGACCAGAACAGTTGTATAGACGTCGCCAAGAAATACAAACCAAACGTAATATTTACAAAAAAGATAATGTAAATGTGCACCGATTTGATGTTTCTAAAAGAGATTCTATTTTAGATGTAAATGTTTTTTTTACACCTAAAAAGAAGTATGATTTAAGTCTTTTTGTCGAAAGTTATGCTTCGCGTTATATGAATTTTGCGATATCGCCTGGTTTAAGTTTAACTTCTCGAAATTTATTTGGAGGTGGAGAAAATTTAGAAACAACGCTAAAAGGAACTTTAGGTTCTGTTGATAAAGATTTTTCTCAGAACAAAAATTTCTTGAATGCCTATGAAATTGCAATCGAAACAAAACTTAAATTTCCGTATTTATTAACACCTATTAATTTAGATAACATTTTACCAAAACGTTTTGTTGCAGAGTCGGCAATTAGAACAAATGCAAGTACACAAAAAAATGTAGGTTTAGACAAAACAACCTATGGTTTTGGTTTTGACATGGATATTTCTAGTTCAGAATTTCAACATAAAGTATCTATTTTTAATACAGAATTTGTAAATAATCGTAAACAAGATCGTTATTACGAAGTTTTTACAAAAGATAATGACACGAAAGATTTAATTAAAGATCTTTATTATAACTACAATCCAAATGCGCCTGTTTATGTAACAGATGATGAATTAACAAGTGCAATAGAAGCTGACAAAGGCTTTCAAGGTTCGTTAACTGGAGATGATGCAAGGTTATATGTAGAATTTGAAAACATGCTTTATCGTAAAGCAAATATTTCGCAAAACGTGGTTATTAACTCGTTTATTTATCAATTTACATTTAACGAAGAAAATTCTTTTCGTCCTAAAAATAATCCGTGGTTTATACAAGCGCGAATAGAATTAGCCGGAAATTTATTGAGAACATTAGATAAAGCTTTTGGTTTTAATCATGCAGAAGATGCAAATAATCAAGAAACAGGTTTAATATTTGGAATACCATATTCTCAATTTGTTAAATTTGATTTAGACGTTCGTCGAAAATGGAAATTAAATTCAAACTCGAGTGTTGCTGGACGATTTTTATTCGGAATTGTGCAACCTTATGGTAATTCTACCGCTGCACCATTTGTCCGCAGTTATTCGGCTGGTGGAGCAAACGACGTACGTGGTTGGGCACCGTTAACATTAGGACCTGGAAGCAAACCGCGTATCAATTCTAAAAATCAAAGTTTAGAATTTGAAAGTTTAAAATTATTATTCAATACCGAATTTCGTTTCAACTTATTCGGTAGTTTAGAAGGTGCATATTTTATTGATGCAGGTAATATTTGGGGTGTAAACAAAGATCGTCCCGAGACTTTATTTAAATTTAAAGATTTTTATAAAGAATTCGGAATTGGATCTGGTCTGGGTTTCCGTTATCATATTGGGACATTCGCAATTGTAAGATTTGATTTAGGTTACAAAATTTATGATCCTTCTTACGAATTAGGAGATCGTTGGCAATTTGATAATTTTAATCTCCTAAAACCAAGAATACACTTCGGAATTAATTATCCTTTCTAAAAAAACATCTATATTTGTTTCACAAAAAACTAACATAATGAGCAGAAAATTTCCTGCCGGTGTTGCAACCGGTTCATTAGTTCAAGACATTATAAACGATGCAAAAGCAAATCAATATGCTTTACCTGCATGTAATGTTACAGGTTCGGACACGATCAATGCAGCAATGGAAGCTGCTGTAGAAGTAAATTCGCCTATTATCATACAATTTTCTAACGGAGGTGCTATTTTTAATGCAGGAAAAGGATTAAAAGCAGAAGGTCAAATTTCTGCAATCAAAGGTGCTATTGCTGGTGCAAAACATATTCATACTTTAGCCGAATCTTACGGTGCTACAGTTATTTTACATACAGACCATTGTGCAAAAAAATTATTACCTTGGATTGATGGAATAATGGATGCGAATGAAGAACACTATAACAAGTTTGGAAAAACTTTATTTAGTTCGCATATGTTAGATTTATCTGAAGAACCATTAGAAGAAAACGTAGAAACGTGTAAACGTTACTTAGAAAGAATGTCTAAAGTTGGAATGACTTTGGAGATGGAGTTAGGTATTACAGGTGGTGAAGAAGATGGTGTAGACAACTCTAACGTAGACAATTCTTTATTATACACACAACCAGAAGAAGTAGCTTACGTTTACGAAAACTTAAAATCTGTTTCTGATAATTTTTGGATTGCTGCTGCATTTGGTAATGTACACGGTGTTTACAAACCAGGAAATGTAGTTTTGACGCCTAAAATTTTAGATAATTCTCAAAAATACATCAACGAAAAATATGGTGTTAATAATGCAGTAGACTTTGTATTTCACGGAGGATCTGGATCAACATTAGAAGAAATTCGCGAAGCAATTAGCTATGGTGTAATCAAAATGAATATTGATACAGATTTACAATATGCATTTATGGAAGGTGTTCGTAAATATTTTGATGCAAATGCAGCTTATTTACAAGGACAAATTGGTAACCCAGAAGGTACTGAATCTCCAAACAAAAAATACTACGATCCACGTGTGTGGTTAAGAGCTGGTGAAGTTGCTTTCAAAGAAAGATTAATTCAAGCTTGTCAAGATTTAAATAATATTAATACTTTAGGATAATTCTTAAACCCGTTTTAAGACAATTCTATACATATAAAAACAGAATATATGCCTTGGTTTATTAGAAGCAAGAAAAATATCACAACGCCTACAGAATCTAAAAAAGATGTAAAAAAAGGATTGTGGTATAAAACTCCATCAGGAAAAATTATTGAAACTGAAGAACTAAAAGCAAATGCGTATGTAAGTCCAGAAGACGATCATCACGTACAAATTGGTTCTCAAGAATATTTTGAAATTTTATTTGACGAAGGAAAATTTACAGAATTAGACGCAAATGTAGAAAGTAAAGATCCATTAAATTGGACTGATACAAAACCATACAAAGACCGTCTAAAAGAAATTAAAAAGAAAACTGGATTAAACGATTCTATTCGTAATGCAGTTGGTAAAATGCATGGTCGCGATATTACAATTTCTTGTATGGATTTCAAATTTATTGGAGGTTCATTAGGATCAGTAATGGGAGAAAAAATTGCACGTGCAATAGATTATGCCATCAAAAATAAAACACCATACGTAATCATCACACAATCTGGTGGAGCACGTATGATGGAAGCTGCAATATCATTAATGCAATTAGCAAAAGTAGAAGCTAAATTAATACAATTAGCAGATCACCAAATACCATACATTACAATTCTTACAAATCCATCTTTTGGAGGAATTACAGCATCATTTGGATCAATTGGAGACGTTATTATGGCAGAGCCAGGCGCATTAATTGGTTTCGCTGGACCACGTGTTATCAAAGAAACTATTGGTAGAGATTTACCAGAAGGATTCCAAACTTCTGAGTTTTTACTAGAAAAAGGTTTTGTTGACATGATCGTTCACCGTAAAAAAATGAAAGATAAAATAAAAGAAGTAGCTGATATGTTAATGCCTATCAACTAATTATAAAAAGTGCAAATATATTTTTAAAATTTATCTGAATTTCATTTGGATTATTAGAGATTGATTTTATATATTTGCACTCCAATCGCGAGAATAGCTCAGCTGGTAGAGCGCAACCTTGCCAAGGTTGAGGTCGCGGGTTCGAGCCCCGTTTCCCGCTCTTTGAAATATTAGATTCAAAAATCAAATTTTGCCTTGGTGGTGGAATTGGTAGACACGCAGGACTTAAAATCCTGTGCCCATTAGGGCGTGCGGGTTCAAGTCCCGCCTGAGGTACTTTTTATTTGATTTTTGCAATTTTACGCGGGAATAGCTCAATTGGTAGAGCGTCAGCCTTCCAAGCTGAATGTTGCGAGTTCGAGTCTCGTTTCCCGCTCTATTACTAAGGTAATGGATGCCTTGGTGGTGGAATTGGTAGACACGCAGGACTTAAAATCCTGTGTCCATTAGGACGTGCGGGTTCAAGTCCCGCCTGAGGTACTAAAAGCTCAAGAATTTATTTTCTTGGGCTTTTTTTATTTTCCAACCAACCATTTCTTCTAAATTTACATCTACTCTATATACCAAAATTTAGAAAGATGAAAATTACCATACCTACTCCATGCTCAGAAAAATTGAACGATGTAAACTTCTGTTCAAAATGTCAACATCAAATCATAGATTTTTCTCAATTAGAAGATCAAACAGTTTCTAAAGAATTTGAAAAGAATAAAGTTTATTGTGGAATTTTCTCTCCAAATCAATTAGGAAGAAACATCGTTTCTAAAACTATTTCTAATATTGCCGTTTTTTCTGCAATTGGGTTAATTGGAACTACTGCAAATGCACAAGAAAAAATAACGTGCACAGAAACACCTCAACCAAAAAATGAAACTATCCAAAACGAAACCATAGAATTTAAAATCATCGTAAATAAAAGTGATGCGAAAGATTCGTATTCCTCAATTATTTCTTATCGATTACTCGTAAACAATGAAATTATTGAAGAAAATATTGAAGTTGGAAAAGAATATACAATCAAATTTGAGCATCCAAAAAATAGTCATTTAAATGTTAGATTGGCTTCTAATCAAAACCAATATCAATTAAGCAGAAATTATACGTCAAATAATTTACCGAAAGAAATAAAATTACAACTTTCAGATTTTAAATTAAAGCCAATAATTATGGGTAAAATAGCGGTCAAAAGATAATTTTTATAAATAACTTTCTTACATTAGTTGCTACAAAAGGGAATCGAGTGCAAATCTCGAGCTGTCGCGCAACTGTAAATAGTGAAAACTATAAGCCAGGCTACTTTTTTAGATGATGCTTTCGCGATTGAAGCTCGATCAAAACTACATTTATTTTTTATAGATGTTGAATTGATTGTACTTAATTTCGAAAGCATTTTTTATAACAACTATTTTATAGAAAAATGCAAAAACAAGAAATTCAGCAAATTATCGATCTTAAAACAAAACCACTTGGCGCTTTAGGTTTATTAGAAAAAATCGCTTTAAAAATTGGTTTAGTTCAACAACAACCTAAATTAGAATTAAAAAATCCACATCTTATTGTTTTTGCAAGCGATCACGGAATCTCTCAATCTGGTGTTAGCGCTTATCCTACTGAGGTTACACCACAAATGGTGCTTAATTTTTTAAACAATGGTGCAGCAATCAATGTTTTTTGCAATCAAAATAAAATTGAGCTTTCTATTATAGATTCGGGTGTTAATTATGATTTTGGTGATTATACAATCCTTAAAAATTGTAAAATAGCAAAGTCAACCAAAAACTTTTTATGTGAGTCTGCGATGACATCTACTCAATTAGACGAATGTTTCACTCACTCACAGAAGATAGTGGCTGAAATAGCTAAAAAAGGCACAAATATCATTGGTTTTGGAGAAATGGGAATCGGAAATACATCTTCTGCTTCGATGCTTGTTCATTATTTGACAGATTTGCCTTTGGAGCAATGTGTAGGGCGCGGAACGGGCTTGAATGATGAGCAATTAAAAACAAAGCTTGAAATTCTTTCACAAGCTAAAAATACACACGGAGAAATAAAAGATCCGAAACAAATATTAGCCACTTTTGGCGGTTTTGAAGTTGCGCAAATGACGGGCGCTATGTTAGCTGCTTTTGAACACAATATGCTTTTAATGATTGATGGTTACATTGCTTCGGCTGCATTATTAGTTGCTTCAAAATTAAAACCAGAAATTTTAAACAACGCAATTTTCTGTCATCAAAGTGATGAATTTGGACACCAATATTTATTAAATTATTTTAACGAAGAACCAATTCTTAAAATCAATTTGCGTGTTGGCGAAGGCACTGGTTGCGCATTGGCTTATCCGATTATAGTAAGTGCTGTCAATTTTTTTAATGATATGGCGAGTTTTGAATCGGCTGGTGTTAGCAATAAAGACGAGGAAATATGTTAAGAAAAGAAATCACTTATTTTTTAACAGCTTTGATGTTTTTCACGCGAATTCCAATTCCGTTAAAAATTCCGTATAGTAACGAAATCATGAATCAATCGCAAAAATATTATGCCGCAATTGGTTTATTGGTTGGTTTATTTAATGCCGTAATTTATACCATTTGTCAATTTATTTTACCCGTAGACATTAGTATTATTATAACCATGATTGCAAGTGTTTTGCTAACTGGTGCTTTTCACGAAGACGGTTTTACCGATGTTTGCGATAGTTTTGGCGGTGGTTATGGCAAAGAAAAAATAATGACGATTATGAAAGATAGTCGCATTGGTGCATACGGCGTTATAGGCGCTATTTTATTACTTTTGCTAAAATATACTTCTTTAAAACACATTGCGGAAGATAATTATTGGTTGATGATTTTTACTCTGATTGCAGCTCATTCTGTAAGTCGTTTTTTTTCTGGAATGATGATTTACACACACAAATATGTTACGGATATTGACAAAAGTAAATCAAAACCGATGGCAAATAAAGCCTTACCAATTCAGAATTTAGTGATTAGTTTTATCTTCAGTTTACTTCCTTTTATCGTTTTTGGAGAATGGAAATTCTTACTTATTTTACCACTTTGTTATTTAGGAAAAGTATATTTGGGTTGGTATTTTAAGAAATATATCGGTGGTTATACGGGCGATTGTCTTGGTACAGTGCAACAAGTAACCGAAGTTTTGTTTTATCTTGGCGTTTTAATTATATGCAAGTTTCTGTAATTCGACATACAAAAGTTAACCTGCCGTCATCTGTTTGTTACGGGCAAACAGATGTTGATTTGGCGGGTAGTTTTGAGGACGAAGTAAAAATTATTCAAGATAAAATTGATGATAATTTTGATGCAGTTTTTTCAAGTCCATTAAATCGTTGTTTGCAATTGGCGCAAACTTTTTCGACTGAAATATTGATTGATGAACGTTTAAAAGAATTTAATTTCGGTGATTGGGAAATGCAAAATTGGATTGATATTAATCCCGAAGAAATTAATCCGTGGTACAATGATTTTGTGAATACGAAAACTCCAAATGGAGAATCGATGAATGAAATGTTTTTTCGATTAAATTCTTTTATGAATGATTTGCGTCAACAAGATTTTGAAAATATATTAATTGTAACACATGGCGGAATTATTCGATTAATTTGGTGTTATTTGTTGCAAATTCCTCTAAAAAACACGTTTAAAATTCCTGTTGATTACCACGAAGTTTTAAAATTTAATCTTGGTAAAACAGAAAATGAAGACTTTATTTTACAGAAAAAATAAATAATAAAAGCAAAAGTATTTTTTCGATAATTTTCATATCTCAAATCTCTCGAAAAAAATCTACAATACAAATAATTCAGAATTAATTTATTACAAAAAAGTTGATAAATTTCTTTTAATAAAGTTTGCAAAATTGCATTTCATCAACTTATATTTGTACCAGTAATGCGGGAATAGCTCAATTGGTAGAGCGTCAGCCTTCCAAGCTGAATGTTGCGAGTTCGAGTCTCGTTTCCCGCTCAAAAACAAAAAGCCGAAGATTAATCTTCGGCTTTTTTATTTAAAATATTTTATGTTTCGATAAAGTTTTATGCTTCTTTTTCGGCTAACATTTGTTTATATTTTTTACCTTCAATTAATCTTTTTTCTGCCCAAATTGTTCCACCAGGAATAATGGCTGCAACAAAAAAGATAGCAAAAATTTTCCAAGACCAATTGTATTTATCTTTTAAAATATACACCAAAACGATGTAAGCGACAAATAAACCTCCATGTATACGGCCAACGTGCGTAACCCAAGTTGGGTCTTCCCAAATATATTTCATTGGCATGGCGATAAAAAATAAAACAATTGCAGAAATTGCTTCTAAGTAACCCGTAATTTTAAATAATTTCAACATTCCTTTTAAATTTGAGGTCAAAAATAATTTTAAAAATTAACATTAATACTAATACTTATCAGTAAAACAAATACTTAACATCAATTTTAAACGTTATTACAAGCATACATGCGATTTTTATTCTACATAATTGTCTTTTTTCTTCAGTCGATTTGTCTTTTCGGACAAGAAAAATCGTTTCATTTTTTTCGGTATAATAATGAAACAAAATCATATACAAAAGATTTTGAGCACAAAAATCTGCAATCAACCTTAGATTCTTTACAAAAAATTGGGTATTACACTTTAACTATCGATTCTATAAAAAACGAAAATATTTACCTAAACAAAGGAAAATTATATCAAACAATTTGGGTAAAAAATAACGAAACATTTCAAACCAAAAACGATTATTTTCCGACCAATAATTTAGATTCTATTTTAACTAAAATCTCTACCGAAAATACAAATCAAGGTTATCCTTTTGCTCAAATAAAAATTATTCCGAAAGGTTTTGAAAACAATGAACAAAAAATTGAATTGGTTTTAGACAAAGGAAATTTACGTACAATAGACGGCGTAAAGCTGGTTGGTTACGAAAAATTAGACAAAGGTTACATCAAACATGGGTTGAATATAAAACGTGGTGAAATTTACAACGAAGAAAAATTGGCGAATATTTCGAATTTAATGAATCAAACAAATTTTATTTCGGAAGTACAAAAACCGCAAACTTTATTCAGAAAAGATTCGACAATTTTATATTTATATCCAGAAAAAGTTCGTTCCAATTATTTTGATGGCGTTTTAGGTTTTGGAACGGATGATAACGGCGATTTTAGGTTAAATGGAAATGTAAAACTTTCATTAAATAATGTGTTTAATGGAATGGAAGAAATTCGATTAAATTGGATTGGAACCGCTAATAAAAATACTTCGTTAGATATTGGCGTTAAAATTCCGTATCTATTTAAATCTGCAATTGGTAGCGAAACAACATTCAAACTTTTTAAACAAGATTCTGTTTTTGTCAATATTAATTTTAGCGAACGTTTATTTTATCAACTCAATCTCAGCTCAAATATTGGTGTAAGTGGAATTGTGAAATCTTCTAATTTTTTATTGGATGATGATTCTTTTCTGAAAACGAGTTACGATGATTATTCGAAAATTGGAGTCGGATTAAGTTATAATTATTTTGTAAAACATCCTTTTCGTTTGATGGAAGGAAAATCATATTTGAATGTTTTAGTGAACTCGATTCGTAAAAAAGAAAAGAATTTTTCTTGGACAGAAGACATCGAAAATAAAACGGTTAATCAATATGAAATTGGTTTAAAAACATATCGATTATTTGAACTTCATCCTAAACATTTTATAAAAGGAACAGTAGAATTTGCTGGTTTATTGACCAAAGACGATGATTTTTCTGAAAATGAATTGTACCGAATTGGTGGTTTTGGAAGCATAAGAGGTTTTAATGAAGAAAGTATTACCGCAAATATGTACGGAATTGCGAGTATGGATTATCGTTTTGTGCCAAACGAAGCATTTTACATTGGTTTATTTGCCGATTATGCTTTTATTGATAACAAACGCGCGAATATCAACACATCATTGTTAAGTTTTGGAACTGGAATTTCTTTTTTAACTAAAATGGGAATCTTCAATTTAAGTTATGCAGTTGGTAAAACTGAAGAAACTTCGTTTGATTTTAAGGAATCTAAAATCCATTTCGGAATATTAAGTCAGTTTTAACTTAATGTTTAATGTTTGTCATTTCGACGAAGGAGAAATCTAAAAATAAAACACTCAAAAAAATTAGTATTAAAGAGATTCTTCATTCCACCTCGCTACATTCTGAATGACAGAAATTAACTATAATAAATAGACGTTAAAAATCAAAAACATTAAAAAATAATCAAATTTTTATAGGTTTATTGTTAACTTTTTTGAGAAATTAGCTACTTATATAAAATACTCACACAAAGAAAATATTATGCGTAAAATTTTTTATCCAATTTTTGCTGCCACTTTATTGTTTGGTAGCGCACAATTGGCGACTGCACAAGACAACTTAGTAAACTCATTAAGTAAAAATGTAAGCGAAAATAGTAAAGATGCTTTCAAGTTTACAGAAGTTATCAATTTAGCAAAAACACCAGTAGAAAACCAAGGTTCATCGGGAACTTGTTGGTCATATTCAGGAAATTCTTTCTTCGAATCTGAAATGTTGAGAATGGGAAAACAACCAATTCAATTATCTGCTATTTTTAATGCTAGAAATACATACGTAGAAAAAGGAAAACAGTATGTGCGCATGCATGGTGCAACAACATTAGGAGACGGAGGTTCTTTTTATGATGTTTTAAACACAATCAAAAAATACGGAGCAGTTCCTGCAGAAACATATTCGGGATTGAATTATGGTACAAAAACCAATCAATTTGGAGAAATGGCTGCAATACAAGAAGGTGTTTTAAAAGCTGTAGTTTCTAATCCGAACGGAAAGTTAACGCCAAACTGGGAAAAAGCTTATACGGCTGTTATCGATAGTTATTTAGGGCAATATCCAACAGATTTTACGTATAATGGTAAAAAATATACGCCTCGTACATTTGCAGATCAAGTTGTAGGCATCAATCCAAACAATTATTTAGCAATTACATCTTTCAAAGAACAACCATATTACACGTCTTATGTTTTGGCAATTCCAGATAACTGGGCTTACGAATCGTTCTACAATATTCCGATGACAGAAATGACTGATAACATTGATTATGCATTGAAAAATGGTTATACTGTAGCTTGGGCAACAGATGTTTCGGAAAAAGGATTTAGCTGGAAAAATGGTGTTGCTTATGTACCAGAAGTTGATTTTGCAGACATGACGGCACAACAAAAAGCTGATATGTTTAAAGGTCCAAAACCAGAAAAAGTAATTACCGAAGATTTACGTCAAGCTGCTTTTGATGATTATCAAACAACTGATGATCATGGAATGCATATTGTTGGAACGGCAAAAGATCAGAACGGAAAAGAGTATTATATCGTTAAAAATTCTTGGGGATTAACAAACGATTACGAAGGATATTTATACGTAACAAAAGCTTTTGTACAGTATAAAACAACTAATATTTTGATTCACAAAAACGGTGTTCAAAAACAAACTTTAAAAAAATTAGGAAAATAATTTCTAATCAAATATTACAAAAAAAGCGATCAATTAATTGATCGCTTTTTTTATATCTTAAGATTCTACCGTTGTAATTTTAGTTTCGTCATCTTTATCTTCACTTTTTTCTTCGGTTTGTTTAAAGCCAATTTTTGTAATCGGAACTTCTTTTGATTTATAATAAAAATCTAAATCCATTTCCATCTCCAAAATTCGATGCGGAAAATCTTGTCCCACATTTTGCTTTGCTTCGCTCACAAAAACCGCACAATGTTTAAAATAATCTACGGTTAACTTAGCTTTTGCTTCGGTAAAAGCGGCAAATAATATTTTCTGACTCAGTTCTATATTCTGTTTTTCATCTTTGCGATATAACGCGTACAAACGTTTTTTAAGCGACTGTGTAAAATCAATCAACATTGTATTCGAAAATAACCTCATTTGAGCAGCAATCGGCGTCCAAAACTCTTTGTTTAATGCATTCTGATTTTTTAGAATTGCCAATAAAGGCGAATTTGAAGCAAGATTATTTGTCAGATGATGCAAAATTAATTGTTTGCGCTCATCAAAACTTGGCGGAAAAATAGGAATGTGTAAATCAAATCTTCCTGGCGTCACAATATCGTCTGTTAAACCACCTAAAACCTCAGCAGAACCAACGATTAGTAATTCTTGTTGATCATCTTTGTGAATGTGACGAAGAACCGAATAAATCAACTCTAATGTTTCGGGGAAAAAATTGTTATCATGATTGGAGCTGCTTAATAATTCGTCAAAAGAATCAATAAAAAGCAACGTTTTGGGCTCACTCATTTTTTTAGATAGAAAATTAGAAAACGAATTCTTCGAGTTTTTAAAATTTCCTAATAAATAATCATTGTAAACATGCACAAATTCGTACCCAATCATATCGGCAATTTTCTTGGCCCAATATATTTTTCCACTTCCCGGAGGTCCATATAAAATAACGCCAACAGGTTTCGAAATTCCCCAACTTTCTAATTGATTTTTACTGATAAAAGGATCTAACATATCAGTCAAATAAAAATATAAATCAGTATAACCAACTAAACTTTTAGTAGAAAAATCTTCGCATTGTGGAAAAGCTTTTTCAATAAACGGATAATTTCCGCTGATATAAGTATGAATTAAATAACTAGAAATATTGGTTTTGATTTGCTTTGCAACGTCAGCAGGAATACCATTTGATGTAAAAAAATGTAGAACATCTTCTTCTTTTGCATCAATTGTTTTCGCTATATCTTCGATCGTTTTCTCTTTCGAATAATCTTCTGCATATTTTTTCAGAAAGTCTTTATTTTCTTCAGAAAATTCTTTGAATTGATTGGTTACATTAAAATTTTCGTCGATACAAAAGCTTAAATCAATATTAAAATCATTGATAAAACTTTGCAAACTTCCGAGTGATATTTCGAGTTCAGTAGATAAGTCTTTTAATTGCATTTTTATGGTTTTAAACAACCTTCAATTTATAAAAATATTAAAGATTCCACAACTTTGCTGATTTAAAATTTTACTAAAAAAGCGACTATAAAGTCGCTTTTAAATAATTGTAATTGATAAATTTTATAACTTACTCGAATTGATATAATCTTCTGCTTCCTCCTCTTTAGCTTCTTCTACTTCGTCTTTCAGTACACGTTTTGCAACGCTACCAACTGTTAAACCTTGTACAACAATTGAGAATAAAACGACAATGTAAGTTATCTCTAACAATAATTCTTTCCATTCAGAATTTGGCATAGAAAGTACTAATGCAATCGAAACACCACCTCTAATTCCGCCCCAAACCAAGACGATCAACGATCCTTTTGAGAATGTATTTTTACGAAGAAGTGTACGCGCTGGTATTACAATTGACAATGCGCGAGAAAATAAAACCATAAATATTGCGGCAACGCCTAATAATATTTGATCCATTAAATCGTCAATTAATAACAATTCAAATCCGATGAATAAGAACAAAATGGCGTTCATCACTTCATCTATTAATTCCCAAAATTTTGTAAGATAATCGCGTGTAGAACTGCTCATGGCTACTTTTTTACCATAATTACCAATTATTAATCCGGCAATTACCATGGCTAATGGACTAGAAACATGTAATTCTTTGGCAACTAAAAATCCGCCCATTACAATAGAAAGTGTAATTAAGGCAGAAACTTTATAATCGTCAATTTTTTTCATGGCAGACGATGCTGTAAAACCTAGTAATAATCCTAACACAACTCCACCACCAGCTTCTTCTAAAAATAATAATGAAACGTTTTCGAAGGTTGCGTCAAAGTTTACATTGGTTGCAATTTGTAAAACCACAGCAAACATAACAACGGCTACACCGTCATTAAACAAAGATTCTCCCGTAATTTTAGTCTCGATAGTTTTAGGAACTTTGGCTTGTTTTAAAATTCCTAACACAACAATTGGGTCTGTTGGCGAAATTAATGTTCCGAAAAGTAAACAATAAATATATGGAATTTGAATACCGAAATACGGCGCTATATAATATAAAATTCCTGAAATTATAAAAGCAGATAAGACTACAGATATGGTTGCATAGGTTGCAATTGTCCAGCGTAGATTTTTTAAATCCGAAAAATTAACGTGCATTGCTCCTGCAAAAAGCAGAAAATTAAGCATTGCTCCCATCAAGATTTCATTAAAATCTAGACTATTAAAAAGTTGAAAAAATTCTTTGGTCGCATCCGGAAAATAATTATCGCCTAATAGGCGGATTGCGACAGAGACTAACATGGCGATAAGCATAATTCCAATTGTTCCTGGTAATTTTAGAAAACGAATATTTGCGTAAGAAAATAACGCTGCAAGAACAATTAGAACTGAAAAAGAATAATAAAGTTCCATTGGTATTGATTAAAATTTTGAAAAAGATACAAAAAAAGAGCCACTTTTCAGTGGCTCATTATAATCTAATTCTATTTTTTTATCAAATTAGTTTTTTGGAGCTTGCCCAATTAAATCCATAAATTGGTCTAATTTAGGTAAGATAATAATTTGAGTACGTCTGTTTTTAGACTTTCCGTCAGGCGTAGCATTTGTAGTTAATGGATTAAATTCTCCACGTCCACCAGCAGTCATACGCTTAGGATCTACACCATATTGGTTTTGTAATGCTTGTACAACAGAAGATGCTCTTAAAGCAGATAAATCCCAGTTGTTACGGATATTTGGCTTAGAAATTGGCACATTATCTGTGTTACCTTCAATTAAAACATCGTAATCTCTATAATCGTTGATGATTTTAGCAATTTTACTTAATGTTTCTCCTGCAGCAGGCGAAATTTCGTAGCTACCAGATTTGTATAACATATTATCTGCTAACGAGATATAAACTACACCTTTTAAAACTTTAACATCAACATCTTTCGTTTCTTCGCTTGATAAAGAACGTGTTAAGTTGTTTGTTAAAACCATATTCAAACTATCAGATTTGCTTTTTGCATTTACTAAATGTTTGATGTATTTGTTTGATTCGTTGATTTCTTTAACTAATTCAGATACATTTTTAGATCCACCATCGATACATTTTTTTAATGCTGCTTGTAAATCTTTAACTTGATTTCTTTCGCTCTGAACTGTGTTCTCAAATTGACCTTGGTTGCTTTCGAAATTAGCTAATTTAGCTTTTGCAACAGCCAACTCTGTTTGACATCCTTGATTTTCTGAATAAGCTGAATTGAATTTGTTTTGTAATTCATCATACTTCTTCTGACTCACACAACTAAATAAAGTTGAAGCAGCGATAACCGCTACTGGCAAAATTGTAAATTTCATAATTATTTTATATTTCAGTTATACGAATATATGTTATTATTTTTTTATTGAACTCATTTATCCTCAAAAACCATGCTTAAAAAGAAAAAACTCCTAATTAGTGAACTAAGTAGGAGTTTTAACGTATTTAAATTTCTTATATTGTATTAAGCCTGAGGGATATATAATACTTGTCCCGGATAAATTTTATCTTCGTGTTTCAACATTGGTTTGTTTGCTTCAAAGATTTTTGGATATTGCATTGGATCTCCGTAAACTTCTTTGGCAATTTTAGATAAAGAATCTCCACTTTTTACAGTATACATTGTTTTAGAAATGTCTGGAATTTCAATAACTAAAGGTGTTTTTAAAGTTAATTCATCTTCTACAACCTCAACACCTTCAACATTACCAGCCGTAGCTAATATTTTTTGTTTTTCGTCAATGTTTAAAGCTTGTCCAGATACTACAATTTTTTCGCCGTCTGCAGAAAATGTTACACCTGATAAGTCGAAACCTTGTTTAGCAACGTGATCTTTTACTTTTGCTGCTTTTTCTTCTGGTGTGTCTGCTCCTCCGAATAATTTTTCTCCGGCATTTTTAATAAATGAAAATAATCCCATAGTGAGTTGATTTAATAATTTTTATAAGTTGTTATATAAGTAAATATAATATTTATGAATCAATTATCGTGCAATTGATGAATATTTCTTTTTTAAATTTTCTGAAATTGATCTTTGTTGCTGAATTTGAGCTGTTAACTGATTAATTTTTGCATCCAAACCTTTATCGTTATCTTCTGCTGTTTGTATCTTTGCACTTAACGAAACAACTTGATCTTCGATAGATCGTAACGAATTTTCGGCTTTCAATTTCTTCTTCATCAAACCATCAATTTCTTTATCATCCGAAGCTCTTTCCAGTTGATTTACGACTAAATCTAACTTATCGCCCAACAATTGCTTTTTATTTTCGAGTTTAAGAAGTGTATTATTATTTTTTAAATATGATTTGATTGATGTTCCTTTTTTTAATTGTGCATCTGCATTTTCTTTGGTCAGCTTTATCATATTTTCATTTGCTAACTTCAAATCATTTCTTACACAGGCTTGTTTCGTTTGATAACCCAAATCTTGTAAACGATTGTGTATTTCATCAAACTCCGCAGAAGAACTTGTAAATTGCATTCCGTTTTGGTCAGTTAAACTATTAATTACCGTTGTTTTTCCACCTTCTTCTTCAACCAAACTTATGATTGCTTTATAAACATCTGCCGAATTCTTAAACTTTACATTACTCGCTTCATGTTTCTTTAAAAATCCTGATGAACCTTCTTTGTTAGATACCCAGTTTTCCCATGATTTATAAATAATAGACGACGAACAATTAGCAGTTGTAAAAGCAAATGATTTTAATTGTTGACCATTCATTTCATATTCTACCTCAAATAATCCATCATCATTTTGTGCATTTGCAAAACCGGCAGTTAATAATGTTAGGGCTAAAAGTATATTTTTCATTGCATTTTAGTTTTAAAATTATCGCTTTCTATTCTCTTATCAATTTAGCAAAAATACTAGATTTAAAAAGTAGTTGTACAGCTTTTTTTTAATTTCTAATTTTAGCAAGAATTTAATCGAAACGTATGCAAACAAAAATTTTATTGATTTATACAGGAGGAACAATTGGTATGGCCAAAGATTATGGCGATCAATCTCTAAAACCTTTCAATTTTGACAACCTTTTAAAACAAATCCCAGAATTAGCTTTATTAGATTGTTCGTTTGATTATTATAGTTTCGATATTCCAATTGATTCTTCGGATATGAAGCCAGAATATTGGATAAATATTGCAGAAACAATCGAAAGTAATTATCAGAATTATGACGGTTTTGTGGTTTTACATGGTACAGATACAATGGCTTATACGGCTTCTGCGTTAAGTTTTATGTTAGATAATTTAGAAAAACCAGTAATTTTTACAGGTTCACAATTACCAATTGGTGATTTACGAACTGATGCTAAAGAAAATTTAATTACATCAATTCAATTGGCATCACTTCAAAAAGCAGGAAAACCAATTGTGCAAGAAGTATGTATTTACTTTGAATATAAATTATTTAGAGCCAATCGCGCAACAAAAATTAATGCAGAAAACTTTGATGCTTTTGAGTCACCAAATTATCCAATTATGGGTGTTTCTGGCGTTCATTTAGAAGTTAAAGAAAATCTTTTGTGGCAAAAAAAGATTACTGGAAATTTAACAATCAACAAAAATCTAAATGCAGATGTTGGTCTTTTAAAGATTTTTCCGGGAATGAATCGTTCTTTTATCGAAAGTGTTTTGAATGCGCCAAACATGAAAGCATTTATTATTGAAGCTTTTGGTACAGGAAATATTTTTACCGATCAATGGTTTATTGATTTGTTAGAAGAAAAAGTAAATAACGGAATTCATTTAATTATCAACACTCAATGTGCGGGTGGAATGGTCGAAATTGGACGTTATGCAACAAGTGATGCTTTGTTAAAAATGGGTGCAATTTCTAGTTTTGATTTGACGATGGAAGCGGCTATTACAAAAGCAATTTATTTATTGGGTCAAAATCTTTCGAAAGAAGATTTCCGTCAACAATACGAATCAAATTTGAAAGGCGAATTGCGTCATCATTTTTACAATAATTAAATAATTATAAAAATCTCTACTTCTGGTAGAGATTTTTTTTATGTTCTAAGTTCAATAAATACTCTTTTCTCCAAATTTCGCCACCGTAACTTGTCAACTTTCCGTCAACATCACTAATACGATGACAAGGTATAATTATCGCAATTCTATTCTTTCTATTTGCATTTGCAACAGCTCGCATACTTTTGGATAGGTTTAACAACAAGGCTTGTTCTTTACAGGAACGCATTTCACCATAAGGAATCGTTTGTAATGTTTTCCATACTTTTTGTTGAAAATCTGTTCCAATTATATCCAATTCTATTGTAAATTGAGTTCTTTGCCCTTCAAAATATTCATTCAATTGTTTTTCTATTTCATCAAACAAAGGATTTTGTCCTTGAATTATAGTTGCGTTATATTGTTTCGCTATTAATTCTAATTCAGTTTCTAACATTTTATTATCAGCAAACTCTAATAAACACAAACCATTTTTTGTTACACAAGTTACCATGGTTCCCAAAGTAGTTTCTATTTTTTTATAATCTATAATTGTTTGCTTTATTCCATTTTTTGGTGAAACGCCAAAAATATTTTTGAACGAATCATTAAATCCACTTAAAGATTCATATCCCGAATCAAAAGCTGAGTTTGTAATTGTTTCTCCTTGTTGAATTTTTTTGAAGGCCGAATTAATTCGATACATTCGTTGAAAAGCATGAAACGTCATTCCATGATTTTTAATAAACCATCTTCTCAAAAAACTTGGTTCTAATCCAAAATGCTCTACATCCAAATCTTTTATTTTATTTTGAGGATTAGATTGAATTTCGTCTAAAATTTTTTGAATTTCTGGTGGAGTATAATTTAAAGTTTCTAACGGATAACATACCTTACATGGACGAAAACCTTTTGCAATACATTCTTTTGTAGAAGTATAAAACTCTACATTTTCTATTTTTGGTTTTCTTGCTGTACATGATGGTCTACAAAAAATACCTGTGGTTTTAACAGCTGTAAAAAATACACCTTCAAAAGTTGTATCTTTTCTAACAATTGCATCGTACATCAATTCTTTGGATAATTTCATAAATCAAATAAACGTTTATATGAATGATTTTTTAGTAATTCTTTGGAAATATTTTGAAAGGATTTATACGCATAATCATTTAAAAAATTACCAAAACTAATTCGTTTCACACCCAGTTTTTGTAAAGAATTATAATCAATCAGATTTGGTACAGTCATTACATTAAGTGGTAATTTAGTTTGATTTAGAATTTCTTTTATTTCATATTCATTCGTTATACAAGGAAGAAAAATTCCATCTGAACCTGCAATTTCATATTGACTAATTCTTTTTTTTGCTTCATCTAAAGAGTTTTTATTTTCTACCAAAAATGCATCACAACGTACATTGATAAACAATTTTATTTGTTGATTATTTAATTCCTTCTTAATTTCTTTAATCAACTCACTAAAATCTTTAGAATTCTTCAAGCTTCTACAACCTTTTTCTACTATTGAATCTTCGATATTAATTCCTACAACTCCAAGTTTAGCTAATTGAATAATATTATCGATAATTTGATTAGAATTCTCTCCATATCCAGCTTCTATATCAATAGAAAGTGGAATATTGATTTGACTAATAATTCGCTCTACAATATACTTTAGTTCATCAAAAGATATTTCTTCACCATCTTGATATCCCAAAGAATGAGCTATGGCAGCACTTGAAGTTCCTAAAGCCTTATAATTCTGATTTTCTAAAATTTTTGCACTTTGGACATTCCATACATTGCCTATGTAAAATGGTTCGAGCTGTTGATGTAAATCATAAAATTTTTGATACTGTGTCATAATTTATTTTTCATCAAAATTAATCAGACATGAATCTTTAAAACAACCGAAAAATTAACAACTATTTTCTACCTGCCATTGCTTGCCCATCCGATTCTCTTAATTGGAAAAAGATATAGGTTGATAAAATTGTTAAAAATCCTAAAGCTAAAAACGAATATCGAAATGCTTGTACTTCTACACCTCTAGTTAAAGCTGTTGCTTCTCTAAAAATTCCTAAAATTAAAGCTGCCATAGAAATTCCAAATGTTAACGATAATTGTTGCGTAACCGCTAATAAACTATTTCCTTCGCTTGATGTTTTATCATCCAAATCTGCCAACGAAAGCGTGTTCATCGCAGTAAATTGTATCGAACTAAAAAAACCATGCACAACCAATAAAGGCAAAATATAATAAATTGGCGCTTCTGATTTCAGAAAATAAAATAAACAAATTAATACACCCAAAATAAGTGTATTACCAATCAATGTGTCGCGATAACCAAATTTGTTAACAATAGGAACGGCAAATGATTTTGCGAAAATATTACTCGCAGCAGACGGAATCATTATCAATCCTGCTACTGTAGCCGAATAACCATAACCAACTTGCAATAAAAGTGGAATAAGAAAAGGCATTCCTCCGATTCCTAAACGAGTAATTAAATTTCCTATAATCCCGATTTTTAAAGTTCTGATTTTAAATAAATTTAAATCGATTAAAGGATGTTGTTTTCGTTTTGCATGATAGATATACAAAAATATCAAAAACACAGAAACAATTAATAATAGTATAATTGTAGTGGAATTGATTACACGCGAAGAGCTTAATTCCATCACCAAAGTTAATACCGTAATTCCTCCACTAAAAAGAATTAATCCTTTTATATCAAATTTAAAAACGGGATGTTTATAATCTGGTATTGCAAAAGTTGTCATCCAAAGTGCAATTATTCCGAACGGAATATTTACTAAGAAAATCCAATGCCAAGATAATGTTTCAACTAAAACTCCGCCTAAACTTGGTCCAAGCAAAGGTCCTATTAATCCTGGAATGGTGATAAAATTAATTACTTTTAAAAGTTCTTTTTTAGGATAAGCATATAAAATTGCTAACCGAACAACCGGAACCATCATAGATCCACCAACTGCTTGCACAATTCTAGAAATTACCAAAACAGGCAAAGTTGTTGCAAATGCACAAAAAACTGATCCTAATGTAAAAATTAAAATCGCGGCTTGAAATATTTTTTTTGTTCCGTATTTGTCCGAAAGCCAACCACTCAACGGAATTAACAATGCAACCGTTAACGTATAAGCCACAATTATGGATTGCATTTCTAATGGTGATTTGCCTAATTCTAAGGCTATTGTAGGTAAAGATGTATTTAAAATTGTACCGTCTAAAGCTTGCATAAAAATTGCCATCGCACCAAGCCATGGCAAATATTTCAACATTCTTTCGTCTATATTATTCGTCGAATTCATTGCCTTCTTTAAGCAAATTTTGTTCCTCTTTTAACATTTTATCAAGTAGATTTTATTATTTGATAAATTCGAAAAAAATTGTGATTGATTATCGGTTATAAAAAAATGACTCGACAATGTCGAGCCATTTTATAAATATTATTTTTTGATAAATTTTAAAGTTTTAAATCCTTTATTTGTAGAAATCGTAATCAAATATATTCCTTTAGAAAGTGTAGATACATCAATTTCTTGTTGATTTTTTTGTAATTTTTCATTGCGAACTATTCGACCATTTAAATCATGAATCTTATAATTTAGCACTTCATTATTTGATTTTATCTTTAATAATCTATCTGTTATTGTCGGATAAATCTCTAAATTTATATTTTGTACAACATAATCTTGTGTACCTAAAGTTTGAAATTTAAGAACAGGATAATCATTATTTAAACCATTTACAATTGACCAAGGTTTATCAGAATTTGATGCATTTAAGGTATTTATAAATGTTGCGCTTTTCATTGTAGATGTAGTATTTCCCGTAATTCCTGTACCTTCTTCAAATTCATAAAGTCCAACTGCATCAATATCCGAAACAGTGTTATCATAATGAGAATTTATGAATTGCGAATTTCCAACCATTCCAGCAAAAGTACCAGGAGTAGCAGGTGATTTTACCTTGCTCACTGTATATACATTTTCTGTAATTAATGCATATTGCGCATATCCAACAAATCCTCCTGCTCTTTCTGAATACGCTTCTACATCAGAAATTGAATAAGAATCTTTTATAATATTTGTTCTATTTGCACCAAACGCCATTGTTGTAAAACCAACAAAACCACCAATAATATAATTTCCTACAACAGTTCCTTTTGCAAATGAATTTGTAATAGTCGATTTATCCCATAAATTTCCTGTGAAACCACCAATTTGATTAACGCCTTCCACATGTCCAGAAAAAGAAGAATTCGTAACAAAAGAATCTGTTAATACGCTTCCTGCGAAACCACCAACATTGTATGATGTTGTTATGATTTCTGCATTGGTTACATGGCAATTTTCTACACGGCTATTTGTAGAAAGATTTCCTACAAAACATCCAGCTGTATCTTTTGCTCGTATAATCACATTATCTAATTTTAAATCTTTAAACGTTGCTTTAAAAGCTTGTCCAAAAAATCCTACAAAGTCTCCTGTTGGCCTATTGATATAAACATTTTTTACAGTATGATTATTTCCTAAAACATTTCCAGAAAATGGTTTTTGATAACCATAGCCAATTGGTGTCCATAAATGTTTACCTACATCTAAATCATTCGTAATTTCAATCGTTTTTCCCGAAAAATCATTTCCATCGTAAACTAACTTTGCTAAACCAGCAAGCTGTTCTGCTGTTTTTAAAGTAAAAGAAGTTGCCGTAGCGTTGTACCAACTTACATCAGCATTATCTAACCAACTTGTTGTCGGAAAATTTTCTGTTCCTTTTGTTGTTAATTCTGTTTGAACAATTGATTCATCAAAATTTGGTGCTTTTCCTGTTTGTCCAAATAATGGAATATTCGACATAAATGCCGCAAATAAAATTGTAAATAATGTTTTCTTCATGTTTTGTTAATTAATTTCTAATATATTATAATACAATTACTTACACAACAATAAATCTAAATAGATATATTAATAATAAATACTTATGGTCGAATAAATAATCTAAGTATTTATCAAAAAAAACGTAGAAATTATATTATTTAAACAAAATCAAATTAACAAGTGGAATATCATTAATTTTGTCATTTATAGAAGTACATTATGATGTTTCTCAACACACATACACATCATTTATCGCATCAATCTGATGTTTTAGAGTTGTATAATCAGTTTCCGAATGAATTAAATTTAAATGCTAAAATTTATTCAATCGGAATTCATCCTGCTTATATCAATTCTACGACGATTGATGAAGAAACCCATTTAATCAATCATCATATTTTAGACAAAAATTGTTTGGCAATTGGCGAAATTGGATTGGATAAATTATGTGAAACAGATTTTAATTTACAAATTGAAGTTTTTGAGAAACAAATAAAAATTGCAGAAGAAAATCAACTTCCAATAATTATACATTCGGTAAGAGCTTATCAAGAAATTTTACACATCCGAAAAAAAATGAATCTCACTGTTCCGTTTATTTTTCATGGATTTAATAAAAACGAACAATTGCTACAACAAATTATTGCGCAAAATTGTTTTGCATCTTTTGGCAAAAATCTTCTTTATAACAAAAACTTACAAATTATATTTGCAAATCTTTCGGCAAAATACTTTTTTCTTGAAAATGATTCTAGTGAAATTCCAATTCAAGAAATTTATGCATTTGCAGCCGAATTAAGAAAAATATCAATAGAAGAATTACAACAACAAATGGCTGAAAACTGGAAAAATGTTTTCGGATTTGAAATCTCATAAAATATAATTAAATGGCAGTTTGGCAAGAAAGAGCTGAATTAATATTCAAAAAAGAAGGTTTAGAAACCCTTAAAAATTCGCATGTCTTAATCGTAGGTTTAGGCGGTGTTGGTTCGTTTGCAGCAGAATTTATTACACGCGCAGGCGTTGGTAAAATAACCATTGTAGACGGCGATACTGTGGATATTACAAATATAAATCGTCAATTACCAGCGTTACATTCTACCGTTGGTCAACACAAAATAGATGTTGTTGGTGATCGTTTAATGGACATTAATCCTGAACTAGAATTAATTCGTATTAACGAGTTTTTGAGTCCAGAACGCACCTTAGAAATTGTTTCGAAAGAATATGATTACATCATGGATTGTATCGATTCTGTAACGCCAAAAATTAATTTGATTATTGCAGCGAAACGTAAAAAAGTAAAGATTGTGAGTTGTATGGGCGCAGGTGGAAAAATGTTAGTTTCGAAAGTTGTGGTAAAAGACATTTCGAAAACAATTGTTTGTCCGTTAGCAAAACAAATTAGAAAACGTCTTAAAAAAGAAAAAATTTCGAAAGGTATAAAAGCGGTTTTTTCGACGGAAGAAGCTGATGAAACATCATTAAAATTAACTGATGGTAAAAATTATAAGAAATCTTTTTTTGGAACAAATAGCTATATGCCCGCTTTGTTTGGGCTGTATGCAGCAGAAACGGTTATTCATTATTTATTAAAAAAGGAAAATAATTAAGCACTTTCTTAAAGATTTAATTAATTTAGTTGAAAATTAACGCACATTTAGAAAAATGAAAATCAATTACGATTATATCACGTACGAAGATGTTTTGAGATCTCGTCAATTTATGTACGAGCAAGCTTTAGAACAAAATGCGACTAACTCTTTGTTAAATACTGCAAGGGATTTATTTGGTCAAGAGAGTTTTGATATGTGTATTAAAATTTGTGAAGGTTTGTTGGATGCAAAAGATCCGAAACAATTATATGATGCAAAAAAATTAATCGCATTAGCTTATTATAGTTTAAAAGATTTTGAAAATGCAGATAAATCTTTTTACGAATTAGCCGAAAACTCTAATAATTCGGATGATTGGTTTAATGTTGTTATTTCTTCAACTTTAAACAAAAATATCGAACGTAGTAAAAAAGCTTTCGGAATTGCGCTGGATAAATATACACAATATGGTCATCAACGCAATATGCCATCTGTGCAATTGATGTTGCATTACATGATTACTTTAGAAACTGTAAAAGAATATGCATTGGCTTTAGAGCAATTTAAAATGTTGGCTCAGGTTTATGCAAAATTGAAAAAAACGGACGAAAAATTCTTAAGTTCTCGCGGTTTAGAACAAATTGAAGTGTTTTTAGAGACAAGTCATGCCATTCTTAAAAAAGCAAAAAAGAAAGAATTAACTGAAATTAAAACTGAATTATTAGCTGCTTTAGATGCAAATGGTGTAGAAAAAGTAGAAGAATTTTTCGCAAATTTTAAATAAAATTTACTTCTAATAAAATAAAAAAATCCACTCAGTTGAGTGGATTTTTCATTAAAATTATACTTAAAAAAATAACTTTTACTTTACAATTATTTTCTTTGTTACTAATTCATTATTTGTAACAATAGAAATTAAATAAGTTCCTTTTTGTTGAAAATCTATAGAATAATTATTTTTTTCAGGAAAATATTGATTTATTAATTGACCTGTAAAATTATAAATTTCAATTTTATCTATTTTATAATTTGAATTGATATTAATATTTTTATTCGTTGGATTTGGATATACTTCTGTTAAATTTGATACTTTAATATCCTTTACATTTAAAAATTTAGATTTTATTCTATTTAAGCTATATACAAAAGGTTCACTTTTACCACTAAAATAAATATCTCCATTATATTCTATAAAATCATTATTTGGATTTAGCCCACTTTCTTTTCCTATATATAAATCATAAACTTTAGGGTTAGTGTTAGAAAAAGGAGTATTATAATCATACATAGATAATTCATAACCATGAACACCATCATCAGCTATAAAGAATAATTTATTTGAATATACTTTTAAATTAGTTGGTAAAGAAGATTCTTTATTTGGATTAATATCAATAGCCAAAGTTGGTATTGAAGTCCCAGAATATTTCCACAATTCAATTCCATGTGTTTGATCAGTTCCAGAAAAATATAAATCATCATTATATACTGTTTTATATTGAGGTCTTCCACCATAAGCTGAGGGATTAATATCATAAACTTTTTTAGGATCATTCATCTCATTATACTCAAATAGCTCTTCTCCTGTACCATCGTCAGCAGTAAAAAACAATCTATCTTTAAAAATAACAAAATCAGTTGGCGTAGATGGTTTCTCTTTAGGATTTATTTCATTAATTTTTTTTGGGTTAGTATTCGTTATTGGATATTTCGAATCATAGACATATAATTCATAATTTCGATCATTTAAATTACTACCACAATAATATAGTTTATCATTGTAAACAATATTTTTAAATCTAAAATCTAATGATGTTGTATTTATTTTTGGATCATTTATTAATTTTTTCGGATTTGATGAACTTACTTCTTGATTATCATCATATACCCACATCCAAGAATTTGGATACTCAGAAGCCTCCTCATAATAAAGTTTATCATTATACACTATAAATCCATTCCCGCTGTTACCTAAAACTTTAGGGTTATCATTAGAAGTAGGTGAATTAGAGTCATAAGAATATAATTTATCATTAGCATTAAAAAATAATTTATCATTATAATTTATAAATCCGTTAGGAGAAGAATTAGTACGATTCAAGTTTACTAAAATTTTAGGGTTTATTGAACTTATTGGTTCTGTTGAATCAAATACCCATATCTGAGAATATTCTTCATCAGATGACCTTGCAGAAAAATATAATTTATCTTTATGTACAATAAAACTGCTTATATCTGAGTATAAATCACCTTTTATTAAATCAAATTGTCCAAAAGAAATAAATGGATATAATAAAAGGAATAAAAAATAAATTTTTAATTTCATATAAATAATTTTAATAGTTTTTTATTTAGAATAGCTAAATATAAAGGCTTTTAATTAATTATTAAGTTCTTTTTATTAACAAAAAATATTATACAACAATCTACACACCTATATCAAAAATGTTTGACGGATGCGGAAGTTATTATTTTAGGAAGTTTATTGTTGATAAGTTTAATTTTCAATTTTATTAGAAGAAAAAAAAATCTTGATACGATTCTGAAACAAGTTCAGAATCGTATCAAGATTTATAAAATAGTCAAGCTGAATTTAGTTTAGCTTCTCATTATTTAAAACAAATAAAACCTCGCAATTACGAGGCTTTTTTTTTGTTTTTATTATTTTTTAAGAAAACTTACTACTTCTTGTTTCGAATTAGATATGATAACTAAATAATATTTACCAATAGGTAAATTAGCCACATTTATCTGGTTAAAATTAGTTGATTGCTGCAAGACAATTTGTCCATTTACATCAATCAACTTTATTTCTTTAATATCTTTTACACTATTAATTTCTATCGATTTAGAAACAGGATTTTGTTTTAATTTATATTTTTTTGAAGAGTTTAAATCATTTACTTTTAATAAACCATTATCTTTTTGATAAAAACTTGATCCATTATCAGTTGAAAAACCTAATAAATTACAAAAAACACCATCAATATTATTTGAAGTTTGATAAATAAAATTACTTCTAATATCTCCAATTCCTTCATATATATTTTGAACAGAATTTAAAGCAGGCGTTTTATAAACAAATTCTTTTGTATTTACATTAAAATATTGCGCATTGTTAATCGCATATAAACTCGCTACATAATAATTAGGATCAATATAAACTTGTTTCGAGAAATCATAAATTTCTTTTTCTACATTTTGTAAATCTCTTAAATATACTTTTTTAGTTTGCACATCGTCACGTAAATAACCAACTAAAACTTTTTGATTGTAATTAGATTCGTTCAAATAACCTAAAAATTTACTATTTTCTGCATTATTATCACAATTTTTTGCATTCTGAAAACTCGCTAACGAATTAAATTCATGCTTTCTAAATACTTCTTTGTACGTTATATTATCTATTGTTTTGGTTTCACCTAAATCAATCGTATAATTAACTACTTTCTGTGGTAATTGGCCACCACAACCTTGTCCTATAGCTAAACCAAAATCCATTTTCAATTTCCAAGAATTATTTTCTTTTGCCATTGGTAAATAATCTTGTGCAAATAAAACTGGTGAACAAAATAAAATAAGTACAAATTTTTTCATATATTAAGATTTTGAATGACACGAAGTTACAAAACAAATACAATACTTAAGCGTAAAATTTATTATTTTTAATTTACCTAAAAAAACCAATGAAATATATAAGTTATCTTTTATTATTAATTTCTACACTAACTTTTGGTTGTAGTTGTGACACATCATCTGTTAAAAAAGCTATTGAACAAGCTGATGCTATTTTTATCGGAAAAGTAATTTCGGTTGATTCTACAAAATATGATTTCTCTTCAAATCCAGTTTTGCGTTTACGTTAGAAATTGAAAAAGATTATAAAAGAGAACTTTCTAATAAAGATAGTAGAAAATATTATACAACAATTTACACGCCTATGTCAAAAATGTTTGGTGGATGTGGAAGTTATTTTGAGCTAAACAAAACATATTTAGTTTATGGTTATAAATCTGAAATAGGAACTATAACAAATTTTTGTACAAGAACTTCTGAATTAAATGAAGTTGATATTATTAATAATGAGTTTAATAATTATAAAAACAAAGCCGAACAAAGTCAAAAATACTACATCGTTACAATGATTATTTTAGGAAGTTTATTGTTGATAAGTTTAATTTTCAATTTTATTAGAAGAAAAAAACCTTGATACAATTCTGAAACAAGTTCAGAACGACTCGCAGTATTTATTAAAAAAATCAAGCTGGATTTAGTTCAGCTTCTCATCATATAATTTTTTAGATTCCTCGGTACTCGGAATGACATCCATTATTTGTCATTTTGAATAAGAATAATACATCACAAAAAAAGCCTCGCAATTGCGAGGCTTTAAACTTATATTTAATACTAAGAACTGATTACTTATTACGGTATTCGTTCCAAGTTTTGATACCTAAATCATCAATTGATAATTTTGTAAATGCATTGATAAAAGCCGAAGCTAAACGTGCATTTGTAATCAACGGAATATTAAAATCTACCGCTGTACGACGTATTTGATAATCGTTATCTAATTCCGCTTTTGTTAAGTTTTTCGGAATATTAATTACCATATCAAATTTATGTTCGTGCAAATATGTTTTTACATTTGGCTCTTTATTATCACTTGGCCAATAAACTAAAGTAGAATATACATCATTTTCTGTGAAAAATTTGTGTGTTCCTTCAGTCGCATAAATTTTATATCCTTTTGCAATCAATTGTTTTGCTGGCTCTAATAATGCAACTTTAGAAGCAATTGGTCCACCAGAAATTAAAACTGTTTTTTCTGGAATTTTATATCCAACAGATAACATCGATTTTAATAAAGCTTCTTCTGCCGTATCTCCAATACAACCAACTTCTCCTGTAGACGACATGTCGACAGATAAAACTGGATCTGCGCCTTGTAAACGTGTAAACGAGAATTGTGATGCTTTTACACCTACATAATCTAAATCGTAAACGATTTCTGAATTACCTTTTTCAACTTCAATTCCTAATAAAATTTTCGTTGCTTTTTCGATTAAATTATTTCCAGAAACTTTTGATACAAATGGGAACGAACGTGATGCACGAATATTTGTTTCGATAACACGAACTGTATTATTTTTAGACAAGAACTGAATGTTCATTGGTCCAGAAATCTCGAATTTTTTCGCAATTTTCGCAGCTACTTTACGCATTTGACGAATTGTCTCGATGTATACTTTTTGTGGTGGATAATACATTGTTGCATCACCTGAATGTACACCTGCAAATTCTACGTGTTCTGAAACTGCATAATCTACAATTTCTCCGTTTTGACAAACCGCATCTAATTCAATTTCTTTTGCACCTTGCACAAATTCTGAAACCACAACTGGATAATCTGGCGAAACTTCTTTGGCTAATTTTAAGAAAGCATCTAACTCATGCGTATTCGAAACCACGTTCATCGCAGCACCTGACAATACATAAGAAGGACGAATAAGAACTGGGAAACCTACCTCATCCACAAATCTATGAATTGCTTCTAACGAAGATAATTCTTTCCAACGTGGTTGATCGATTCCTAATTCATCTAAAATTTCAGAGAATTTATGACGATTTTCTGCATCATCAATTCTTAAAGGAGAAGTTCCTAAAATATTGATTTGCTGATCGTATAATTTCATTGCTAAATTATTCGGAATTTGTCCTCCAGTCGAAATAATTGTTCCGTAAGGATTCTCAAATTCTAAAATATCCATCACACGTTCAAACGATAATTCTTCAAAATATAATCTGTCCGAAGTATCATAATCTGTCGAAACTGTTTCTGGATTATAGTTGATGATAATTGTTTTGTATCCGTTTGCAGAAGCTGTTTGTGCAGCATTTACTCCACACCAATCAAATTCTACTGACGAACCAATACGGTAAACACCCGAACCTAAAATACAAACCGATTTTTCTGTTTCTGGTGTTAAATCATTTTCTGTTCCGTGGTATGTTGTGTATAAATAATTAGTTTGTGCAGGAAATTCTGCTGCTAACGTATCAATTTGTTTTACAACTGGTTTTATACCAAAGTTTTTACGTAATTCACGAACTGTTAATTCGTTTCTATGAATTCCGTTTTCTCCTTTTACTAAAACTGCAATTTGTTGATCCGAAAAACCTGCTTTTTTAGCAACTTTTAATAATTCAGCATCAATTTGTTCAAATCTTTCGTATGCTTCAAATTCCTTAGAAACAGTAAATATTCTTTCTAAACGTTGTAAAAACCATAAATCGATTTTTGTTAAATCGTGGATTTTTTCAATAGAATATCCTGCTTTAAATGCTTCTGTAATCGCATATAAACGTTCGTCATTTGGTTCTGATAACCATGTGTCTAAAGATTCTCCTTCTGGAATCTTAAATCCATTTGCTACAAATCCTCTGTGACCAATGTCTAACATACGAATTCCTTTCTGAATTGCTTCTTCAAAAGAACGTCCTACAGCCATTACTTCTCCTACAGATTTCATTGCCGAACCAATGTTACGACGAACTCCGTAGAATTTGTTTAAGTCCCAACGTGGTAATTTAACAACACAATAATCCAACGCTGGCTCAAACATAGCCGATGTTGTTTTTGTAACACTATTTTTTAATTCGTCTAATGTATAACCTAACGCTAATTTAGCTGCAACAAAGGCTAATGGATAACCTGTTGCTTTTGATGCTAAAGCTGATGAACGAGATAAACGTGCGTTAACCTCAATAACACGATATTCTTCTGAAACTGTATCAAAAGCGTATTGTATGTTACATTCTCCAATTACACCTAAATGGCGTATTGTGCGAATTGCAACCTCGCGTAATTTGTGGTATTCTGAGTTAGTTAATGTTTGAGAAGGTGCTACAACGATAGATTCGCCCGTGTGAACACCAATCGGATCGAAGTTTTCCATATTACAAACCGTAATACAGTTGTCTTCTGCATCGCGCACAACTTCGTACTCAATTTCTTTCCATCCTTTTAATGATTCCTCAACTAAAACTTGGTTAGAATATGTGAATGCTTTTTCTACTAATTCGTATAATTCTTCGTCATTATGAGCAAAACCAGAACCTAAACCTCCTAATGCATAAGCGGCACGAATGATTAATGGAAAACCAATTCTTTTTCCTGCAGCCATTGCATCTTCAATCGTTTCTACTGCTTCTGAACGAGCAGTTAAAACTCCGATTTGATCTAATTTTTCGATAAAAATATCACGATCTTCAGTCGATTCAATTACAGAAATTGGTGTTCCTAAAACACGAACATTATATTTATCGAAGATTTTATTCTTGTTTAATTCTACTGCACAGTTTAAAGCAGTTTGTCCACCAAATGCAACTAAAATTCCGTCTGGTTTTTCTTTTGCAATTACTTTTTCTACAAAATAAGGTGTTACAGGTAAAAAGTAAATTTCATCTGCAATTCCTTCAGAAGTTTGTACTGTTGCAATATTTGGATTGATAAGAATCGTTTGGATTCCTTCTTCTTTTAATGCTTTTAACGCTTGCGAACCAGAATAATCGAACTCTCCGGCTTCACCGATTTTTAAAGCTCCTGATCCTAATACTAATACTTTTTTAATATCTTTTATCATTACTATTCTGATTATGCGTTTTTATATTTTTTTACTTCGCTGATGAATTCATCAAATAAATATTCTGTATCAACTGGTCCTCCTGTTGCTTCTGGGTGAAATTGAACCGTAAAAATTGGTTTCGATTCGTGACGAATTCCTTCACAAGTTCCATCATTTAAATTTGAGAAAAATGTTTTGAAACCTGCTGGTAATTTAGAATCATCTACAGCAAAACCATGATTTTGAGAAGTGATGAAACATTTTTTTGTTCCAGCTAATTGCACAGGTTGATTGTGTGAACGGTGACCATATTTTAATTTAAAAGTTGATGCACCTGCAGCTAAACTAACCAATTGATTTCCTAAACAAATTCCGAAAATTGGTTTATCTTCTTGTAAAGATTGTTTTAGATGATTGATTGTTGCCACACACATTTCTGGATCACCAGGTCCGTTTGAAATAAACAATCCATCAAATTCTAACGTAGAATAATCGTAATCCCAAGGAATTCTAATTACTTCTACTCCTCTATTTACAAAACAACGAATGATATTGTTTTTTACACCACAATCTATTAATGCAATTTTAATATCTGCACCTTCGTTGTAACGTTTTACTTCTTTTATCGAAACTTGATCGACTAAATTATCAGTATTTGGATCATAGAATTCAATATCTTCATCCGCTACAATTTTAGCTAATGTAGAACCTTCTTCGCGTAATTTTTTTGTAATTGCACGTGTATCTACCCCGTAAACTCCAGGAATATTGTTTGCTTTTAACCAATCTCCTAATTTCTGAATAGCATTCCAATGCGAGTAATCATCAGAATAATACGATACAACCAATCCAGTTACCTGAATTTTGTTAGATTCTACCCAAGCTTCGATTTCATTAATCATTGCTTTTTCATCTGGTACACCGTAATTTCCTACAATCGGAAATGTCATAACCATAATCTGCCCTTTGTAAGAAGGGTCCGTCAAACTCTCGTTGTAGCCAACCATAGCTGTATTGAAAACTATTTCTCCAGCAGCAGATGTGTAGGCACCAAAAGATTTTCCTTCAATTTCTAATCCGTCTTGGAAGATGATTTTTACGTTCTTATCCATTGATGATGTTGTTTATTTCTGTTTGTAATGCGTCGATAAATTTATCTACGTAAGCTTTTGTAACGGTTAATGGTGGTAATAAACGAATAACGTTTGTCCCAGCATATCCTACAAAAATATTGTGTTTTGTTAATAAGTTATTTTTTAATTCGTTGATAGGAAAATCAAATTCAATTCCGATCATTGATCCGCGTCCGCGAACTTCTTTTATCATCGGAAATCTATTTAATTCGATCCCAACATATTCGCCTATTTCTTTTGCATTATCAATCAAGTTTTCTTTCTCGATAACATCTAAAACTGCGACTGCTGCTGCACAAGCTAAGTGATTTCCTCCGAAAGTTGTTCCTAATAAACCATAAGAAGCTTCAAATTCTGGAGAGATTAAAACTCCACCAATCGGAAAACCATTTCCCATTCCTTTTGCCATTGTAATCAAATCTGCTTTGATGTCAGAATGTTGATGAGCAAAGAATTTCCCAGAGCGTCCGTATCCGCATTGTATTTCGTCTGCAATTAAAACTACACCGTTTTCTGTACAAACTTTTCTTAATTCTTGCACAAATTCATCTGATGGTAAAATGATTCCACCAACACCTTGAATTGGTTCGTAAATTAATGCTGCAACATCTCCGCCCGCAATTACTTCTTTTACTTCATCTATATTAAAATCGACAAAAGAAACTTTATGATGTGCATTGAAAGGTGCTACAATTTTTGGATTATCTGTTAATGCAACCGTACCAGAAGTACGTCCGTGGAATGCACCTTTGAAAGCGATTACACGATCTTTCCCTGTATGAAAAGAAGCTAATTTTACTGCATTTTCATTGGCTTCTGCACCAGAATTTACCAAGAATAATGTATATTCATCGTAACCTGATAAGCGTCCTAATTTTTCTGCCAATTCTTGCTGAATTGGTATGTTTACAGAGTTTGAGTAAAAACCAATGTTATTTACTTGTTCTGTTAATTTTTCTACATAATATGGATGCGAGTGACCAATAGAAATCACCGCATGACCTCCGTAAAGGTCTAAATATTCTTTTCCGTTTTCGTCCCAAAGGATACAATCTTTGGCTTTTACCGGAGTTACATTCATTAATGGATATACGTCGAATAGTTTCATTTTTGTTTGTTTTTGATTTAGAAGGCAACAGTTTTCAAATTCAATCCTAGTTTTTCGTCCCAACCGAACATCAAGTTCATGTTCTCTACTGCTTGTCCAGAAGCACCTTTTGTTAGATTATCTATGATTGATGTGATTAACAAAACATCATCTTGTTTCTGAACATGTACAAAACATTTGTTGGTATTTACAACTTGTTTTAGCGCAATTGGCTCATCAGATACAAAAGTAAAAGGCTCATTTTTATAATATTCTTTAAAAATATTTTTTGCTTCTTCTTCTGTTAAATCAGATTTTAAATAAAGACCTGCTAAAATTCCGCGTGCAAAATCTCCTCGCATTGGTAAGAAATAAACTTTATTGTTAAAATCTTTTTCTAATTGATTGATGGTTTGGTAGATTTCGCCTTCGTGTTGATGCGAAAATTCTTTGTAAAAAGACACGTTATTATTTCTCCAACTAAAATGTGTTGAAGCAGATAAACTTTGTCCCGCGCCAGTAGAACCCGTTACTGCATTGATGTGAATATCATTTTTGATTTCATCTTTTGCTGCAAGTGGTAATAAAGCCAACTGAATAGCGGTTGCAAAACACCCTGGATTTGCAATATTTTTTGCTGATTTTATTTGCTCTCTATTCAATTCTGGTAAACCGTACACAAAATCTCTGTCTTCGAAAATGTGATCTGCATCTAATCTAAAATCATTGCTTAAATCAATAATTTTTGTGTTTGCAGAATAGCTGCTGTTTTTTAAAAACTCGGCAGATTTTCCGTGACCAAGGCATAAAAAAACGACATCAGCATTTTCGTCTATTTTGTCCGAAAATACGATGTCAGTTTCACCAAACAAATCGTCGTGTACTTTGGTAATGGGATTGCCCGCATTGGATGTGCTATAGACAGACGAAATATTAACCATCGGATGATGAATCAATATTCGCAGCAGTTCTCCTGCTGTATAGCCAGCTCCACCAACAATGCTAACATTTATTTTGTGTGGAGTATTAAGCGCTAAGTTTTGAGTCATTTTCTTATTTTTTAATTTTTAAAAAAGTTGTGAGTAAAAAACTCACAACTCAATACTTATTACTTCTGCTCAAAAGAGTTTACTATTTTTAATTGATTTCCGAAGATTTTAATAAATCCTCTTGCATCTCTACTATCCCAAGCATCGTTTTCTTCACCATAAACGGCAACTTTAGATTGCATCATATCATAAGGAGATTCGATCCCAATCATAGAAAAGTGGTAAGGGTTTAATTGCACTTTTACTTTTCCTGTTACGCTTTTTTGAGAAGATTCTAAAAATGCTTCGATATCACGCATCACAGGATCTAAATATTGTGCTTCGTGTAATAAAGTTCCGTACCAGTTTGATAAAGAATCTTTGTGTAATAATTGCCATCTTGTCAAAGTATGTTTCTCTAACAAATGGTGTGCTTTTATTAATAAGTAAGCTGCAGGTGCTTCGAAACCTACGCGTCCTTTTATTCCTAAAATTGTATCTCCTACGTGTATATCACGTCCGATTGCATATTCGCCACCAATTTCATTTAATTTTTGAATTAAAGCAACTGGCTCCATTTTTTCTCCGTCTAATCCGACAGGAATACCTTTTTCAAATTCGATTTCAATTACAGATGGTTCAGTTCTTGATAATTGAGTTGGATAAGCATCTTCTGGTAAAGCTTGGTTAGATGTTAATGTTTCTACACCACCAACAGATGTTCCCCAAATACCTCTATTGATAGAGTATTTTGCTTTTTCCCAACTATAATTTACACCATTTGCTTGTAAATATTCTACTTCTTGTTGACGAGATAATTTTTCGTCTCGAATTGGTGTAATAATTTTTGATTGTGGTGAGATAACTGCAAAAGCAACATCAAAACGAATTTGGTCGTTTCCTGCTCCTGTAGATCCATGTACAATATACTCTGCATCTACATCTTTTGCGTACTGAGCAATAGCAATAGATTGAAACATACGTTCTGCACTTACAGATAATGGATAAGTGTTATTTTTAAGTACATTTCCGTAGATTAAGTAACGTACACAATCATTGTAATATTTATCTGTAATATCAATTGTTACGTGTTTAGAAGATCCTAACTCGTATGCACGTGCTTCGATATCTTTTAATTCTTCTTCAGAAAATCCACCTGTATTTACAATTACAGTGTGTACTTCCATTGCTTGATCTTTTGTTAAGTTAACTAAACAGTACGATGTATCTAAACCTCCACTGTAAGCTAAAACTGCTTTGTTGCTCATTGTTTGTTTATTTGTTTATATTGGGAATAATTCTTCTTAACTCATTAATAACCTCTTCGCGGCTACTCTCTTCTTTCATAATAATTAATACCGTATCGTCTCCAGCAATTGTACCTAAAATGGTTGTGAAATATGTATTATCTATTTCAAATGCTATTCTGTTTGCATAACCTGGTTTTGTTTTGATAACTCCCATATTCTGAGAAAAAACTAAACTCATATTTTCGTTATGTGTTACAGTGGCTGTTGGTACTGTATTCTCTGTAAGGCGATAAATGTATTGTCCCGAACTATTAGGTACTTTTGAAACTTTCAATTCGCGTAAATCTCGTGATAAAGTAGCTTGAGTAATTGTTATATCTAAATCAATTAACTTTTTTAATAATTCGTCTTGACTACTAATCTCTTGATTTATTATTAAATCTTTAATGACCTGGAATCTGTATTTTTTATTACTCATTTTGAATATTTATTCGTAAATTTATGCAAATATACTCATTTTAGGCAAAAAAAAACCTCTGTCCGTATATTTATTCATTTTCTTTTTTTCCGTCGTTTTGTTTGGCTTGTTGTGCAAACTCATCATCAAGATTATCGTACACCAAACCTGTGCAAATACATCTTTCGCGATCGTTATCCATCAAAATATGATAATTTTTACAACTCTTACATCCATTCCAAAACTCATCTGATTGTGTTAACTCAGAAAAAGTAACTGGTTTATATCCCAATTTTGTATTCATACGCATTACAGCCAAACTTGTTGTAATACTAAAAATTTTTGATTTTGGGAATTTAGTTCGAGACAGTTGAAAAACTGCTTTTTTAATTTCTTTTCCTATTCCAGAGCTCCTTAAATCTAAGCGAACTATAAGACCAGAATTTACTACGAATTTTTCTTCTTCGTAAGTTTCTATATAGCTAAAACCTGCTATTTGATCATCATCATCAAAAGCAATCACCGCATTTCCGTTACGCATTTTGCGCTCCAAATAAACAGGATTTCGTTTAGCAATACCCGTTTTTCTCATACGAGCTGATTCTTCGTACCATTCACACAACACTTCTGCGTACTTGGCATCTTCTGCATTTGCTATTCTAACATACATAATTTAGGGGAAAGTCGATTAATAAAGGGGAACCAGTAAAAGATGGAGAATCTCCATCACACTTTAAAAGATTATGAGAAAGGATTATTCTGCTTTCGATTCGAAAGTTACTCTCATAATTGAGAAGAACAATTTCAGTAATTTCTTCCATTAATCAACAAGATATTCAGTTATTATACTGAGATGCAAAGTTAAATACTTTATTTTTGTCAAACCAAAAAAAACAAACAAAATTTACATATTTATTAACATGTTGAAAATTATTAAAATAGGAGGCGGAATTATTGATAACGAACAAGAATTAGAACAATTCTTACAAACGTTTTCAACAATTGATGGACCAAAAGTCTTAATTCACGGTGGTGGAAAAGGCGCATCAAAAATGTTAAATCAATTAGGTATCGAACCTAAAATGGTAGAAGGACGACGCATAACCGATCAACCAACTTTAGATGTTGTGACGGGATTATATGCCGGAAATATCAATAAAACAATCGCTGCCAAATTACAAAAATTAGGGTGTAACGCTTTGGGATTATCGGGTGCAGATGCAAATGCAATCAAAGGAAGTAAACGTCCTATAAAAACAATTGATTATGGTTTTGTAGGCGATTTAACTGATGAAAGCGTTAACCGTGATTTTTTTCAATTGTTAATCGATAACAACATTACACCTGTTGTTTGCGCGATAACACATGACGGAAATGGACAATTATTAAACACCAATGCCGATACAATAGCGTCTACAATTGCTGTGGCGATGTCGCAAAATAATGAAGTCGAATTAAATTTCTGTTTTGATAAAATTGGTGTACTTCGCGATGTAAATGATGACGCAACATTAATTCCAAAAATTAACGAAACTTTATATTTGCAATTGAAAGAAGAAGGTGTAATTTTCGAGGGAATGATTCCTAAGTTAGATAATTCATTCAAAGTAATCAATGCAGGTGTCAAAAATGTTTGTTTGGTGCATGCACGTAACATTAACTCAGATATCAAAACAATTTTATGTTAGAATTAGCTGTTCTTAAAAAGAAAGCGGTCGATTTATTATGTCAATTAATCGAAACACAATCTTTTTCGAGAGAAGAAGATAAAACGGCCGATATCATTTTTAATTTCTTAACAGAACATGGCGCAACAGCGCATCGTCAAAACAATAATGTATGGAGTATTCATCCAAATTTTGACGAAAACAAAAAAACAATTCTGTTAAACTCTCATCACGATACCGTGAAATTTGGTTCTTCTTGGACGTATGATCCTCTAAAAGCAACCATCGAAGGTGATAAATTAATTGGATTAGGAAGTAATGATGCTGGTGCTTCTGCTGTAAGTTTATTGGCAACATATATCAATTTTCTGAAAGAAGATTTACCTTTTAATCTTATTGTAGCCATTACTGCCGAAGAAGAAAGCTCGGGCGAATTAAATGTTGGTAGTATTTTACCTGTTTTACCTAAAATAGATTTAGGAATTGTAGGTGAGCCAACGCAAATGGATATGGCAATTGCAGAACGTGGTTTGGTTGTAATGGACGTTTCCATAAAAGGGAAAACGGGACATGCAGCGCGTAACGAAGGTGTAAATGCAATATACGAAGCCATTGATGCGATGAATTGGTTTAGAACGTACAATTTTGAACGCGTTTCGGATATGTTAGGTCCAGTAAAAATGACAGTTACACAAATTGAAGCTGGTAACCAACACAATGTTGTACCTGACGAATGTAATTTAGTGGTAGATTGTCGCGTAAACGAATTATATGCAAACCAAGAAGTGGTTGATATAATTGCTAGTTGTTTACCGAAAGCGATTGTAAAAGCACGATCATTGCGTTTAAATTCATCACGTATTTCAGAAAATCATCCGATTGTACAAAAAGGAATCGAATTGGGTTGTATGACGTATGGTTCGCCAACAATGTCTGACCAAGCAATGATGAATTTTGAAACAGTAAAAATGGGTCCTGGAGATTCTGCTAGATCACATACGCCAGATGAATATATTTATTTATCAGAAATAGAACACGGAATAGAACGTTATGTAAATCTTTTGAAAGGCTTTACATTCTAAACTAAATAATAAAAGGAGCTAAATGCTCCTTTTTTATTACTGTATAAAACAAAAAAAGAGGCTAAATAATTTTAGCCTCTTTTTATATAAAGAATAATTAATATTACTCAATTTGCATTTTAACTGGGATACTAAAATTCAAACGAGCTGGACGACCGTCATCAGACTTCGCTGGAATAATAGTTTTTCCTCTTTTTTGTTGTCTTTGCGTAATACGCTCTAAAGCCTTTTTAGCTTCAGGACCTAATTTCGCATCTCCTTGTGGAGAAATACTAATGATACGACCTTCTGTATCAATTTGGAAACTTAATTTTGATACAATAACTCCTGAAGAACCTTGTCCAGCAGCGTCATTCGCAAAATCTTGTAACTCATCACTAATATCAGCACCTAACTTTTTAGATAAACAGTCTGTAGCAGCTTGTTTACCTTTAGCAGCATCTTTTTCACAACCTGGGTATACAGCCATAATAGCGGCAGTACGTGCAGTTACCGTTTCTGGTGCAGCAGGCTTATCACCTTTGTCATCATTTTTCGGTGCTTGTGTTGTGTTTTTTGGTGCTTCTTTATTCAAGTTAACTGGTCCACCACCATCTTGACCTTTAGATTCAGTACCTTCACGTTTTTCAAAAGATAAATCTTTCCCTTTCAACTCCTCTTTCGGAGGAATAGTTTCCTCTTTCTTAGGTTGTTCTTTAGGTTCTGGCATAATGAATTTCTCTTGTGCCGTTTCCTCTTGGTAATGATTTTCTTGTTGTTCCGGTTCTGGTTCTGGTTCTACTACCTCTTCCTCTTTTGGAGGTTCTGGTAAACTTAAATCTTCTAGTTTTACATCAACTACAACATTTTCTGTTGTTTTATTTTCAAATAATCCTGTTCCAGATGCATATATAGCAAATGCTAAAATCGCAATTACAATAAAACCACGGATAAATGCTTTCATAAGAGTGCTCTTTTCAGTCATTCTCATGTCATAAGCACCGTATGCTTTATTTCTACCTTCAAATACTATCTCGTCTAAGGATTTTAGTTGTTTGTTATTATCTGACATTTTAAATTCTTTTTAATTTAACAAATAAACTAAATTATTTACCTACTTTTTCGTCATACACCTTTTGTTCTTCGGGTGTGACTTTAACGATACCATATCGAGTAGACTTCGTAATTTCCATCTCATCTAACACATTTACTAAATTATCATAACTTGCGTCATCCATTGGTTTGATAATCACAGTAAATTTTTCTTTATCTATAGCTCCAGCAGCTGCTTTCGTAATTATCTTACGAATACCTTCTGCAGAGTAGTCAGTCTCATTTAAATTCTCAGTATTTAATTTACCCGCCTCTTCTTGATACCAAAATAACTTATTGTCTTTTGCGATTAAAACTGTAATCGAATTTTGTATCTTAACTTCTGTTGGAGGAGCAACATCAGTTGGAATTTTTGGGGGCATATTCAAGTTCATTACGTTTGGTTTGATCGACGTCGCCGCAAACATAAAGAATGTAATTAATAAGAAACCTAAATCTACTAACGGAGCCATATCGACCGCAGTCGAATTCTTTTTGGAACGGACTTTTTTTCCGCCTCCACCATCTTGAGTTTGTATTTGCGCCATTTGGTTAAATTTCTTTTAATTATTCTTGAGATGTAATTAACTGGAACTTATTCATGTTCTTTTCTTGCAATTGTTGGATCAAAGTTTTGAATTCTTTGTATTCAGACTTTTGATCACCTTTAATTGCTAAGAAAATATCTGGGTTCACTTCTTTCGCTTCAAATACCCAATCAATTAATTCTTGATTTTTAGTAGGTATTGTATCTAATGGAATACCTGGATGATATGATTGTTGTTTATCAGAATTTTGATTCAAATAATTTCTCATTTCATTCATTGGTACGCCAAATTCAACTATGCTTTTGAATGCATTCTTTTCAGCATCTGTAAAATTTACACCGTATTTCTCACCCATTCTTTCTAAAGTTGGAATACGATCCTTCTCTTCTAAACCGAATAAGAATTTTCCTTTTCCATCAATCTTAATGATCATCATGTTTTCTGACGCCATTTTTTCGTTAGAAACAGATGTTGGTGTTACTACTGGAACTACCTCAGGTTCTCTGAAGTTAGATGTTAAAATAAAGAAAGTTAACAAAAGCCAAGCCATGTCAGACATAGCTGTTAAGTCCATCGAAGGACCTCTTCTTTTTGGTTTTACTCTTGCCATTTTCTCTGTATTATATTAATATTCTAAATTTATTATTGTTTGGATAATTTCCTTATACTTTTATTCTAAGGATTTTATACAAAGGAATATTAATTATGAGCAGAGAAAGATTGTTGAATACTCATTCCTACTTCGTCAATTTTGAAAGTTAAATCATCAATTTTAGAAGTTAAAAAAGCATACATAATGATAGCGAATGCAGAAGCACCAATACCCATACCTGTATTAATTAAGGCTTCCGCGATACCTACTGATAATTGTGCAGCATCTGGAGATCCTCCTCCTTCTCCTAATGCGAAAAAGGCTTTAATCATCCCGATTACAGTTCCCATTAAGGCAATTAACGTACCTACTGAGGCAATCGTAGAGATGATTGTCATATTTTTCTCTAATGTAGGCATTTCTAAAGTCGTTGCTTCTTCTAAAGTTTTACCTAATTGAGCTAATTTTTGTTCTTTGTTTAAAGTTGTATCGTTTTCTAACGCTTTAAAAGTTGTTAAACCTTCTTTTACTACGTTACCGATAGCTCCTTTTTGTTTGTCACATAATTCGATTGCTTTGTTAATTTCGTTTTTGTTTAATAAAGCACGAATGTCGTTTACAAATTTTTCTGCAGATCCTGTTCCTTTCGCTTTGTTTAAAGCAATAACACGGTCAATTGAGAAAACTAAAACCATAAAGAAGAAAGACATTAAGAATGGGATAATTACCCCTCCTTTATAAATAATACCTAAGAAGTTTAAAGGATTTCCTCTCTCTTTATCACCTCCTTCAAAATTGGATGCCATTCCAAATACACCATAAAAAATAGCTATTGCTACTAAAATTAAAATGATCATAGTAATCACCGGGTTAAGTCCTCCCATTTTAGTTTTAGCTGGTACTGTTACATTCTTTTCCATTTACTAATTCTTTTAAATATTATGATTTTTATTAATGTGGGTGTAAATTAAGTGAAAATTTTTTAATTCTTCTAAATTTTTTACGTTGTTATGACGTTAAATTTATAATTTGCTTAAAATCAATATTAATTTTTATCGATATGATAATTTAAAATTAATCCGAGCAATAAACTTAAAATTAAACTTCTTTTAGATTTATCCAAATTAGCCTTCTCACAAAAGTTAACCTATTGCAAATTTATTCAATATTTATACATATCATAATTTTTTATTAAATTTTAAATTATTATTTTGACTTTTGCACATCTATTTAATCTAAACGTATATGAAAGTTTGTATCGCCGAAAAGCCAAGTGTAGCCAAAGATATCGCCAAAGTAATTGGTGCTAATCAGCGCAATGATGGTTATTATGAAGGAAATGGATATCAAGTAACTTGGACTTTTGGGCATTTATGTACACTAAAAGAGCCACAAGATTATACACCCGAATGGAAAAGTTGGGATTTAAATTATCTTCCAATGATCCCAAAAAACTTCGGAATAAAAGTAATTCACGACAAAGGCGTTGCGAAACAATTTAAAATTATTCAAAAACTTGTAACCGATAATCAAGTGGAAGAAATTATTAATTGTGGTGATGCGGGACAAGAAGGAGAATTGATACAACGCTGGGTTTTACTTAAAGCAAAAGCCAAAGCACCGATGAAACGTTTATGGATTTCATCTTTAACAGAAGAAGCTATAAAAGAAGGTTTTAATAACTTAAAAGATGGCGAAAAATACTTCAATTTATTTTCGGCAGGGCAAGCGCGCGCAATTGGCGATTGGCTTTTGGGTATGAATGCAACACGATTATTTACCAAAAAATTTGCTCCACCAAAAACAGTATTGTCTATTGGACGCGTACAAACACCTACTTTGGCGATGATTGTACAACGTCAAAAAGAAATTAATGCTTTTGTGGTTGATGAATACTGGGAATTGAAAACTATTTTTAAAGAAGTAGAATTTAACGCCACAATTCCACGTCTTAAATCAGAAGAAAAAGCAAAACAAGGTTTAGATTTTATAAAAGATCGTGAATTTGAGATTATCGATTTTGAAATAAAAGAAGGACGCGAAAAAAATCCACGCTTATTCGATTTAACTTCTTTACAAGTAGAAGCCAATAAAAAGTATGCTTTTTCGGCAGAAAATACGCTAAAATATATTCAAAGTTTATACGAGAAAAAATTTGTAACCTATCCTCGTGTCGATACAACTTATCTTTCCGAAGATATTTACCCAAAAGTAACGGGTATTTTAACAAAGCTTTCGGCGTATCAAAATTTGGTTGCTCCGTTAATGGCACAACCTATTCCGATGTCGAAAACTGTTTTTGACAACACAAAAGTAACCGATCACCATGCAATTATTCCGACAGAAATCTTTCCACAGGGTTTATCAAATGAAGAAAAACGTATTTATGATTTGGTTGCGCGCCGTTTTATCGCTGTGTTTTATCCAGAATGTAAAGTAGCCAACACAACTGTTGAAGGTAAAGTTGAAAATTTAGGAAAAGATGGAAATTTATCTGCCATTAATTTTAAAGCAACGGGAAAACAAATTTTAGAATTAGGTTGGCGAGAAGTTTATGTAAAAGATAAAAAAGAGGACGACAAAGACGAAGAAAAAATAATGCCGATTTTCGAGATTGGCGAAAAAGGACCGCACGAACCTTTTATTCACAAAGGAAAAACAACTCCTCCAAAAAATTATACCGAAGCAACTTTGTTACGCGGAATGGAAACTGCTGGTCGACAAGTTGATGATGATGAAATGCGCGAATTGATGAAAGAAAACGGAATTGGTCGTCCGTCTACGCGCGCAAATATTATCGAAACATTGTTCCGTAGAAAATACATCGAAAAGAAAAAACGTAATATTATTGCGACTCAAACTGGTATGGATTTGATTGATACAATTCAAGATGAATTGCTAAAATCACCTGAATTAACAGGTGTTTGGGAACGTAAACTTCGTTTGATTGAAAAAGGCGAATATGAGTTGGAGCAATTTAAACAAGAGTTAATTGAAATGGTAACGAAGTTAACACACGAGGTTAAAAATAGTTATTTCAGACCAATTGCTTCGCATCAAGTTTCGGTACAAACACAAGAAAAACCGAAAAAAGAACGCAAACCAAAAGAAGAAATAAATATAGAGGACGCAACTTGTCCGAAATGTAAAAATCATCAACTTATAAAAGGACGAACTGCTTATGGTTGCTCTAATTATAAGGAATGTAATTTTAAAGTTCCGTTTGAGTTTATGGGAAAAAAATTAACGGATAAACAAGTTTTGGATTTAGTTACAAAGCAAAAAACTGGAAAAATGACTGGTTTAATTAGTCCTGAAACTGGAGAAAAAATTGCAGGAAAAGTAATTCTTGGAATGGATTTTAATTTAGAGTTTGAAGCTTAATTTTAATCAATTATAATGCGATGTTGAAACAAGTTCAACATGACTTGCGTTTTGTCAAGCTGAATTGATTTCAGCTTATCATTAATTATATTTAAGTAAAATTTCTTTTAATATTTCAGAAATTCTATCTTTTAGTTTTTTAGGTTCTATAACAGTAACCGAACGGCTCATCGATAGAATTTCGCTGATAAAATCTTCGGTCAAAAATAATTCTAATCCAATCAAAACCTCATCATTGTTTGTTCCTAAAACTTCTTGCGATTCGTGCAATGGCAAAGATTCTAAATAAGCTGCTTGTTTTTTGGTTACGCTTAAAACTATTTTTTCTGGTTTTTCGGTAGATGGTACAATAATTCCGAACGAATATTTGTATTTATCATCGTAATTAAACACAATATTTTCATCAATTTTATCTTTTAAAATCGAAACTTTATTCATTCGTTCTAAACCAAAATTCTTCACAATTCCTCTATCATCCGCAATTAAATACCAACGATTATTAAATTCTCTAATTGCAACTGGCGATACTTTTCGGATTGTTTCATCCACTTCGCCAAATTTCTGATAATGAAATTCTATCTTCTTTTTTTGCTGAATTGCTTGTACAATATCTGGTAAAAACTCGGCACGTTTTGGCTTTCGTTTTTCTAAATAAACAATAGACTCTAATGAATTGGTTAATTTTAGTGCAGAAAAACTATTTATTTCTTCTAAAGTCTTCAGAAATAAATCAGAACTATAATCGTCCTGAATAATATAATAACCGCGTTGACTTCGGCTATACATAATGTCAATTCCTAAAATATTACGAATTTCTCGAATATCACGTTGTAAAGTTCTTTTCGAAAAATTAAATTCTAATGTATCATCTTGAATTTGTAACATTTCAAATTCTCTTTCCAAAAAATTTTCTAATTCTTCGTAAGAACAATATTTTTTTTGAGAAAGTTTACGAACAATATTAAAATAACGCGCAATATATCCTTGTTTTGACATTGTAGTGTAAGTGTTTGAGCAAACTTAGGCGTTCTGGATTTAAAAACAAAAAAAAGTAACATTTCCTTACAAAATGTTACTTTTCTTCATTAATTAAAATCATATATTCGAAAAAACGATTTTTCTATTTCGATTTTTTCACTTTTTGTTGTGCGTCTTTCGTTGCTTGTTTTGCATCTTTCACCGCTTCTTGTGCCGCTACTGTTGCAGAATCTGCCGCCGCTGTTGCTGTATCTACAGCTGCATCTATTGTTGCAATTGTTTCTACAGTTGTTGGTGTTTCAAAATTTACAGACTCAATAAAATTAGAAATTTTATTTACGATTTCTTGATTAGATGTTGGTTCGTTTTTCGCTTTTACACTTAAGAAAATTGCTGGTGCAGCATTATCTTGAATGTATTTAGAATCTGTTTGATAAACTCCTTCGTTTTTAACTGAAGTTGAATTTAAATTATCTGCAAATTCTCGTGCAATTTTAAATGTTTCTTCGAAAGCTACATTTTGTTTAGAAACTACTGCCGCAATTTTATTTGTATTGTCATCCGAATTCTCAAAACTAACTGTCATAATAAGCTCTGGTTTCAAACTATCAATGATTGCTTGTTTTTCCTCATCCTTCATTCCATCAGTAATCTCTTTCCAAAGCAACACTTTTACATTGTCTTTATTAAGTGTTTCTAACTTCGATTTAAAATCTTGTGTAATGTTAGTTGCATCCTTAGACGTTACATTATCTACAATATCTAGAATTACCACTTTTGGCGCTTCATCTACAATAGAAATTGTTGTTGCTACTGGAGCTTCATTTTTAGTTGTAAAAGAGAAAGATACTAACCCTATTGCTACAACTCCTAATACCTGCGTCAATTTTTTCATAATCACTGTGTTTTGTTTTTTAAAAAATGGTACTTTATATATAGTTAGTACATTTTAAACTTTGCAGACACCGTTCCGAAAAATCTTAATAAATCCTAACAATTGTTATAATTTTCTTAAAATCGAGAAAATATACAGTAAAATGTATAAAAATACAAAAGCTCAATCAGTAGATTGAGCTTTTTGATATTATTTACAAGCAGAAATTATCTGCGTAAAATCTTCATATTTGAGTGAAGCGCCTCCTACAAGACCTCCATCAATATCTGGTTGTGCAAATATTTGATTGGCATTTTGTGCATTTACACTTCCGCCGTACAAAATACTTGTATTATTTGCTACATCTGTTCCAAATTCATCATTTAAAACTTTACGAATAAATGCATGTATTTCTTGCGCTTGTTCTGGCGAAGCAGTTTTTCCTGTTCCAATTGCCCAAACTGGTTCGTAAGCGATTATTAAACGAGATAAATCTTCTGCTTTTTGAGATTTTAAAGCATTTACAATTTGAGATTTTACAACTTCAAAATGTTTTTCGCTTTCGCGTTCTTCTAATTTTTCGCCCACGCAAAAAATTGGACTTATTTGATATTTAAAAGCTTGCTTTAATTTAGCAGCAATAATTTCGTCTGTTTCAAATTGATATTCTCTACGCTCAGAATGCCCGATGATTGCAAAATCTAAACCGATACTATCTAATTGTTCTGCGGAAACATCTCCTGTATATGCGCCTTTTTCGTGTGCAGCAATATCTTGAGATGCAATTTTAACGTATTGTTCGTCTACTCCTTCTAATAAAGTTTGTAAATAAATAGAAGACGGCGCAATAATAACTTGAGCAATTGGATGATTATCCGCAACCCAAGCATTAATATTAGTTGCTAATTGAATGGCATCTTCAAAGTTTAAGTTCATTTTCCAGTTTCCTGCAACGATTTTATCTCGCATAAAAGTGTATTTTGTTTTGATTTGGTTTTAACTATACTGCAAGATAATTAAATCTTACGAATTTAAAAGCTGATTTATTTTATACGAACACGAGGATCTAAAATTCCGTAGAGTATATCAATTAAAATATTAATAACAATAAACATCACGGCTATAACTAGGACAGCGCCCATAACAATTGGTAAATCTAAAGTATTAAGTGCATTGACGATTTCTTTTCCTAAACCATTCCACCCAAATACAAATTCGACAAAAACAGAACCTGCCAACATTGATGCAAACCAACCCGAAATTGCTGTAATTACTGGGTTAAGTGCATTTCGCAACGCATGTTTTGTAATTACTGTTTTGCGACTTAAACCTTTTGCAAAAGCTGTTCTGATATAATCTTGGTTCAAAACTTCTAACAAAGAATTTCTTGTTAATTGCGTAAAAACCGCTAATGGACGAGAACCTAATGTAATTGCTGGAAGAATTAGATTTTTTAACATCAAATGTTTTCCTTCGCCTAAATCATCTACTTCGTACAAACTTCCAATCATATTCAAACCTGTGATATTGTGCATTAAAAACGCAAAAATATACGCAATAATAATCGCTGAAAAGAACGATGGAATACTCATTCCGAAACTTGTAACAACCAATAATAATCGATCAATCCACGTATCTTTCATCAATGCAGAAACAATTCCTAGAAATACACCAATTACGGAAGCTATAATAATTGCGGCAACCGCCAAAACAATTGTATTTGGTAAAGTTTCGCCAATTATAGTACTCACACTTTTTCCTTGTTTCTGAAAAGATTCTCTTAAATATGGCGTTTTCAAAACCATTTCATTCGATCCAAAATCAATCAATTTTGTGTAATTGTATTTATCCGAACTTAGCGAAGTGTAGGTTGTATTTTGCTCATCAATATTATGAAAAGAAACGGGCGAAAGATCATTAATATAGTAAACATATTGTTTCCAAATTGGTTGATCTAAACCTAACTTTTTTCGAATTTGAGCCAATTGTTCTGGATCTTCTTTTTGATCGAGCATCATACGCGCAGGATCGCCAGGAAGAACAGAAAATAGAATAAAAACTACGGTAACAACGCCAAAAAGCGTCAAGAAACCATAGAAAATTTTATTAAGAATGTAATTAATCACGTTAATTAAATAAGTTTTGTAATTGGTTAACAGAAGGCATATCGTTGTAATGATATTTTGCTTTTACAGTTCCTTTTTCAAGTATCATAAATCCTGGATTAGATCTAATAATTGTTTTCATGGTTGTTTGATCCATAAAACAATTTTCAACTGTTAATTTCGGAATTGGATTATTTGAAACAACTATAACTTGAAAACCTTGTTGTTTCGTATCTTTTCCTAACACATTAATTTGTTCAACTTGTTTCTCTGTCAATTTCTCAACAAAAGGAATAACGATAATTAATGCTTTTGGAGCGGCTAAAATTTCTGAAGTTTTATCAACACCATTGCAATCAAAATTAAAATCATGTATTGGTGGCTCATATCCTTTTTTCTCAATTACAGTTTTTGTTTTATCTTCTTCTATTTGCCAAGGCGTCCCGTGTTTGTACCATTTGTCGTCGCTTATATATTGTGCATCGTCAATTTCTACAACTTTTCCGTCCACCTTATTTTTCATCGTATAAATTGTTTTATACGTTGTTGGTTTCAAACCTAATTCTTGAGGAGATTTCATTCCTTCAACTAAATTTTTACCGATTGCATACGGACGAAAATCAATTAAAGGCAAATGATTAATTCCGATATACGCAATAATCGCCGACGCAATAATTGTAATCGCATTAATCGCATAATTAGCTTTTGTCACAAACAAAGGTTGAATGTATTTTTGACCAATTACTGAAATGATAATCAAAATTAATAAGACAATATCTTTATAAAATGATGTCCAAGGTTCTAGTTTTAATGCATCACCAAAACATCCACAATCTGTTACTTTGTTGAAATATGCTGAATAAAAAGTTAGGAATGTAAAAAATACAATTGTTAATAAAAGTGCAATCGTCGTAAATTTTCGCCAAACACCCAATAATAAAAGTACACCCAAAACAATTTCGAATATCGAAAAGAATGTTGCCAATGGTAAACTTAATGTTTCTAAAAATGGAATATTAAGAACGGTTGGAGAAAAATATTCTTCTAATTTAAAACTCAATCCAATTGGATCTACGTTTTTTACAAATCCCGAAATAATAAAAATTACACCAACTATAATTCGTGCAAATTGTACTAAATATTTCATGCTGTTTTCTTTTCGTTAATTAAAATCATGGCAAAAATCGAATAATTAATCATATCCAAATAATTGGCATCTAATCCTTCTGACACTATTGTTTTTCCTTTATTGTCTTCAATACTTTTTGTACGTAAAACTTTCTGATAAATCAAATCTGTGATAGAACTTACGCGCATATCTCGCCAAGCTTCGCCATAATCATGATTTTTTTTCATCATCAAATCATGCGCAATCGTTGCATATTTATCATAATAAGCAATCGCTTGTTCGTCTGTTAAATCTGGTTGATCTGCAAAACCCAATTCAAGTTGTACCAAAGCCATTATCGAATAATTAATAATCGCAATAAACTCACCTTCTTCATCCTCATCAACCAAGCGCACAGTTGCTTCTTGCAACGTACGAATACGGTTTACTTTGATAAAAATTTGATCCGTTAAAGACGGCAAACGCAAAACGCGCCAAGCTGGTCCGTAATCCTGTAATTTTTTTGTATATAAATCTCGACAAATTGAGATGATTTCTTTAAATTGAATTGACGTATTTTTCATAATTTCGTTTCGATTTCAAAAATAATTGAAATTGCTTAAAGAACTTCTAAGATATGACAATTAATTGTAATGGTCGTTTGATTGATTTGAACGAGCCAAAAATTATGGGAATTTTGAATACTACACCAAATTCATTTTATGATGGTGGCAGTAGTCAATCTATGGATTTGATTTTAGATAAAGTAGAAAAATATTTGTCCGAAGGCGCTGATATTTTAGATATTGGTGGATATTCTACAAAACCTGCCGCAGAAGAAGTTTCGGAACAAGAAGAAATTGACAGAACTGCTCCAGTTATTGAAGCAATTAGTACAAAATATCCTGATACAATTATTTCTGTTGATACTTTTAGAGGAAATGTTGCGCGCGAGGCTGTAAATGCTGGTGCAAGTATTATAAACGATGTTTCGGGTTGGGAATTAGATGAAAATATGTTTCCTGCAATTACGGATTTAAATGTTCCTTATATTTTAATGCACATGAAAGGAACGCCGCAAACCATGCAAAATGAGCCTGAATATAATGATGTAACTTTAGAAGTGAACGAATATTTTGCTAAAAAAATAGCACAATTAAAAGCTGCGAAAGTAAAAGACATTATTTTGGATCCTGGTTTTGGATTTGCTAAAACTCTTGAACATAATTATGAGTTATTTAGTAAAATGGAAGCTTTAGGTTTTGGCGAATTTCCGTTATTAGTTGGGATTTCTAGAAAATCGATGATTTATAAATTAGTAGATTCTACACCGCAAGAAGCTTTAAACGGAACTTCTGTTCTTAATATGGTTGCCTTACAAAAAGGTGCTAAAATTTTGCGCGTGCATGATATAAAAGCTGCAAAAGAAACTTTACAAATTTATAACGCATTACAAGGAAAATATTAAAAATAAATAAAGCCGCAAATAGCGGCTTTTATTTTATAGTTGTTGATTAATTCAATAAAAATTAATCAATAATCTTACTATTCGGAAAGAAAACTTTAAATGTATCAACAACGTTTAAATCTGTCGTCAAAATTTGCCAATGCGAATCTTTTACAAACTCAAAAACAACTTCGTTGTCATATAAATTTTCATCTTCAATGTTTGTGTGTAAATTTTTCTCGTTTCTATCAGCAATAATCAAAGCTTCAGAAATATTTTCCATTTTAAAACACAAACTTTCTAATTGATCAAAATCCACAACAATTCCATCTTGTTGATCAATCACTTCTTGCAACTCAAAAACAGAATATTCGTCTGTTTCGCTTTCACCATCAATCCACAATAATTTCCAAGAATAACCAACCAATTCTTTTATTGGCGTTATAACTTCTTCCATTCTCTGAATTAGATTTTCGTCTTCTCCGTAAATTTCTATTTTATAAGTTTCCATAATCTTTGCAAAAATAAAAAAGTAACTTCAAATTAGAGTTACTTTTTTATGATTTATACTTTTTCTATTTCGTGACGAATTCTTTTTTCAGATTTTATATCCATTATTTCGATTGATTCTTTGCTAAATATTTTAAACGAATGTTCATGTTTCTCTAACAAGAAATCGTACGGACCTTTTGGCGCAATTAGTTTTACTAAAACTGGCGCGGTTTCTAACGATATAAAAACAAGTGCTATAAAAATTGCCGCAGTTCCTAAAATTGGATTATTTGCTGACAATTCGTCCAAAGCTTGCATTCGTGCAGCAAAACCATTGTAATTTTCTTCGGTAGGTTTAGCAGTTTCAATTTCTTTCTCTTTTTGAGCAGTCAATCTATCCAAATCTTTATTCAATTCCGCTAATCTTGGTGTAGATTGCTGAATGTACAAATCGATTTCTGCTAATTTTTGCTTTTTCAAATCTGCTTTACGTTTTGCATTTGGCCCATAACCTTCTCTACCAGTTGTTGTTTCTGTTTGTGTACCAACAACTTCTTTTTCTAATTCTGCCGACGCATTATTATATTCTGCTCTCAATTTATCTATCTGAGCATAAATCTGTTTACGTTCAGTAGAAAAAGGCGTTCCTAAATCGGCATAACGCGCATCAATGCCTTTTTGTAATTCGGCTTTATTACGGTTAACAATAACATTTAATTGTTTATTAATCTCTTTTTCGAAAATTTTTAGTTCCAATGGTTTCGATATGACAATACCTAACAAAACTGCCACGATAAGACGAGGCAAAGCTGTCATGAATTGTCTAAAAAATCCACCTGATTTTTTCATAGATGTTACAATATAACGGTCTAAATTAAAAATCATTAATCCCCATAAAATTCCAAAACCTGTTGCTGCATAAATATTATCAAAAACAGTATTTAGCGCATAGCCTGCTGATAATGCGGCTAAGATACCGGTAAACAAAATTACTCCGCCAATACCGACATGCTTATTAATATCGGTTGGAGTTTTTTTCAAGAGTTCAAAACTACTGCCTGAACAAATGATAAGAAATTTTTGTAAAAAATTCATTTTATAACTTTAGTACTTTGTAATACACATTAGTAAATATCGTGCCAAAAAAAAGCTGACAGTTATAATGTCAGCTTTCTATATACTTTTTAAAAGCTATAAATTAAGCATTTACAGTTTCTTCGATTTTTACTCTCCATCCATAAGGATCTTCTGCGATACCATATTGAATGTCTTTCAATTTCTTTTTTAATTGAGTTGCAAAAGATTCTTCATCAGATAAAGGAGCTAATTCTGCTCTTTCATCTCCAAAACCAATTGCATTGTAAGTAGAAACAACAACTGCAGTTCCACATCCAAAAACTTCTTTTAGTTCTCCAGATTTGTATGCTTCGTACATTTCTTCTACAGATATTGGACGAATTTCAACATCAATACCGCTATCTTTTGCTAAAGCTAAAACAGAATCACGTGTAACTCCATTTAAAATGCGCTCAGAAGTTGGCGCAGTTAATAATTTGTTTCCGATACGTACCATTACGTTCATTGTTCCGGCTTCTTCGATAAATTTGTGTTCGATAGAATCTGTCCAAATCACTTGATCGTAACCATCTTTTTGTGCTTCCGAAGTTGGGAAAAAAGATGCTGCATAATTACCACCACATTTTGCCGAACCAACACCACCTTGCGCTGCACGACTATAAAAATCTGCAATTTTTACTGATAATGGTTTTTCGTAATATGAAGGTGCAAATGCTAATAAAATACAAAAAATGTATTCGTTAGATGAACGTGCAGAAACTGCTTCTTCTGTAGCAAACATTACTGGACGTAAGTACAAAGATGTTCCGTAATCTTTAGGAACCCATTGACGATCTAAATCTACGATTGCTTTAACTCCGTCTAAAAATATTTCAGCAGGAACTTCTGGCATGTTCAAACGAACAGCAGATTTATTAAAACGTTCAAAGTTTTTTTCTGGGCGAAAAATAAAAACTTCTTCATCTTCATTTTTGTAGGCTTTCATTCCTTCAAAAATAGTTTGACCATAATGAAAAGACATTGCTGCTGGAGTAACAGAAATAGGTCCGTAAGGCATAATTTTTGGCTCGTCCCATTTACCATCTTTATAATGAGCGATCAACATGTGATCAGAAAAGTTTTTACCAAAAACTTTTGAATCGAAAACTGAATCGTTAAAGTTAGATTCAGCAATTTTTTCTATAATCATGTTAAGATATATTTTGTTTGTTGCGATACCAAAGATACATTTTATTTGTATTTTTTCATAATAAAAATCATAACTTTCGGGTATGAAAAGAATTATTCAGCAAACGGAAGATGGGTCAAATACCATCTATATCGAGGATTGGGATGAATCTTACCATTCTAAACATGGCGCTGTACAAGAAGCAATGCACGTTTTTATTAAGAATGGTTTTTCTCATTTTATTGCAGCTAAAAAACCACTTAAAATTCTTGAAATTGGATTCGGAACTGGATTAAATGCTTTTATAACTTTATTAGAAGCAGAGAAAAATCAGCAACATGTAAGTTATGTTGGAATAGAAAAATTTCCTGTTTCGGAAGAAGAATTTGATGCTATTAATTTTTTTGATGATGTTTTTAAATTCTATCCAGAATTAGTAAATCGCGAAGAAGAATTGAGAATTGTTTACCGTTATTTATTTTTATCTAATTGGGAAGAATGGCAAATTTTATCACCTCATTTTAGAATAAAAAAAGTGCAAGATGATTTTTTTAACCTAAAAAATTGCAATGAAACTGAATTTGATTTAGTTTATTTTGATGCATTTGGTTCGCAAGTTCAACCAGAAATGTGGGAAAAAAAATTATTCGAAATCGTAGATAGTACAACAAAATCATCGTGTATTTTCACAACTTACGCTTCTAAAGGTGCTGTAAAAAGAGGTTTAAAAGAACTTGGTTATATTGTAGAAAAACGACCTGGACCTCCAGGTAAAAGAGAAATGATGGTTGGTTTAAAAAATTTCTCTTTATAATAGTTGTAAAAAATCAACTAAAGACTTGTTTCTCTATATTTTTACGATAATTTTAAAAATCGTAAATTTGCAATCGAAAACTTAAAAAGAGTTTTCAGATTATTTATGACAAATTACATCGAATATAAATTTAAAGTTACTGAAACTGATCCTTTCAATGAAATTATTATTGCTATGATTTCTGAATTACCATTTGAAAGTTTTGTAGAAAACGAAGAAGGTTTTGATGCTTATATTCCGAAAACGGACGAAAATATTGACGAAATAAAAGAAGTAATTGATGAAATAGAAAACATCGATTTCACCTATTCTCGAAAAGAAATTGAACAACAAAATTGGAATGCCACTTGGGAAGAAAATTTTACGCCAATTTTAGTCAATGATCAATGTTTAATTCGTGCTGAATTTCATGAAACAGTAGAAAACATACCGTACGAAATTATCATTCAACCAAAAATGTCTTTCGGAACTGGTCATCATTCGACAACACACTTAATGGTAGAGTATATTTTGGATACAGAATTTACTGGAAAAGATATTTTGGACATGGGTTGTGGAACTTCTATTCTTGCAATTTTAGCATTGAAAAGAGGTGCAAATTATGCCGAATGTATTGATATTGATGAATGGGCAGTTGAAAATTCTATCGAAAATGGAAAAAGAAACGGTGTTAGTTTAGATGCAAAAATGGGTGATAATTCACTTTTAGGAAGCAAGCATTTTGATGTCATCTTAGCTAATATCAATAAAAATATTTTGATAAGCCAAATTCCTTCTTACATTACTGTTTTGAATGAAAATGGTGATTTATTTTTAAGCGGATTAATGGAGCAAGATTATGATGATATCTATACTTTTTGTACAGATCGTGGCTTAAAATTTGTATCTAAAAAACAACGAAATGAGTGGATTGCACTTCATTTCAAAAAATAATACACCTATGATAAAATACGCAACACAGCCAATGTGAGAAACAGAAAAAGATTCTGCTGTTGATGTATTAGAGCAAGAATCGCACAAATATCAAATTATTGTATATAATGATGATGTAAATACCTTTGATTGGGTGATAGAGTCGTTGATGGATGTTTGCGATCATACGCCTGAACAAGCAGAACAATGCTCAATTTTAATTCATTACAAAGGAAAATGTGAAGTTTTGACGGGTGAATTAGAAGATTTAAAACCTCGATGCACAGAATTATTGAACCGAGGTTTAAGCGCCGAAATTATTTAATAATTATACAATACAAAATCTGAATCGTCTAATGTTACATTGGACGATTTTTTATTTTGATCGGTTACAATATAAGTATCATAAATTTTTTCGTAAACTTCATTCTTCACTTCTGTATCTACAACTTGATTGGTTTGTTTTTCTTGATTATTCAAAATCAACGGAACAGAAATTATAGCCAATAAAATAACACAAGCCGCAACCAACCAATAATTCAATTGAAATACTTTTGATTGTTTAGACTGTATTGTTTGTTCTAAAATAGATTGTTCTAAGGTTTCAAAATAATTTGTAGGAACTTTAAAACTCTCTTGGTCTTTTATTTTTTTGAGATAAATTTCGTCTTTCAAATTCGAGAAATAATCTTCTGGAACTTTAAAAGCGTTTTTAAATTCATTTTCTTTCATATCATTAATAAGACAATTAAAATTGAAAAAGGTTTAATCTTCAACTTCTAAAAATTCTTTAATCTTTGTAACCGCATGATGATAAGATGCTTTTAAACCACCAACCGAAGTTCCTAAAATCTCCGAAATCTGTTCGTATTTTAATTTATCATAATATTTCATCATAAAAACGATACGCTGTTTTTCGGGTAAATTTGCAATTGCTTTTTGTAATTTCAAATCAATTTCGTTACCATCATAATATTCGTCCGAACTTAATTCGTTTGCAACAGAATTTGTGTAATCTTCAAAAGACACATTTTTTTCTTTTGCATTTTTATTGATAAAATTAATGGTTTCGTTATATGTAATTCTAAAAATCCAAGTCGAAAGTTTGGCTTCATTTTTAAACGTATCTAAATTTTTATAAATCTTGATAAATACATTTTGCGTTACATCATCTGCGTCTTCATGTATCAAAACCATGCGACGTATTTGCCAATAAATTTTTTGGTGATAATGCGAAACGATTAATTTAAAAGCTTCTTCGTTATTGTGTGAATTAATATATTTTAAAATCTCTAAATCCAAAGGAGAATATTATAAAACGAATGTATAAAAATTTGATTGCATAAAGGTAGCTTTTTCATTTTTAAGAAAAAACAAATAAAAATTAAGTATTTAATACCATTTGTATCATATTACACATTGATATACAGGTGTTTAAAAAAATAATAATTTAACATTTCGGATTAAAAAAAATTCTATATTTGAAAAACCAAAACTAAACAACTACTACCTATGAAATTACACACACTACATAAAGCATAAATGCTCAATTATATAATTGTCAGCAATTTGTAAATCCAATTTACTATTTTTTTTTTAGAAATTTTATAGAAGTTTAAACATTTTGTTTATACTTCACAATTTAATATATTTTTATTTAACCCTTAAAACTATTTAGTTATGAAAAAGTCAATCAATGCTTTTCAAGTTGAGAAATTAGAGAACAGAAAAGAATTTATTTTCTATTGCCTTTTATGTTGTATTCTTCATTGTCATAATGGAGGAGGAACACCTACAGATCCAGGAAATCCAGGAGGAGGAGCATAATACAACACCTAGCTATGCTTAATTGCATAGTTAGGTGTTTTTAATACCTAGTAAATTTAAATATATTAAAAAAACCTTCTATGAAAAAAAAATACCTTTTAGCTTTATTAATTCAACCATTTTTATTTGCTCAAATAGGAATTAATAAAACAAACATTAATGCAAATTCTGTTTTTGAAACAGGGGCAACTAATCAAGGAATTTTATTTCCGAGAATAAAAACTGTTCAATCATTAACGGATGTATCTTTCTTAAAAACACCAACAGTACCGAGTGGTTTAACAATCTATAACGAAGGTACACCTACAGGAACAAATTCTGATATTGGTTCTGGTTTTTATTATTGGGAAAATGCAAAATGGAATTATATTATTGATTTTAAAAATATAACATCACGTTTAACAGTTAATCAATTATTTTCTGTCACATCTTCTGGTAATTCTCCATTAAACGTATCATCTTTTACAACTGAAGCTGCTCAACTTCCAGCTATTAGCTATCAAGAAACACCTACAGATGGTAAAACTTGGAGTCTAATTCCGGAGACAACTATGGATTTTACTGTTACTGAAAATACAAATTATGTACAAATGTTTGGTAGCGGTAATGCACAATCAGCTAGTAATAATACTATAACTACTGGATCTCAAAAATCAAGAACCTTGACTTTTAATATAGGAATATTTATTAAAAAATCAACAGAAACTAATTATCATTTATATTCTGTAGGGACATTTGGTACAGGAGAAGTAAGTACCTGTAGTATAATACCATACATAACAAGTAGTACATTAATCAATTTATCTCCAGGAACTTACTCAGTAGCATTATTTGCTTATGGTAGAAAAAATTATTATACAGTAGGTACAACAAATACAGAGTATGGAGCAAATTCAAATTTAACTTTTGGAGGACATAACGCAGCTGGAGTATCATCAAACAATGGGGCTTGTAATAATACTGATAAAGTAAATATGAGATCAAATCTAAACATCGTTGTAACTAATATAAAAAACTAAACCTATGAAAAACCTAACTTTTATATTTATATTATTATTAATTAATGTTAATGCTCAAATTTCTACAGGAATACCTGCTGATACAAATAATAATATTATAGCTAATTTTTCTAGTAATAATAGGGCAGAAATCAAAGGTTTTTCTATTCCTAATTATAATCTTACAACAGCTACAAATTTTCTTGGTGATACTGATGCTACTAATATGCGCAATTCATTATTAATTTTTAACTCTGGGACAAATAAAGGATTATACTTTTGGGATAAAACACAATGGACCATACTAGCTGATAAAGCTTATTTATCAAAATTAACAAATTTATCTGCTGTAAAAGTAATGACAAGCCAAATTGTTAACCCTATAAGTTATACAATGGGAAATGATGTTGGAGCAGCTACAAATCATGGACAACACACAATAGGTGAAAACTATACTGTGAATTCTGCAAATTGGACTGATTTATTATTCCAAGATAATACTACAAGTAAATTAATTACAATAAAAAACACAAATAATGTAAATAAATTAACTCTTACTGGAGCTTTACAAATGAAATTACCATCTGCTCCTACTACAACTCAACGTGGGTTATATGGTTTAGCATTATTTATTCAATACCCAAACTCAACAGATTTTTTATTAGTAGATTACAAAATTATATCTACTTATATAACAAATAATGTGTGTGCGAAAATACAATTTGATTTAGTTAATTTTTTAAGAAATCTACCAATTGGTGATAATACAGTAAGAATTGCTATAGAAAAAAGAGAGGTATGGAATACTGATATTTCTTCGGATAATGGAAAAGCATTTACTGTAAATATAGGTCAAAAAGATGCAACTTGTACAAGTTCTACAGCTGCAACTCAAAGACAACAATACTTACCTAGTTCTGCTGCTACAACAAAATTGATTATTGAAACTTACGAAAATCCAAGCTTTTAACTTATGAAACACTTCTTATTTTTTTTAACATTAGCATCTTCTTTGATACAAGCACAAGTCATTATATCAGAAGATTCAAACTATAATACAAGTGCAAACGTTACACCTAAAGCTATTTTAGATATTCAAGCAGTTAATTCAGGAGTAATGATGCCTAAAGTAGATTTACTTATATTATCTCCAACAGATATAACACAATATCCACCAGAAGGTTCTCTTGTTTATAATATACAACTGGGAACAAATGTGAATCCAAAAGGGATCTATATATTTAAAGATGGAACTTGGGGAATGCTATTAAACTCAGATGTTGTAACGGATGCAATTGCCTACACAAGAACATATAGTTCTTCCACATTTACTGGAGATTTAAATACAGATAGAAATGTATCAATGAATTACTCTCAATCTCCACTTGCAGGTTTTTTTCCAACACAAGCTCAAGCAAATGCAAATACTGATGGACAATTTGCAGCAGGGTTTTCTGGTTTAGGAAGTTGGACTAGAGTAACTAATTTCCAGACACCTGCATTTGATATAAGTACCAAATACAACTTAAAAAATAAGGTCTACGTAAATGGAAATGGATTAGTTCGTTTCAATAATTATGCATCGACTAATAATATTGTATATGCTGTCGCATTATTCAGACAAAAAACGGGAGATACAAATCCAATATTAGTAGGTACAAAAATATTTAATGCTATCATTAGTGGTAACTGTAATTTTGATACGTATTCAACAGATTTTTATGAAGAAAATATTCCTTCTGGAAATTATACTTATTTTCTAGCTTACAAATATCTATATACAGACAATGTAACTGGTGATAATAATACTACTCAAGCATCAAATGGTAAAACTATGGCTATTGGAAATTATCCTTTAATATTCTACTTTGGTGCTGGTAATAATCCTCCTACTTTCTCATGTAATAATTCTTCAACATTTATTGCACAAAATACAATAACCTTATCCGTTAACTATACACCATAATATGAACCAAATTAACCAACTATTTTTTCAAGATGTTGTAGATTTCTTAACAGAAAATGTAAATATTGATTCTGAGAAAAAATCACAATTAGATCTTATTGCCAAAACATATTATACATACATTATTTATCTTGATAAATTAATTGATAATGAGATTCCTATAGATAAACAACTTTTAGATGATAATCCGTTAGTTAATCTAACAGAACATCATGAAAAATGTATAAAAACCCTTATCAATTTATTTGGTGAGGGTTCATCTATCTTTGAAAGTAAATCTAAATACAGTAAAATTTATTTTGATGCTTTAATCAAAGAAAAATTGTGGGATTTTGATAGTTATGTATTATCTAAAGACGAATTTCAGGAAATAGCTGTAGACAAGCACATTCCTGTATTTTTTGTTGTAGATGGCATACAATTGTTACAAGAAAATTATCCGACAGAGGAAATTAAAATGATGTTAACGCATATTTTTCGTGCAATACAAATGTATGATGACATTACTGATATTGGCGACGATTTGCAAAACAAACAGTTTACACACATCATTTCTAACACAATTCAGTTACTAAAAGCTGATGACGATTATTATCCAGATAATCAAACCTATACACACAAAGCATTTTTTGCATTAGAAGAATTGTGTAATCCTCAGTTTGATTATATGATAGAGCAGTTTTCTTTAGCCAAAGAAATTGCTTCTAAATATCAATTAAATAAAATCGTAAATTGGGTAGATATTATTAATGAGCAAATTAGAGATTGGAAATTACAAATAGAAGAAATTAGAAATGCTTAATACACTTACATATAAAGAATTTTCTTTTACAAAGAAAAATGAAAACAATTGGATTTTAGAACATTCCGAAAAATACTTTATTGTAAGTAACGAAATCAAATTATTACTAGAAATCCTAAAGCGAAATAACAATTCGACTTTAGCGTACCAAGATTTTATCAAAGAATTTGATTATGTTTCCGAAACAGATTTTAATTCAATTGTTAGCCAAAATCTAAAAACATTAGAGCTAGACGAAGAAAGAGAAGAAGATCAGAAAAAAGAAAAATCATTTATCCTTTTCGAAACTAAAATTCTTTCGCCAGAAAAAGCAGGAAAATGGTCTAAATTAATTCAACCATTGTTTCAACCAACTTTCTTTTGGATAAGTTTTACACTACTTTTCGTGTTGGCTATTTACAATATTTCAACGTTACATCATTTTCATTTGGATACAAATTATATGGTGTACTTGTTTATCATTTATATTGTAAGTGCATTTATTCACGAGTTTGGACACATTGCAGCGTGTAATCGTTTTACAAAAAAGAATGGTGAAATTGGTGTCGGAATTTATTTTCTGTTTCCAGTTTTCTATTCAAATATTACTCCAATTTGGACAGCCAAAAAAGAAGAACGTATCATCACAAATTTGGCAGGTGTATATGTACAGCTTTACATTATTGTAGCACTTTTTATAATTTATCTTATAACAGGAATTCACGAAATACAGGATATAATAGCATTAAGCACACTTGTTATTTTATACCAATTAATACCATTTATACGCACAGACGGTTATTGGATATTATCGGATTTAACCGATTCACCAAATCTATTATCAAATAGTAATAAAAGAGTAATTGATTTTATAAAAAACCCGTTCAAATTTAAAATCAATAACAAGAATGAAGTTTTAGAATTAATTTATGGATTATTTAACCAAATCTTCATGATTTTTATAGTAGTCCGAATAATTCTCACATACAAAACCAAATTGTTTACAGGACCAATAGATTTAGTAAAAACAATCTTTACACATCCATCCAAAACGTTTAATTTTCTTAATGAGAATGTCGAATTACTTTTAATTTCAATCGTATTCTATCTGATTGTCTTTAATCTCATAAAACGAATACTTCCTTCTCAAAAAAATATACAAGAAGCTCAACATTAGTTGGGCTTTTTTTATGGCGTTCCCTCGCTCATAAATTCCAATAAAAAAAATAATAACATTGTATCTCTCGCTCGGTCGGGCTATCCGTTTCAATCTTTGCTATACAGCAAAGGATTTCCACTACTATCCCTAACGCAACTCTTAGTTGTCAGTTATAAGTTATAAGACTTAAGATATAAGTTTATAAGCAAAACACCACCTTGTCATTCAGAGCGCAGCGAAGAATCTTAATCTTTTCTCCCTCACGTCATCCTGAACTTGTTTCAGGAACACAAGTAGTTTTGAGTTGTAAGTATTAAGTTCTAAATCTTAAGTCTTAGTTCTCTTTTCCTTGACTTTACTCCATAAAAAAAGTCTCAAGAAATAAATCTTGAGACTCTTTATAAAAACTGGCGACGACCTACTCTCCCGCAATAGCAGTACCATCGGCGCAGGCAG
>NZ_FOUZ01000029.1 GCF_900115015.1 Algoriella xinjiangensis | reverse complement strand
TATACCCAAGATCATTTGAAAAACTTAGGATTAGAAAATAATCAATGTATTGCCTATGTTCATCAAAATACCAAAGCTACACACGTCCATATTATTGCGAATCGTATCGATGAGAAAGGAAAAGCTTTAGATGATAGTTATATTGGATTTAAAGCACAAAATTCAGCAGAGAAAATAGCCCTTGAAAATGGATTAAAAACAGCGAAAGAGGTCCGACAAGAGAAAGAAATTTCACGCACATTAGACAAGGAATTGAATAAAGAACTGAAAGCTGATATTTTGAAAAAGCATAATCTTTCAGTCAAACAATCGCGTACTTTTTCGGAGTATATGCAAAATATGCATGATAAAGGTTGTCGAATTGAGCCAACCATTAATAAAGGGGGAAAATTACAAGGTTTTCGGATTTATGATAAACTAAGTGGACTTGATTTTAAAGCGTCTGAAATCCATAAGAATTGTGGTATGAAAAGTATGATTGAGAAAGGTGTTTCATTTAAAGGAATGACAATGCAGACAGAAATTGTAAAAGGATTAACGAAAGAACTTGTTACAAAGCCGGTGCAAGTTTTATCGCTTTTACAACCAGCTATTAAAATAGCGGATATGGCTATCAAGATTGGACGTTCGATGGATAGAGGAATGTCGTTGTAAATATTAATTAGCACTATAAATATGACAAGTCAACAACTTATGAAACTGGTTTTAGAAGAAAGTGAAATTATTTCAGATAAAATCAAACGATTGGAACAATTATCTGCTCAAATTGAACAAGCTAACAGAAATCATTTAGAGCAATTGAAAAGGGCGGATATCAAAGTAGATAATTCTGGTGTAAATAGAAGTGTAGCAGAACTGGAAAGAGTTGCTGAGAAAGCAGTTAAATCAATTCAAACAACACAAAAAGGGTTTAATTGGATGTTGTATTGTGCAAGTTTTTGCTTAATTAGTTTATTTGCACTAGTTCTCATTTATAAAAAAGGAATTGAAACCAAAATTGATATAAAAGAAGAATATAGGAAAGAATTAAGCGAAAAAGGTCAATATAATACACTTAAAGATGCTGAATTTTATAATAAATTTTGGCTATGGGTAGATAAAAATCCGAATGATAGTAAAGAATTATTCAGAGAAGTAAATAAAATGAAGTAAAAAAATAGCCCTCCAATCGGAGGGCTATTTTACATAAAAGGTGTTATAAGTTTTTTATTAAAAATAGTAACCAATTCTTAAATGTAAGTTTACAGCAACATCACTTTCATTTTTGGAAAAACCTTCATTTTTATAAAATATATATTGATAACCTATACCTAAGCCAGCTTCATAATTAAAGTTAGAATCTCCTATATTTCTTTTTATACCCCAAGTAGGTATAAAACTAATATCACTAATTATATCTACGTCTTTATTAGATATAATAAACCAATCGGGATGATAATTAGTTTTTAGAGAAATAAAATTACCACCATTCTTAGAAATATTTTTACCATTAGCTTTTCTTTTTGCTAAATTATAATAATATCTAGGTTCTATAGTTAGAACAGGAGTTAATAAAAACCCTGTACCATCGTATAAATCACCTCCCCATATACCGCTATCTAGTCCTATTTCAGACTTTAAAGAAAAATTGTTAGATAATTTAAATTCATTGTTAATCCAAAAACCTAAGAATCCTGTTTGTGCAGAAAAGATAGATTTTTCTACAGAAGACTCTTGTGCATTTGTAAAAAGAGAAAATAATAAATAAGTTATTAATAAAGTTATTTTTTTCATATTATATATTAATTAAGTGTTTCTAGATCATCTGAGAATGAGTTTAATAACTTATTGAATGTTTTAAAAGCAAGTTTATTAATGTTTTTTGTATATACAGGACCACTTGAAGAATTAGACATTATAATACCTTTAACCTGCTTGTTATATATTAGTTTTCTTGTATTAAGGTCGTATACATTTATCCTACTTATGGATTGTTTTTGAGCGCTGTTATCTGATGAAGGAATAAGAGAATAATCAGCAAAATCATTTTTATTAATACTAATGTCTAATAATATTAAATAATCAAAATCATTACCATTTTTTATATCATTCAAAATATTTTCATCTAAATCAAATGATAATTTATAAGGTATAAGTGCTGATGATTCTAAAAAAAAAGAAATACGATTTCCAAACTTAGGAGATAATATACTTTTAGAATCATTTATAACTTCTGTATAAATATTAGATGGAATGGCTACTTCACAAAGCAACCATTTTCCATCTTTTGTATTTAATTTCAGATTATTTGTATTACTGTCTATAATATATGAGGGTACAGATATTGAAGGAACTAAAGCACAAGAATTGAATATTGTTAATAACAATAACAAATTAATAAATTTATTTATCTTCATTAAAAATAAATTTATTACCATACCATTTATCAGACTTTTTAACCATTCCATAAGCATTAATTCCTAAAATATCAGGGCTATTGAAATCACCTGACCAATCAATATTTAAAGGATTTGGTCCAGATCCTGTTCCAAAGTTATAAGTAAATTTTGGAGACATGATTCCCCAATCAAATACGTGCTCTATAGTTTTACAATCAGTACACGTATTTGAAAAATCATATAATTGAATCCATCTAGCTTTAGGTGTAGCTATTACAACACCAATTCTATTTAAATGTTTATTATTTAAAGAATTAAAAAGTGATTTTGTTTTGTCAAAAATAAAATTATAAAATATATTGCGGGCTTCTTCTTCATTTTTTACTATTTTATTATCAATAGCTATTTCCATTACAGCATCTAATTTCAATCTTTTTTCAAATGGGAGCTTAGGAGAGTAGTAGGCTCCAATATGAGATATTTGTCCATATCCATTGTCTCTAAATATTTGTTTTCCAGAAACTCTATATGGGTTATTTCCGCCAGCAGTTATATCATTGATAAAATATGTAACAATACCACTAAGCTTTTGTTCTCTAACTTTTGTAAAATCACTTGTGTGATCATATCCCCACGATAAACTATTGATTCCTAAAGCTAATTTCTCTGCTTTTTCATTAAACCAAATACCCGCTTTCTTTTGATTTTTAACTTTTATACCAATGATATAAGCTAGTTTTAAATCAACTTTATAGTATTTTATTTTTACTCTTTTTCTATTTTCATATTCATTTGTACAAACTTTACTTATCCCAAAAATATTACCTAATAAAGGGGATTTTAAGTTGCATTCTGCTAAATTTTTCGCTATAGTTTCTAGATTTTCAGGTGCATTACCAGTACTAGTTCCAGGATTTGAACCACCACTATAACCCCCTCCATCTCCACCTCCTTCAGATGGTTGAATAAGGTAATTTATATAATGAGAAATACCGTCTTCTAACTGTACTAAACCTCCATCAGGATTGTAACTTAAAGGTTCTTCTATTTTTTGTATATTATATATATCATTTAATGAATGAACATTGTAATCATCCATTATAACACTTAATTCAGCATATTTATCAGTTCTAGCAATAAATAACCCTTGATCAGTGTATTTGTAAATTTCATTAGATATTTGAATTTCAGAATTATTATTTAAAAAGGCAGCAAAAAGGTCGTCACCTATAACATCTTCCATGTCATCGAAATGGTCTAGAATATCTTCATTGGTAAGAGAAGTAGATGTAATACTATTCAAAGAAGTTTCAGTAAATTCTTTTATAACATCAGGACTAGTGTATTCAGTAAAATAAGGAACTAAAGAATTAAAATCTTTAGAATATAATTTAGAATCTAATTCATTTGAGATTTGCTCTAAATTTTTAGAATCTAATTTTGAATAATAAGATTTGAAATCATCTTCAGATTTGAAATATAATCTTCCATTTACAATACTACCATTTTGAGTATTAGAATTTATAGAAGTTTCTTCAATTAAAGAACTAGTGACATCTTCATCACAAGATGAAATAGAAGTAATAGATAAGGCTATTAACAAGGTAGTTAAAATTTTTTTCATTTTTAGTGTTTTAAAAAGTAATTATGACTAAAATAGATTTTATTAATTATAATATTTATAAAAAAAGTGTTAATTTTTTAACAGGAATTTAATAAATATTATAAAATAAAAGATTGATCAATTTTAAAAACCTACTAAACATAAACATTATTATCTACCTAAATTTTTTAGGTTAAAGTGTTGATATTGTGAGAGTGCCGTTTTGGATAAATACCTTCACACAAACCAACTAAATTAAGAGGTGTAAATCTAAAATTGCCACCACTTTTTTTTCTTTTCTGGAGTGTGTATAGGTTGTTCTAATTGAACTTCTTTTTT
>NZ_FOUZ01000036.1 GCF_900115015.1 Algoriella xinjiangensis | reverse complement strand
CCTGTAAAGTATTTCTGAAAAACATAATCAGCAGGTACAGCCAAGTCTACAATAATTTCTTCGGCATGTATTTTACCTTTTACAGTTAATTTTTCGTCAGGATTAGAGGTTCCAATACCAACACGACCATTATCTTGTATACTCATTAAATTTCCGTCCACATTCCACCTTTTAAATGAAAATCCAGTACCATCTATGTAATCTAATCGTCCAACAAAATCCTCTGTTTGATTATTCATTCCTTTAAAATCAATATAAGAAATAATGTCATTTGTGTTTTTTAATTCTAAAGATGTAAACTCTCCTAATTGTTGCCCAAAGCTTAAAGTTGAAAAAGCCAATGTTGCTAGTAATAAAATTTTTTTCATAATTGTTTTGTGTTAATATTTTTGAATATAAAAAACATACAGATAATTTGATTATCTGCATGTTTTAATTAGAATTAGTTATTTTTTGATAATTGATTTTTCGTGTAATGTACCGGAAGCATCTATAAATTTGAAATAGTAAATACCTGCATTTAAATTTTGTAGGTTTATTTTAAGTGCATTAGCATTTTTATTATTTCCTGTTAATACAATTTTTGCGTTAATATCATAAACAAACCATTCATTAATACCAATAGTACTGTTAATTTGTACTTGGTTTGATGTAGGGTTTGGTGAGATAGTTAAATTTTGTTGAATACTATTATTTTCAATATTTGCAGGAATTATAATAGAATTTCTTGAAGCAGTAGAATCTGAGATTTCCGACTGGATATCACTATAGATAACATCATCTATACTATTTTCAGGTTTTCCAGCATAACACCCTTGTACATAAATTCTTGATTTAGGAAGAATATTTGTGTTTTTTAAAACAATTTTACTTCCTCTAAAGTTTGAATTTCTTAATGTTGAATTTGAAATTGTTAATATATTATTTGCTTGAAAGTTCATCCAACTTGTGTTGTGATTATTAATATTAACATTTTCATCACATTTATTATATGTCTCAAATGATTTTTTGTCACTCCATAATTTACAATTTGCTCTTACAGTCCATTCATATTTTGTAGAAGGAGGTAATGCTATACTAAATTTATTAATATTAATAGCATAATAACTCCATTTATTTGCAGTCTCCTCTTTAATTGCTAAAGTATATGGTAAAGTTCCATTCACGTTATTCCAAATAAAAGTATGAGTATTTCCTACAGATGTTTGATTTAATCCTATAGGAGCATTTGAACAAGTACCAGTTCCATTGGATAATGTTGGATCAGGATTTGGGCTTGGAGAACTAGTTGTATTTGCTATCCAAGTTGTAGAGTTTGTTTTAGCATTTGTTTGTGGAAAAACGTCTGATCTATATGTTATCTCAATTTTGAAACTATTAGCATTTTTTATATCTACATTATTCATTGAAAATGAAAATGCTTTTTTAACCTCTCCTGTTCCAGAAATATAAAAAGTAGAACCAATTGATTGATTAAATTGATTGTTAACATATAGTTTTACATCAAGAATAGTGTAACCATAACTTTTATCATCACCTTTTACAGTATAATCTATAAAAAAATTATTGTTTCCATTAATTGGATTAAAATTAAATCCATTTGATGAAAATTCGGAATTGTTTACTCTAATTTTATTTATATGTACCGATGCAGATTGAGCAGAAATGTAGGTAAACATTATTAGAAGTATAAAACTTAATAATTTTTTCATATACTATTTTTTAGCTTCTAATTCATTAATTCTTACGTCTTGTTGTGTCATTTTTTTATTTTGCTCGATCAACAACAATGTAAGTTCTTCAATTTTTTGTAAAAGTAAGTTGTTCATTTCTCCCACTTTTAAACCATTTTCTTGAATTTCTTTTGCAGAAGGAACACCTGGTAAATGATTATTTTCTTTTACAAATTTTTCTATTTCTTCTAATTTAGGAAACTCGTAATCAGCTTTTAAATCTGATTTTCCTGTAAAGTATTTCTGAAAAACATA
>NZ_FOUZ01000006.1 GCF_900115015.1 Algoriella xinjiangensis | reverse complement strand
AGGGTGAGTTTTTGTTTTGCAACTCAAAGATAATTTGAGATACAAAATTCAACCCTCTTTTTTTGAACTTTTTTTAAACGTTTAGGACGCTATTGTTATTCTACCATAAATTTATACTTTTGTGGCATAAACTTAAAATATTATATGGCTTCAGGAATATTTGCAATATTAGACGATATCGCAGCTTTAATGGACGATGTTGCGGTAACAAGTAAGGTCGCAGCGAGTAAAACAGCGGGAATTTTAGGCGATGATTTAGCTGTAAATGCAGAAAAAGCAACTGGATTTTTAGCTTCGCGAGAAATACCAGTTTTATGGGCAATAACAAAAGGTTCTTTTATTAACAAACTAATTATTGTTCCGATTATATTAACACTAAATGCTTATTTCCCAGAAGTAATTAAGTATATCTTGATTTTAGGAGGATTTTATTTAGCTTACGAAGGTGTAGAAAAAATTGTTGAATTTTTATTTCATCGTGCGAAAAAAGGTCATGAAGTAATAGTTGAAGAAAAAGCTGAAGTTGGAAATGTAGAGGAAAAAAGTAAAGTAAAATCTGCAATTATTACGGATTTTATTCTTTCCATAGAAATTGTAATTATTGCTTTAAGTACAGTTTTAGAAGAAGGTTTACCAATGCAAATTATGACAGTTTCTATTATAGCATTAGTTGCAACCATTGGCGTTTACGGTATTGTAGCGTTAATTGTTCGTATGGATGATGCAGGTTATAAATTAATTCGTCAATCAAATGATAAAGGTGTAGTTTCTAAACTTGGACATTTCTTAGTAAATGCTTTGCCTTGGGTTATAAAAGCTTTAGGCGTTATTGGTACAATTGCTTTGTTGTTGGTTTCGGGAGAAATTTTTGCACATTATATTGATTATTTACATGATGTATTAACAAGTTTACCAAATCTTTTGAAGAATGCAATTTTTGGTTTAGTAGGAGGAATATTGGTATTGATTGTAATTACATCTATCAAGAAAATTATCTCGTTAGCTAAAGGATAATTTTTTATAAACGATATAAAAAAAGCGAAACATTTATGTTTCGCTTTTTTTGTTTTTATTATTAACGAGTTGAACTACCAATTCCTCGCACAGGAGTTTTAGTCGGTGCAATTGGCTCTTCATTTACCGCTTGTTGTTCATCAACTATAGCCGTATTGTTTTTTACTTCAGTTTTAGGAGTTTCTACAACAGCTGGCTTCGGTTTTCTTAATTTATCCAACAAACGTTTTGCTTGTTTTGCTTCATCAGTTCCGTCATAAGCTGTCATCACAATTTCTAAAGCTTGCTCAAAATCCGCTTGTGTACTCGTTTGTTTTATTGCATAGGCATTAAGCAAAGCAAATTTAGCAACAATTATTTCGGTCGGAAATTTTACAATTGCTTCTTGTACTTTTTTCTTAACATCTTCGTATTTTTCTTCTTTATACAAATCATACGCAACTTTATAAGCCGTTAACGCATCTTTTGTTTCAGCAGTAATATATTCAACATCTGGATTAAGAATATAACCCGCATAAATTGTATTTGGATACGTTGTTAAGATCTCATTTTTGTATTGATCTTCAAGCTTTTTATCACGATTTTTATAAATTCGATACAATTGATATGTTGCTTGTAACTTAACATCATCAGATTTTGGAGGAGAAGCAACTAAAGCTTTTAACTCTTTTCCAGCCAATTCCGAATTATTAAACGTATCAAAATAACCAACTCCCAATGCTAATTGCGTTGTATCGCGCTCAACTTTAAGATCATTTAGCGCTTTCATTGATGTTGGAATTTGCTCTAAATAAAAATCTAATTCGAAACGACGAGGATTACCAGCATCAACTTTTCCAGATAATTCGGCTTGTTTATCTTCTATAACCGTACTTATTGCGTTAGAATTTCGCCAATTGTCTTTTAAAGCAACTCCACCCCAAATACGTTGAAATTCTGCTTGACCAGAAGATTTTAAACTTTGATTATAGAAATAGAATTTTCCTTTATCAGGATTATCAAAGCTAGATGTAAAACTTGCAGTTTTAGTTTCTAACTGAAAATTTTCCATTTCTTTGCGCTCTTCTTCAATGCGTTTTTCTTCACTTTTCTTTACCTTTTCGATGTAATTTGTGAAAAATTTGCTTTGATCATCTTTAGAAAGTGCTGCGATTTTTAAGATAGAATCATTTTTCTGAACCAAATAATGTTTTTCCATCAGCTTTTTTAAAGCTTCATTACGTGTCAAAATTCTTTTTTGATCTTCCTTTAAATTATAAGTTGTATACGCAGAATCGTAATACGCAGATGCGTAAACATAATCGTTTTGCTTAAATTTTATATCACCATAATTTTCAAACGAACGGGCACGAATGTAAGGATCAGAAACTGGTCCTTTTACACTTAATTTTGCATATTCTACAGCGTCGTCCATGTTGTCTGCACGCAGCGCCATTTCAGAAATACCGTAATATAATTCGTTTTGCTTTGAGGTATAAATACCTTTTTTCGCTATATCAAGTAAGTTTTGTTTGTAGTTACCATAATTATTCACTTTTGGGTCAAAATTAGCTGCAATTGCAAGCTGAGATTTAACTTCGAGATCAAAACCAGGACTCATTTTATACACTTTTGTAAATGCTTCGCCAGCTTCTTGTTGTTTACCAAGTTTAGAAAAAACTTGTCCCATTACATAAAATAAACGAACGCGTTCGTCTTTATTGCTCGAATAATATTCGGCTTTTTGTAAAGGATCTAAAGCTTCTTCGTACTTTTTTTGATCAATTAAAAACTGTGCATACGTACGTGCAACTAAAGTTTTTAACTCTTTGCTTTTGTAAGGATCACTTTCGTATAATTCTTTCAAATGCTCAGCTCCATCAAAATAATTACCACCTTTTATTTCGGCAACAGTTTTATAAACGTCGGCTTCTTGTGCATATGCAGAACCTTTAAAGTTTTTTACAACATAGTTTAATGCATCTAAAGCTTCAAAGTATTTTTTCTGATAAAACAACGATTTACCAATCAAAAGATAAGCACGACCAATCATTTTGTTGTTCTCTTGTCCTTTAATTAACATCGAATGTTTCTCAATAACAGTCGCAGCTTTTGATTCTACGGCAGCAAAACCAACAGGTTTTTCTACTTTATCTGTATTGTTTCGGTTTCCACCACCAATACCAAAGTTAGGCGTATTTGTCCCATTAAGGTTTGTAGAATCAGAGATTGAAAAATACTCTATTCCAACGGGTAAAATTTTAGAATAATTTTCTTCATAACTTTCCTGAAGCTCAGTATTCCTTTTTTCTAACTCTTCTTCAGCATTAAATACTCCATTAAACCACGATGTCATTTTATGAAATTGTCGGTTTTTGAAACTATTTTTTTGTGTGGAACAGCCGATTAATAAACTTGCGGCAAAAAAGCTAAGTACAATCTTTTTCATGTTAGCGAATAAAAACAAATCTACAATAAAACGCTCGATTACAAAAAATCTTGTATGGCTTAAAGATTTTAGATACATTTATAGGAAGGACGAAAGATTTATTTAGAATTTGAATAGATAGATTGTAAAATGATTGCTAACAATTTAGCATTAACGGAATTAAATTTTGACTAAGAAAAATCATTGTAAAACTTTCTATAAAATTGGGATTATTCGTTTAAATTAGACCATTAATAATGTTATAAACATACAATATGAAAGCTTTTTTAGCTAAAATTTTTGCAAAACGTATTGTCAATAAAGAGCAAAAATGGATAGAAAATCCATTGGAAGCGCAAGACAAAATTTTAAAAGAATTGGTTGCTTTTGCAAAAAACACAAAGTTTGGAAAAGATCATCATTTTGATGAAATTAACACTTATCAAGAGTTTAAAAACTTGGTTCCCGTTAACGATTATGAAGGTTTAAAACATTATTTTGATGAAGTTGTAACTGGAAAATCTGATATTCTTTGGCCAGGAAAACCAATTTATTTGGCTAAAACTTCGGGAACAACTTCGGGCGCAAAATATATTCCACTTACCAAAGAGTCAATTCCATATCATATTAATTCTGCCAGAAATGCATTGTTGTATTACATTCACGAAAAGCAAAATGCAGATTTTGTAAATGGTAAAATGATTTTTTTACAAGGAAGCCCAATTTTAGAAGAACAAAATGGGTTAAAAGTTGGTCGCCTTTCTGGTATTAGCGCACATTTTGTGCCTAATTATTTGCAAAAAAATCGCTTACCTTCTCATGAAACAAATATTATTGAAGATTGGGAAACTAAAGTAGATCGTGTTGTTGCAGAAACTGTAAATGCTGATATGACGCTAATTTCGGGTATTCCACCATGGTTGATTATGTATTTTGAACGATTGATAAAAATTTCTGGAAAAGAAAATGTGCAATCAATTTTTAAAAATTTACAACTAATGGTAACGGGAGGTGTAAATTATGAACCTTATCGCGAAAAAGTTAATCAATTAATTGGTCGAAAAATAGATTGTATACAAACTTATCCCGCTTCGGAAGGGTTTATTGCGTATCAAAATTCACAACAATCAGAAGATTTATTGTTGTTATTGAATAATGGTATGTTTTACGAATTTATTCCCGTTGACGAATTTTTTGATGAAAAACCGACGCGTATTTCGATAAAAGATGTTGAATTAGGAAAGGATTATGTGCTGATTCTGAATACAAATGCAGGTTTGTGGGGATATAATATTGGTGATACTGTTCGTTTTACATCCTTAAAACCATTTAAAATTGTTGTTTCGGGTCGAATAAAACATTATACATCTGCTTTTGGAGAACATGTAATTGGTCACGAAGTGGAGCAGGCGTTGCAAAAAACGATAGAAAAATTTCCGGCAAGTGTAAATGAATTTTCTGTTGCGCCACAAGTCAATCCAGCAGAAGGTTTACCTTATCATGAATGGTTGATAGAATTTGATCAAAAACCACAAAATATAGCAGAGTTTAATAAAGAATTAGACGTGCAAATGCGAAAACAAAATACATATTATGACGATTTAATTACGGGAAATATTCTAACTCAATTGCAAATTTCTATTGTAGAGAAAGATGGTTTTCAGTGTTATATGAAATCAATAGGTAAACTTGGAGGACAAAATAAAGTTCCGCGATTATCAAACAACCGCGATATAGCCGACGAATTTTATACCCTAAATTTAATAAACAAACAACAATGATTTATAAAACAGTAAAAAGTTCTTTAGTCACTTTTTCGCAATTAATGTTACCATCGCATTCAAACTTTAGCGGCAAAATACACGGTGGTTTTATCTTATCACTTTTAGATCAAATTGCATTTGCTTGTGCCTCAAAATATTCAGGTAAATACTGTGTAACCGCATCAGTAGATCAAGTGGATTTTTTGACTCCAGTAGAAGTTGGTGAATTGTTAACGTTAAAAGCATCAGTTAATTACGTTGGTAGAACATCTATAGTTGTTGGTATTCGTGTAGAAAGTCAGAACATACAAACGGGCGAAATAAAACATTGTAATTCGTCTTATTTTACAATGATTTGTAAAGAAGAAAATGGCGAAAAATCGGAAGCTCCAAAATTGATTTTAAAGAATTTAGATGAGGTTCGACGTTTCTATAAATCATTGCACCGAATAGAAGAACATCGTAAAGCAAAAGAACAAATAAAAGATCCTGTAGATTATAAATCGCAAGAGTTTTTAGACTTTTTGTTGGTAAATCACCAAGTAAAAATAGAAATTGATTAAATATTTTAATCCAAATCAAAAGCCCAATTCAGTAATGAGTTGGGCTTTTTTTGTGATTTGTATCAGCTTCGTTCGCTTTTTTCTCTACCTATAAAAAAGCGTTGATAATTATCTAATTTAATTTAGAATAAATAAAAATAGATTAAAAAAACGTTTATATTTGTCATTATTAATTATTAGACTAATTCTAAATAATTATTCTACTAAAAGAATATAAACACAAAATGAAGAGATATTTTTTTCTATTAAGTTGTTTTTCGGGCTTACAACTTTTTGCACAAACCAATGATTCTATCAAAGAGAATCAAACCATTGATTTGGAGCAAACGGTTATTTCTGGACAATATAATAGACAATCCGTAAAAAAATCAATCTACGAAGTTCGCGTTATTGATCGCGAAATGATAGAAAGACAAGCAGGAAATACGTTAGCAGATATTTTAAATCAAACGTTGAACATGAATATTATTCCAAATTCGTCGTCGGGAAAATCGTCGGTGCAAATGTTTGGTTTAGATGGTCAATATTTTAAAATTTTGGTTGATAATATTCCGCTAGTAAATGACGAAGGTTTAGGAAATAATACGGATTTAACACAAATAAATCTTGATGATATACAACAAATAGAAATTGTAGAAGGCGCTATGGGAGTAGAGTACGGCGCAAATTCTATTGCTGGAGTTATAAATATTATTACTAAAAAAGGAGGAAAATCAAAATTTGATATTTCTGCATCGTTACAAGAAGAAACGATTGGTGACGAATACAATTGGAAAAATAAAGGAAGACACATACAATCCCTGAAGATCGGACATAATTTTACGGATAATATCTATGCTAATTTAAGTTTTTCACGAAATGATTTTCAGGGATTTTTTAATGATAAAAAAGGAGAAAATTACCCAATTAATGATGGATTAAGAGGATACGAATGGTTGCCAAAAATTCAGAATTCTACCAAAGCATTGGTGCAATATAAAAAAGAGAATTATAGGTTGTTTTATAAGTTTGAATATTTTACGGAAGAAACAAAACGTTACGATTCTAACTTAATTATGAACGCACAGCCAGAAACGGATACAAATAATCCGACGGCAAATGATAATATTTTTACAACAAATCGTATTTACAATCATTTAAATGCTTCTGGTCGTTTTAAAAATACAATTAATTATGATGTTTCTTTTTCGTATCAAGAGCAAAAAAGAAAGGTAAAAGATTACAATTACGAGATTTTAACTGGAAATGAGTTAGACGTTGTAAAACAAGATTACGAAAGTAGAAAAGTATATTATTCGAAAGGTTTGTTTAGCAATTTTATCAATAAAAATGATTTTTTTGATTTTCAATTTGGGTATGAAATCGATCAAACCAAAGGTTTTGCTTCTCCATTATCAGGCGAGTTTTTGCAAAAACCAATTGCGCGTCAATTAGGAACGTATGATGTTTTTGCTTCTTCGGAAATTAATTTGAATGATAAAATTTCGTTTCGTCCAGGTGCGCGCGTTATGTTTTCAGAACAATTTGATACGCAATATGTGCTTAGTTTAAGTGCGAAATATTTGTTTGGGAAAGATTGGGAACTTCGCGGAATTGTAGGTACATCGCCACGTTTGCCAAATTACGACGAAATGTATTCTTACTTTGTAGATGTAAATCACAATGTGCAAGGAAATGATCAACTAAATCCTGAAAAAGGTATTTCTGCATTTTTACACCTTAAACGAAAGTGGAAAATTAACGCGAATTCGTCTATCGAACAAAAACTTTCTGCTTGGAAAATTAATCTGAAAGACAAAATTTCTTTAATCGTTGTAGAGGATATTCCACTAAAATATATGTACAAAAACATTGATACTTACGATGTACAAGGTTTAACTTATCTCAATCTATTTAAAATTGGGCGATTTACGGGAGGTTTTGGCGCTACATTGACGGGGAAAAAGCAAGCAATTAATCAAGAAGATTTTGCTAATGATGTAGAAAATAAATATTTCTATACAGTACAAGCCAATGGGAATGTATCGTATCAGTTGCCAAAAACCGAAACCATTTTTACACTTCTTTATAAATACAATGGAAGTGAGGAGCAATATGTGCAAAAAAACAATCCAGATAATGCGCAAGAACAGATTTTAGTAAAAGGAAAACAACAAGCTTTTAGTTGGTTTGATGCTTCGATAAAACAATCATTTTTTAAAAATAAGTTTGACTTTACAATAGGCGCGCGCAATTTATTTGATGTAAAAAACTTACGAAATACTGCACTTAGCGATAATGCGCATGCTTCGGGTGCTAATAGTATGTTGTATGGTTATGGACGATCATATTTTGTGAAACTAACCTATAATTTATCAATCAATTAAAATTCATTTTTATGAAAATCTATACATTCATTCTTTTTCTATTTTCGACATTATTATTTTGGTCATGCAATGATGAAGATTCTCCGTTAGGACAAACTTTTGTTGCAGCTTTTGATAAACAAAGTATTGATTTTAGTAAGATAGAAGGGGAGGAAACAATCAAATTAATCTTTTCTAAAGTTGCAGAACAAGACGGGCAAATTCATATTAATGTTTTGGCAGATTCGGCAACTTATAACCAAGATTTTTCGACTTTACCAATTGCAACAAACAATGAAATTATTGTTCCGATAAAAAAAGGACAAACGAGTGCAAGTTTTATCTTCAAAAATCTTATTTATCCTTTTGACAGTTCCAATAAAATTGTACAATTCGAGATTTCTAAAATTGATTATCCAGCCGCAGTTATACAAGGTTATAGCAAGGTAAAAATTTCGTTTGAAAGATCTGTAGGTGGAACAATTTTAGCTGAAATTGGAGGTCCAAATGAACCGTTTCAGGTTTTTGTGGATTTAAGTAAAGATGCGCAAACTAAAGCAAAAAGAGATTCTTGGGATTTAGGTTTTTACAACGGAAGTTACTTTCGTGTAGAGTTAAACGGTTCTATTTATATGGCAACAAAAGCGTTGACAGAAACTGATATTACAAAAGTAACAAAAGCTTCGGTTAATAGTTTATTGAATGAGGTTGCTGTCGGAACATTTACAGATTCAAACAAAGATTTTATAGATCATCCAAGTGGTGATATTCTAAAAACTGCAATCGCAGAAATTAAAGAAAATGATGCCGAAAATCCTGTTTATTTAGTAAATCTTGGTTATGAAGTTGGTACAGAAACGCCTGCTGTAGGAAGTGCTGCAATTGCGGGAAACCAAAGAGGTTGGAAAAAAGTAAGATTCCTAAAAAGAGGAGAAGATTACGTTATTCAACATGCTAATTTGGATGATAAAACATATCAAGAAAAAACAATCCAGAAAAATTCTACACACAATTTTACACATTTCAGTTTAGCAAAAAACGAAGTTGTTACGGTTGAACCTCCAAAATTAGATTGGGATTTAAACTTTACAGTTTTTACTAATCTGATTGAAGGAAATGGCTCATATGGTTTCTCTGATTTTGTAGTCAATAATTTAAAAGCTGGTGTAAAAGCATATCGCGTAAACGCAGATAAAGACGTAACATTTGAAAACTTTGATGCAGCTAATATTGATGAAACAAAATTTGAAAATGATCAACGTTCAATAGGCGATTCTTGGCGCCAAGTTACTGCGCCGCAAACACTTTATAATGATCGATTTTATATCATTAGAGATGCGGATAACAATTATTACAAAATAAGAATGTTAGCCTTCAAAAATGCATCAGGATTAAGAGGTTATCCAAAATTCGAATATAAATTAATTAAATAATACTTTTAAAAATCAGTAAATATGAATACTAAATTTACACTTTTAGCAGCTGCATTGTTTATGAATGTTGCCGCGCATGCACAACAAATAAACGGTCAGGTGACGATGGGACCAAACTATGCAAATGATGTTTATTATGGTTTAGATGGACAAACTGCAACAGAAACAAATAGAGCAGATTGGGATATTTCGTTTTACCGCAAATCTAACTTTTCGACAGGTGTTAGAGTAAATGATACAAAAGGAATTCAGGTTTTTGAAGCATCTAATGATTTATCAACTTGGAGTACCATTAATGTTGCAAATGCTTCGTCTTGGACAGAATTGTATAACGATGATACAAATTGGCAAGAAGGTGCATTTAATCAAGGTTCTGCGGCTTATGGTTGGGGAGCTTATGATATTGCGACGCACAATGTAAACGGAACAGTTATTTTTGTTTTAAAATATACATCGGGTGAATATGTAAAATTTAAGATTGATAAATTAGTTGCAACGCAAGGGCAATATAATTTTACGTACTCTAAATATACAAACGGTGCATGGAGTGCAGATAAATCTGTAGCAATTTCGCATTCATCTTCAGAAAATAGATTGTTTAATTACTACAATTTATTAACTGATAAAGTTGCAACGCCAGAACCAGAACAAAGTAAATGGGATCTTAAATTTACAAAATATATTACACCTTTAGATGCGGGTGGAAGCACAGTGATGTATTCTGTAACTGGAGTTTTACAAAGTGATGTGATAAAAGTTGCCAAAACAGAATCTGGAAATCCTACAGATGATGCCGCTTATCTTGCCGCTATAAATACTGCTGGATATGATTGGAAAACATTTAATATGAGTTCGGGCGGATATACAATAAAACCAACTAATTTCTTCATTAAGAATAGCACAACAAGTAAAATTTATAAATTAAACTTTACGTCTTTCGAAGGTTCTGCAACTGGAATTGTAAAATTTAATTACGAAGATGTGACAAAAACATTAGGAACAACGGACTTAAACAAAACAAGTTTCGGAATTTATACGAATACAAACCAACCTAAAACTATAAGTATAGTTTATAATTCGAAAGAAAGTCTATCATCAGATATCTCAGTTCAAATTTTTGCGATGAATGGACAATTGGTTCATCAAGAGAATTATAAACCAACGTCATCATTTACGAATAAAACAATACAGTTATCAAAACTTCCAGCCGGGGTTTATATTGTAAAATTGCAATCAGCTAGTAAAGTTGAGTCGAAAAAAGTCGTTTTACAATAAAGTTTTGAGTTAACTTTATTTTGTCTCTTTGTGAAGGTTGCCTTATTTGGGCAACCTTTTTTATTTAGATTTACATACATATTTTATGTATTATTGATAAGTATTATATTGTATAAAATTTTGGAATGAGAGATATAAATTTTGAAAAATTAGTAGGTTTAAGAAAAGAATTACATCAATATCCAGAACTTTCTGGTTACGAAATTGAAACTTCAAAAAGAATTATTCAGTTTTTAAAACTAAATAATCCGACAAAAATAATCGATTCTATCGGAGGTTCTGGCTTAGCAGCAATTTATGATTTTGGAGAATCAGGTAAAACTATAACTATTCGATGCGAGTTGGATGCCTTACCAATTCAAGAAATTAATCAATTCAGTCATCGTTCTACAACAAATGGTGTTTCGCATAAATGCGGTCACGATGGTCATATGGCTATTTTATCAGGAGTTTCAAGTTGGTTAAAAAATCAAAAATTTCAGAAAGGAAAAGTTGTTTTACTCTTTCAACCAGCAGAAGAAAATGGTGAAGGAGCTTATAAAGTGTTAAATAATCAGCGTTTTATAGAATTAAAAATAGATTATTTTTTCTCATTGCATAATTTGCCAAAAGAGCCAATGCATAGTATTGTAATGAATGATGCAGGATTTTCAGCAGAAGTACAAAGCTTCAGTATTTTATTGAATGGAAAAGAATCGCATGCTGCAGAACCCGAAAATGGAATTAATCCAGCAATGGCAATGGCTAAAATTATCAATGAATTATCCGCAACAGAAATTGCTGATACTTCTCGAAATGATTTTACAATCATGACGCCTGTACATTTTTTGATGGGACAAAAATCGTACGGAATTTCGCCTGCTCTTGCAGAACTACATTATACTTTAAGAACTTGGACAAATGCAAAAATGATTGAACTTCAACAAAAAATTGAAGATGTTGTTGCTGCTGTTTCCAAAGATTATGATTTAGAATATAAAATTAACTGGTTTGAATATTTTCCGGCAACTGTTAATTATCCCGAAACAAATGAATATGTTTATGAGGCAATAAAACAAAATGATTTTCAGTTGGTTAATAAGTCAAATCCAATGAAATTTGGTGAAGATTTTGGTTGGTATTCTAAAACTTATAAAACCACTATGTTTGGTTTAGGTGCTGGTCTAGATACGTCTGCATTGCATAATGCGGATTATGATTTTCCAGATGAAATTATTGAAACTGGAGTAAAAATGTTTACATCAATAATCAGTGGTATTTTAAAATAATAGCACTTATTATTGATAATAAAATAGAGTGAAATTATTTAGATTTAATTTGATCTACAATTGTTTCTATCGGAAATAGTTTATGGAAATAAAACCAACCAAATGGTCCAGTGACAAGAACTTGTAAAGGATAAGCTACAATAAAAAAATGGTAACTGATTTTTTTTAACGGAAATCCATCTTCTTTTTACTTTTTATATTTTCCAAATCATTCATTTCATTTGGTTTTAAAAACTGAACTTTTTAGCCATAATCTAAGCTTATTACAACTTAACTAAGTTTAGATTTTATTATATAAGTCAAAAATAAACCTCGCTTAAAAGGCTTAAGCGAGGTCGTATAGTTTATTGTTTTAATCTATCTTCCGGTTGTGCAACAGTTACCCATGTTAGTGGCTGCCCTTTTTTACTTTTATAATTCATCTTTATGCCAAGTACTCTCATCGGGAAAACCATATTTTTTACTGTCAATTTTCCAATTTTCTCCTTCCTTTTTCAATATAAATTGGTCTTTACTTTTTATTCCGTATTCATAAATTATTTCGATAACAGCACGATTTGCAGATTTCATTATAAAAGAAATTTGAGTGTTAGGATAATTTAGATATTCGTACTTTGTTGGTTTTCCAAATGAACGACTACCTTCCTCTGATTGGTTCAAACTTATCGGATTTGTTATTTCTTTTCTACGCTTTGCATATTCTGCCCAAAGTTCCTTTTCTCCAGGTTGAAGTTGGTTGGGTTCTTTTGGGTTTTTCAAACTCTTACTTCGTTCAAAGATTTCTTGTTCAAGTGAGTTGATTTCTTGTAATTTATTAATTAAAAATTTAAGAATTTCATCTGTCATATGTAGAAATTTTTCCAGTGTTTGACTGGTGTCGATGTTTAGTTTTTCAACGGAATTATTTTTAATTTCATTGCTTTCATTGTTTTCGATTTGAGAAGTTTCATTCGCTACTTCATTTTTTGGTGCGTTTTGTTTCTTTCCAAAAAGTTTGTCTAACATTCCCATCTTTTATCTTTTAATTTAGAATTGTATTTTTCGGTTTCGTAGGGTTGCCACTAACGTTTTGAGTATTGCTGAAGGGCGGGCTTTCGAAGCACTTCAGTTCAGCTAAAGTACAAAAGTTAATAGAAGTACACAAGTTCAAATTATAACTTCTAGTCCACTATTGCAAAACCCTTGTTAGCCGTAGTTATTGTCCATTAACCTGTATGCTGTTTAAAAGTTTTGTAAACTCTTTAAAGTCGCCTTTGTGTCTACTTGAACCTGTCTTCATTCTAAGAAACCATTTGTCTGTTGAGTTGCTTTTGAACCAATAGAAAACGGGTGTCCAATTTTTTGATTTCACAACAACACAAGAATAATTGTCAATTTCAGGTCGTTCAACTATTAGACCTTCAGGATTGTAGCTTAGTTCAGTTTCCTTAATCCACAAGTCTAACCAATATTGGTCATTGTTAAATTGGTCTGTTTGGAATGAAGTTTCTAAACTTACAATACAGTCAGTACCTTTGCCAATTTGAAAAGAGTAAACAGGTTTATCATTATCATCTAAAATTGTTTCCGTCAAATTCCAAGGTGGGGGGACTTTGTCGACAAAAAAATCAAATTCCGTTTTTAGGCTATTAATTTTTTGTTTTTTAATATGTGTCTTACTTGCAGGTTTAGAAATTGGCGGATTTAGATATTCAAAAGCGTCTTCTAAATTCAAAATCTCACAATCACAAGCTTGACCTTGTTCGTTTAGCCAATTAAATAAAACTTGTTTGGCAATATGATGTTTGTCACAAAACTTACTCGCAATTGTAAAATCATTTTGACAATCATTTTCCGATAATTTTTCGTCAAGAAAGTCGAATAGTTTCGGGAAAATATTTTCGTCAACTGGCAAGGTCTTTCTAAACTCGGCTAAATTTCTTGTGGCAAGTTGATTTAATATTTCTTTTCGTTTTACTTTGTCCATAGTAGGGTGTCAAATATAATTACAGCTAACGTTTTGGGGCTTTGCGATGGTGGGGAAATCGGAGAACTGCCGTTGAACTTTGCAGTTTCGCCCCACTATCGCAAAACCCTTGTTATATGCTGTGCTTGTTCTCATTCGGTTGTTGGTAATAATTTGTCTATTAAATATCGTTTCCATTTTTCGCCTGTAAATTCACAGTTTCCGCTATTGATTTTAGCATTTGGAAAGTCCGCAAGAACTGTTGTTAAGTCGTCCCAAACACATTTCAACTCTTCGTCCTTGTTTTCAAAACTCAAACTCAGTTTTCCGTTTTCTATTTTTAAATGCTTAAGAAAAATGCCTTCTTGTGTTGAGTTAATTCTGTCGGCAAGTTGTATGTAATAACCTTGATAGTCTGGATACGGAACTTGTTCTGGTAGTCTTTCGTCACCTGCGTAATAACGAAACAAAATTTCGTGTCCGTATTCACTTAATTTCTCTTTCCAAAATTCAGGTCTTGGAATTTTTGAAAGGTCAGTTGTCAAATACATTTCTGTCTCGCTTGCCCAAGGCTTAAAAGTCATTTTTATTAATTCTTGTTCTTCAATTTCAAAACTGTCCGCTACAAGTCGAAAAGTCGCAGGAGTAGAGAAATCTAAGCAAATACCATTTTCAACTTCACTTGCTTCAATACATTCGATGTAATTGTCGTCACCGACATTTACCACTTCTTTGTCAAAAGTCCATTCATAAATTTTATTTGGAATGACTTTGAAAGGTAAAATGTGTCTTTCAGAATTTGCCTTATAGTTCGCTTTCACATTATAACCAACAATAATTTCAAGTGGATTTTCCTTAATTGCCAATACGTGTCCGTCTTCAAAATAGAAGTTGTCGAACAACCATTTGTCAAGGTCGTTGAATGTTTGTATGGTCGTTTTTAGCATAAAATATAAAGTTATTATATGTGCAATATAATCAATTTCATCAAATTAACGGAAAATACTAAAAAGCTCATTTTTAAACGGTTTTAAAGCTTATTGAGTTACGTATTTTGTATTATTATAAAATATTTATAGTTACATATTATACAAAATACGCATATGTTTAAATAATTTTTAATCCTTATTTTTGCACAGAATAAAATTCCGAACGGTTTTCTCAAAAATATGAACAATACATTTTCTAAGCATCAGCAAATAGGTGAGGTTTCTACTTTTATGGAGTTTGTAAATACAAATTTTAATAGAGCAATGAATGCGATTTGTTGGCATAGAAATTTGGATGGAGATTTTAGCGAAATTGTATCTCAACTTCAGTTAAAAGATAGTGTTACCGAAGTTTCTGTTGATGATGTTTTGGCACTTCATTTATCAGAAAAAGGAGATGTTGCAAGAAAAATAATTTTAAATGATTCATTTTATAATTGTCATGATTTTTAATGTTTTAGTTATCTAATAAACGTCGATGATAATTAATTTGACCCAAATGATAATTTAAATGCAATATCAAATTTCTTGTGGAATTTGTAATATTATTTTCTACAATCCAAATATTTTCTTCATTTTATAAAGTATGAATGCAAGGGTTATTAGTATAAATTATGAGTTTTAATTAAAAACTTTCTTAAGTTATAAATTTAGATGTTCACTTTTTGAATCTTTATTTTAAAGATACAAATTCACAATGAAAACGAATAATAGAACCAAACTTTTCAAATTAATCGATAACTTTGCAATATGCTAAACAACGATACAATTTGTGCATTGGCTACGGCTAATGGAATGGGTGCTATTGCGGTAATTCGTATTTCTGGACCAGAAGCAATTTCTAAAGTAGCCACGATTTATCAATCGAAATTTAATGCTTCAAAATCATTAAATGACGCGGCTTCGCATACTATCCATTTAGGTTATGTGATGGATGGCGAAACGATAATTGATGAAGCTTTGTTTTCTATTTTCAAAAATCCACATTCGTATACTGGAGAAGATGTAATCGAAATTTCGACGCATGGCTCTATTTATATTCAACAAAAAGTACTCGAATTATTAAATAAAGTTGGTATTCGTAATGCAAATCCAGGTGAATATACTTTTCGCGCATTTTGGAATGGTAAAATGGATCTTACACAAGCTGAAGCTGTTGCAGATTTAATTTCATCGGATTCTAAAGCTTCACACGAAATTGCAATCAAGCAAATGCGTGGTGGTTTTTCTAATCAAATCAAAGATTTACGCGAGCAAATGATCAATTTTGCAGCTTTAACAGAATTAGAATTAGATTTTTCTGAAGAAGATGTAGAATTTGCAGATCGTACACAATTTTATGCATTATTGAATGAATTACAATCTATTTTAAAACGTTTAGCTGATTCGTTTGCTTTTGGTAATGTAATTAAAAACGGAGTTCCAGTTGCAATAATTGGTGCACCAAATGCAGGAAAATCAACTTTATTAAATGCATTATTAAATGAAGAACGTGCAATTGTTTCGGATATTGAAGGAACAACACGTGATACGATTGAAGAAACTTTGTATATAGATGGTGTTGGATTCCGTTTTATAGATACGGCTGGAATTCGAGAAGCTGGAGATACAATAGAGCGTATTGGTATTGAAAAAACATACGAAAAAATTGATTTAGCCTCAATTATTATACATTTATATGATGCAAATATTACGGCTGATAATCAAATTTCGCAACAACTAGACGACTTAAACCAACGTGGTAAAATAGTTTTTAATGTTGCCAATAAAATTGATATAAACAACGAAAATAATGTTATTTCGGATGCAATTCGACAAGAATTTAAAGACGTTGTTCATATCGAAATTTCTGCAAAAGATTCTTATAATATTGAAGCTTTAAAAGAGCAATTGATTTATCAAATTAAGCTAAAAGGAACAAATCAAGATGATACAATTGTAACTAATTCTCGTCACGTAGAAGCTTTACAAAATACATTAATCCAAATTGGTAAAATAAAACAAGGAATGGATAATGGTTTGCCTGGCGATTTATTAGCCATGGATATCAGAGAAGCTTTAACATATCTTGGACATATTACAGGTGAAATTGATGTTGATCAAGATATTCTAGGAACAATCTTCGGGAAGTTTTGTATCGGAAAGTAACCTCATCAATACAAACATAGTATAAACATATACAAAACCTCTTAAAACATTGATTTTAGGAGGTTTTTTAATACTCCAAAGATACAAAAGAATAAATATGTTATAGGTTTATTATCGTTATTTGTATCAGAAATTTGTACCTTATTTGTACCTTTGATAAAATCAGCAGAAAAATTTGAGTAAAAATTGACATTTTGGGCGAAATAAAGTCCCTTAAATACTCTTATTTCTACTTAATGGATTTTATATACTTTTAAAAATAGGCTAAATGAGTTCAACAAATATTAAGATTTTAAAACAATGCTTGAATTGTGGAAATATGTTTGAAGCACAAAAAACCACAACTAAATATTGTTCTCATAAATGCAATTCTCAACATTATAAATTAAGAAAGAGGTTAGAGCTAAAAAAAGAGATTGAAGTTGATACAAAAGAGAAAATCAATAAAAATTTCAAGGCTAAAACTACTCAAATTGATTTACTGAATATTAAGGATAAAGACTACCTTTCTGTAAAAGAAGTTGCTTATCTTATGAATTGCAATACAAAGACTGTTTATAGACTAATCAAATGCAAAAAAATTAAATCAACCAATCTAAATGAAAGGTTAACAAGAATTAAAAAATCAGAAGTAGAAAAACTTTTTTAAAAGTTTTATAAAATCGTACATAATCAACATTATCTACATAAACTATGGCTATAAAAGTAACTTTAAGAAAAAGACCATTAAAAAACGGAAAACTTTCTTTGTATTTAGACTTCTATCCTTCTATTATTAGAAATGGAAAGTCAACAAGAAGAGAATTTTTAGGTTTATCTATTTATGAGAATCCAAAAGGACAAATAGAAAAACAATATAATAAAAATATAGAAGCAATTGCAGAAAGTATTGCTTCTAAAAAAGGCATTGAACTCAACCGACCTGAAATTTATAACGATATGGAAAAGGCTCAACTTGAAAAGAAAAATAAAGAGAGCCAAAACTTTATAGATTATATAAAAAAGATAGCTGATAGAAGGCATGGCTCAAACTATCAAAATTGGATTTCTGCTATAATGTATTTAGAGCATTATACAAATAGTAAATTATTATTTAAGGATATAAATTTGACTTTTGCAGAAGATTACAAGCATTTCTTATTGAACACGAATAGTTTAAAGAGAAAAGAAACCAAGCTTTCTCAAAATACTGCTTTATCATATTTCACAAAATTCAAAACAGCTTTAAAACAAGCTTTTGTAGATGAAATATTGAGTACTGATATAAATTCAAGAATTAAGAATATTAAAGAACAAGAAACGAATCGAACATACTTAACGATTGAAGAATTAAATAAATTAGCAAACACAGAATGTAAAAATGATTTGCTAAAAAGAGCTTCTATATTTTCTGCATTAACTGGATTAAGATTTTCAGATGTAAAAAATTTAAGTTGGAAAAATGTCTATAAAACAAATGATGAATACTATATCAACTTTATTCAAAAAAAGACAGAAGGAGTTGAATATTCTCCAATTTCCGAACAAGCTTTTAATCTTTTAGGAGAAAGACAAAAAGATTCAGAGAAAGTATTCAATGGATTAAAATATTCTGCTTACCTCAACAAACAATTAACTGATTGGTTAAAAGATGCTGAAATAACAAAGGATATAACCTTTCATAGTTTTAGGCATACATACGCAACTTTACAATTGGCAAATGGCACTGATTTATTCACCATTTCTAAAATGTTAGGACATAAAAACCTTAAAACAACTCAGATTTATGCTAAAATTGTAAGCGAATCAAAAAAACAAACTACTAATAAAATTATACTGGATTTATGATTATTAATAACATAAAACAAAAAAACTATTTGAAATATAAAATAAGTGTTTATCAAAATTATATGAACTCAATAAGGGAAATATTAATCAATCCTAAATATGAAAATTTTATAATACAAGAGTATGAAAAAGTTAACGATTTAAAACCTGAATTTTATTACTATAAATTAAAATATTTTGACCCTGAAAGTGAAAATGAAGATGAAAATGATATTGAAAATTGCTTTTACAAATATAAAAAAGAAGTTTATAGTAATATTAATAATGATGAAAAAGAATTTTATTTTGTTAAAGACTTTGAATCTATGGATTTTTTGATTGTTATGAATGATATTTTCAAACAATTTTACCAACTACAAAACACAATAATAAATAAAAAATATACTGAAGATAAAGAGATTAAGAAGTTTACTAAATTTCTTAAAGATAAATTACCTAAAATAAACAATAATGAAATTTGTAATGATATATTAAATTTTATTATCAAAGATGATAAAAATTCACATTCACTTATTTGTGTTGGAAATGATAAATATAAGTTCGTAAAAACTGATGAATGGAAATCATTTAAGGAAAACCTAAACATAAAATTGAAAACTCTAATAAATGATGAGGTAATTGAAAAAACAATAAAAGAACAAGCTGAATATCATTTCTCTATTTTTAAATATATCGACCACAAAAAGAAAAATAGAATAATGAATGATGATGATTATTCATTATTAATTGAATGGATAACTTATTATTTTGAGAATGATTATCAAATTCCAAAAATTGATAAACCATTACAAACAAACACTACACAAGGAGTATTAGTCACAACATTAAAAGAATTTTATTATAAAATAAAGTTCACTAAAAGACTTGATTCAACTTATTACAATTTAATAAAAAATATATTTTATGATTTGAAAGGAATGTCTAATGAGAATATAAGAAAAGTTAGCAAACCTAAAGATTACGATAAATATTTGTAATCTAAAAGATTCATATTAAGCAACTTAACAAAGTGCGTAAAAGTGCGTAAAAAAACGTCGCAAATGCGTATTTCAACTTTGTACCATAATCAAATAAAAATAGTATTATGGTAGCAGTAGACTACAACAATATGCCAGAGGCATTAAGTTTTTTAATCAATCAGATTAACAGCTTAAAAGAACAATTAAAAGAATCGGCTCGATTCAATCAACCAACTATTTCAAATGAAGAAGAAATTCTTAGTGTAAAAGAAGTAGCAAAACTTCTTCGCTTATCAGAAGGTACAATTAGAACAAAATCTTGGAAAGGAGAAATTCCTGTTTGCAAACATTTTGGTAAAAATTATTATCTAAAAAGTGAAATCATTGATTTCATCAAAAAAGGTAAAAATTTATCTAATCAAGAAATAGAGGAGCAAGCTAATCAGTATTTATTAACTAAAAAAGGTGCGAACTAATGGAAGTTAATAAAACAAATAATCAGGCAAACTTAGAATCTGAATTAAACTTTGCTCCTTTGGATTTACCTAAAGATACGAATAATATAATAAGCACTATTGTTTCAGGCGTTAATAAGCACAAAATTACTCCAGCAATTGAACATTCTCAGTTGTATGAAGAGATATTGAAAGAGATTAAGCCTATAGATTTTAAAGCAATTGTTTTTCCAAAATTAAAGGATTATGAAGAGCAATTAAAAGGTTTAGAAGTTGATTCTCCAGATTATAAAAAGGTTAAAGAATTAATTAAAAAATGTAAATTACAACCAAAACACTTTGTGATGGTTACTATTGATGAACTAAAAAAACACATCAACAGAAATCATTTCGGACTATCCAAACACAATGGTAATATATATGCTTACAATGGTAATTTTTGGCAAAAAGTTGAAAAAGAAGAGTTTCAAAACTTTCTTAAAAATGTAGCTTTAAAATTTGGAGTTGAAAAATATGATGCAAAGTATCATAGAACAATAGATGAATTACACAAACAATTTTTAGCAGATAGTTATTATAAAGCACCTCAACAAGATGCGAACAAAGTTCTCATTAATTTAAAGAATGGCACTTTTGAATTATCAGGTAAAAAGAAGTTTCTTAGAGATTTCAATCAGAATGATTTTCTTACTTATCAATTGAATTTCAATTATGATAAAGATGCTAAAACTCCTTTGTTTAATAATTATTTGGATAAAGTTTTACCAAATAAAGATGTTCAAAAACTATTAGCTGAATATATTGGAAGTATCTTTTTAAAGAATGGTAATTCGTTATTAAAGATTGAAAAAGTAATGTTGTTATATGGCTCAGGTGCAAATGGAAAATCTGTATTTTATGAAGTGATTACTGCATTGATAGGAAAAGAAAATATTACATCTTATAGCTTACAATCGCTTACAAATGAAACTGGTTATCAAAGAGCAAAATTAGAAAATGTACTATTAAATTACGCACCTGAAATAAGTTCTAAGATGAATCCAACCATTTTTAAACAATTGGCATCAGGAGAAGAAGTTGAAGCTCGATTACCTTATGGAGAACCATTTATTATGAGTAATTATGCTAAATTTTTATTCAATTGTAATGAATTACCTAAAGAAACCGAACAAACTAAAGGCTATTTCAGAAGGTTTATCATTGTTCCTTTTAACGTAACTATTCCCGAAGAAGAACAAGATAAAAGTTTACATACCAAAATCATTGATAATGAATTATCAGGTATTTTAAATTGGGCTTTAGAAGGTTTAGAAAGATTAATTGAACAACAAGGTTTTACGCAAGTAGATGAGGTAAATGAAATGCTTAAGCAATTCAAATTAGAATCTGATTCAGTTGCAATGTTTATTGATGAAGGTTATACTAAATCAACTAAAGGACATTATTTAGTTACAAAATTGTATCAAAATTATAGAGAATATTGTACAAGTAGTGGATTTGTAGCTCTTAATCAGAAAAACTTCAAAAGACGTTTAGAAGCTCAAAACATTGAAATTAAACGCACCTCAGCTGGTATGTATGTTTATGTTGAATCTACAATGATAAATGATTTCTAATGCAACAAGGTTATAGGTTTCAATTTATGAAGGGTAAGAAAGAATCTTGCCCTTCTTGTAACGAAAAGAGAACTTACAGAAGATATGTTGATACAGAAACTGGAGAGGTTTTACCTTTAGAATATGGTCGTTGTGATAGGGAATCTAAATGCGGTTATTATTTGAATCCTTATACAGATAAATACCATTTGAAAGGGAATGATTATAGTTTTAATTACAATTATTACAACATTCAACAAGTAAAACCAATAGTTAATTACTATATACCTCAACACGTTTTAAATGAAACAAAATCGGATTATGATTGTAATACGTTTATTCAAAATTTACTTTGCAACTTATCTTATCCATTTAATTATGATGAGGTTTATCAATTAATCGAATTGTATCAATTAGGCACAATTTCAGAAGGCTATATGAGAGGAGCAATTACTTTTCCATTTATAGATATTAATCAAAAGGTTAATGCAATACAATGTAAGAAATTCAACATTGCGAACAATACAATCAATATAGATTTTATACATACAATTCTGTCGAAAAAATATGATAAAGAAAATATTGATTTACCTCAATGGATTGAAGATTATGAATTAAATGATTCTAAGGTTAGATGCTTGTTTGGAGAACATTTATTAGATAAATATCCTCATAACCCAATTGCATTGGTTGAAGCTCCTAAAACAGCTCTAATTGGCTCTATTTACTTTGGATTACCTGATAACCCTAATAATTATCTTTGGTTAGCAGTTTACAATAAATCAAGTTTGAACTATGCTAAATGTAAAGCTCTAAAAAACAGAAAAGTTGTTTTATTTCCTGATACTTCTAAAGATGGTATTACTTTCAACGAATGGAAAGAAAAGGCTGAGAAAATTCAAGAACAATTACCAAACTCAACTTTTGAAGTTTCTGAAATGTTAGAGCAATTGGCAACTGAAAAGCAAAAAGAAAAAGGAATTGATTTAGCAGATATTTTAACCAACTACGATTGGAAAACATTCCGAAATCTAAATTAATGTAGATAATGTAAAAAATGTATGTTTTTAAAAAACCTCATCAGATTATTTTGATGAGGTTTTTTATTTATTTTTTTATCTCAAAAATCTATCAGCAAAGTAATTTACTTTATATATTAATCGTTCGCCTATTGTTCTACGTTCTCTAAACGATGGTTTTTCTTTCAAGGTTTCAACCAATTCATTGTTTGTGGGAAATCTCCCTGAAAACATATAAGATTCCATTGCTTCTTCTAATCTATTTTCGTTGATATTTTCTTCCTCTACAAGGTATTTGAACTCTTTTACCTTCTCTGTGTTAATGAAATCGCTAAACGCTTCTGTAACGTCTTCATTTTGTTCTAAGATTGGCAGTTGCTCAATTATGAACTTTTCTATTAAATCACGTTTATTTCTTAAAAATGGGTCGTTATCAATCATTGATAAAATTTCTGATTGACGTTTTTTCTTGGTTTCTGTTTCAATTTCTTCTTCTTCCAAATTCGCTAATAAACGTAAAATATAATCCACGTTTACAATGTCCTTATGAATTAACTCTAAATGGAAATCGACTTCGTTTAAAATTGAATCTTTATTGGGTTGGTTTTCTGCTTCTCGTTTTAAATCTTGGTATTTAGAGCTATAATTATTAAAATTTTGTTCATCAATTAGTAATTCATCAAAGTTGAAATCTGCATACGTATCCATACGATTTTTTAACCTCAACAATTCTCTAAACGCTTTTACAAATTGCAGTTTTTGAGTTTCTGAATAAAAATCATCAACACTTAGATAGGTTGGTGCAATTGCTAAAAGGTTTTTTACAGCATCGTTAAACTGTTCAATGTAATCTTCTAAAGGTGGTACAATAATAACTTCTTTTGCATTTCTGTTAGAAAACAATTCAATCGCTTCATCGGTTGCCTTTTTAAGATTTCTAAAAACAACAATTTGTCCGTGTGGTTTATTTTCGCCTTTTAATCTATTGGTACGTGAATACGCTTGTATTAGACCATGATATTTTAAATTCTTATCAACATACAATGTATTTAGGTTGGGCGAATCAAAACCAGTTAAAAACATATTTACAACAAATAAAATATCAATTTCTTTATCTCTTACTCGCTTGGCTACGTTTTTATAATAATCGTTAAATGATTTGCTATCTTTGGTTGAATAGCTTGTACCAAATTCTTTATTGTATTCTTCGATGTATTTATCTAAAACATCTCTTGTATGTATATCAACCTTTGCATTGCTATAATCTATATTTTCTTCAGGAATTTCTCCTGATTTATCTTCATTCGCATCTTCATTGGCTGTATAACTAAAGATAGTTGCAATTTTTAAATCGTGTTTCCCTTCGCTTTTCAGCTTTCTAAAGACATCAAAATACTTGATTAAGGTTTTGGTATTACTTATGCAAAACATTGCTGTAAAACCTTTGTTTTTAGCTTTACTGTCGTGGTTGTTGATGATGTAATTTGCAATTTTTTCAATACGTTCTTCACTCTCAAAAAGTTCTGTAGTATCAATGGCTTCTACTTCAATATCTAAATTGTTTTTAGACGTTTCTTTATATTTGTATCGTCCAACATATTCTATAGAAAATGGCAAAACATTATTATCGTTAATGGCATCTGTAATTACATAATCGTGCAAGCGTTCGCCAAATAAGTCGGTTGTTAGTTTTTTAACTCCGTTTTTAGAATGTGCATTTTCTGTTAAAATTGGTGTTCCTGTAAAACCAAATAGTTGATGGTTTTTAAAGAAACTGACAATTCGTTGATGTGTATCGCCAAATTGTGAACGGTGGCACTCATCAAAAATAAACACAACTTTTTTATCAGCTAAATCGCTCATTACTTTGGTGTGCTTTTCTTTGCTGATAGCTGTATTTAGTTTCTGAATAGTTGTTACAATTAACTTTGTATTTACATCTGCAAATTGTTGTACTAATTTTTTTGTGTTATCTGTAGAATCTACAGAACCAGGACTAAACTCGTTAAATTCTCTTGAAGTTTGATAATCTAAATCGGTTCTATCTACACAAAAAACAACTTTATCTACTTTTGGCAGTTTAGATAAAATTTGACTTGCCTTAAATGATGTTAATGTTTTACCTGAACCTGTTGTATGCCAAATGTAACCGTTGGTTGTACTTGTTTTTACTTTGTCTATTATCTTTTCTACAGCGTAATATTGATACGGACGTAAAACCATTATTTGTTTTAAACCTACATGTAAAACAATGTAACGCGTTATCATTTTACTTACGTGGCATTTATCTAAAAAGTTTTTGGTAAAATCTTCTAAATCAGAAACTCGTTTGTTTTTCTCATCAGTCCAATAAAACGCAAATTTAAAATCTTGTTCTTTGCTGTACGTATAATATTTTGTGTTTGCTCCGTTGCTAATAACATACAATTGAACGTACTGAAACAAGCCTAAACCTGCACCGTAACTATGTTTATGATACCTTAACACTTGGTTAAATGCTTCTTTAATTTCTAAACCACGTTTTTTTAGTTCGATTTGTACCAATGGCAAACCGTTAATTAAAATAGTAACATCGTAACGATTTTCGTACTTGCCATGCATGGTTACTTGATGCGTTACTTGGTATTCGTTTTGACACCAATGCTCTAAGTTTAAGAAATCGACATAAACGGTTTCGTTCGCATGGTTTTTAAACGAAAACTTATCTCGTAAAACCTTTGCTTTATCAAACGGATTTAATGGTTTGGTTAAATGATTTAAGATTTGCTTAAATTCTGAATCGGTATAGGTAGTATGATTAAACTTTTCTAGTTGTTTTTTTAGGTTTGCAACTAAATCATCTTCGTTAGTAATGGTTACACGCTCATAACCATTGCTAACCAATTGTTGAATCATTTTATTTTCGAGTGTTTGTTCTGATTGAATAGTCATAAGCTATAGTTTTTACACAAACATTTGTTGTAACAATCCTTTTTTATAGGTTTCGGTTTTGGTTATTTGGTTTTCTACAGCTTCTATTTGCTTATCTATAGCTGATAAAAAATTGGCGATTTTGGTTTGTTCTTCGATTGATGGAAATGGAATTAAAAACTTCTTTAAATCATTGCCGTTAATAGAGTTAATAGTTGCTCCTAAGTTTTTATTTACATATTCTCTATATGTAGAATGTTGCAGCCATTGAAATATGTATTTATTAGATTTACTTCTGTATATAGTCATAAATGCACCAAATGCAAATCCTTTTTCATTTTTAGTAATCAAAGCATTTTTACCAATTAGATTTTTACTTCCGTTTCGAACACAAATAAGAATATCCTCAGCTTCAACAGGATTATATTTTTTAACATTTACAAATACATTATCTTGAAATGATAATTTATTATCTTGAATATTAGAAGAACGTAATACGAGTAATCCTTCATCAACAACATCTTTAGGGCTATAAGTAAGACCTGATACTATCTCTCCAACCTCTCCCAACGTTTTCTCTTCCCAATCAGGATAATTGTTTCCGTTATCGTCTTTAAAGCGTAGTTGTTGAGCAAACAATTGTTGCATCACACCTTTTTTGTAGGTATTTAGTTTTTCTTTCTTTTGGTTTAAAATATCCAACTGTTTATCTACTGCACCTAAAAAATTAGCAATTTTGGTTTGTTCTTGTAGGGTTGGGATGTTTAATTTAAAATTATTTAACTCTTTGGAATTAATTGCTGTAAATGTACTTCCTTGTGCCAAAGTATTCCATCGTTCTTCTACTTTAATAAAATATTGAAATAAAAAACCTATCGAGTAATTAGCAGTAATAGAAGCAACTCCTCTTCCTATACAATAAATATCTTCGCATAAAGCTACGTAGCCAACAGGTGCTCGAACAGTAAAAATAATATCGTTAATATTAGTTAATTTAGTTGGCTTAGAAGTATGTTGTCTTAATTGAACTTTTCTATCAATTAAATCTGCATTTCCTTGAATCAAGCCAAAACCTAAATTATTATTGTTATAGCTATTCGAGTCAGGAGATTGTCCCATTTGAATTTTAGCTATATTAGATAATATCGTTTCTTCCCATTCTTCCCTAAACTCAGGAAATCTCAATTTTGGTTGTAAATTTTCCATAGTTTAAAAAGGTGTTTTTATATTTAGTTGGTTGCAAAAATCTATTATAGTTTGTTGGTTGGCTTGTAAATCTATATCCAACTGTTTTATATCTTCTGCAATCGCATTTACATCAATCGCTTCTTCTTCTTCAAACGTATCTACATAACGAGGTATGTTTAAGTTGTAATCGTTACTACGTACCTCATCAAGTGTTGCTAAGTACGAAAACTTATCAACCGTTGTTCTGTTTTTAAACGTATCTACAATAGCATTTATATGCTGTGGCAACAAAACATTTTGGTTTCCTTGTTTTTCAAAACCTTTACTTGCATCTATAAACAAAATATTTTCGTTGTCTTTTCGGCATTTTTTTAAAACCAAAATACAAGTGGCTATACCTGTACCAAAAAATATATTGGCTGGCAAACCAATTACAGCATCTATAGCGTTTAATTCTTCGATAAAATGTTTACGGATTTTTTCTTCGGTACTTCCTCTAAACAAAACGCCATGAGGTAAAACGGTTGCCATTGTTCCGTTTTCGGCTAAATGGTGGTACATGTGTTGTACAAAAGCAAAATCGGCTTTTCCTTTGGGTGCTAACGCTCCAAATTGAGAAAAACGTTCATCGTCCATAAACAATGCGTTGGCACTCCAATCGGCAGAAAAGGGTGGATTTGCAACAATGGCTTCAAATTGTTGTTCTTTGTGCTGAGGTCGTTCTAATGTATCATCGTTTTTAATATCAAACTTTAAATACGATACATCGTGCAAAATCATGTTCATTCGAGCCAAGTTGTACGTTGTTCTGTTCATTTCTTGCCCGAAAAACTGCCCAACCTCATCTACTTGTTTGGCTACACGCAAAAGCAAAGAACCTGAACCACACGTTGGGTCGTAAACCGATTTTAGTTTTGTTTTATCGGCAGTTACCAATTGTGCTAATATGGTAGAAACTTGCTGAGGTGTATAAAATTCGCCTGCTTTTTGTCCTGCACCTTCGGCAAACTTACCTATTAAATATTCGTACGCATCGCCTAAAACATCAGATTCTGTATTGGCTAAATCAAAATCAATTTCGTTTAAGGCATTCATTATTTTAGATATGGTTTGATTGCGCTCTAAAGGTGTTTTACCTATTTTTTGCGAGTTTAAATCAATATCATAAAACAAGTTATCAAAATCATCTTGCGATTCTGTTCCAAGTGTAGAACGCTCTATATTACGCAAAACTTTTTCTAAATCTTCTAAGATAAAAACATCAATACTTTCTTGGTTGTCATCTTCTGCTTTTGCGTTTCCTTTTTTAGCTAAAGTCGAAAACAATTCAGAAGGTTTTAAAAAATAACCAACCTTTTCTACTAAAATTGCTTTTAGTTCTTCTAAATCGGCATCGCCTTGCTCTGTACCTTCTTCAATATCAAAATAGGTAATTCCATCAGGTGCTAAAACTTCATTTACTTCTGTTAGTATTTTTTCTGAAAGGTATTTGTAGAAAATAAATCCCAAGATGTAATCTTGAAATTGATTCGCATTCATTTTACCACGTAGTATATTGGCTATATCCCAAAGTTTGCTCTCTAAGATTCGTTTTTGTTCTTCTGACATTGTATTGTTGTTATTATTGCCTAAAGATATTGTTTTTAAGAATGAAATAAAAAGGGAAAAAAGTAATTTTTAACTTATATAAAAAGATTATGATTTATAGCTAGTCTAAATTCATATCATTTTGATATAAACTATTTTATAAAAACCAATTTTTGTTAATAAAAATGTTAAGAAAACAATTGTCAAATTTTTATTGTTCGCTATGATGAAGATTTATATGCAAGACTTTTAGAAATATTAAGAGAAATAGAAAACCTCATCTAAGTGATGAGGTTGTAAGTACAATTATTTTTTTTGATTTTCTTCTATTGATTTTTTTACATTAAAACTAAATATATATTCATTAAGTACTCCTTCGACTTCTAATGGTAATAAAATTTTAACAGTTTTATCATCTATGTTTTCTTTTAAAAAGCTTTCTTTTTCTTCTTCATTATAAAGATATTTTTTAAATAAATTAGAAACTTCCCAAGAACTGCTACTAAAATAAACATTTTTAGCAGGAATAATAATATCTTCTAAATTAGCTTTTTTAATAATAATTGTTGGTGGTTGTGGTTTACTTGCATCAATATATTTTACTCCAGAATGAATAATTCTATTACTTGATGAATTCTCATCAATATATGAAGCTTCGTCCCATAAAATTTTAATAGAGGAATCTGATTTATTTTCTAATTTAAAATTAAAACTTTTAGATGTGTATAACCAAATAATTTTTATTAAATCATCTTCAAAGCTATACTTTGAATTACCATCTTCATCAAAAGATATTATCTTAGATTCTCCATATCTCTCTTTTGAATTTTGTGGTTTTTCAACTTCTTTTAATTTAACATCATTAATTGTAGTGTACAATGTTCCACAACTATTTAATGTTAAAAATGCTATAACAACAGCTAAAAACATTACTTTTCCTGAATACTTTTTCATATGTAAATTTTAATAATCAACAAATTTATTACTTCAAAACTAATTAAAAATACGGGAAACCGTAATTTAAAATTAATTCTTTCTCTTAGCCCCTTCTGTAAAACAGATACTTATTTCATTTTCTGTTTGTAATGGCTCTTCTCCACTTCCTAAATGAATAATATTAATCTTAGGAGATTCAATTGGATTTACTTGATTAATTTCAGTAGATTTTAGCTGAGGTATTACGAATTTAGATAATTGTAGTAATGCGTTGATTCTATCTTTAGGAGAAAGATCTTTTAAATCATCAGAAATGGTTTCAAGATTATCAGTAAGCAATTGATTAAATTTTTCTCTAATATCAGATGTTACTTTGTTCTCAACACCTTTTTTTCTTCCTCCAGTTTTAAATCCGTTAGCCATTATCTAAATATCTCTACTTTAGATAAAGTTACGAAATATTAAATTGCCTATATTTAACAAGAAATACCAGTAAGAATCTACTAAAAATATTTTCTGATATATGTTGATTATTGTTCTGTTTTAATCAATTCTGTACCCTATTTGTACCTTTTAAATTTAAAACCTTATTATTAGATGTTTTTCATTTTTTGTATCGGTAAGTAATTTTTAAAAATATAAAATATTGATTATTAAATAAATAGTCGGTTAATTAGTGATATCATTTATTAGTTTATCGCTTTTTTATTAAGCGTTATTTATCGTTATTTGCCTTTTTATTATTACTAATTTATATACGGTGTTGGATTCTGACTAAAAAGGTAAGAAATTCGTTTACTATGCTACTAAAATGAACAAAGTTGATAAGAATTGACCAGATTTGATAAGGTTATTCTGCAGTACTATTTTTTGTAATAACCGAAATAAAAAGTAAAATGAGTTTAATTAGAATAAAGCGAAAATGTAAAGAATGCAAAGAAGATTTTATAGCTAAAACAATTTCATCGGTTTACTGTTCTCGAAAATGTTATTTGAGAAACTACAAAATGATAAAAAAGAATGAAATCAAAATAATTCAAAAAATCAAAATCGTTCCGCTATTGAAGAAATTTCTACTAGAAGTTATGTTAACGATTAAAGAGGCTACTTTACTCTATCCAATTTTCGAAACAACTTATTCGTAGAGCGATTAAAAAAGATTTAATTAAAGCGATTAGAGTCGGAAATATATAGTGCGACGACACTGCAAACAAAAAAATCAAGACTTAAATTCAGTTTTCACACCTAACAAAAATAAACATCAATTCAACCGATCTCTAAACTCACTCGGAGTTACACCCAAAATAGTTTTCACATATCGTGTAAAAAATGAACGACTGCTAAACTCCATTTCGTCGGCAATTTCGGAAATGTTGAGATTTCTGTTTTGAAGCAAAAGTATAATGCGTTCTTTGGCGTGTCGCTTCACCCAATCTGAAGCAGTCATTCCTGAGTGAATTTTACAAAGATGATTGAGGTATTTTGCCGTAATATTTAATTCGTTGCTGTAAAATTGTACTTCCCGATGCTTTAAACAGTGTTGTTGAAGCAATTGTATAAATTGCTCGTACAAAGTTCCAGTTTGCAAACTATGCTTCCGCTGATCGTATTCATTGGCAAACGTATGCCACATTTCTAAGATAAATACTTGCATCTGCAACTTCAAAATTTCTTCATAAAAACGATGGTCGGCTTCTAAAAAACACTCGTTTAATCGTTTAAAATTCGTTAAGATTTTTTCTTTTATCGGTTTCGATTGAATATCTTTTATCGGATAAACCCGTGAATGCAATTGTGCATTTATGCTCCAACTTTGATCTGGAATATTATCCATCAAAAAGTCTTTTTCTACTAACAAAACAGACGCTTTAAAGTTTTTAGAAAATGCTAATCCCGACAAGTTACTTTCCGCAAACCAAAACAAAAACTGTCCACTTTTACAAACCATCTTTTGGTCGTTAAACATAAAATGAATACTTCCGCTATGGCAATACAAATGCGTATGGTACAGGTTTTTAAAATGATATGGAAAATCAAGTTCATTTTTTATTTCTAAAAATAAAACATCTGGCAATGCACTTTTACTCATCCGTATTTTTTAGCTAAAATAAGTAATATTTGACATTATTAACGCAATTAGTGTCATAAATAAGAATAGAAAATAAATTAATTTTGTTATATAAATAAAACAAAAGATGAGCAATACGGAAAATAACATATTTGAACGACTAAAAAAAGGTGAAACCATTTCATCAAACGACAACGAAGCCTATAAAATGCGTGAAGCTTCGTTTGCTACCAAAAAATTATTGGTGGAAATGAATAATGCTACAAATCCAGCAGAAATTAGAAATTTATTAAGCAAAATTACCGACACAGATATTGACGAAAGTGTAACCGTTTTTACACCATTGTACATCAATTACGGAAAACACACCAAAATCGGCAAAAATGTATTCATCAATTTCGACTGTGTTTTTCTGGATTTAGGCGGAATTACCATTGAAGATAATGTTTTGATAGCGCCAAAAGTGAGTTTACTTTCCGAAAGTCATCCTATTGAACCAACCGAAAGATATTCCTTAAATGTTGCTCCAATTCTCATCAAAAAAAATGCGTGGATTGGTGCCAACGCAACCATTTTACAAGGTGTAACGATAGGTGAAAATGCAGTTGTAGCAGCAGGTTCGGTGGTTTCAAAAGACGTTCCTGATAATACGATTGTAGGTGGAATTCCTGCAAAAATCATTAAAGAAATTTAAAATCAAATCTGACAATGAAAAATATAATTTCACTAACTTTCATTGCCTTTATGGCTATTTCGCAAGTCAATGCACAAAACAAATCTGACAAAAAATTAGCAGTTATGAAAACAAATATTCCAAAAATAAGCGAGTTCCCAACGGGAGAAGAAAACACAGGTTTTGCACACTATTTTACAGGAAAATCGTGGTTAGCTCCTTTAACGAAAGACAAAAATTTGAACGTTCCAATTGCAAATGTAACCTTCGAGCCTGGTTGCCGAAATAATTGGCACAGCCACACTGGTGGACAACTTTTGATTGTTGTTGGCGGCGAAGGTTTATATCAAGAAAGAGGAAAACCTGCAAGACATTTAAAACCTGGCGACATTGTAGAAATTGCTCCAAATATCGAGCATTGGCACGGTGCAACGGCTACAAGTTGGTTCTCGCATTTGGCTACGAACGGAAACCCGAATTCCAACGAAAATAAGTGGCTAGAACCTGTGACAGACGAGATTTATAAAGAAGCAAACAAAAAATAACGCTCAATTATGAACATCAGCAAATACCTAAAATGGACATCACTTTTTCTTCTCATTCTAAGTTTTACAAAAATGAACGCACAAAATAAAACCCCTTTAAATAGTCAGGAACAAAGTTTAGTCAAAATTTCTGCACTTACCGCAACTGGAAATATTGACGAATTGAAAATTCAATTAAACAACGGTTTAGACAATGGTTTAAGCATCAACGAAATTAAAGAAGCATTAACCCAACTCTATGCCTATTGCGGTTTCCCTAGAAGTTTGAATGCAATTTCTACTTTTAAAACGGTTTTAGATGATCGAAAAACCAAAGGAATTACTGATAAAGAAGGGAAAATAATTGTTGTAGAAAACAATCCATCTGACAAATATGAACAAGGTAGAAAAGTTTTGGAAGAGTTAACTAAAACTCCACAAACTAAACCAGCACCAGGTTTTGGAGAATTTGCACCTCGCATTGATGCTTTTTTAAAAGAACATTTGTTCGCGGATATTTTTGCAAGTGATGTGTTGAGTTTTCAGCAAAGAGAATTGGTTACCATTTCTGCATTGGCATCAATGTCTGGCGTTGAAGGTCAGTTGCAATCTCATATTACAATGGGAAAAAATACCGGAATTACAGATAATCAATTGGAAGAAATTTCAAATTTAATAGCGCAATCCGTTAGCGCAACACAAGCCAATACAATAAGAAAATTGATTTCAAAACCACCCATTCCCATCGTAAAACCAGAAATGATGGTTCGTATTTCTGAAATTGAAATTTTACCAGAATATTTAGAAGAATACAATGCAATTTTGAAAGAAGAAGCGGCTGTTTCAGTAAAAATTGAACCAGGAGTCATTGCTATTTTTCCAATGTATCAAAAGGAAAATCCACTTCAAATCAGAATTATAGAAATGTATGCGGATAAAACTGCGTATCAATCTCATTTGCTAACGCCACACTTTCTACATTACAAAACCACGACTTTAAAAATGGTAAAAGACCTAAAATTAATCGATATGGAAAGTTTGGATAAGGAAACAATGTTAGAGATTTTTAAAAAATTAAATTAGCGAGTCATGAAAAAATTAGCAATGATAATCGTCGCGTTACTGCTTTTTTCAGGGCAAATTAATGCTTAAAACAAAAATGAGTAGAATAATAAAACTAATTTATAGCTGAATATATTTGAATGAATAAGATATAAAAACATTAAAAATTATAACATAAAAAAACCTCGCTTTAGCGAGGTTATGAGGAAATGTAATTTTCCTATATAATTAGTGATATAAGTTTGTGTAAATTAAATTATAGCAGTTATTTTAAAAACTAATTTAAAAAATATCCACTACAATTTTTGTATTTGCAGATCCATCACTTACCGCAATGTGTGCCTCTAAAGCATTATCTAAAGTAAATTTTCGAGAATCGACTATTGGTTTTAATTTACCGTCTTCAATATATTGCGTTACTTGTTTTAGAACTTCGCCGTGGTGTTTTCTACCTTCACCAGAAAGCATCGGACGTAAAACAAATACACTATGCAAGTTAGCCGAACGAAGCGAACCAATAGCTAAATTATGTGTCCCGAAGGCAGCGCAACTACTAATATGACCGTAATGACGAACAGCTTTGAAAGAATTGTCCAATGTAGCGCCTCCAACGGTATCATAAATAACATCGAAACCTTTACCATTGGTGAATTCTGCTACATAGTTTTCTACTTCTGAAGTTGTATAATCAATTCCTTTTGCGCCTAAAGTTTCTACTGCTGCAATTTTGGAAGGAGATACTGTAGAAAATACTTCTGCTCCTAATATTTTTGCCAATTGAACTGCCATATGACCAACACCACCCGTACCACCATGAACCAATACTTTATCGCCTTTTTTAATCGTAAAACGATCAACTAAACCTTCCCAGGCTGTTAATATGTTTAGAGGAACTGCCGCAGCTTCTCTCATCGTTAAATTTTTAGGTTTTATCGCTAATAAATCGGCATCTACAGCGGTATATTCGGCTAATGTTCCTTGTAAACCTAATACACCACCAGCCAAACCATAAACTTCATCTCCAACTTTGAAATTGGTCACATTTTCACCTACTTCTTCAACGATTCCGGCAAGGTCGGTTCCTAAAACTGCTGGAAGAACAGGCGTTGCATAAGGTGCATTTTCAGTTCTAATTTTATTGTCGATTGGATTGATGCCGCTTGCTATAATTTTCACCAATACTTCTCCTGCTTTTGGAGATGGTTTATCTATTTGACGGTCTGTGAAGTCCGAATTATAGTTTTCTAAGACTAATGCTCTCATTTTTGTTGACATATTTTTTTGATTTAAATTTGTATTTATAAACCCAATTCTCTATTGGTACTTGTAATAATCCAAGTTTTTTGCTTATTCATACGCTCTTATTTTAATATGACAAAGATGAGGACAAATAGTTGATAGTAATTTTCTTTACAGCTCTTATTTGTATTCTTTTTGGCTCAATTGTTTAAACAAGATTTGTTCTAGAATCTGAAGGTGTTGTTCCGAAATATTCTTTAAAAATTCGTGAGAAGTGAGCTGTATTTTCAAATCCTAAAGTATAGCAAATGTCAGATATTGGGAGCGTACTGTGTTGTAAAAGTTCCATTGCTTTTTCGAGTCTTTTCTTCCGAATCCAATCTGAAGGAGCGATGTTGTAAATTGCTTTGAAATCTCTTTTGAAACTTGCGAGACTTCTGCCAGATAAGTAAGCCAGCTCGGAGAGAGAAATGGGCGAGGTGTAATTTTCTTCCATAATGCTCGATAAATCGAATTTTACAGGTTGTTTCATCTGCAATAATTGATGCAAAAGATGTTTGTCTGTACTCGAAATGTCATACAAAACTTCCAGGATTTTTAATTTCACCAATCCAGCATCAATGTTTTCAATTTCATTGAAATAAGGTTTTAATGACAATAAAAATGCTTGAATTCTTTCCTTCACAGGTTTTACCATAACGGTAACTTTCTCGGTTGTTTTGCAAGATTTTATCTCAGCCATTTTCATAAAGCTAAGAATGCATTCATCTTTTAGGAAAATCATTAAGCTATCATAAATATCTCCATTGAGTGCATCTCCGCTTTTATCGTATTCAATTAAACTCGCCTTTGGAAATAAAATCATTTCATTTTTCCTCACGGTGAATTTTGAATTCCCGTGCGTTAATGTGTTTTCGCCTTGAAGTACAAAAAGTAATAAATGATCTTCTAGTAACATACTGCCTTTGCTTCGAGTGGTACGAATGCAAGTTTCTACCACAGAGGATCCATCAACTTGTAATACTCTTTGGTTAAAAGGCGGTTTGGTTAAATCGGCTGGAACTTTAATTGACTTCATATCGGCAAAGGTAATCTAATCTTTTAAAATCGAGTTTACTTTTTGGCTCATAAGAGTATACTAAATGGTTCTATTTGAAAGTTTAGAATTGAAAAAATAACGATATCTAAATCACTAGAAAATTGTAAATATTTCATTTTGATAATTGTTGATCAAGTATTGTAGCTACATCTTTAAAATAGAAATTTAAAAAGTAAAAGATAAAATTTCATTCGGTAATTTGGAGTTTCTTTAAGGAGAATTTAAAATAAGAATTGAATAAGAAAACTTCATTCTTAATGCTACTCACTTTTATGACTCTATTTATTTGTTGTGTATCGTCTTAAGTTCTGGAAACACTACGGTTGCTTTTGAAATAGAATAGCAAAACCGAACTCATAAAACTATTAGGAATAATTATTTAGTTAAGCTTAAAGGGTTTGGTAAAAGACAAGTAGAAAGTTTTTAATTTTCGTTTTGTACTTTGGTAGAAATTTGTACTTTAGCTGAACTGAAGTGCTTCAGAATCCACACTTCAGCAATACTGAAAACGTTAGCGGATATATTTCCAAACCAGAATTCAAGAATGACACCAGAATTAAAAAATATTGAAAAGCAAATAAAAAAAAATCACAAGTTTGCTTTTACACCAAAGTATAAATCTGAATTTCAGACTCAACTTTCAGAAAAAGCATTTTTTGCGATAACAAATCAAACATTTGAAAAATTAGATTGGGACATAATTTATGTAGATGAACATTCTATTGAAGCTAAAAGAAAAGCTAAAAGCTTAGGAATGAGTCAATATACAGAATCGATTATTGTTTCTTTTAATTATGGTAAAGTAACAGTAAAAAGCGAATCTCTAGGAAATGAATTTTGGGATAATGGACGAAATTCAAAAAGAGTTCATCTTTTTATTCACGTTTTTCAAGATATCGAAAAAAATTACAATCGAGAAGAATTAAAAAAACTCGAAAAGGAACAAGAAGCAAAAGAGAATTGGGATGATTATCAAATTCCCCTTGAACTTCCAAATCCTAACTCTATACGTAGAGCAAATATTGTTTTTCCAATTGTATTAGCAGTCATTACAGCTCTAATATTAGCATTCTTAATTGCAAAAATATCTATAACAGGAAAATATATAATATTCCTTTTTGAATTTATTGTTGGTTTAGCTTTAGCATATTCATTAAAATTAGGAATTAAATTAGGGAATTATACAAATTTTAATAAATTGAGAATTATACTAATTGTATCAATTGTTATCGTTTTTATAGGAAATCAGCTATTTCAATACAATATAATTTTATCTGAAAACAATTTAGATAGAATTGGATTTTTTGAATTTTTAAAACTTAGACTTGAACAAGGTTTGATTATTAAAAGTTTAAATGTTGGTACAATTGGTTTAATAATTTGTTGGCTTCTTCAATTAGGCTTAACCTTTGTATTTGGATATTTAAACTTAATTCGATTTTTAATTTCTTATGTAGTTAAAAGAATTCCAACAGAAGTTATTGACTTTGCATTTTATCATTTTGTTAAAGGTAAAGATGAATTTCAAGTTAGAGCTGAACTTTCTTCTTTAGGTTGGAGTAATGAAAAAAATCAAAACGAAGTCTTTGAAGCTTTAGATGGAATTCAAGGAAACAATGAGATGAACAGAACAACATAAAATACTTCCAAGGTATTGCTAAAAGACGTGCGGAAATTTTTTATTTTCCGCTTCGTACTTTTGTAGAAATTTGTATTTTAGTTGAACGTTTCGACTTTGAAATGCGCGTTTTCGCAAAGCACCGAAACCCTAGCCAACATTTTGTAAAAATTGAGTATGAAAAGTAAAATCCTGATTTTTTTATTAATTTTTATTTTTGTCGTTAATTGTAAACAAAAACGAATAGAAACAGAAAATCCTCAAATTTCGGAAGCAAATAATTCAATTAAAAATACCAAGATTGATTATGGAAAAAATTTCTTTGACTTTGATGAAGTTGATTATTATTCAATTGTCATTAATGAAGATGACGCAACGAAATTACTTGATAATCATATCTCAAAACTTGATGAAAAAAGATATAATCTCATTATGAATCCTCAATTCCCAGGACTGTTAAGTGAAATTAAACTTATTGGAAATTTTCAAGAATTAGGATTCAAAAAATCAACAATAAGACCTGACAAATTCTCTAAATTGAATAAGATATTTATAGAAAAAAGTGAGCAAGACGGAATTTCTGCTGCCTGTATTCCAATATTTAGAGATATATTAATTTTTAAGAAGGAAAATAAAATTACGGGTTTCACAAAAATCTGTTTTGACTGCCATCAATATCATATTATTGGTACGAATGCGGATACTAAAAATTTTGGAGAAGGTCAAGATTACGAAAAATTAGGGGAAATCTTATATGATAAATAAAATAGACTTTATCTTTTATCTAACAAGAATAAATGATAAGTGGTATTTGTCTGCAATTGATAGAAATGAAGTTTTGTACTGCATAAGTAATAACAACTTGAAAATAGAAGAAAAAGAGATGGTCAGTATAATATTGACCATCTCTTTTTATTTGCCTTATTTAGCCAACCAATGCGAACAGCTGGACTATTTTCAAAGGTTATTTACACTAAACTTTTTGCTATTTTATTGCTCGGATTAAGATATATGCTATTTTAAGCATTTAATTGCAACTGCTAGTAGTAATAAAGTAGCTGTTTGTTTGGGATTTCAAGACTATTCTCAACTTATTCGTGATTATGGAGATAAAGAAGCAAAGGTTATTCAAAATACCGTTGGTAATATTTTTAGTGGACAAGTAGTTGGTGAAACGGCTAAAAGCCTTTCCGAACGATTTGGAAAAGTTCTGCAAAAACGTAAAAGTTTAACCATTAACAGAAATGATAAATCAACTTCTATTTCTACTCAATTAGACAGTTTAATTCCAGCTTCTAAAATTTCAACACTAACCCAAGGGATTTTTGTAGGTGCTGTTTCTGACAATTTTGAAGAGCGTATTGAACAGAAAATATTTCATGCAGAAATTGTTGTTGACCATGTAAAAGTAACTTCAGAAACTAAAAAATATAAAAAAATTCCTCAAATCAGATCATTTAACGATGAAAATGGTATTGATCAAATGAAACAACAAATTGAATCGAATTATAGACAGATTAAATTGGATGTTTTAAGTATTATTGAAACTGAACTTGAAAGAATTGGGGATTCTAATGAAGTTTAGTAAAGAATAATTATATTTTAATTTATATCGAAAAATTATAAAATTTGGATTTAAAATTTATAAACTAATGTGAACTAAATATTAGTCGAAGAATTTATAAAAAATACTAAATTTGGCTTTGTTAAAATATATGGACAAAACCAACATATTATATTTAGAATCTTTATTCGGCATTTTCCTCGTCGTATTTCTTGCATTTTTTTTATTTATTGTAAAGACTAAAAACAAACTTGCAAATTGGCTTCTTGCCTTTTTTCTTTTTACAAATGCTGTTGATGCTTTGAAATTTTTGATCCATGATTTTCCGGTCAATTACATGAACCTCGAAGCATTTCGTTGGAGTTTTAATTATTTGGTTCCGGCTGCCTTTTATCTTTATGTACTGTCGGTCTGTTATTCCAATTTCCGATTAAAACCTAAACATTTATGGCATACCATTCCGTTTGTTGCTTTCAATTTATATATGGCATATGGGATATATTTTGAAGATCGAGCTTCTAAAATATACTTCATCAATACTTTGAGTGAATCTCACATTATGCAGTTTTTTCATATTCTTTTTGAAGTACTATTTCAAGTCTATTTTATTGCTTCATTTTTGGTGATTAGAAAATCTAAAACCGTCTATCTTGAGAATTATACGAATCCAAACATCTCCATACTTAATGCTCTTTACAAAATAACAATACTATATTATGTGTTACATTTTATCGTTTTAATTCGGTGGTTGGTTACTTTCACCTTTGGTTCTGGAGAATTAAGACAATGGATAGTTACGCTTGATGCTTTTGCTTTTTTATTTTGTACATGTTGGTATTTATTTGTTGCGCTAAACAAACCTGAATTTTTTAGAGGAGTTAGTTCGCAATTGAAACCAATAACTGAAAGTGTACCGAAACAAAAAATGTTTACCGAAATTGATGAAGAAAAAAATATGCAAATCGAATCTTTAAAAAATTTTATGGTTAAAAATGAACCTTATCTCGATTCTTCATTAACAATTCAGGATTTGGCAGAACAAGTAAATATGCCTGTTAAAGATTTATCGACTTTGATTAATTTGTATATGAACAAACACTTTTTTGATTTCATTAATCAGTATCGGATTGAAAAAGCCAAAGATATATTGAAAGATTCCTCTAAAAAAGAACTCACTATTTTAGAAGTTCTTTATGAAGTCGGTTTCAATTCCAAATCATCATTCAGTACTTCATTTAAAAAATATACAGGACAAACACCTACTGAATTTAGAAAAAGTTCTTATTAAAGGTTGATTTTATTGAAAAATACGTTCGACTTTTTTTAATCGGTCGCGTATTAAGATGTTCTGACGCATATTTGCATCAAATTAATTATTCTCCAGATACTCTGAAATATTCAAAAATATTGTGTGAGAATCTTATAAATAAGATGCAAAAAAACTCTTGATAGAGTTGTTTAAAAACAACAGATAAATTCAAAATTGAAACTATGAAAAACATTATTTTTTTACTGTTAAACATTATTTTTTTTAACCAAATTATTTCTGCTCAGCAACTAAATAATATAAAGGAAACAAAAAATATTCAGCAAGTCTCTCATAAAAAAAATCAAAACTATACCGATCAAATAGATGCTTTAATGTCAAAATCTTATGAAAGAGGTCTTTTCAATGGAAATGTTTTGGTTGCTAAAAATGGTGAAATCATTTATAAAAAATCATTTGGTTTCACAGATGAAACAAAACAAACTAAATTAACTGATAAGTCAATATTTAATATTGGTTCTATTGCAAAGGAATTTAATGCCGTTTCTATTATGATTTTGGCGGAAGATGGACTTCTTAATCTTGATGATCCTATTTCTAAATATAATTTGGATTTACCAAAATGGGCAGAAAAAGTGACTGTTAGACATCTTCTAAATTATGCCAGCGGCATTCCTAGAATTGAAAACGGTCTCATAGTTCCCAAAAATGATGAAGAAGCATGGAAAGTTTTAAAGAAAACAGATACTTTACTGTTTGAACCTGGTACTGGTTATAGGTATGACAATGGCAATGTTTTTTTGCAAAGAAGAATCATAGAAAAAGTCAGTGGAATGTCTTATCAAGAATTTGTTACTAAGAACATTGTTAAACCACTGAAAATGAATAATTCGGTATCTGATCCTAAATTTGCGTATAAAAACAGAACCTCTTGTTATGATATGGACAATGTCAGATGTCCGGAAATTGAATTTATAAGTGGTTGGCTTTGGGTAGATATCAATGATTTTTACAAATGGCTGGATGCAATGAAGCATAACCGTTTAATATCCAAAGAATCTTTTCAAACGCTGTTAAATAATCCATACGCAAAAGACGAAGGCGGTTCTCTTGGTACCTATTTAGAAAATGAAGATTTGCAACGCCACAATGGTATTTCCTATAAATTTGAATCTATTTTTTTAAGTGATTTCAAAAATGATATTACCATCATTCTGATGTCTAATAATCGAAATATAGTTTGGAATTTGGGCCATACAATTCATGATTTAATGCTAGATAAAAATTATGAAATCCCTAAAAAATCTATTTATCAGAGCATAAGAAAAGTAGCTCAAAGTGATATGAATAAAGCGATTGAAACATATTTTTTGCTGAAACAAAATTCTAAGAATGAATATAGCTTTGAAAATCCAAGCGAACTGAATACCTTAGGATATGAATTACTAAGATTGGGAAAAATAAATGAATCAATTGAAATATTCAAATTAGCTGTAAAAGAATTTCCTAAAAACCCGAATGTAATGGATAGTTTAGGAGAAGCTTATTTCACCAACAAACAATATGATTTGGCACTAGAATGCTATAAAAAAGCAATCAACCAAGGTGGAACCAACGGCAATTCTGAGAAAATGATCGAGAAAATAGAGTACGAAATCATCAAAAAATAATCTATCGGATTTTTATAAACCTATAAACTAAGCTATGTAAATTTATTACTTGGCTTTTTATTAGTTCAGATAAAAATAATCCTAAGTAGTTACTTGATGCGATTAATTTTCCATCCGCATAAGTTATGAGTTTGTATTTGGAAATCATTTTATCTTTATTTGCAAATAATTTCGATCGATCTGAAATTACTATATCTGTTGAAGTAAAGACAAAATTATTCATTTCAAGGGTTTTTAAGATGTATTTTATGCAAATAGTTTCATTAAAAAATAACAAATGAATTTAGAAATATTATAAAATAAAAAATGAATACGATAAAAGAGCGAAATATCATTATCGATAATCCAGAAACAAAATCTTTTTTAGCAGATTGTTTTTATCCAGATATGGAAGGGCAATTTCCTTTGCTAATTTTTGCACATGGTTACAAAGGTTATAAAGATTGGGGAACGTTTGATTTGATGGCAGATGAATTTGCTAAAGCAGGATTTGTATTTGTTAAATTTAATTTTTCGCATAACGGAACAACAATCGAAAATCCAAAAGATTTTGACGATTTAGAAGCTTTCGGAAATAATACATATTCTAAAGAAATGTCTGATTATCAAAAAGTAATTGATCATTTTGAGAAACATCCAAAAGTTGATGCTTCAAAAATAATTTTAATTGGGCATAGTAGAGGAGGAGGAGATACAATTTTGCAGGCATATAAAGACAATCGTGTAAAAGCGTTAATAACACTTGCAAGTATTGATAGTTTTGCAGCTCGTTTTCCTAAAAATGATCGGTTAGAAGATTATAAACAAAAAGGAGTTTTTTACGTAGAAAATGCACGTACAAAACAACAAATGCCACATTATTATTCGTTTTATGAAGATTTCAAAAAGAACAAAGAAACTTTGAATATACAATTTGCTGCACAACATCTTAAAAAATCGTATTTAATTGTTCATGGTACAAATGATGAAGCCGTAAAAAGTAAAACGGCAGATTTGTTACATAGTTGGGCAAAAAATTCTGAATTATTAATTATCCAAGATGCAAACCATACTTTTGGAGGAAAAGAGCCTTGGAATGAACCTATTTTACCAATACATTTGCAAGAAGTAACAGAATATTGTACTAAATTTTTAAAAAATATAGGATAAAATTTCTATTTAACATCTGTTAAGAAAATTATGGCATAGAATTAGTATTAGACAAAATATCTAATAAATAGGAAATAAATAATATGTCTACATCTAGAAAAAATCATGTTTCTAAGAGCGGAATAAGTCTTGGAGGTTTAAGAATAAAATTAGTTGATATTCTAATCGCCGCTTCTATATTTGTGTTGCTTGTAGTTGCAATGATGTAATAGTAATAGTTAACAAAAAACAAAAGAAAGCACTTTTCATTATTTTGAAAAGTGCTTTCTTTTTATATCCTCATGCTAAAATTAAGCTTTCTAAAGATAATCAAATAATTTAGATAAACGCTATTATTCTATATTTTTATGAATATTTATTTAAGAAAGACGTTTAATTTGAACTATAACTTGTTTTAACTGTAATATTTGCAGTTTTTTGACGAGAAGTTGTATTTAAAGCTCCACCAGACGAATATTCTTCGTTATCATTTTTACCAGTAATCTGAAAAATTCCTAAATCTGCTTTTTGTAGTTTTCCTAAATTTCCACCAGATTTTGTTGCAATATTTTCTGCGCGTTGTTTTGCGTTTTCAGAAGCTTGCGCAATTAATTCTAATTTTAAATCTTCTAATTTAGAGTAATAATAATTTGGATTTGAAGAACTTAATTCAATTCCTTGGCTAATTAAATTTGAAATTTCGCGCGATGCTTTCTCAATTTTATCCAATTCTTTTGATTCAATTGTAGCATCTTGCGACAAATTATAACCCGTAAATTGGCTGATAGAAGCTCCGTTGCTATCAGTGCCGTACTGAAAATCTTTTGAGATATTAACAGCTTCAAAAACAATTTCATTTGGTTTAATTCCTTGCGAAATCAAGAAATTTTTAACCACAATTTGATCTGCTTTTAATTGATCGGAAGCAACTCTTAAGTCAAAATCTTTTCGACTAAAAGTAGCACGCCATTTTACAAGATCTGCATTAAAATCTTTTAACGCATTACCTGTAACATTGATAGATTCGGAAGTTTTAAATTTATATTTGTAGGCATTTCCTAAGATAAAAGCTCCAATAACAAGACCTATTGCTAAAATAGAGGCAACAATGACAGAAAATTTATTCATAATAGTTTGGTTTTAAGTAAAAATACAAAAATTATGAATATTTTAAATCACTATTTATGGCTAAATTAAGCCAATAAAACTGGAAATTCTTGGTCGATAATAAAAATAACTAAATCACCACTTTCAAACTCAATTGTTACTTTATCATCAATTGATTTATTTCGAGTTCCGATGCGAGAAAGTAGGTTTAAATCTTCTTTATTTAGTGGAAATTCTAATCCTTTTGTTGTGATGTTTTTACATTCTGGAAAAGGAATTAAAGAAATTGTTCGTCCAAAATAACCTTCTAATTCGGTATATTTTTCTGCAAAAAAATAAGAACTATAATTATCGTAAAAAACAATGTTCAGTTCATTCTTGAAACGAAAAGCAGCATTAAGATTACCTAAAAAATGATCTTGTTGACGACCACTTGCACCAAAAACATCAATATTTGTAAATCCTTTTTCTTGTATTATAGTTAGTATTTTTACAAAATCAGTGTCATTTTGATCTGGAGTTGTAATAATTTCGATATCTGTCGGAAAATCTTTTAACTCAATCGAATCAAAATCTCCAGAAATAACATCGGGTTTTATATTTAAATTTTTTAAATAGCGAAATGCTCCATCTGTACAAAAAATCATTTCATAATTTGATGTATCAGGTAGAATTGTTGGCACTTCGCCATTCAAAAATAAGAGTACTTTATTCACCAGGAATCCATTTTACTTCTTCGTGGTTATTATCTGAGGCAATTTTGCGACCTAAAACAAATAAATAATCAGAAAGACGGTTTAAGTATTTTTGTAATTCAGGACGAATTTCTTCTACGTCAGCTAAGCCAACTGTTAAACGTTCTGCACGACGGCAAATGCAACGCGCAACGTGTGCGTGAGATGCAGCTTGATTTCCGCCTGGTAAAATGAAATGAGTTAATTGCTCTAATTGACTTTCCATATCATCAATCCAAGTTTCTAACTGTATAATATCTTCTTCTGTTACGGTTCTCGGAATGCGAGGTTTACCATTTGCCAAATATAATTTGTCTACTGGTGTAGCCAATTCTGCTCCAAGGTTGAATAAATCTTTTTGAATGATGATAATTTCTTCTTCAAAAATTGGATCTATTTCATAAGAACGAATCAAACCTAAATATGAGTTTAATTCGTCAACAGTTCCGTAAGATTCTATTTTTAAACTATGTTTAGAAACTCTGGTTCCGCCGTAAAGTCCGGTTGTTCCTTTGTCTCCTGTTTTAGTATATACTTTCATGTTTTTTTTGTTCTATTTAGATTACCGAAGATAGACAAATTATTGCATATTTTTAGGTAAAAGTGGTTTTGTAAAAAAGTAATAGCCAACTGCAACAGCAACAAGTAACACGGCTGTTATTAACCATAATGTGTCAAAACCGTAGGTTGTAGCAACATGCGTTCCCAAAAACGGTGAAACAATAAATGCAATGGCAGTCGATATTCCGTTAAGTCCCATATAAGCACCACGGTTGTTTTTTTGTGCACGAAAAGCGGTTACGGTAGACATGAGTGGAAGTACCAACATTTCGCCAATAGACATTAATCCAATTGCGAAATACAACATTCCTAATGTATGATTGACTGTGAATAATACAAAACTGATAGAAGTGATAAATGATCCGAAAACTAATAATTGTGTTACTGTAAATCTTTTTTCGGTTGTATGAATAAGTAACATTTCGAAAACAACAATTAAAATTCCACTAAAACCCATTAACAGACCAATTTCCGTTTGCGAAAGATGAATAACATCTTTGTAAAATAATGGAACAGTGTTTAGAATTTGGAAAAACGCCATCGAAAAGAACACACACACCAAATTGAATAGTAAAAATTTGACATCGGTATACGCATTTCGCTCTTTTACAACTTCTTCTTTTGGTAGATTTTCTTCTACTGGAGCAGCGTTTCGTTCTTTTCTTCCTTTAAAAAAAGCAACAAAAACAATTCCGGCAATTAGCGCTGCTGCTGCATTACAATAAAATAATAAATCGTAAGAATAATTAGATAAAAATCCGCCCATAGATGGTCCTATTGAAAAACCTAAATTTACCGCCATTCTGTTTAAAGAAAATGCACGTGTAATATTTTGTTTTTTTGCATAACGAGTTATTGCAACTGAGTTTGCTGGACGAAACATTTCGCTAATTGTACTCAGAACAAGCATAATTGCGGCAAAAGATTCGACCGATTTAAAATATGGTAACAACAAAAATAATGGTGCACTCAAAAATAAACTTAAAGCTTGCACTTTAAAATTTCCAATTTTGTCGGTAATCCATCCGCCAAGCCAAGAACCAATTACGGCTCCAATTCCGTAAAAGCTTAAAACAATACCAGATTGTTGCAAACTAAAGTTTAGTTCGGAGATTAAATAAATTCCTAAAAATGGCAAAACCATTGAACCCATACGATTCAACAACATTACAATAGCCAACATCCACGATTCTTTGGAAAGACCGCTGTAGGCTTCAATATAAATTTTTAGAATTTTCTTCATCTTCGTTGTATTTACCAATATTTACCAAACTTTGCAAAGTTAAGGTCTTTTTTTGCAAAAAATCGGTTATTTATCAAGGTTTCTGATAATCTTTGATTACTTTTGGAATCGTTAAAAAATAAACTGAAAACTATGCTGTTTTATAACTTCATTTTAAAGGTTTTAATCATAATCAACGGACTTGGTGCTGCATCTGGTTTGGTTGTGGACAAAAATCATGTTTATGCAATTGCCGATGACGACGCACATTTGTATATTTATGACAAGAAAAAAGAGCGCGTAGAAAAAGTTGATTTAAATCCAGAAGTAAAGTCGAAGGATGTTAATAAAAAAGACAAACCAGATTTTGAATCGATTACAAAATACGACGATCATTTATACATTTTGGGTTCTGGTTCTAAAGAAAATCGTTTTGATTTGATTTCGTATAACATCAAAACCAAAGAAGTACAAAATAGTAATTATAAGTATTTGTTTGATGAATTTTTAGCAGTTTCTAAACTTTCAAAAAAAGATTTTAATATAGAAGGACTTTTAACAGACGGACATTGTACTTATTTTTTTAACCGAGGAAATGGACCTGCTGGCGTAAATGGAGTTTATAAAGTTGCTGGAAAATTAAATGATTTGAAAGGAAAAGAAATCGAATTTTTTACGATAGATTTGCCACAATTGAATAATGAAACAACTACTTTTTCGGATGTTATTTTGGTTGATGGTAAAGTTTTGTTTACTGCAACTGTAGAATCTAAGAGTACAACACAATATAATGGCGAAATAAAAGGTTCTATAATTGGAGAATTGGATTTGAATACAATGAAAGTAACGCGTTGGAAACAAATTTCGGCTGATAGAAAAGTAGAAGGATTGGCGTTATACAAACAATCTCGACGAAAGTATACCTTGTATTTATGCGAAGATAATGATGACGACTCTAAAAAAGCAAACATCTTTATTTATAAATATGAATTAAAAGATTAGAAACATGTTTTCTAAAAATAGAATATAAAATAAGCGTTCAAATAAAATTAAATCAACATATTAACTAGTACGACGGTTTTTTTTAGAATATAATATTGTTAAAAAATTGTGAAAACATTTTCAAGATTATTATATTTGGCCGTTAAAATTTATTTATTAAACACAATTATGCGAGGAAGATGGCTCATTGCAACATTTGCAATTATTTTAAGTCTTTTGTGTATCAGACAGCTAAGCTATACTTGGTACGCAACAAAGGTGGAGCATGAGGCGGCGCGATTAGCGACTACGCCTGAAGACGAACCAAGAGTTTTAGATAGTTTAGCTCAACATCCGCTAGATTTAGGTATTATAAAGTATGATTATGCTCATGCAAAAAATAACGAAATCAATTTAGGGTTAGACCTTAAAGGTGGTATTAACGTAGTTTTACAAGTATCTGAGAGAGACTTAATCGAAAATTTATCAGCTAAAAGTCAAAACCCAATGTTGGGAACTGCTTTGGATGCGACAGATAAAGCTCAAAAAACAAACGGTAACGTACCTTATGTAGAATTATTTTTTCAGGAATTTGATAAAATCAAAGGAGGAACAAAATATGCTGCAGCAGATTTATTTGGAAACAAAAACAATGCAGATAAGATTCCTTATAATGCATCTGATGACCAAGTAAAAGAAGTTATTCGTAAAGATATCGAAGCAAAAGTTGCAACAGCATATGATGTAATTAGCTCTCGTATTAATCAATTTGGTGTAGTAGAACCAGTAATTCAACGTTTAGGAGATAAAGGTGACGGACGAATTTTGGTAGAATTACCAGGTGTTTCGGATACAGATCGTGTAAAAAAATTATTACAATCTACTGCTAAATTAGAATTTTGGCAAGTTGTAAGACAAGATCCTACAGTTATGTCTTATTTTTCTGGTGTTAATACAGAGAAATATAAAGTAACAAACAAAGACGGTCAAGTTATCAAATCTTTAGCAGAAGTTATGCAACCAGTAGGTTCTAACGCTAGTTTTGTAGTTGACGTAAAAGATACTGCTGTTGTAAATCGCGTATTACAAGACAAAGGTTTTGTAGCGGCTTTACCATCAAATATTAGAGGATACAAATATTCTTGGGCAAATAAACCAATGGATTTAGGAAAAGCTGAAGCAAAAGGTTCTCCTAAATTATTAGAGTTTTATGCGTTAAAAGGTAAAAATGGTGCGCAAGAACCATTAATTACTGGAGATAAAGTTGTTTCTGCATCTGCAGAAAGAAATGCAGGATCTTTAACTAATGAGCCTGTAGTATCTATGCAAATGAGTCCGGTAGGAGCACAGGAATGGGCTCGTATTACAGATGAATTAAAACCATCAGGTACAGATAGAAATGGTCAAGGTGTTGCAATTGTGTTAGATAACATGGTTTATTCTGCACCAAACATCAAAAACCAAATTACAGGAGGTAGTTCTCAAATTTCTGGAAACTTTACACTTGAGGAGGCAAAAGATTTAGCAAACATTTTACAAGCCGGTTCTTTACCAGCATCATCTAAAATTGTTTCTGCAGAAATCGTTGGTCCATCATTAGGACAAGAAGCTATTAACAGTTCGTTAATCGCATTTGGTTGTGCATTTGCATTGGTATTAGTATGGATGGTATTCTACTACAGCCGTGCAGGTCTTTATGCAAATGTTGCATTAATCATCAACTTATTATTCTTATTAGGATTCTTAGTTTCGTTAAAAGCGACATTATCTTTACCTGGTATTGCGGGTATTATCTTAACGTTGGTTACAGGTATGGACGCCAATATCTTAATTTACGAAAGGGTAAAAGAGGAGTTAAGAAAAGGAAAATCATTGCGTCAAGCAGTAGATTTCGCTTATTCTTGGAAAGGAGCTTTTTCTGCTATTATTGATGCCAATTCAACATCATTTATTACAGCTTTAATTCTTTTCGTTTTTGGTAAAGGACCAGTTGTTGGTTTTGCTACAACGTTTATGATTGGTATTTTTACTTCTACATTTACAGCGATTTTTATTACACGTTATTTTGTTGAAGGTCGTTTAGCTAAAGGAAAATCAGTACCATTCTATACAAGTTTTACAGCGCATTGGTTACAAAATATCAAAGTAGATTTGTTAAAAACGAGAAAGGTTTCTTATACAATTTCTATCATTTTAACAATTGCTGCATTAGCTTCTATCTTTACGAAAGGTTTTGATATGGGTATCGAGTTTAAAGGAGGACGTACTTATACAGTTCGTTTTGACAAAAGCGTAGATCCACAACAAATTTCTGAAAGTTTAGGAGATGTATTTATCTTAGACGGAGAAAAAATTATTCCGCAAGTAAAAACTTATGGAGGTGAAAATCAAATAAAGATTACAACAGCTTATAAAGCTGACGAAGATGGATCAAACGTTGATGACGAAATTAAAGACAAATTATATTCAGGCTTAAAACCATATTTACCAGCAAATTTATCTGAAAAAGATTTCTCAGAAGATAATGCAAAAATTGGTTTAATGTCTTCTGCAAAAGTAGGTCCTACAATTGCCGATGATACAACAAGAGCCTCATTTATAGCAGTAACATTAGCATTAGTAGCAATTTTCTTCTACCTAATTGTAATGTTTAAACGTTGGCAATTCTCATTATCAACAATTATTGCATTGGCGCATGATGTGATTATCGTATTAGGAGTTTTCTCATTCTTTAAAGGAATGTTACCTTTTAATATGGAAATTGACCAAGCATTTATCGCCGCAATTTTAACAGTAATTGGTTATTCGATGAATGACTCGATTATTATCTTAGACCGTATTCGTGAAAACTTAACTGTAGAAAAAAATCATAAATTATATGATATTATCAACATTTCTACATCAGAAACTTTATCACGTACTATTAATACATCGTTGTCTACGTTCTTAATCGTATTAATTATCTTCTCTTTTGGAGGAGAATCTATCAAAGGATTTATGTTTGCAAAATTGATTGGTATCGTAATTGGTACATTCTCATCTATTTTTGTAGCATCACCATTATTATATGATTTTACTCCGAAAGGAAAAATGAATAAATAAAAGTCAAATTTTAAATAAATTTTAAGAAAGCCATCAAGTAAATTTGATGGCTTTTTTTATGGTACTCAGTTTAGATTTTATACATTTGTTTCGTGAATAGTTTAGTAATATACCCAGCGTTTTTAGACTTCCAGGAAGTCGTGATTATTATGGTGGTTGCCGTTGTAATTTTTGGACCAGATAAAATTCCAGAAATTGCACGTGGATTAGGAACTGCTGTACGTAAATTAAAAGAAGCATCAGAAGATATAAAGCAAGAGATTATGAATCCTATACAGGAATCTGATGTAACAAAAGATCTTCAGAATACAATTAAAGAACTAAATCCGATGGATCAAGTGAAAAATTCTTTTCAGAAAATTAATCCAATGGACGATTTTCAGAAGTCTTTTGATGATGTAAGAAATCCAATTGATGAAATACACAGTGCAGTTCATCAAGATAATTTGGTGGATGATGCATTAAGGACAGAACCTGTTAAAACTGAAACTCCAATTCAAGAAGAACCAATTCAGATTGAAGAAGTAACTGTAACAGAATCTGCTGTAGAACCACAAACAGAACAATTGACGGTTGAGCCACAAGAAGAAATTAAGGAACCAACTGTTAACAATGCTTTAGGCGGTTCGGTAAGTAGATAATGATACAAGATTTTTTTGATTGGGACGTACAAATATTTTTGTACTTCAATAATTTAGGAACAGAAAAATGGGATTGGTTTTGGTTACTTATAACCGATAAAAAAACATGGATTCCGTTATATGTTATTTTCTTAATTCTACTTTATACAAAATTAGGATGGAAAAAAACATTATTGGCCGGAATTTGTATTGCGCTAATGATAACTTGTGCAGATCAATTTACTAATATTCTTAAAAATTCGTTTCAACGTTTTCGACCTTGTTATACAGAATCTATTCAAGGATTATTTCGTCCGATAGATTGCGAGGGTAGAGGAAAATATGGTTTTACATCTGCGCACGCATCCAATCATATTGCAATCGCACTTTTTATGGGCGTTTTGTTAAGACGTCAATACAAATGGTTAATTTATGTTTTGGTAATTTGGGCATTAATGATAGCTTATAGTAGAGTTTATGTAGGCGTTCATTTTACCGGAGATGTTTTCTTTGGAACATTAATCGGAATATTTTTCGCTTATGTTTTCTTGAAACTTTATTATTTTCTTGAGAAAAAATATTTAAATAAAGTATAAATTAAAAAGCTGAAACAGATTTGTTTCAGCTTTTTTTATGAAGTGTTTTCTTAAATTATGTAAAATAGAAATTAGCTTTTACGCCGTTTCTTGATCTTCGACTAACTTTTTCTTCTTCTTTTTAGATTGTTTTTTATGCGCTAAAAAATTATTCAAATCCGAATCAATTTCAGTTTCGTCATCATCGCCCAACAAATATCCCCAAGGTTTTAATTCGGTCACATTATCAAAAACAATTTTCATTAAAGCCAGAATTGGTATGGATAATAACATTCCCATAATTCCCCAAGTCATTTCTCCGATAACTAAACCGATAATCACAATTAGTGAATTTATCTTGACTTTAGAACCTACAATTTTTGGCATTACAATGTTTCCATCTATGGCGTGAATGGCTAGAAAAGCAATCAATACAAAGAAAATTTTGGATGCTGACATCGTAGCAAACGTAATGATAAGTGTAACCAATAACGAAATTACGATACCAACATACGGCACAATATTGAGTACACCGGTAAGTATTGCTAAAACAAAACGATATTTTAAGTCTAAAATAGTGAAAGCAATAAATGCTAAAGTAGAAACGATAATCATTTGTAAAAACAGTCCAATTAGATATTGTTTAACCATTTTTTGAATTGATGTAATTACTTTATACACCTTTTCGTGCGATTCTGAATCAAATGCATAAAATAAAAATTTAACCAAATGACGGCGATAAATCAATAAGAAAACGACATAAAGAAATGTAAATAAAATAGTTACACTCATTGATGTTACAATAGAAACTACTTTTTCTATAACAATTGTACTTGTTTCTATGGTCGATTTTATATTTTTACTTAAATATTCTATTTGCGCGTGCGAATTAATTCCAAAAGTTTGGTGTATCCATTGTTGAATATTGGTAAAAGCATCTATAATTTGCTTCTGAAATGTTGGCCATTCATTTGCAATTTCTGCTAATTGTATTGCGATTAAATAAAAAATTCCGATAATAAACGAAGCAAATAATAACGTAGTTACAATACTTGCAACTGCGCGAGGAAATCTCAAAAATCGTTCAAAAAAATTACAAACCGGAACCAATAATATCGAGATTAAAAAGCCTAGTATTAAGGGAACTAAAATCTCTTTACCTATTATTGCAATAAATGTTAAACAAATAATTGATAATAATGAGCAGGTTAGTTTTAAATAAAATGGCCATTTTTTAATGACTTCCATAATTTATCGTGTTTTATTTAGGTGAAATTATAAGTTGATTGTAGTAAATATACTTGATAAAATTTAATATTCTTTTGATTTTTTTAAGAAATTCGCATAAAAAAACCACGTTATTAAAACGTGGTTTTCAGTTGTTTATCTGTTATTATTTACTTTCGTCAATAATAGTCATTTCGTTAATCAAACGTTGTGCGTTGGCATATTTGTCAATCACCCATAAAATGTAACGAGAATCTACCATAATGTTACGGCAAATTTCTGGATCATAATTTAAATCAGACATTGTTCCTTCCCAAACGCGGTCAAAGTTTAATCCAATTAAATTTCCTTTTGCATCTAAAGCAGGCGAACCAGAATTTCCTCCAGTTGTATGGTTTGTTGCAATAAAGTTAACCGGTAATTTCCCCGTTTTATCGGCATATTTACCATAATCTTTTGTTTCGTATAAATGTAACATGTGTTTAGGTAAATCGTACTCATAATCACCTGGAATGTATTTTTCTACAATTCCTTCCATGTGCGTAATTGGTTCGTAATAAACCGCATCACGAGGTTGGTAACCATCTACTTTACCATAAGTTACACGTAAAGTTGAATTGGCATCTGGAAAGATTTTACGGTCTGCAAAAACATCCATTTGTCCTTTCATATATGTACGCATCAACTTACTCATTTTGTCTTGATTAGCTAAATATGTAGGCGTAACTTTAGTTTGATTTGCATCTAAAATTAAACGAATTTGAGCAATTAAAGCATCGTCTTTTAATGCTTTAATAAATTCTGCATCATTTTCTGCTAATGCCTTGATGTTTCCTAATGTAGATTGTCCGTTTAATTTTTTAGTTCCATTTACAATAGAATTTCCTAATGCAGTTTTGATAGTTGCAGCAGTTGTATTTGGTAATAAATTTTGAGGAACAACCTTGAAATAATTATCCGTTAAATCCGAAGAAATAGTTTGATCTAAATCCGCATTATAATCCTTGTGCATAGAAGCAACCGTGTTTAACGATTTTGCTTTTACTTCTGCATAATTTTTTTGACCAACAGCATTCAAAATATTATTTAACGTCAATGCCATTCTAAACGTTTCTGAATTAGAATAAAACGTTTCTGTATACATTGTGTATGCTAAATTGTAATCTTTATTTACTTTGTTTAATTCGTTTAAATCAGAAATAACCGTTGCATATTGCTTTTTAAGTTTCGAATCTTTTTCAATTCTAGACATAAATTCTTGCTCGTATGCTTGACGTTTTTCTACAGCTTTAGAACGATTTAATCCTAAAACTTCTCCAATCCATTTTTTGTGAGAATTAGAAATACGCGCTTGTTTAGACGCATACGCGATACGTGTTGCATTGTCTTCTCTCATTTTTTTATCAATGTGAGATAATGCAATTGTACGAACATTGATACGCGCAGGATCAATTACATCTTTAATTTGCTCGATTGATGAAGCAGCTAAATATTCGTCCGTAGTTCCTGGAAATCCATAAACAAACGTAAAATCATCTTGTTGAATACCAGTTATATTAATCGGTAAAAAATGTTTTGGTTTAAATGGAACATTGTCTGCAGAATAATCAGCAGGTTTATTGTTTTTATCTGCATAAATACGGAACATAGAAAAATCTCCGGTATGACGAGGCCAAACCCAGTTATCCGTATCATTACCATATTTACCAATTGCAGATGGCGGCGCACCAACTAAACGAACATCTTTATACGTTTCTGTTGTAAATTGGTAATATTTATTTCCTTTGTAAAAAGGCTTGATAAATGCAGCTTGATAAGATTCTGTTTTTGTTTTACCGTTTAAATCTTCAATATTTTTTTTGATGATTTTATTACGGTCTTCTTCAGACATATTGTCTTTTACACCTTTTAAAATTGCAGATGTTACATCTTTAATATCAACAATAAAAGTTGCAGTTAAACCTTCATTAGGCAATTCGTCTTTTAACTCTTTTGCCCAAAAACCATCTGTTAAATAATCATTTTCTAAAGAAGAATGAGCTTGAATTTCGCCATAACCACAGTGATGATTTGTTAATAATAAACCATTTGGAGAAATAACTTCGGATGTACAACCACCACCAAAGTGAGCAACCGCATTATTGATACTTTTGTCTCCTGTACTAAAAATATCACTCGATGAGATTTTTAATCCCATATCCTTCATTTCCTTCTCATTCAATTCTGTAGGAATCCACATTCCACCACCTTGTTGTGCAAAAACATTAAAGTTTGCAAACAAAGCCATTAAAATTGAACCTTTAACGATTAGTTTTTTCATTCTTTATTCTGATTAATTAGTTTTTATCGATTTCTAAAAAACCAAAGATAAAGGTTTCGTTGTGTAGTTGAAAGGTTATAATCAATATTTTTAGTGATTTTTATCTCAGTTTATCAATTTATTTTATAGTAATTGAGTTTTTGTACTATTTTTTGTCTTTCAATCTTCTATTAAAGTTTAAAATCAAAAAGGATATATGTTAATGATATTAAAAATATACCGCAGCCAATCTTTATATAAGCAGCTTTCTTTGTAAATTCGCAACTCGAAACACATTGTAAAATGAAACAAGTTGTAAAATTTCAAGATTTAGGAATTGATAGAGATTACCAAGAAATTTGGGATTATCAAGAATCTCTTTTAGCAGATAATATCGCCATCAAACAATATAACCGCGCACAAGAAAAGGAAGGAAAATCTGATTTTAAAACGACAACTAATCATCTTTTATTTGTAGAACATCCGCACGTTTATACGCTTGGTAAAAGTGGACATTTGGAAAATATGTTAGCTTCTAGCGATAAATTAAACGAGATAAATGCCACATTTGTTAAGACGAATAGAGGAGGAGATATTACCTATCACGGACCACAACAATTGATTGGTTATCCTATTATTGATTTAGATACTTTTAAGCCAGATATTCATTTGTATATGCGCAATTTGGAAGAAGTAATTATTAAAACAATTGCAGAATATGGTCTAAAAGGAGAACGTTCTAAAGGAGAAACAGGTGTTTGGTTAGATCCCGGAAAACCATTTGCACGTAAAATTTGCGCAATGGGTGTTAAAGCTTCTCGTTGGATTACAATGCACGGTTTTGCGTTGAATGTAAATACAGATTTACGTTATTTTGAGTACATTGTTCCTTGTGGAATTCAAGACAAAGCGGTGACTTCTTTAGATAGAGAGCTTGGTTTTCAGATTGATATGAACGAAATTAAAGCACATGCAAAAAAACATTTTATGGATGTTTTTGATGTAGAAATAAAATAATATTATCTCGAAAATATAAATTAATTTTAAAGACTGTTTTTTAGCAGTCTTTTTTTGTATCTATTAATATGAAGTTTTATTTATTATTTTTTATACTAATTTCCAACCAACTTTTTTCGCAATCATTTGCGCCAATCATTACAAATTATTCAAAAAGCGAATATCTTGGCGAATCGCCGATTTGGGATATTACAGAAAATAAGGAAAAAGGAATTATTTATTTTGCCAATAATCGTAATATTTTAAAATATGACGGTAATTTTTGGGAAAAAATTCCGACCAATAGTTTGGCGATTATTCGTTCTATTATTTCAATCAATAACGTTATTTATACAGGTTCGTTTAATAATTTTGGATATTGGAAACTAGAAAATGGTAAGCAAAAATATACCTCAATTTCAGATCAGTATAATAGTTTTAAAGGAACTGAACAAGAGGAAATTTGGAAGATTTTCTACCACAAAAAAAGTATTTATTTTCAGTCTTTTAATTATCTTTTTGAGTTTGATGGTAATCAAGTAAAACGTTATAAACTGCCGTCTTTGTCGTCTTATGTCTACGTTGTTGACGATAAATTGTATGCTACAACGATTTCGAAAGGAGTTTACGAATTTTCGAACGGTAATTTTATCAAGAGTTTTGATGTATACAAGGATAAACCGATTGTTGTGCATGGTTTGGAGAAATACAAAGGCAATTTTTTAATCGGAACTTTAACCGAAGGAATTTTTGTTTTAAATAAAGACAATAAAATCTCTGCATTTGATGAAAAATTTAATCATTTACTAAAAAATAATCTGATTTTGAAAATGATTAAATACGAAGATAATTTAATCATCGGAACGTCTAATAACGGAATTTATGTGTACGATTTAACACATAAAACCTACAAAAATTACAATCAAAATCTAGGTTTAATTAGTAATACGGTTCAAAATATAAAAATTGATCAAAAAGGAAATGCTTGGATTGGAACTGATAAAGGAATTTCTAAGATTGAATTGAAAAATAAAACTCAATTACTTTACGATTTCAACGGTCATTTGGGAAATGTATTTACATTCGATTTTTATAAAAATAACTTGTTAATTGGGACAAATCATGGTTTTTATAACTACTCTATCACACAAAATGAAACCAATACTTTAATAGAAAAAGGCTTGATTTGGAATGTTACGAATATTGATAATCAGGTTTTTGTTTCGGATAGTTGGGGAACTAATTTGTATAATGGTAATTTATTACAGAAAATTTCACCGATAAACGGAGGATATAAATTGCTCAAAAAAGAGAATTTTTTTTATCAGTCTTCGTTTACGGGTATTTATCAATTTACAAATGAAACGCAGAATAATCCGAAGAAAATATCAAATTTATCAATGCCTATTTTAGATTTTATTGTAGTAAATAAAAATATTTTAGGAATCGGGAAAAATGGTGGTTTATTTCTTTTTGATAGTACAAAAAACACTGCAATTGAAATAAAATATGCAAATAAATCTTTGGTTAATCCTCAAATTATCTGTGAAAATGAGATGGTTTATATCTTAATTGATAATCAAACGTTGGTTAATTTTGATACAAAATCGAATAAGTTTACGGAGTTAAAATTAAACTCTAAACTAAAAAATATTAGCCGAATAAGACAATTAGGCGATAATATGTTTTTGGTAGAAGCCGACAATATTTTATATTATTCTAAAATAGAAAATAACACGTTAATTCATTATTTAATTCCTAAAAAATTGTACGATGGTAAGTTGGTTGACGATAATTTAATCGGAAAAATCAACGGACAATTTCTTTATCTAAATTTAGAGAATGGTATTTTGAAATACGATTTAAATTCAATAAAAAGAGATTTACCTCGCGTTAAAATAATCGCAAAAATTAACCAAAATATACTCGAAAATGATCCAAAAATTGAATATTCTAACAATTATATTGATTTTTATGTCTCAATCTTAAATGATGATTTTTCTAATTATCAATTGTTTTATCAATTAAATGATTCAAAAATTTTACCCTTAAATTCTCCAATTATCAATTATAAGCAATTAGAAAGTGGAAAATATGATTTAAAAATTTATACATTGAAAGATGGAGATTTTAAAAAATTGAATCATTTTGATTTTCGCGTTAAGAAAATATGGTACTTATCTACTGTAATGATTATCCTATATACTTTAGTTGTTTTAGGTGCGATTTTTTCTTTTTATCAATACAATAGATTTAAAATTAAACAACGTTTCAAGATTAAACAAAAAGCATTTGAATACGAATTGAATCTTTTGGAATTGAAACATAAGCAAGAGTTAAAAGAATTTACACACAGAAAAGAGAAAGATTTATTAGAAAACTCATTACAATCTAAATCAACAGAATTGGCTGCGCAGGCATTAATATTGGCTAATCAACGCACATTGATTACAGAAGTTAATCAGTTATTTAATCAATTAGACGCAAATGATGAAAGTAAAAAATTGAAGAAAAAATTTGAGAAAACGTTTTCGTCATATAGTTATAATAAGAACGAATGGGAGAGTTTTGAACTGAATATTCAGGAAATTCACCAAGATTTTATCAAAAGATTATCAGAAGAATACACAGAATTATCTGCTAAAGATTTGAAGCTTTGTGTTTTCTTACGCATGAATTTATCGACTAAAGAAATAGCACCATTAATGCATCTTAATTATCGCTCGGTAGAACTACAACGATATAGGTTAAGAAAAAAAATGCATATTTCATCAGAAATTAACTTAAATAAGTATATGATTAATTTTTAAAATTCAGAAAATTAATCACATCATGACTACATCAAAATAAAAAGTTAATAAAACTAACTATTTAATTATCAATATTTTAAATTTTAATATTCCGGAAGTGTATTTTGTACACTTTTTTACTTGTTAATCAAGTGTTAAATGATGCTATTTTTGAAATAACCATTTATTGAAATAAAATGAAAAAATATTTTTTTCCATTATTTATTCTCGGGTCTTTAAGTATAAATGCCCAAGTTACGAATGATTCTATACAAGTTGAAGCTGATCCTTTTGCAAGTGATTCTATCATATTAAATCAAGCAGTTGTGATAGGTTATGGGTCTGTAAAGAAATCAGATTTGACATCAGCTGTATCATCAGCAAATTCGAAAGACATTATGCAAATCGCCAGTACCACTGCAATGCAGTCGTTACAAGGTAAATTAGCAGGTGTTAATATTATAAATACTGATACTCCTGGTGGAACACCAACAGTTTTGGTAAGAGGAATGGGAACCGCATTAGGAGGTAAAGCTCCTTTATATGTAGTTGATGGTTTAATTGTGCCAAATATTGCAAATATCAATCCAAGTGATATTGATAAAATTGATGTTTTAAAAGATGCAGCATCTTCTGCTATTTACGGTGTACGTGGTGCTAATGGAGTTGTTGTAATTACAACTAAACGTGGTAAAACTGGTAAGCTAAAAGTAAATTACGACACTTATTTCGGTGTAAGAAATACTATGAATATGGTTGAAATGGCAGATGCCAATCAATATATTACTTATTTTAATGAACAACGTAAGGCAACTGGCGGATCACTAATTTCTACAAATCAAAAATATAATACTGATTGGTTTGACGAAATGTTAACTACTGGGCAAATTATTAGCAATAATGTCTCGTTATCAGGAGCTGGAGAAAGTATTAATTACATGTTTAGTGTTAATAACTTTGAAGAAAAAGGAATTTTAGAAGGAAATAATTTTAAAAGAACATCTATTCGTAGTAATAACGATTACAAATTGTTTGATGGTAAACTTAAAATCAAGCAGAGTGTAAGTGCTACTTTTTCAAGAGAAATTCCAAAGCCTTATGGTGCTTTTGATGTTGCTTATCGTCAATCTCCTTTAGTTCCTGTAAAATATGAGAATGGACGTTGGGGGTTACCAATTTTTAATACAACAACGGGCGAAGTTACTTATGTAGCAAATGCAGGTGAGGTTACAAGTAATTTAAATTCGCACGGTAATCCTATGGCGACGTTGTTTTATGACAATCAAAAAATCAATACAACGACAATTCAAGGAAATATCGAGGCAGAATTAAAGTTAACAAAAGGATTAACAATTACTTCAAGAACAGGAGCTACTAAATATTGGTATAAATACAGAGAATATAATCCAATAAAAGAAAAATGGATTGCTGGTAATCCAATTAGAACCGCTTCAGAATTTGAAGGTTTAAAAGCAGCAAACCCTACAAGTGGAACGTATATGAATAATTCGTTAAACCTTAACAATATTGAAACATTTAGATGGTCTTGGGAAAATTTTGTGACATTTGATCGCAAATTCGGAGATCACTCATTTAATGTTGTTGCAGGTGTTTCTGCTGAAAAAACAGGAATTGGAGAATTTTCAAATACAACAGTTTATGATGTGCCTGATAAAGAACAATATTGGTCTGTTCACCATGCTTCAGGAGATTATGAAGCATCAATAGATCAAAATAATTATACACCTGTTGCTTACGCATCATATTTTGCACGTTTACAGTATAATTATGCAAACAAATATTATGTTTCTGGTATTATTAGACGTGATGGTTCAAGTCAATTTAAGAACAATCAACAATATTGGGGAACTTTTCCATCAGCTTCTGTTGCTTGGAATATCTCAAACGAAGAATTTTTAAAGGATAGTAATACAATTTCATTCTTAAAACTTCGTGGAGGTTGGGGACGTTTAGGTAATGCTGATGTACCTTATAATTATACTACAATTACTACAGCTACAGGAAGTGATAATGCAAATTATGTTTTCGGACCAGGTCAAGATCTTGTTTTCGGAGCTTATGTAGGTTCACCTGCTTATGATGTTTCTTGGGAAATAGTAGAGGAATGGAGTACGGGTTTAGATTTTGAATTGTTTAAAGGAAAAGTTACAGGTAATTTAGATTATTATAACAAAACCACTAAAAATGCAATTTTAAGTATTAATCAGATTTTATCTTCTCCTTATGATAAAAATTTTGTTGATCATGCAGCAGAAGTTGTAAACAAAGGATTTGAGATTGCTTTAAACTATAACAATGAAACCTCAGGCGGATTACGTTATTCAATTGGTGGAAATTTTAATTACAATGAAAACGAAGTAACTTATGTTAAACCAGGTTATGCAGGTATGACAGGAGGGTCTTTAGGTAACGGACAAATTGCAAAACGTCTTGAAGCTGGTCAACCATTAGGTTCTTTTTGGTTATATGAAGTAGAAGGCGTTTGGCAAACACAAACCGATATTGATAACAATGCGCATCTTTCCAGTGCACGTCCAGGACATTTACGTTACAAAGATCAAAATGGAGATGGTGTAATTGATGATCGCGATAAAAAATTTATGGGATCATACATTCCAAAGTTTAATTACGGAATTAATATCAATTTAGATTATAAAAACTTTGACCTTAATATTAGTGGTTATGGCGCTGGTGGAAATAAAATTTACAACGGAATCAAAAACACGCGTTTAGGTGGAGAAAATATAACAGTTGATACATTTAATAATCGTTGGACGGGTGCAGGAACATCTAATACAAACCCTGGTTCAGAAAGAGATCAAGTTGCATCGTCTTATTACTTAGAAAAAGGAGATTATTTCCGTTTAAGCAATATTACTTTAGGTTACAATTTCCGAGATAAAATAGATTTTGTAAAAAACCTAAGATTATATGTAAGTGCACAAAATGTTTTCATTGTTACAAAATATTCAGGATTTACACCAGAATTAACACTAAATAATGAAAAAGGTAAACGTTACGATGGAAGTCCTTACGGAACAACTGGAATGGATTTCTCAGCTTATCCAAACGTAACAACATTTTTAGTAGGATTAAATGTAGAATTCTAATCTTTAAACTTTAATAAAATGAAAAAAAATATAGTTAAAATAGCAATTTTTACAGCTTTCTCATCTTTTACAGTCTTTTCTTCTTGCTCTAATGAATTTTTAGATATAGCTTCTGAGGAAAATATTGCAATAGATGATCAAGCAACTCAATCACCAGAAAAATATGTAAACGGAATTTATGGTATGTTTACAGATTGGGATTATGCATTTTCTTGGTTAGGTGTTACCGAAATGATTTCAGATAATGCAGACAAAGGAAGCTCATCTACAGATAATGGAGGAGATAAAAGAGATTTAGACGAATTGTTGCATAGTTCTACAACTGGTTCAGTAGAAGCAATGTGGACAAAATTTTATAAAACAATAGGAAGATCTTCTTATTCTATAAAATATACAACAGAATCTACAATTACAGATACAGAAAAGAGTAGATTAATTGGCGAAGCAAAATTTTTGCGAGCATTATCTTACTTTTATTTAGTTCGCATGTTTGGAGACGTTGTAATACAAGATTTAGAAGATGCTTCTACATATTCTGTTCGTCAACCAAAAGCAGAAGTATATGCCTATATCGAAGAAGATTTATTAGATGCAATTTCTAAATTACCTTTAAAAAGCGAATATGCAGCAAAAGACTTAGGCCGTGCTACAAAAGGAGCAGCTCAAGGTTTATTAGCAAAAGTATATTTATATCAAGGTAAAAATCAGCAAGCATACGATATGGCTACAACGGTCATTAATTCTGGTCAATATGATTTAGAAGCCGATTATGCAACAACTTGGCGTGTAGAAACTGAAAATGGAAAAGAATCTCTTTTCGAAATTCAGGCCAGAGGTACGGCTGTAGCACATGGTGTACAACAATATTCAGAAACCCAAGGTGCTCGAGGTACTGGTGGTTGGGGTTGGGGATTTAATGTTCCTTCTCAAAATTTATTAGATGCTTTTAATGCAGAAGGAGATGCAATTCGTCGTGATGCAACAATCATTTTTAGGGGAGAAACATTGTATGATGGTCGTTTGGTACCAACTTCTGTAGAAAACCCAATGTACAATGAAAAAGCATATTCAAGTGCTAATTTAGGTTCTGGCGATGGAGATAAAAATATACGAGTTATTCGTTTCTCAGAAATGTTATTGATTCAAGCCGAAGCAGCAAATGAGATTGGTCAAGATGCTTTAAGTTCATTAAACCGAGTAAGAGCGCGTGTAAAATTAGCTCCAGTTTCTGGTTTATCAAAAGACCAACTTCGTACAAAAATTTGGAACGAAAGACGTTTAGAATTAGCTTTCGAACACGATCGTTGGTTTGATTTAGTTCGTACAGGACAAGCCAAAGCAATGATGGCTGCTAATGGAAAAATATTTGTTACAGGTAAACATGAGTTATTTCCAATTCCTAATGCTCAATTAATTCAAACACCTTCAATGACGCAAAACCCAGGTTGGTAAATGCTTATAACATACAAAACGGCAATCCTTACTTGCGCTATATTATGTAGTGCAAGTGGCTTTGCCCAAACAAAAAAGGAAAATAAGTTGTTGGATAAAGTTCAGCAACAGACGATACAATATTTTTGGGATTATGCAGAACCACACTCAAAATTAGCAAGAGAACGATTTCATCCAGATGGATTTTATCCCGAAAATGATTCAAATATCATTACAACTGGTGGAACCGGTTTTGGATTGATGAGTTTAATTGTTGGTATTGAGCGAGATTTTGTTCCAAGAAACGAAGCAGTTGATCGTATTTTAACTGGATTACATTTTTTAGAAAAAGCAGATCGTTTTCACGGTGCTTGGCCACATTGGTTAAACGGAGAAACGGGAAAAGTAAAACCTTTTAGCACGTACGATAACGGTGGCGATTTGGTAGAAACTGCATTTCTTGCACAAGGTTTAATTTGTTTGAAAGAATATTTTAAAGATTCTAAAAACCCAAAAGAACAAGAAATTTCGAAATTGGCAGATCGACTTTGGAAAGAGATTGATTTTCAGTTCTATACAAAAGGAGAGAATGTATTGTATTGGCATTGGTCGCCAAATTACGAATGGAAAATTAATTTCCCGTTAAAAGGATTTGATGAAACATTGATTACATATATTATTGCTGCTTCGTCGCCAAAACATGCCATCAATTCGGATGTTTATTACAATGGTTGGACAAGAAATGGTGCAATAAAATCTACGGATGAGGTTTACGGTATTCCATTAGTTGTAAAACACAATGGTGTTGATAAAAATGTTGGACCATTATTTTGGGCGCAATATTCGTTCATCGGACTAAATCCGACTAATTTGGTTGATTCTATTGGAGTTGATTATGGTAAAGTTGTAAAAAATCAAACCAAAATTCAATACCTATACAACCAAAATAAAAAGGAAGTTTTTCCTAAATATGGTAAAAATATGTGGGGTTTAACAGCAAGTTATTCGTTTAATCCTGATGGTACAGAAGGTTATACTGCGCATGCGCCAACAAATGATAGAAATGTGATAACGCCAACGGCAGCACTTTCATCATTTCCATATTCGCCAAAAGAATCAATGGATTTCTTGAAATTTATTTATCAAAAACAAAACGATAAATTGATTGGTGTCGCGGGTCCTTATGACGCTGTTGATGTTAAAAATGATAAAGTTATTGCAAAATATTTGGCAATAGATCAAGGTACAATTACGCCAATGATTGAGAATTATAGATCAGGATTATTATGGAAATTGTTTATGCAGAATGAAGATGTAAAGAGAGGATTAGAGAAACTAAAATTTAGCTCTAAACCCTCAACTAATTAACAACTTGTTGTAAAATTTGGCTTAAGAAAAAGCTTATTCAAAATCGAAAAAATGAAAAAATTAATCTATTCAATTGCTTTCTTAGGATTAGCATTTAATACATACGCGCAGAAAATAAAGTTTGATAAAACAAAATCAAAACAAGAGTTTATCGATTATGTAATGAAACAAATGACTATTGATGATAAAGTTGGTCAAATGGTTCAATACACTTATGATGGAGGAGATGTAACAGGTTCTGCAATTGATAAGAATTATATAAAATATACAAAGCAAGGTATGATGGGCTCGGTGTTTAACGCAACGACAACAGATATTACCAGAAAATTACAAAAAATTGCAGTAGAAGAAACACGTCTTGGTATTCCATTAATTTTTGGATATGATGTTGTACACGGTTACGAAACAATTTTTCCAATTCCGTTAGGCGAAGCAGCTTCTTGGGATTTAAAAGCAATCGAAAAATCTGCACGTGTAGCGGCTACAGAAACTGCTGCTGGTGGTGTACATTGGACTTTTGCACCAATGGTAGACATTGGTTTTGATCCACGTTGGGGTAGAGTTTCGGAAGGCGCAGGTGAAGATACTTTTTTAGGAAGTAAAATAGCTGTGGCTCGTGTTAATGGATTTCAAGGTAAAAATTTATATGACCTTAATACAGTTTTGGCGTGTACAAAACATTTCGCAGGTTATGCGTTGGCACAAGCTGGTCGCGATTATAATTCTGTCGAAATTTCAGATCGTTTTTTAAGAGATTATATTTTGCCGCCTTTCAAAGCAACTGTTGATGCAGGTGCAGGATCGTTTATGACATCTTTTAATGAAATTGGTGGAGTTCCGTCAACAGCAAGTAAATATTTATACGATGATATTTTGCGTAAAGAATGGAATTTTAAAGGTTTTGTTGTAACTGATTATACTGCAATTCAAGAATTAATTCCGCATGGTGTTGCAAAAGATTTAGAAGAAGCAACTTTAAAATCTGTAGATGCTGGTATTGAAATGGATATGATGAGTGGTGCTTTTCTTAATCATTTAGCAAAATTAGTAAAAGACGGAAAAGTAAAAGAAGAGGTTATAAATACGGCTGTTCGTCGAATTTTAGAAGCAAAATATGATTTGGGATTATTTGAAGATCCTTATCGTTATTCTGATGCTAAAAGAGAGAAAGAAACCGTAATGAAGAAAGAATTTTTGGATGATGCGAGAGATGTAGCACGTAAATCAATGATTTTATTAAAAAACCAAAATCAAGTTCTTCCGCTTAAAGAAAATCAAAAAATTGCTTACATCGGTCCTTTGGTAAAAGATGAAAAAAATATCATCGGAAACTGGGCTGCACGTGGCGATCGTTACGGAAAAGCTTGGTCTGTTTGGGAAGGTTTAAATGATGTTTTAGGTAAAAATGCAAAGATTACGTATGCGCAAGGGACAGATTTAAATTCGACAAATACAAATGGTTTTCAAGAAGCAATCAATATTGCTAAAAATTCGGATGTAATTGTTGCGGTGATGGGCGAAAACGAAAATCAAACCGGAGAAGCAGCTTCACAAACAAATATTGATTTACCAGGTAATCAAAAAGAATTATTAAAAGAATTAAAGAAATTAGGAAAACCAATCGTTTTAGTTTTAATGGCTGGTCGTCCAATGACAATTTCTTGGGAACAAGAAAATATGGATGCTATTTTATACACGTGGTATCCTGGTACAATGGGAGGTTTAGCGATTTCGGATGTGTTATATGGAAAGTATAATCCGTCAGGAAAAACACCAATGACTTTCCCAAGATCGGTTGGTCAAATTCCAATTCATTACAATCAAAAAAATACAGGTCGTCCATATTTAGGCGATGCTGATGCCGAGCAAAAGTATAAATCACGTTATACAGATTCGCCAAATTCACCTTTATATCCATTTGGTTACGGTTTAAGTTATACAAATTTTGATTACAGTAACTTAAAATTGAACAAAACAAGTTTGAAAAATGGAACAGACGAAATTAAAATTACTGTAGACGTTAAAAATACAGGAAATTTTGATGGAGAAGAAGTGGTGCAATTATATGTTCGCGATTTAGTAGGAAGTGTAACACGACCAGTTCGCGAGTTAAAAGGTTTTGATAAAGTAATGATTAAAAAAGGTGAAACAAAATCTGTTTCATTTACATTAACGCCCGAAGATTTAAAATTTCATGATATCAATATGAAATATGTTGCCGAAGCAGGTGATTTTGAAATTTATGTAGGCGGAAACTCGAATGCTACATTAAAATCGAGTTTCGTTTTAGTTGATTAAATTCCTCATTTATAGTTAGAAATTTAATTTATTTCTCACCCAAGTAAGTATTGCGGTACTTACTTGGATTTTATTAAAAACTCACAATGAAAAAATACATAAGTTTAAGTCTAATTTTGATGATGTTGGCCTGTTTTGCACAAGAAAACTTAGCCATTATGTCATATAATATTCGATTAGCTTCGGTAGATGATGGACCAAATCATTGGAATATCAGAAAGCAAAAATTGGTTGATTTAATCAATTATTATGATGCCGATTTTATTGGTGTACAAGAAGCTCAAATTCCTCAATTGGATTTTATCAAACAAAATAATTTACAATTAGAGTTTATTGGTTTACCGCGTTCGGAGGATACGAATGCAGAATATTCGGCTATTTTCTACAAAAAAGAAAAGTATAAAGTCATCAAACAAAAAACAATGTGGTTATCAGAAACGCCAAATCAAGTTTCTAAAGGTTGGGATGCAGCTTACAATCGCATTATTACTTACGGTTTGTTTGAAAATAAAAAGACAAAAAAATCTGTTTGGATTATTAACACACATTTTGATCACGTCGGAAAAATTGCACGTCAAAAATCCTTAGAAATGATTGATAATTTAATTCAACAATTAACAAAAGAAAAAAATGTTCCAGCATTTTTTATGGGCGATTTTAATATGAATCACGATGATGCTTCGGTTAAATATATTCAACAAAAATATTTAGATACTCGTTTAAATGCTGAGGTTGTTTATGGACCAAATTTTACGTGGGAAGATTTTAAATTTCACGAAAAAGGAACCGAAGTTTTAGATTATATTTTATACAAGAAAAACGAAAAGGTGGTGTGTAAAAGTTTTAATACGATTGATGATTTCTACGATTTCAAATATCCATCTGATCATTTACCAATTTTAGCAAAATTTATTATTCAATAAGACATGAAAAAATCACACATAAAATATCCATTAATAACGTGTTTGTTATTTAATTATTTGGCTGCAAATGCGCAAGATTTTAAATTATCTAACAAAAAAATAGAAGTTTATACAACGGCAAAAAATACAAATCAACGTATTACAAAGTCTACAGATAAATTTAGTGTAAAAAAGTTTCCGCAACCAAAAGAAACTGATATCGCGATTTTTATCGATCCAAAACGTAAGTTTCAAAAGTTTGAAGGAATTGGAGGTGCAATTACAGACGCTTCGGCAGAGGTTTTAGCAAAATTACCAAAGAAAACGCAGCAAGAAATTATCAAAGCATATTACAATGAAACTTCTGGAATTGGTTATTCATTAATCAGAACAAATATCAATTCATGCGATTTTTCGAGTGATAGTTATACGTATGTAAAAGACAATGACAAAGAATTGAAGTCGTTTGATATTTCACATGATTTGAAGTTTAAAATTCCGATGATTAAAATGGCGAAAGCCGAAATGAAAGAAAATTACCGTTTATATGCGAGTCCTTGGAGTCCACCAGCTTGGATGAAAACGAACAATAGCATGTTAAAAGGTGGTAGTTTATTGAAAGAATATTATCAAACTTGGTCTAATTATTTTGTGAAATTTATTAATAATTACGAAAAAAATGGTTTGCCAGTTTGGGGAGTTTCTATTCAGAATGAGCCAATGGCAACGCAAACGTGGGAATCTTGCATTTATACAGCAGAAGAAGAGCGTGATTTTCTGAAAGATTATTTAGGACCAACTTTCGAAAAAAATAATTTAAAAGACAAAAAAATAATTGTTTGGGACCATAACCGCGATTTAATTTATCAACGTGCCTCTACAATTTTAAATGATCCCGAAGCTGCAAAATATGTTTGGGGTGTAGGTTTTCATTGGTACGAAACATGGAACGGAAGCGCAAATTTGTTTAATAATGTAGCTTTAACGCACGAAGCTTTTCCTAATGTAAATCTTATTTTTACAGAAGGTTGTAAAGAACAATTTGTTTATGACCAAATGGGAAATTGGAGTTTAGGAGAAAAATACGGCTATAATATGATGAACGATTTTAACTCTGGTACAGTTGCTTGGACAGATTGGAATGTTTTGTTAGATGAAAAAGGTGGTCCAAATCATGTTGGTAATTTCTGTTTTGCACCAATTCACGGTGATACACGAGATGGAAAGGTAACTTACACCAATTCATTTTATTACATCGGTCAATTTTCTAAATTTATTCGTCCAGGTGCGCAGCGTATTGCGGCTTCATCTAATCGCTCGGATTTGATGACAACATCGTTTATTAATAAAGACGGAAAAGTTGTAGTTGTTGTGATGAATCAAACTGATAAACCATATCAATATAATTTATGGATAGAAGGTGAAGCGGTAGAAATTAACTCGCAAGAGCATTCTATCAGTACAATAATTGTATCATAATCATTAGAATATAATAAATAAAGGGAAAATTATTTATAGTAGATTGCTTGACAAATTAATAATTTAAACGATTATAGTCAAGCAATTTTTTTTAAAAATGAACGGAAATAATGAAATATTTAGTTTTAATACTCATCACATTTAATTTTGTTTATGGTCAAAAAACAATTGTTTACGATCAACAAAATAACTTGGCTTTTGATATTTATTATCCAAAAAATTACAAAGACAACCAATCGTATAACGTTTTTGCTTGGGTACATGGCGGAGGATTTTCTGGCGGAACACGCACTGATAAAGAAGAAGTTGAGCGTATGAAAGATGCGCAAGAAAGAGGTTTTGTATCAATTTCTATCTCATACCGATTATTAGCAAATTCAGATGAAGGTTTTGGATGTGATTTACCTAAAAATGAAAAATTAATGATTTTTAAAGAAGCTTCTTTTGATGTTTTAAATGCACTAAATTATGTGCAAACCAATCAAAAAGAGTTGAAATTATCGATTAATAAATTAATTTTAGGTGGAAGTAGTGCAGGAGCAGAAACAATTCTTAATGCTTATTATTTAAGAGATCTTTGGTTTGGAAATCAATTTAATCAAGTCAAAATAGATGGTTTGGTAAGTTATGCTGGCGCAATTGTGGATGATCGTTTTGTAACGAAATCTAACATTTTACCAACCGTTTATGTACATGGTTTAAGCGATGATGTTGTGCCACCAAATAATGCGCCACATCGTAGTTGTTTAGATAATCAACCCGGATTTTTTCCATTGGCTGGTTCACAAACGTTAGTAAGCTTGAATAAAAAATACAAGCAATCGTCTTTATCAATTTTCTCGAAATCGGGAAAACATGAATGGTCTGGGCTGAAAAAAGAGTATTTGAATCAAATTTTTGAGTTTATAAATCAATCAGTTATAAATTCAGACAAAATAAATAAACAAATTAGGGTTAATTAGAAGTACTGAAATATGATTATAAACGTTATATATTCTTTACTTTATAGCCTAAAACTGTTGTATTTTACAATATAATTAACATATATTTATAGGCTAGTTACTAATTAAATTAGCAAAACAATTAAAACATTTTATAACAAACACATGAGTCAATCACAAAAAACAAATTGGGGACAATTTATTCCTTTAGTTACGGTTTTTTTCTTTTGGGGATTCGTAGCGGCGAGTAATGATATTTTGATCCCAGTATTTAAAAAAGCATTTGATTTATCGCAAGGACAAAGTCAATTTGTATCATTAGCTTTTTATATTGCTTACACAGTAGGTTCTGTCATTTACATGATTATTTCGATGATTATGGGGAAAGATTTAATCAATAAAATCGGCTATAAAAATAGTTTATCTTTAGGACTATTAATCTCAGCTTTAGGAACATTATTGTTTATTCCAGCTGCTAATTTGGAATCATATCCATTGATGCTTTCCGGATTATTTACAGTTGCTTTAGGATTTTCGTTACAACAAACCGTTGCTAATCCATTAGCTATCGCATTAGGAAATCCAAATACAGGATCGCAGCGATTAACATTAGCTGGCGGAATTAATAATTTAGGAACTACAATAGGACCTTTAATCGTAGCGTATGCAATTTTTGGAAGCGCATCTGATGGAAATACAGAATTGAGTATTGAGAGTGTGAAAATTCCATATTTATGCTTGGGATTAGCATTTTTGATAGTTGCTATTTTCTTAAAATTCTCTTCATTACCTAGTCATCCAGATCAAGAAGAAGAAACGGAGGAATCTGCTGCAAATAATAAAGATAGATCTTCGGCACTAAAATATCCACAGTTGGTTTTAGGAATGATTGCTATTTTTTTATATGTAGGTGTAGAAGTATCTACAGCAAGTAATCTACCAGATTATATGGAAAAAGAGTTAGGTTTTACAATTGCGCAAGTTGCACCATACGTTTCTCTTTATTGGGCAAGTATGATGATTGGGCGTTGGGGTGGTGCTGCCGAAGCTTTTGGTTTAGACAAATCTAAAACAATGATTTTAAAATTTGTTGCACCATATTTAGCTTTTGGTGTTTTCTTATTGGTAAATTTAATTGCTGGTCATGAACTTCAACCATTCTATTTTTATGCGATAATTATTTTAGTTTTAATCTTAGCAGATATTTCTACCAAAGGAAATCCTGCTCGAATGATATTAACATTCTCGGTAATTGGAATTATAGCTTTATTGATTGGTATGAATACTAGCGGATTAGTTAGTGTTTATGCGATAACAAGTGTTGGTTTATTTTGTAGTACACTATGGCCTTGTATATTTGCCTTAGCAATAAATGGATTAGGGAAAAATACATCTCAAGGAAGTAGCTTTTTGATTATGATGATTATGGGAGGAGGAATTGTGAGTTATTTACAAGGAATTTTAGCTGATAAAACATCTATCCACTTTAGTTATATAGCAGGTGTAATCTGTTTTGCATATTTAGTATTTTATGCATTAATATCTCCAGTTTTATTAAAAAAACAAGGAATCAGCTTGAGTAATGTAAAATCAGAAGGAGGACATTAAATAATAAATAAAAAGCTTAATCGTACGATTAGGCTTTTTTATAAGTTTATAAAAAATGAATAGATTAACTAAAATTCAGATTACTTTAGTTGTAATGTTTGTATTGTTACTAATAATCTCTGTAAATATTTTTTTTAGTTACAGAAGTATTAGCGCATTGCAAATTATAGAATTAAAAAAATTAATAGAAATTAACCCTAGTTCGGGATTAATAGATCATTATAAATCTGAAATCCAACTAATAGAACAACCTTTAAAATTATACCGTATATTTTGGTTAATAGGAGCTTCGGTTGTTTTAATTATAGGAAGTTATCTCATTTATATTTTTAGAAAGAATAAAATCTAACAAAAACCATCTCAATTGAGATGGTTTTTTTATATTTATTTTGCAGGTTGTTGCTGTGTTACACAATGTACCATTCCTCCATTTTGATATAAATTTCTTACATCAATTCCCACAACAGTTCTTGTAGGATAAAGGCTCTGAATTATTGTGTTTGCAACAATATCATTAGGATCATTATAATTTGGTACTAAAATTTTATTGTTTGCGATATAATAGTTAACATAAGAACCTTTGTAACCTAAATTTGTTCCGTTAGTTGTTACTACATTTTTTTGAGTTAATGGAACTTTTAAAAACGAATAAGGTGTACCACTTTTATTTTTAGCAGCATATAGGCTATTTATATCATTTTGTTTTACATCAAAAGCCAATAAATCTTTTTGATCCATTGTTACAATAGTTGACGAATTTCCAAATCTTGCAAATCCATCAATATGTTGATCGGTAAGCTCAAGACCAGGTTGACCATCCAACCAAATAAAATTAGTTGCTCCAAGATATTTTGTAAATATACTTTCAGCTTCAGCTAATGTCATTCCAGGATTTCTGTTATTATTAAGGATAGAGCTTTTACAGGCCATTAATGTTCCGTTACCATCAATTTCTACACTTCCACCTTCATTTACCATTTCATTAGTTAGGTTTATTAATGTTTTTCCTTGATCCTTGGCAATTTTTTGAGGAATTATATCACAATTATCAAATTCTATTGGTTCTCCAGATTCTTCATCTATTTTTTCACCCCATCCATTAAATCCCCAATCTTCAATAACTAAATTACCTTTTTCATCTCTCACATATATTGGCCCGTTATCTCTTACCCAAACATCATCTGTTTTATAAATTTTAAAATCTATATTAGTTAACGATACATTTGCATTTTCTAAAAGAGAAATAATTCTATCTTTTTCGGTTTGATTATATGCAATGATGTGTACTTTTTCGCCACTTACTAATTCCTTTGTCATTGCAATCCAAGTTGGATCCAAACTATTTCGATATTCTAATCCATATTGATATTGGTGAGGCCATTGTAGCCAAGTTCCTTCGTGCATTTCACTTTCTTCTGGCATGGTATAAAGAATTTTTTCTTTTGAAGGATTTTGATCGTCTTCTTTATTACACGAACTACAAAAACTTATAACTGTCATAGTTATTAATAGGATTTTATTCATAGGTTAATGATTTAAAATTGTTTGAAATATAGAAATGATAATACCAATAAAAGCAGAGGAAATACCAATAATGAATATTTTTAATGTCTTTTGATAATATTTAGCGGTATTATCTTTAGGATAGTTATTATTTAAAATTCTATAAAGTGCAATAATTAGTAATATTATACTTGTAAGCAAACCTATACTTACAAAATAGTCGCTTATTTGTGTTTCTGTTATAGGTTCTGTAGCCCATTTTCCCGTAAAGCCAAGTACAAAACCAAGTATAATACCAATTGAGGTAACCATTGGTTGTCTGTAATTTTGAATATTTTCGTCTATTAGAAATTTGAGATTTATATTTATAATTGAAGCTAAAATATAAAAGCGCATTAACTAAGTTAACACGCTTTATTCAATAAAAAAATAAAAATTTATTCCTGAAATAATAAATAATTTTCGTCGTCTAATTTCTGATATCCAACATCATACACATAAAAAATTGTACCATGTTTTGTATCACTCACATTTGTAATATACTTAAAATCAAAGTTACGCAAATTAAGTTCTAGTTTAGAAACCGAACGCGCACTTTCTTCCAATAAAGTTTTTAAGATACGATTATTTCTTCTTAATCGATTGTTGACATTTCGAACGATTTCTACTTTATCTCTGTTAAGATTATTATTGTACGAATTTCGACAGAAATCGTTACAAAATTTTTTGTCTTTACGACCAAACAATGTTTGGTTGCATTGTAGGCATGTATTCATAAGATTAGATTTAGGTTTGTTAGGACAAATATAATAATAAAAACATTTTAACCTAATAAAATTAATAACAATTATTTAACCACGATTTATTAGCTAGTAATCAAATTATTAGTGTTCTAAAATTTTTCTATCAAATGGTTTTATTATTTTTGTTTAAAATATATTGAATTTTGAGATTTCTGAAAAATTTACCCGATCCATTTATCATTTCGTTGTTTGTCGCAATTCTTATTGCGTACTTTTTTCCTGCAGTTAGTTTATGGAATTATGACTCGTTTAACCTAAATACAATTATAGATATTGGTATAATTTTAGTCTTTTTCTTTTATGGATTAAAATTAAATTGGAAAGATGTTTTTAAAGATTTAGCAAATTGGCGAATGCATGTTTTAATTCAATCAATCACATTTATTTTATTTCCGTTATTGGTTTTATTAGGCTATCCAATCGTAAAATTAGACGCTGCATATTTCACTTTATTTGTTGCGGTTTTTTATTTAGCAGCTTTACCAAGTACAGTTTCTTCGTCGGTTGTTATGGTTTCTATTGCAAAAGGAAACATACCAAGTGCCATTTTTAATGCAAGTATTTCGGGCTTAATAGGCATTATTGTAACACCTTTGTGGATGAGTTTATTTTTATCTAAAAATGGAGGCGATTTCAACTTGATGGCGACTTTTTTAGATTTAATTTTAAAGATTATTTTACCCGTAATTTTAGGTGCTTTTGCGCAACCATTTTTAGGAAATTTCTACAATAAATACAAAAAACAATTCTCTAATTTAGATAAACTCACAATTATTCTGATTGTTTACAATAGTTTTAGTCACACTTTTTTGGACGGATTATTTACCAAAATAGGCGTTTATCCTTTACTTATTGTTTTATTTATCGTTATTATTTTGTTTTTTGTGGTCTTTAATTTCTCAAAATGGATTGCAATTAAAATGAATTTTAACCGAGAAGATGATATTACAATTCAGTTTTGTTCTACAAAAAAATCATTGGTTCATGGTTCGGTTATTGCAGCTGTACTTTTTTCGGGTGATATCGGAATTTATTTAATTCCAATTATGTTATATCACACGTTTCAGTTAATTTATGTTAGTTATGTTGCAAATCAATATGCAAAAGAAGTGGAGTAAAACAGTTGTTGTTTTAAGTATTTTTATAGTTCAAATTATAATTTATTCAATTTTATTTTCGTTTCAGCAAGTAAACGATTTTATCATTCATCACATAACTTTTCCAATTTCAGGTTTTATTGCCAGAATCACAAATGCAATTTCTTTTCCTGTAGGCGAACTTTTCTATTTGTTTTTGGCTTTTATTGGTATTTATTTTTTAGTGAGATTGATAAAAATATCATTCAAAAAAAGAGAAAAATTACCTCAATTACTTACTCAAATTTTGATTTTTGTAAATGTAATTTACTTTGTTTACATGTTTGCTTGGGGAATTATGTATAAGAAAGAAACGTTAACATTTGATTCCAAAGAGATTAAAATTGATCCAAAAATTCTGAAAACAATTTATTGTGAAGAGTTAAACAAAGCAATTTATTCTAGAAATTTAATAAAACATTCAGGTAAAAAAACGATTCAATTTGAATCAACTTTGAATGATTATAATGCAGAGTTTTTCAAATTACAAGTTCATTTAAAAGAATTGAATTGGTTAAAAAATTATCGTTTTCTAGAGCATGCTCATTATAAATTATCCAACATTTCGATGATGCAAAATTATTTAGGAATTTTAGGATATTACAATCCATTTTCTGTAGAAGCGAATCTAAATCGATACAATACAAATCTAAAACAACCGTCTACAATGTTTCACGAATATGGACATCAAATGGGTTTCGCATCAGAAAGTGAAGCAAATTTTTTGGCTTATTATTTAGGTTCTAAATCTAAAAATCCTGAAATAAATTACGCAGTTTATTATAAAAGTGTTTATTCTTTATTGGGCGCAATTTATAAATCTGACCCTTATTTTGTGAAAATGGAATTGGATAATATGCATCCAAATATTGTTGCAGATAGAAAAGCGGAGATAGATTATTATGCTAAATATGAGGGAAAAACAAGTGATACTTTTAGCGAATTAAATAATCAGTTTTTAAAAGCAAATGACCAAGAGGGCACAATAAGTTATAGCAAATATGTAGAGTTAATTTATTATTTGCACCAAACAAAAAAAGGAACTGAATAATCAGTTCCTTTTTTATTATTTATAAGATAATCTTACTTCCAAGCGTATTTATCACCTAAACTTAATGTAGATTTGATGATGTATTTTCCTTCGTCATTTTGTTCTGTTAAAACTAAAATTGGATAATATTCTCCAACAGGAATTAACTTTGTAATATTAGACGTAAAAACTGGTTTTTCTATTTTTGTATTTCCAGAAATTGATAAAACATCAATATTCAATAACTCATAACCACTAACTTCATTATTATCTTTTATCGGTTCATTAGAAAAATAAACTAATAATTTTAATTTCTTTGTTGATTTTGAATCTAAATTCTGAATCGCATTATTTATTCCATCAATTTTAACTAATAAAGTCTGAAAATCAATTTCTAATTGCCAAACCCCAACTAATCTTAACTTTTGATTTGCATGTTCTATATCTAAACTACTACCAACTGGCGTGTAAATATTAGATAAAGAATCATCTAAAGGTTCAGAAGAAACTAATGTTTTTTCTGGTTCTTTTTGAGTAATAGGGAAAGGATCAAGTGCAATTTTTTTATCAATAAAAATTTCATTTGATTCTAATGAAATCTTATTACTTAAAATTTTATAATTAACAATTGAGCCCGAGCTTTTTTCTTTTAATAATAAAATTGGCGTATAATTTCCTTGACTCAAGGCATTAATATCCGAATTTTTGAATGTAATAATTACATTATTAAAACTTGTACCATTTCCTTCTAAGCTTCCTAATTCTGCTGTCGCATTAATTTTATTAGGTAAATTATACAGATTTACTGTAGATGTTGAAGGAACAAAGTATAAGTCTAAATAAAGACCATCACTTGTTTTTGATGTGTAGTTGGTTAACTTTCCACCAGAAATTTTGTAGTTAGACGTATTACCATCATTCGAAATTCTCCAAAGACCATCAAAAGCGTAATCTTTGTTTATTGTCGTTGGCAAATCAATAATGTTTATACTATCTTGTTGAGCTGCAACGTAACTACTTGTGATAAGACTTGCAGTAAAAAACAGTTTAGTAAAAATATTCATAGGTTGTACTTTAAGCGTTATTCAACAAAAATAAGAATTATTATTTCAAAAGACGATTACAAACGGTTATTTTATAAAAAAATCTTTCTCAATTTTCGTGACGTTTAACTAGCTTTGCAAATAGTTAGAGAAAGATGAAGAAAATAGCACCAAAAGATACCGACCAATTTGATAGTTTTGTTCATAAAGAAACAACAACTTTTGAGGATTTAACAGTTTTTGATCGTAATGGTTTAGCGCCAATTTCGATAGAAGATAAATTCGGACTTATTGATAAGGAAGGAAATGTAATTATTCCGTTTGATTATCAAAAATTGGTTTTAACAACTGTAAATGCATATAGTGCGCAGCAAAATGATAAATGGGGTTTTGTGACAAAATCTAATCAAATTTTAATTCCTTTTGATTATGACTTAACAAGTGATTTTATTGAGAACGTTTGTGCAGTTAAAAAAGATGGGAAATGGGGTTTTATAGATTTGATAAATCAAGTTGTTATTCCGTTTTTGTATGATGGTTGTACCGATTTTAAAGCTGGTTTGGCAGGAGTAGAGCAAAACGGAAAATGGGGAATGATTGATAAAAAGAATCAATTATTAATTGATTATCAATATGAATATTTAACACCAGTTGACCAAAATTTTGCAACATTTGGACAAGCAACAACTAATAAAGTAGAACGTCCAGATATATTAGCTTATTTTCCTTATTTCTTGTCAAAAGATAATAATTTGATGCATTTTGGATTGATTTCTACTCAAAATGAGTTGATTTTAGAAGCTATTTCTGAATTACCAATTCTAGAAAGTTATGAAAATCAACCAGTAATTCGTCAAAATTATCAATTGGGTTATTTAAAAGATGGAAAAGATTTTGTGAAATTCGATCAATTTTCTATAGATCCTTACGAAGAAAAAATACTGAAACAAATAGGTGTAATGAAATAAAAAAAGAGCTTAATTAAGCTCTTTTTTGTTTTTCTATTTTTGAGGATGATATTGCATATGTTCGTGATTTTCGTTCATTAACATTTTTTCGCCAACAACTTTAAATCCTTTTCTTTCGTATAATTTTTTTGCATTCGGATTGTCAAAATCGACCAATAATCCCAATACATTATTTTGCTTAATTGCGATTTCTTCAATCAAATAATCTAAAATTTTAGAACCAATTCCTTTTCCTTGAAAATCTGGAGATACTGCAATTGTATCAATATAAATTTCGCCCGCTTGCGTTTCATCTTGTGGATTTATAACTTGATTATAACTTGATTTTAAAATATCTAGAACAGGTTTTCTTAATTCTTCAAGCTTTACACCATCATAAAAAGTTGTGCAACCCGCAATTTGATTGTCATATTCTACAACAATTGTGTTTTGGTAACTATATTGATTATTTTCTTGTTGAATAAGATTTTCTAAAAATAGAGTTCCTTTTTCATCATTTTTTTCTCCAATAAAATCAAAAACGATTTTATCCATCGCCAACATCATTAATTTTGCAACTGATGAAGCGTCTTGTTTTGTTGCTTTTCTAAAATTTAACATAAAAAAATAGCCTTGAGATTTCTCAAGGCTAAGTTAGCAATTATTATAAAATAATTAGTTTGCTTTTAATTTATCTAACGTGTTGTTATATCCTTCTTTTGCTTTTGCGCCAGCTTCTTTAACATCTTGTTTTGCATCTTTCGCTGCATTGTTTATATCAGATTTTGCGTCTTTTGCAGCATCTTTGATATCTTCTTTAGCTTTAGTTGCTTTTTCGTCAACTTTATCAGCAGCATTGTTTACACCTTCTTTTACGTCAGCAGCAGCATTTTTTACAGCAGCTTTAGCGTCTGTCCAAGCAGTGTTAGCATCGTCATAAGCTTTTTGTGCAACAGCTTCAGCAGCTTTATCTCCTTTTGCTTTTGCAGCATCTAAATCAGCTTTAGCTTGATCTAATTTTGCTTTCGCATCAGTTTCAGATAATGTCGTTGTAGTTGTTGTAGTTTCTGTTACGATTGCAGTAGAATCGTTAGCCAAAGAATCTACAGTTACATTAGTTTCAGTTGTTTTTTCAGTTTCTTGTTTACAAGAAGTAGCAAATGATAAAGATGCAACTGCTACTAATACAAAAAGTTTTTTCATAGTTCGTTTTTTAATTGTTTTAATACTATTTGGTTGCAATACAATTTTGATACCAATTTTTTAAATAGTTATAAAATTATATCTGTTTTTTATAAAGTAATAACGAATAGTAGGTTTGATTTATTTTATCTCGGTAGATTTTAACATGCGATAATTTCCAGAAAGATCTTTTATAATTTCAACTTTACGAAATGCTTTTTCGAATAAAAGTTTGGTTTCTTCGGGTAAATATTGATTTATTTCGCAATAAACTGTTCCATTATTTGTTAAATTGTTTTGAGCAAAAGCAATAATTCGTTCATAAAAAATCAAGGCATTATCATCTTCTACAAAAAGCGCCAAATGTGGTTCGAATTCTAAAACATTTTGATGCATTTCTGCCTTTTCTAAATTTCTGATATACGGCGGATTAGAAACAATTACATCAAATTTTTCGTCAAAAATAAGTTCTTCTAATAAATCTTTTTGATAAAAATGAATGGTTGTAGTTAGATTTTTGGCATTGATTTGTGCAACTTTTAGCGCTTCTGGCGAAACATCAATTGCAGAAACTTTGGCTGATGTAAATATTTTTGAAAGTGTGATAGGAATGCAACCCGTTCCTGTGCCTAAATCTATAATCGATAATTTTTCTTCTTTCGGAAAATCATTACGAATGATTTCTATTAATTCTTCGGTTTCTGGACGAGGAATTAAAGTATACTCATTTACGTAAAATAAATTATCGTAGAAAAATGCTTTTTGTGTAATATGTTGTACTGGTTTTCCTGCTTTTAGGGCAATTAAATCTTCATTTGCTTCTGCTTCAAATTCAAAATTTTGAGTAGGCGAGTAGCGTAAATCAAACTTATCTTCTAAATAAATAAGAAATATAGCATCGATTTCGTCTTGACTGTATAGTGTTTGTAACTCGTTGTAGAAGTTTTGTTTTAAATCTGCTAACGTCATGGCGTTAAATTTTTGTAAAGTTAATTTATCTCGTCAATATTGCACGATTGTTGTTTTAATTTATTAAACTATTAAAAATTATCTATATGAAAATGAATAAATTAATTGCAGCAATTTTTTTCTTAGGATTAGGACAAATTGCGTTTTCTCAAATCTCGATTGATGGAACAAATCAAACGCAGACTATAGATTGTAAGGGAGATAGAGTAGAAGTTGCGGGAAGTGGACATGATATTACGTTGAGAGGGAATTGTGGTAAAGTAGTTTTGCAAGGTGTTAATAATACGGTGAAAGTTGATGGATTATTAAGTGTAGAATTGGCTGGTTCTGGCAATAAACTGTATTATTCGAAAGCGCTATCAAAAAACGGAAAATTACCTCAGTCTATTTTAGGTGTTGATAATAAGATTATCAAGAGAAAATAAGTTATATAAACTAAATTATAAGCTTCTATTACGTAGAAATTACGAATAGAGGCTTTTTTAACGCCAAATTATATACTCTTTTAGGTTTATTGTTCTGTATTATATTCTTGAAATAAGTGCATTTTTTGAGTTTTTAACATTAGAATTAGATTAGAAATGTATTAGAATTATGTTAAAATTGTGACTTCTTAATGATTTTTCTCAGCTTGTATAAATGTTAAAAATATTGATAGTTCATTCAATATGCGATATTGTATAAATATTCATAATTTAAATTTATTATTTTTGAATAAATGATAAAACAAGGTTATGTTTTGTTAATCGGCCAATTTTTATCCGTTGTTATTTTCTAATAAACAATTATAAATTTGTACGATATAAGCCACCTAAATAATTATAAGTAAATCATTTAATATACCTTATTATGTTTTTATTAATAATTAAACTCCTTATATAATGCTTTTTATTAGTAAAAAGTAACTCTCTCAAACGACCTACATAATTTTATTGTTTTTTTAAACAATAATAGATAAACGAATAACTAATAAAGAGATATATGCAGAAATTACATTTACCATTTTTATTAATATCAAGCTTAAGCATCGCTCAAGTGGGTATTGGAACATCGTCACCAATCAGCAAACTTGATGTTAATGGAGAAGTTGTTTTAAGAGGTTCACTTAGAGTTGGGGGAACTGATACAACTAAAGGAAAAGCTGGAGAAAAAGATCAAGTTTTAGTTTCGCAAGGAGTTGGAAATTCACCGACTTGGAAATATGTAAACGTTCCGTTTATGGAGAATGGTCAGTATAAATTGATTAATACTTATGTTGCAGATAATAGTACTGGAATTAGAACTTTAACAACTGCTGACGGTATTGCATTAAGTAATATTGGTGATGCTTATACTACAACTTGGGCTAAAATAGCTGGTTTAAAAACGAGTATGGAGATTCAATCAACAGAAAATATAATCACTTATCAATTGCAAGCTGGTATAGAGGCGAATACGCCAACTGGAACAGCAGTTGGAGAGGTGAAGTTTCTTTGCGGTATTTTCAAGAATGATAAATTAGTCGCACTTAGGCCAGATAAAATCACAACACTTACTGTTGGTACACCTATTCAATATATTTACACATTAAATTATACAGAAGAAAATGTAACAAAAGGAACACATGTTATAGAAGTTGCTTGCCGTAGAATAGAAGGTACTGGTCATACATTTGCTATCGGAACAAATACAGCAGGTTCTACAAATTCTAATGGTTTTGCATTGAAATCTTTTCTTAAAATTGATTTGACTGAATTAGTAACTTTTAAAACAGAAAAAAAATGAAAAAAGTCTTATTAATTATTTTAGGAACGCTTTCTTTTAATGCAATAGCACAAATAGGTATTGATACCAAAAGTCCACAAGCAAGTCTTGATGTAAATGGAGATTTTGGATTAAGAAAACGATTATTTTTAGACAATGAGAACAAAGAATCTCAAGGAATAACAGATCAAGTATTGGTTTCACAAGGAGAAGGACTTGCACCAACTTGGAAAGCTTTGAGAATCCCATTGTATGAGCCAAATAAGTTTTATTTGATTTTTAATGATTCATTTTCTGATCAAGTAGGTTTAAGAATAGCGTCTAGTCAAGTTGTTGCTTCAAATCTTACAACAGATTTAGTAGAGAATGCAACCTTAACGAATTTAAAAACAAAGGGTTTTCAGGAAATAGCAGGATTATCAAAAACATTTACGGTAAATAGTACTTCGAGTAAAGTTTACTTTCAGTTTGAGACAGTTGTTCAACAAAACAATTTAGTTCAACAAAAGAATGTGGATAATAATTCAAATTCAAGTGTAACTGGAGATGATTTAAAATATGCGTGTGGTATTTTTATAGATGATGTATTGAAAAGTATACGAATTAATACACTTTTTAATAGTACTGCTTCAAGTACCTTTCTTACACATACTCAAATTGGAGGAGCGACTAATTTAACTGCAACATCACATACAGTAAAAGTGGCTTGTGCTAGGTTTAAAACTTCTACCGACTCAAGACTTGTGTTAGCAATTGGTGTAAACGAAAGTAATACAACAAATATTAATGCTTTTATGGCTCAATCTTCTTTAAAAGTAGATGTTTACGAAATTCCTCAAAACTTTAATTCAATTTTTGACTAATCATGAAATTATTTTTATATATACTCACAATAATCTCTACAACTACATTTGTACACTCGCAAGTCGGAATTAATACCGAAAATCCGACAAGAATATTAGATATAAATGGAGATCTTAATTTAAGAAAAGAATTAAGAGTTGGAGGAACAGATATAGTTGCGGGAGAAGCTGGAACTAAAGATCAACTTTTACAAATAAAAGCGGATGCAGATACAAAGAATAATTGGAAAACTTATCAAATAGCCAATGGTACGGGTAGTTTGTCTTTGTATTATCTAAATACAACAAAAGATGATACAGGAATATTATTTAATACAACTGGAAGCACAGCTGCATATAACATGGATGATAATGCAACTGATTGGATTTATTTAACAAAAAATAAAGATAATTTTGTTGTTACAGATGGTACAGGTTCTAGTAAAGTAACGCTTAGCTTACAAACAACGGTACAAATAAATAGAGCTAGTGGATCAGCAAGTTATTCAGCAAGTTTTGCATGTGGTATTTTTCTTAAAAAAGGAACTGAAGAATATAAATTAAAAGCTGTGCGTTCTGACGTAGTAAGAGGTTTAAGAGGTTCGTACAAAATTTTTAATTTAAATGTTACTTTAGATAAATTAGAGCAAGGAAGTTATCAAGTACAAGCGGCTTGTAGAAATAGACAACTTGGTTCTGGAAGTACTTTAGTTAATCTAGGGATTGGACAACCTACAGATACAACTAAACTGAATCAAGCAATGGCTAGTTCAACTATGACAACAACACTTTTACATCCATATTAATAAAATATTTTTTCACATAAAATAAATCCCTCTTAACTTTATTAGATAAGAGGGATTATTAATTTATATTGTTTTTTTAGAATTTTTTATTCGAAATACTTTTCAAGACAATATTCTTTATCATTGTTTCATAATAATAGTAAAGTTGGCTATCATTGCTCATATTATTTTCTAAAACAATAATGCTTATGCTATTTTTCGGAATGTAAATATTCAACGAAGAAAATCCATTTCCTAAGCCAGTATGTCCAATATAGTTTACATTATTTTCTTGCGCAATTCTAATATTGTAGCCATAACCTTGTTTCTCTTTTCCAAAAACGTTATGTTGAGATTGCGCAGAAGCAGTTGTCATTAATTTATACATTTTGTTTGATAATATTTTACCATTATGCAAAAAATTATTCCAAATAAGTAAATCATTTGCGGTAGATATAACACCATCTGCAGGTAAATTTTCTTCGTTAATCAATTCATTTTTTGTTGGTTCAAATCTATTTTTATCATTTATATATCCAGTTGTTAAATTATGGGTACCATCTGCAACATAACAAAAAGTATTTGTCATTTTTAATTCCTTAAAAAGTTCATTTGCAACTTCTCGGTACGATTTTTTTGTAGAATTTTCAATGATTTTACCTAAAAGAACATTCGAAAGATTACCATATTTAAAATCTGTTCCAGGTGTAAAAAGCAAAGGTTTATCAAGTGCAACAATTCCGTGTGTATGATTTAATAATTGATGAACAGTAACAGAATCTGCCCAATTTTGCGTTAACGTCGGAATATATTTCTTTATCGGATCATTTAAATTGACACGTCCTTTTTCAACTTCTTTTAAAAGTAAAACTGATGTAATCTGCTTTGTATTAGACATAATTTCAAACTGATCATCAAGCTTTAAAGGAATTTTATCTTCAATGTTTTTATAGCCAACAGCTTTCGTATAAATAACTTTATCGTTTTTACTGATTAAAATTACACCGTTAAAAGATATCAGATTTTGAGCAGTAATTACACTATCTATTTTAGTTTTAAAATTGCTTTTATGTTGCGCATTTAGGTTAGTAATTGTAAATAATGCAAATAAACTAGCAATTAATTTTAGTTTTAACTTCATTCGTGTCAAAAGATATTTAAGTTAATTTTTTGGGTCATTCAAAAATAATAAAACAATCTGTACGCAGATAAAATTATTGTCCCCAAAAATTTATATTTCTTAAAAAAACTTACCTTTGTTCTACAATGAAGAAAGATATTAATCAACTCGATCCAAAGGATTATATTTTAATAAAAGGTGCTAAACTACACAACTTAAAAAATATTGATTTAGCAATTCCGAAGAATAAATTGGTGGTAATTACAGGAATGTCAGGTTCTGGTAAATCTACTTTGGCTTTTGATACGTTGTATGCCGAAGGTCAGCGTCGTTATGTGGAAAGTCTTTCTTCGTATGCGCGTCAATTTTTAGGAAAATTAGATAAACCGCAAGTCGATTATATCAAAGGAATTGCGCCTGCAATTGCTATTCAGCAGAAAGTAAATTCTACAAATCCACGTTCTACGGTTGGTACAACAACAGAGGTTTACGATTATCTAAAGCTGTTGTTTGCCCGCATTGGTAAAACATATTCCCCAATAACGGGCGAATTGGTGCAAAAAGATTCGGTGACAGATGTAGTCGATTTTTTAAAAACGCAACCAATCAGTGCAAAATTTATATTACAGATAAAATTAGTTGTTCCAGAAGAAAGAAATTTCGCAGAACATTTAAATATACTCCAACAACAAGGGTTTACGCGATTAAGTGTAGATGGAAGTCAAGTTAAAATTGAAGATTTAATTTCATTTAATTTTGAGCCTCAACCCGAAAATGATGTTCACTTAATTATTGATCGTATCGCTTTGCCAGAGGAAGATGAAGAATCTTTTTATCATCGATTAGGAGATTCTATCGAAACGGCTTTTTTTGAAGGAAAAGGTGATATTTCTCTTGTAAATATTGACACAAACGAAATCAAGTATTTTTCGAATAAATTTGAATCAGATGGGCTTATTTTTAACGAACCTAATATTCATTTCTTTAGTTTTAATAATCCTTACGGCGCTTGTCCAACTTGCGAAGGTTACGGAAAAGTAATTGGTGTCGAAGAAAATTTAGTCGTTCCAAACAAAGCACTTTCAATTTACGAAGATGCTGTTGTTGCTTGGAAAGGCGAAAAAATGAGCGAATGGAAAATGCATTTCATCAAGATTGCTCAAAAAGTAGATTTTCCAATTCATAAACCATATTTCGAATTAACCGAAGAACAAAAAGATTATTTGTGGCGCGGTGAAGACGATTGGGAAGGTTTGGATGGATTTTTTAAAATGGTGGAAGAAAACACCTATAAAATTCAGTTTCGTGTAATGCTTTCGCGTTATCGCGGAAAAACAACATGTCCTACTTGCAAAGGAAAACGTTTACGAAAAGAAACTAATTTTGTGAAAATTGCAGATAAATCGATTAATGATTTAGTTGATTTACCATTAAATGAATTGAATGAGTTTTTCGTAAATGTAAAATTTAATCATTTTGATGAACAAGTTGCAGGACGAATCATTTATGAAATAAAATCTCGATTAACATTTTTATTAGATGTTGGTTTAGAGTATTTATCATTAAACAGAGCTTCTAATACACTTTCTGGTGGAGAATCGCAACGTATCAATTTAGCAACTTCTTTGGGAAGTAGCTTGGTCGGTTCTATGTATGTTTTAGACGAGCCATCTATCGGTTTACATTCTCGTGATACAGAAAAATTTATCACAATTTTACAGCGTTTACGCGATTTAGGAAATACTGTAATTATTGTAGAACATGATGAAGATATCATGAAAGCTGCCGATTATATTATTGATATTGGTCCCGAAGCTGGTACAAATGGAGGAGAAGTTGTGTTTGAAGGTACTTATCAAGAACTGTTGAAAGCCGATACATTAACTGCTAAATATTTGAATGGTAAAATGGAAATTGAGGTGCCTAAAAATCGTCTTAAATCTCCAAATTATCTGAAAATTTTAGGCGCTCGCGAAAATAATTTAAAAAATATTGATGTTAAATTTCCACTCAACCAAATGACTGTGATTACGGGAGTTTCTGGTTCGGGAAAATCAACATTAATGAAAGATATTTTAACACCAGCTGTACAACGTAATTTCGAGATTTTTGGAAATAAAATCGGTGATTTTGATGAGTTAGTTGGTGATATTTCAAAATTAGAAGGAATTGAATTAATCGATCAAAATCCGATTGGTAAATCTTCTCGTTCTAATCCCGTAACGTATGTGAAAGCGTACGATGATATCCGAAATTTATTTGCTTCGCAAAAGGCAAGTAAAGTGATGGGTTTTCAGCCAAAACATTTTTCATTTAATGTAGACGGTGGTCGTTGTGATACCTGTAAAGGCGATGGAACAATTACGATAGAAATGCAGTTTATGGCTGACGTCGACTTAATTTGTGAAGATTGTCATGGACAACGTTTTAAGAAAGAAATTTTAGATGTTAAGTTCGAAGGTAAGTTAATTTCAGATGTGTTAAATCTTACAATTGATGATGCAATTGAGTTTTTTAAAGCACATAATCAAACAAAAATTGTAGAGAAATTAAAACCTTTGCAAGATGTTGGTTTGGGCTATGTAAAATTAGGACAATCGTCTAATACACTGTCGGGTGGTGAAGCGCAACGTATCAAATTAGCATTCTTTTTAACCAAAGGAGAAACAAAAAATAAAACATTATTTATATTTGATGAACCTTCTACTGGATTGCATTTTCACGATATTCAGAAATTAATTACTGCTTTGCGTGCTTTGATTGATTTAGGACATTCTGTTTTTGTGATTGAGCATAATATGGATATCATAAAAGTTGCTGATTGGGTAATAGATTTAGGTCCAGAAGGCGGTAAAAAAGGAGGTTATTTAGTTGCCGAAGGAACGCCAGAAGAAATAATAAAAGTAAAAGATTCTTACACAGGAAAATTCTTGAAAGAGAAGCTTTAAAATATATTTAAAAATAGTTAGAAAAGCATTAAAGATTTAGTCATTTTTAATGCTTTTTCACTTAAAATAATCAATAACTACATTTTCTACTTTCATGAAAATTGCATTATCACAATATCTTTCAACCAATCAAAACATAAATTACAAAAACGAAATTTTAGCAGGATTAACTGTCGCAATGACAATGATTCCCGAATCTTTATCCTTCGCAATTTTAGCAGGTTTATCACCATTAGTTGGTTTATACGGAGCTTTTATTATGGGAATTGTAACTGCAATTTTTGGTGGTCGACCAGCAATGGTTTCGGGTGGAGCAGGCGCAACAGTCATTACTTTAATCGCTTTAAATGCAACATACGGCGATCAATATATTTTTGCAGCAGTTGCTTTAGCGGGTGTTTTTCAGATTTTAGTTGGCGTTTTCAAACTAGGACGTTTTGTTCGATTAATTCCTCAACCAGTGATGTATGGTTTTCTAAATGGATTAGCGGTTGTTATTTTTATGTCTCAATTAGAACAATTTAAATCAACTACAAACGGAGTTTCAAGTTGGATTTCTGGAACACCATTATTCACAATGCTTGGTTTAACTATATTAACCGTTTTAGTGGTTTTTGTTTTTCCAAAAATAACAAAACTTATTCCAGCTTCTTTGGTTGCAATTATGGTAGTTTTTGTACTCGTTTTAGGTTTTAATATTGATACAAAAACTGTTGGCGATATTGCGAGTATTAAAGGCGCTTTGCCGTCATTCCATATTCCATATGTACCATTTAATCTCGAAACTTTAAAAATTATTTTGCCATATTCTATCATCATGGGTTCTGTTGGTTTGATAGAAACATTGTTAACGTTGACCTTGGTAGATGAGGTTACAAATTCTAAAGGTTCGTCTAATAAAGAATGTTTGGCGCAAGGTGCGGCAAATATTACAAATGGATTTTTTGGAGGAATGGGAGGTTGTGCAATGATTGCGCAAACTTTTGTGAATTTAGATGCAGGTTCTCGATCAAGAATTGGTCCTGCAATTGGAGCAATTACAATTTTAATTATCATTTTAATTGGTGCGCCAGTAATAGAAAAAATTCCGATGGCAGCTTTGGTTGGCGTTATGATGATGGTTGCGATCTCGACCTTCAAATGGGGATTTTTTAAATTAATTACTAAAATGCCAAAATCAGATATTTTTGTGAGTGTTTTAGTTGCAGCAATTACAATTCTTTTACATAATTTGGCTTTGGCTGTTTTTGTAGGGGTTATTGTTTGTGCGTTAGTTTTCGCTTGGGATAATGCAAAACGTATCAGAGCGCGTAAATCTATAGATGAAAAAGGACGAAAAGTTTACGAAATTTATGGTCCATTATTCTTCGGTTCTGTTACTGCTTTTTTAGAAAAATTTGATATAAATGATGATCCAAAAAATATTGTTATTGATTTGAAAGAGAGTAGAGTAGTTGATATGAGTGCAATTGATGCTTTAAATTTAATTACATCTAAATATACCCAACAAAATAAGCATGTTATATTGCGACATTTAAGCGAAGATTCCATTAAATTATTAGCAAATGCAAAAAGTATTATTGAGGTAAATATAGAAGAAGATCCAACTTATAAAGTAATGCCAAAGAATTAAGAATATAAATTAACACCATAATTTAATTAACACAATTATGAATGAAAATGAATTAAATTTTGAGAATTATCGATCGAATTCTGAACGAAAAAAAAATGTGATATTAAGTTTTTATATTGCCTTTGTATTTATTGTAATCTCTTTTCTTATCGGAATTTATTATTATTTTGAATTAAATAAATATGCTAATGCAGAAATTGAAGATGTTTCTACATTAGAAATGGTTTATAGTATAAGCGGAGTCTTACAAGTTTTATCTATTATAGGAACAATGATTTTTTTTGTTTTATGGTTCAGAAGGGCTTATGCAAACTTAAGTAGGGTTGGTCTTTCTATAGATAATAATGATAATATGGCATTTTGGGGATTTGTAATTCCGTTTATGAATTTTGTAAAACCTTTAAAAATAGCGAAAGAAATCGACTTGAAATATGATTATTTACTTCATAAATTTAATGAAAATCATGTGTCAAATTTAAATAATTATAATATTTTAATTGCTTGGTGGATTGCATACTGGATTGAGAATGTTGTTTCAAGAATTGCGACTAAAATTAATTATGATTCAATTGATCAAGCTTTATATTATCAAAAATTAATTTTAGTTAGTGATGTAGTTTCGCTAGTTTCTATTAGTTTAACAATTTTAATGATAAAAACACTTTCTAGATCAGAACAAGAGTTAGAACAATATTTAAAATTAGAAGAACTTTCTACCAATAATATAATTTTAAGTTAAACAAAAAAGCACTTCAATCGAAGTGCTTTTTAATTATTTATAAATATCTCTCATTAATAATATTGAGATGATGAATAGAATGTCCAGCTGTAACAAAACCAATTTTTTCTACCGAAAATTCTTTGTCACCAATTTTTCCCGTTTTACTTAAAACATCATCATCAAAAGCTAAAAATTGATAATAAGTTGCTTTCATCAAATTTGTCCATTCTTTTATCAAATCTTGAGGTTTTCTTGCGTTTGCATTTGATTTTTTTGCATATTCATTTTCATCAAAAAAGTTAAGTGATTGTTGATCTTCTCGTGCAATATGTTGCGCTCTGTAAGAGAAAATTCTTTCGCAATCAATGCAATGTTGCACAACTTCTTTTACAGTCCATTTTTCGTCTGCATAACGATAATCCCATTTATCTAACTCTGTAACAATAGTTAATGTCTTTTTAATATCCGAAATTCGCGTTTGTAAAGCGTCTTCAACTTCAATTCCATCATAAATTGAAATATAGTTATCGTGGTTTATAGTACTCATTGTTCTTATTTTTTTACAATTTAGAAAATTTTTCGGTTGATCTAAATTAAGTATTTGTTAAAATTTTAGGTTATTTTTTTTGATATTATTTCTGATTTTGATAAAAAATTATGATTCTTTCATAAATATTAAATCAATCTTTTCAGAAGTTTTTAAAACAAAAAATCATGTTTAAGTTTGAGATAGAAAGACTATCTAACTTTATATTTTATAAAATGATTTCAAATTTATCATATTCAAGTGGCGCTTCAGAACAACCTTTATTAGGTGAAACTATTGGAGAAAATTTGCGTAATACTGTCGCAAAATACCCTCAGCATGAAGCATTAGTTTGTGTTGACCAAAATTATCGCGCAACCTATACCGAATTTTATACACAGACCGAACAAATTGCCAAATCTTTATTAGCAATTGGTCTAAAAAAGGGAGATCGCGTTGGTATTTGGGCGCCAAATAGGGCAGAATGGGTTTTGTTGCAATATGCAACGGCTAGAATCGGAATGATTCTAGTGAATTTAAATCCTGCTTATCGCGAAAATGAGTTAGAATTTGTTTTGAATCAAGCAGAAATATCAGCTGTTTTTGCTTCGTTTAACTTTAAAAGTAGCGAATATAAAACAATGCTTTATGCGGTAAAAGATAATACGCCAAGTTTAAAACATATTATAATTTTTGAGGATGATTGGGATAATTTTTTGTTGAAAGCAGAAGATATTTCAACGTCAAGAGTTAGTCTGTTAGAGCAATCTGTACAGTTTGATGAAGCCGTTAATATTCAATATACTTCGGGAACTACAGGTTTTCCGAAAGGTGTTACTTTAACACATCATAACTTAATTAACAATGGTTTTTTTATAGGAATTCGCTTAAATTATTCTCAAAATGATCGTGTTTGTATTCCAGTTCCGTTTTATCATTGTTTCGGAATGGTAATCGGTAATTTAGCTTGCACAACACACGGTGCATGCATGGTGATTCCGTCCGAAAGTTTTGATCCAGAAAAAGCTTTAAATGCAGTAGAAGTAGAAAAATGTACATCATTATATGGTGTTCCAACTATGTTTATAGCCGAATTAGAATTGCCAAATTTTGATCGTTTCGATTTATCATCGCTTCGTACGGGAGTAATGGCAGGTTCGCCTTGTCCGATTGAAATCATGAAAAAAGTGCAAGCCAAAATGAATATGAAAGAGGTTAGTATTTGTTATGGAATGACCGAAACTTCGCCAGTTTCTACACAAACTATTATCGGAACACCTTTAGAAAAGCAAGTTTCGACGGTTGGTACAGTTCAAAATCATTTAGAAATTAAAATTATAGATCCAATAACGGGCGATATTTTACCACGCGGTGTTGCGGGCGAATTTTGTACAAGAGGATATTCTATCATGCAAAAATATTGGAACAATCCAGAAGCTACAGCGCAAGTAATTGATGAAAATAATTGGTTGCATACGGGTGATATTGCGACGATGGATGTTGATGGTTATATCAATATCACGGGACGTTTAAAGGATATTATAATTAGAGGTGGAGAAAATATTTCGCCCAAAGAAATTGAAGATTTTTTGTATGAAAATGAAGCAATTTCTGATGTTCAAGTCATTGGTGTTCCAAGTATAAAATATGGAGAAGAAGTAATGGCTTGGGTAAAAATAAAAGATGGAATATCTATTACAGAAGACGAATTAAAAGAGTATTGCTTGTCTATAGCTCATTTTAAACGTCCAAGATATTGGAAATTTGTAACCGAATTTCCGATGACAGTTTCAGGTAAAATTAGAAAAATTGAAATGCGCGACGTTTCAATAAAAGAATTAGGTTTAGAAAATGCTAAAAAAATAAAAACTTCTTAAGATGTTACTTTTATAATAGGCTCAAAAGAATAATTTCGATTATCTTTGAGTCTATTTAATTTATTAAAATAAACGATCATAAAGATGTCAAATATCTTATTAATAGAAGATGAACAGGCGATTCGTAACGTTTTGAAAAGCATTTTAATGGATGAAAATCCAAAATGGAATGTGGATGAAGCTGAAAACGGTGCGGTTGGACTTGAAAAAATAAAAGAAAAAGAATACGACTTAATTATTAGTGATATAAAAATGCCAATTAAAGACGGAATGGAAGTTTTGTCTGAAGCAATGGATTATAATCCTGAGTTAACAATGGTGATGATTACAGGTCACGGTGATGTTGATTTAGCGGTTGATTGTATCAAAAAAGGCGCGTATGATTTTATATCAAAACCACCAGATTTAAATAAATTATTAACGACTGTTCGTAATGCTTTAGATCGAAAATCTTTACTTTCTTCGAACAAAGAATTGAAAAAAGAAAACAAAGCGCTTAAAAAGAAAGTAGCAAAAAAATATGAAATGATTGGTGATTCGCCTGCTATTTTAGAGGTAAAACAAATCATAGATAAAGTTGCTGCTACGGATGCACGTGTTTTAATTCTTGGTCCAAATGGAACAGGTAAAGAGTTGGTTGCGCATCATTTACACGAAAAAAGTGAGCGTAGCGTAAAACCATTAGTCGAAGTTAACTGTGCTGCAATTCCAGCAGAATTAATTGAGAGTGAATTATTTGGTCACGTAAAAGGTTCTTTTACAGGAGCGGTTAAGGATAAACAAGGTAAGTTTGAGCTAGCAAATAGTGGAACAATTTTTTTAGATGAAATTGTAGATATGAGTCTTTCAGCGCAAGCCAAAGTTTTGCGTGCGTTGCAAGAAGGTAAAGTTTCGCCAGTTGGCTCAGAAAAAGAGATAAATGTAGATGTTCGCGTAATTGCTGCGACAAATAAAGATTTGCGTAAAGAGATTAGCGAAGGTCGTTTTCGCGAAGATTTATACCATCGTTTGGCTGTAATTATTATCAATGTTCCTGGGTTGAATGATAGAAAAGAAGATATTCCGGCATTGGTAGAATATTTTGTTTCTGTAGCAACAAATCCTAAAGATTTTGATAAATCTGCTTACGAATCTTTAAAAGAAATTGATTGGACAGGAAATATCCGCGAGTTAAGAAATGTTGTAGAACGTTTGTTGATTTTAGGTGAAAATCCCGTTACACGCAAAGATGTTGAGCAATTTGTAAAAAAATAAGATTTTCGATGAAATCGCTCTACTTTTTAACCATTTTTATATGTTTTTTTGCATTTTCTTGTAAAAAAGAAGTTGTTGCGGATAAAAGTTCGGAAGGATTATCGCATGAAGATGTTTTGTCATTAGAGAAAAATTCTGTTTTCACGAATGAAGCATTAATTTATAAAGGAACTTTCGAAGGAAAATATTTTGGCGATAAAGTCGTTTTAAAACTAACCGACAATGATTTTTTTGTAGAATATAAAGGCAAAAATTATCAAGGAGAATGGGTGAAGAAGGATGATGGATCATTGATGGAAATCGAAACAAAGAAAAATAAACTTCCTTTTCAGTTTATGCGTTGGTCAGACAATTCAGAAATTATGATTCTTAATGAAGATGGTTTGGCAGACGATAACGGAGAAAATTATTTAATAAGAGTAACAGAAAAATGAAAATAGCGAAAGTTTTAGGCGTATTAATTTTAACTTTATTAATAAGTTGTCAATCAGATTCTAATACATCTAAAAATGATGAATTAGGAAAACGATTTTTTGAAAATTATGCTTCGAGAAAGGATTATAGCAAAATGTTATCGTATTATAATGATAGTGTTGTGTACGAAAATGTAGCGCAATATTCTGGAGGAGCTACGCTAGAACCGCGATATTTATTAAACGAAATTATTCGTTGGAATGATCAAACGATGCAATATGATGGCAATAAATTGTTGAATGTAAAAGAATTATTTACAAACGATACGATGATTATTGCAAACGGAGAATTTTCTGGATATACATATAATGGAATGAAATTTCCGCCGATGAAGTTTACTACGTATTTATATTTAGACAAAAATTCTAAAATTAAAAAGCAAGTAGATTGGTTTAATTATCCGATAGAAGATATAATTGAACTTTATCAATTGCAACAAAGTCAACAAAAAATAAAATTAGATAAATAACAAAAAAGCCTCAATATTGAGGCTTTTTTTATTGTTCTGTATTGAAATAAACTTTGTAATAAAACATCTTTTTATCTTCGTCAAATCCACGTTCCAAATATTCTTCGGCAGCATCTGGATTTGTTAAATCTAGTTTGATATTAATCTTTGTATCAAGTTTTATTTCGCTCTTAATTTTCTTACTTTCTTTCATCAATGTAGGTACAGAAACTTCAAAAGATTCTACAAATTCTACACGATTATTTTCGCTATAATCTTTTTTATACTCTTTAAACTCATCAATTAACTCAAATGGTTTTAAGACTTGATCTTCAATTATTTCATTTGTTACAAATTCGTTAGAATTTAAGACATTAATTGAGTTCGAAATAAATTCTGCTTGTTGCTTTTTATCAGTCTTGTCTAATAGAAAATCATTGGAAAAATCGGTAATCAATTCCATATACTTTTTTGTATGGTAATTGTTATCTTTTATCAAATCAATTTCTAAGAAACTCTTTTTCCAATATTCAGATTCAACGTTTTTATCATCAATAGAAAAAACTCGAAAACCTTCTTCTTTGTGAACATCCAAAATCATACAAGCTTTGTCAATTCCTTCAAGTTTATAGCCTTTCCAAATGTTATAATCTAAGCCTTTTGATTCGTCAAAACGTAAAAATTTCTTTTTATTTTCTAACTTATAAATACCAATTCCGCGACAAGGAATTCCGTCGAACATCATGTTTTCAAATAATGTGACAAATACTTCACCTGTTTTTATTTGAGGATGCAATGATTTTTCGTACAAATGACTTAAAACTTCTTGCGAAAAGTCAATAAAATCTACTTTTTCCTCAAACATTTGCGCACATTGATTGTACAAAACATTAAACTCTAATTTTTCGGTATAATGAGTAAAATGATTAATTTCGAGCGATTTTTTGAACGGATTTAGCAAAAAAGGAATCAATTGTTCTTCTTTACTTTCATCATATTCAAGTGTTTTATCGGCAAATATATTTGCTTCTTCGCGAACTTTATGTCCAACTTTTTGCAAACTTATATGGGCGATATATGCATTTTTTACGTCAATCATCGTTAGTATACTATATGAAGCAAAATTAATGAAAATCAATTGATGTCCGGAATAAAAATATTAACAAAATTGTCAAACAAAATTGTCAATGTAAAATATTGATAATTAATTAGTTAAAAATAATTTTAAATAAAATGTAGTTTTAGAATGATATTTTAAGGATTTATGGCACGGAAATAGTAATATGCTAGATGTCTTAATTTATTTAAAAAATAGGAAATGAGAAAGATTAAATTTACACTTTTAGGAGTTGCGTTTACAGCAATGATGGCTGTTGGAGTAAATGCACAAGAGAGAGGAAATAGGAGAGGAAGCGATGGAAATTCGCGCGAAACAACTAGAGTACAAACAAATAATGGACGATCAGAAGTTGCGAAAAACGAAAATAGAGTTAGTACACGAGTTGATGCGAATAGAACAGATAGAGTTTCGAGAGATACAAATAGAAGTGATGTAAATAGAACAACACGACCAAGTACAAATAATGATCGTATTTCCAAAGACAACACGGCGGTAGTTGGTAGTAGACCAACAAGTAACCGTGATAGGAACAACGGAAATAGAAATAATGATAACAGAAATTCGGAGCGTAATTATAAAAACAATCCAATCAGAATAAACAATAGTTCGTACAGTAGAAATTACCGTCCAGTATCTAATATTGATTTTAATCGTTATCAAAAATACTCGTACAATAACAATAATTTTTACGGAAATGATGGTATATATTACAGATCTTACAACAAAGGATATGTACGTTACATGCCAAGTATAGGATTTAGAATTAATATATTACCAAGAGGTTTTGTAACGATAGATTTAGGTAGAAATCCGTATTATTTTTACGAAGGAGTTTACTACAAACCATACAGAAATTACTTTGAAGTAATAGAAGCACCAATTGGAGCAATTGTATATGCTTTGCCTGCAGGTTATGAAAGAGTAAATTATGAAGGCGAAAATTTATATGAATTTGGAGGAACTTTGTACCAAAAATTTTATGATAGAGGTACAAGAGCTTATCAGGTAGTAGGTTATTTAGATTAAAAAAAAGAATACATAAGTTAGGTTTTAGGTGAATAAAAATCCCACAACAAGTTATCTTGTTGTGGGATTTTTTGTAGCGAAGAGCAGAATCGAACTGCCGACCTCAGGGTTATGAATCCTGCGCTCTAACCATCTGAGCTACCTCGCCGAAATATTAATTTTTGCAAAGATAATTTTTTTGAATAATCAATGCAAAACTTATTTTGATTTTCTTTGGTAGATACAATTCATTTTATATCTTGCGACTTCAATTAAATAGAATTATGCCGAAAAAGAAATATCAAGTAGAATTTTCAATTAAGTCATCTCCATCATTGCTATATAACTATATATCAAATCCTTCAGGATTGTCAGAATGGTTTGCAGACAATGTAAACTCTCGTGGAGAAAAGTATACTTTTATTTGGGATGGTCACGAAGAATCTGCGTTTTTGATGAAATCAAAGCAAGACAGCTATGTTCGTTTTCAATGGGAATATGACGAAGACACAAAATATTTCTTCGAATTAACAATTGTAGAAGATGATTTAACAAATGATGTTTCAATTGTGATTACAGATTTTGCAGAAGAAGACGAAGTAGAAGAGTCTAAACAATTATGGGAAAGTCAAATTGAAGATCTTAAAAAAATATTAGGATCAGTTTAAAAATCTATTATTTTGAAAATTAATTTAGGTGGCGTTATCACCGAACAAGTAAATGCAGTAATAGGACAACAAAATAGAGCTTTTCGAAATGGTGACGCTGTAAAAGAGATTTTACGCTACGTAAACGGTGAAATTATAGATTGGGAAGATCATTATTTTAATTTAATGGCTTCTATGCGTATTTACCGCATGAATATTCCTTTAGATTTTACGCCAGAATTTTTTCAAGATCAAATAAATTTACTTGCACAAGCCAATCAAACAACATCAGGAAAGGTAGAATTTTTGGCATTCCGTAATGATGAAGCAGATTATTTAAAAGCGACAATCAATTATGTTGTTTCTATCGAAAATAGTAGCGAAGATTGGATGTTTTTAGAGCATGAAAACGAGATTGATGTTTACAAGGATTACGCTATAAATACAGCTTTTTATTCGTTAGTAAACACATATCGTCCAGAAGAAAATATTGCAGAAATTTATCGTCTTGAGAATGATTACGCCGATATTATCTTGTTAAACGCCAACAAAAGAATGGCAAGATCATTAAAAGGAAATATTTTTGTTTTAAACGATCAAACAATCAGAACTCCTAAAAAAGAAGAAGGAGTAATTACAAGCGTATTGCGAAATAATTTCATTAAAAAAATAAATAAAGCAGAAGAATTTACAGTAGAAGAAGCAGAAATTTTTCCATTCGAAATTCAGAAAGCAGAAGAAGTTTTTATTTTGATTGACGGAATTGGAATTTTACCAATTACTCAAAATCGAAAGAAAATATATACTTCAACTAAAACAAAATCGATTTTTAATCTTCTAAAATCGAATTAATTCATAGAAGGATCAGCGGGGGTGTTTAGCCAAATTAAGTTTTCACCTCCAAGTTCTTTCATCAATTTTTTCCACAAATCCGAATTCCAATTCTCAAAAAGATCAAAATCTAAATCGGTAATTTCCCACGAATTATCATCCAATTCATTTACAATTTGTTTTGGAGACCAACCGCAATACCCAATAAAAAACTTGATTTCGTCCTCTTTTATTAAATCCTGATTAATTGCCTCGCGCACATCTTCGTAAACGCCAGACCAATAAATATCATCCGCAATCCATTCGCTATTTCTAATCAAATCTGGACGCTTGTGTATATAATAAATATTTTCTTTATCAACTGGTCCGCCTTCAAAAACAATAGATCCAGCCTCCATTTCAGATACAAAAATACTAATTGGCAGATGCGAAGATCGGTTCAAAATAAAACCAATACTACCAGATTCAAGATGTTCTGTAATCAAAATGACACTACGCTGAAAAATATCGTTAGTTAATGCAGGTTTTGCAATTAAAATAGCTCCTTTTTTAATACTTTTGATAGACATATCAAATGATGTTTTTGTTGTTTTAGGTTTTATAAAGTCTGATTAAAAAATCAGTGATATGGTTTAAAAATATAAAGAAAATATTAATGAAACAAGATTTAAGTTATAAAAGAAAGGTCTACGAAAAACAAGCGATGAATTTTGATTCGTTGAGAGATAATCCGATCGAACAATTTAGAGATTGGTTTGTACAAGCAGAAGAATCGGATGGAGTAGACGAAGCTAATGCAATGTCGGTTGCGACGATTGGTGACGATGGTTTTCCAAGAACGCGAGTTGTTTTGTTGAAACGTTATACAGACGAAGGTTTTATTTTTTATACCAATTACAATAGTCAAAAAGGAAAAGCTTTGTTAGAAAATCCGAAGGTTTGTATTTCATTTTTCTGGCCATTTTTAGAACGTCAAATTATAATAAAAGGAATTGCAGAAAAAACATCGGACAATACATCTGATGGTTATTTTGAAACACGACCAAGAAGCAGCCAATTAGGTGCTTGGTTATCGGATCAAAGTGCTGTAATTGATGAAAATGAAGATTTAGCTGCTGAAGAAATCGAATTAGAAAAAACATACGAAGGTAAAGAAATTCCTCGCCCAGCACATTGGGGTGGCTTTTTAGTTCGCCCAACTGAAATTGAATTTTGGCAAGGTCGTCCAAGTCGTTTACACGATCGTGTTCGTTATGTTTTACAAGAAGATTTTGATTGGAAAAAAGAGCGTTTAGCGCCTTAAAATAATAATTTATAAATAAAAAAACCTGATGAAACATCATCAGGTTTTTGCTTAAATATTTTATTGTATATTATTTATTAAACTCTTCTGCAGTTTTACGAATAACAGCAATACATTCGTGTAATTGTTCTTCATTTATAACCAATGGTGGTGCAAAACGAATAATGTTTCCGTGTGTAGGTTTAGCTAATAATCCGTTTTCCATCATTTTAACACAGAAATTCCAAGCAGTTTCAGAATCTGGTGTATCATTGATTAAAATTGCATTTAATAATCCTTTTCCACGAACAGATTTGAATAAAGGAAAATCTTGAATTAATTTATTAATTTCTGAACGGAAAAGTTGTCCTAATTTTTCTGCATTATCTGCTAATTTTTCGTCCAAAACAACTTGCATCGCTTCCATAGCAACGGCGCAAGCCAAAGGATTTCCACCGTAAGTAGAACCGTGTTGACCAGGTTTTATAACATTCATAATTTCATCATTCGCCAATACTGCCGATACAGGATAAGCTCCTCCAGAAACTGCTTTACCTAAGATTAATACATCTGCATTAATATTTTCGTGATCAATTGCTAACATTTTACCTGTACGTGCAATTCCGGTTTGAATTTCGTCCGCAATAAATAAAATATTATTTTGCTTACATAATTCTTCGCAAGCTTTTAAATATCCTTCAGAAGGTACATTTACACCAGCTTCTCCTTGAATTGGTTCAACTAAAAATCCACAAATTTTATCTGCTTTTTCTGCAAAAACTTGTTTCAAAGCATCAACATCATTGTATTCTACAGCAATAAAACCGCTTGTGTACGGATCAAAATGTTTACGAGCATCTTCGTCATTAGAAAAAGAAATAATAGTTGTTGTACGTCCGTGGAAATTATCTTTACAAACAACAATTATTGCTTCACCAGCAGCGATTCCTTTTTTCTCATAACCCCATTTGCGGGCCAATTTTAAGGCTGTTTCTACTGCTTCGGCTCCAGTATTCATTGGTAAAATTTTCTCAAAACCGAAAAGGTCTGTCATAAATTTTTCGTATTTACCTAATTCTGCATTGTAAAAAGCGCGAGAAGTTAAAGTTAATTTTTCTGCTTGTTCCTTTAATTTGTTTACAATACGAGGGTGACAATGTCCTTGATTTACTGCTGAATAGGCAGATAAAAAGTCAAAATATTTTTTACCATCAACATCCCATACATAAATTCCTTCTCCTTTTTCTAAAACAACAGGAAGTGGGTGGTAGTTGTGTGCTCCGTATTTTTCTTCAAGTGCAATTAACTCAGATGATTTTTCGTTTGTGCTCATAGCTATGTTTGTTTGTAATTTAATCATAAAAAAACCGACAAAATAAAAGTCGGTTTATGTTAAGAATTTAATCTTTTTTCTGTTAATGAAATATCTTTTCCGAAGAATTTTTTCGAAACTTTCAAGAAATTATCTGTGTAATCGGATAAGTAGAAATCGTATTGCGGAATATTATCTTCCGAAGCTAGTTTTCCTTCTCGTCCTAATTGATAGATAATTTGATTTACGACAATTAAAGGCGAATTTACAATGGTAACTTTTCCTTCAAATACCTGATTGATTTCTTTTTCGACCAAAGGATAATGTGTACATCCTAATATAATCGAATCAATTCCTTCTAGTTTTTTATTGGTTAAATACGTTTCTAAAACTGCTTTAGAGATAGATGTATTTGCAAAACCTTCTTCTATAACCGGTACTAATAGAGGTGTTGCCATTTCGACAACTTTTAGATGTTTGTTAAATTTACGAATCGATTTTTTATATGCACCAGAATTTATGGTTGCTTTGGTTGCAATAACACCAATTTTTTCTCTCAACTCAAAAGCAATTTTTTCTGCAACTGGAGAAATCACATCAATTACGGGAATATCATTTCCAGCCGCTTCTTTTATCGCATCAATCGAGTTAGAAGTTGCAGAATTACAGGCAACTAAAATTGCTTTGCAATTATTTTCTTTTAAAAAATTTGTAATATCAACGGAAAAACGTGTAATTGCTTCTCTAGATTTTTCACCGTAAGGTAAATGTTGCGTATCGCCAAAGTAAATCATACTTTCGTGTGGCAAAAGACGTTTTATTTCTTTTGCAAACGTCAAACCACCAACACCAGAGTCGAAAACACCAATTGGTCTGTTATCATTCATACAGCAAATTTAACAAATTAATCGACGTAAAATAGTCTTGAAGCAATTCCATCTGCGAAAAATTTTGCTTCTGGTTTCAAAATAATTTTATTCGCTTGTTTTTCAATAAGATTTTCTTGTAAAAGTTTCTCAATTTCTTGATTAAAATATTGAATAAGTTTCGGAGAAAATTCTGAATTTAATCGATTTAAATCTATTCCATAAATAGTTCTTAATCCAATCATAATCATTTCATTAAATTGTTCTAGTTCATTTAAAACTTCAATCTCATGAGGAAAAATATTTTGTTGAATAGATTGTATATATTTCGAATTATTAGCAATATTCCAAGCGCGTTGTTTTCCGTTATATGAATGCGCAGAAGGTCCAATTCCGATATAAGGCACTCCTTTCCAATAGTTTGAATTGTGATGAGAAAAGTGATTTTCTTTTCCAAAATTAGAAATTTCGTATTGTATAAAATTGTTACTTGTTAAAGTATCAACCAAAATTTGAAATTGATCATTTTGACGATTATCATCTATTGGTTTAGTTTCTCCTTTTTTGATTTGATGATCTAAAACTGTTTTTTCTTCTACCGTTAATGCATAAGAAGAAATATGTGGAACTTCTAATTCTATAGCTTTCTGAAGGTTTTTTCGCCACATATCATCCGTTGTTGTCGTAGAGCCGTAAATTAAATCAATAGTAATGTTGTCAAAACCAAAATCTTGAGCAATTTTTATAGATTTTTCCGCTTCTAAAGCATTGTGTGCGCGATTCATTAAACGTAAATCTTCTTCAAAAAAAGATTGTACTCCAATTGAAAGACGATTGATTGGCGTTGATTTTAAGAAAGCTAATTTTTCTTTTGTTAAATCGTCGGGATTTGCTTCTAACGTTATTTCTTTGATTTGTGAGGTCGAATAATTTTTAGAAATTGTATTAAAAATGCTTTCTAATTCATTTTCTGATAGAATAGAAGGAGTTCCGCCACCAAAATAAATTGTTTCTAATGGTTGATTGATTTCATCTTTTCTCATTTCTAATTCTTTATTAATTGCTTTAATTAACAAAGATTTTGACTGAAGATTTGTTGAAAAATGAAAATCGCAATAGCTGCATTTTTGCTTACAATATGGGATGTGAATGTAGATTCCTGCCAAGGTTATTTATTTAATTGCAAAATTAGGTTTTTTAAAAATCTGAAACGGAATAATATGGCAGATTTATTTTTTTAAAATATTTTTTTAAATCATAATGATTATTAAAATTAAACTTATATCTTTATCCCGAAAATATAATACTATGAATAAAGGAACTGTAAAATTCTTTAATGACGAAAAAGGATACGGATTTATTAAAGATGACGAAACAGGAAGTGAGTACTTTGTACACGTTTCTGGTTTAGCAGACAAAGTAGAACAAAATGATAAAGTATCATTTGATCTAGAACAAGGAAAAAAAGGTGTTAATGCCGTTAATGTTAAAGTAATTTAAGAATTTATTATCTCAACATATTTCTTGTAAAGCGACCAATTATGGTCGCTTTTTTATTTTAATTTAACTCATCTTTTGATTCATAAAATTCAGCATCATTCAACAAATCATTTACAAAATGATACAATCTTCCGAGTTGAAATTTTGCAATATAATGCCCGTACAAACTTGCTGCATAAGTTCCTAAACCAATTAATAAAGCAATAGGAACAGCCCAAATCCAAACGCTTGTGCCTTGCACAATATATTCTGAAAGGGCATAAGAACCAAGTGTTATAAAAATTGCGCCGCTTATACCGTATAAAAAAGCGAAAAATGTCCAAACATTAGGTTTTGGACCAATAATTCCGCGCACAACCAAATAGCCCAAATGATCTTCATCTTCTTCTATACGAATTTGCAATTGTGGATGCCAATATTTGTCTTTATCTTTTCGTAAACGCACCATTGCAATCTCATTATTGGCGTAACCACCGTATTCTACCGAATTTTTTTCGAGATGTTTTTTGATTAAATCAATAAATTCTTGCTTTGATAATTGCGTAAAAACTTTGAAACGAGGACGGCTTAAGAGAGATTTAATTGGCACTTTTTGGCTCATAATAGTTATGCTTTTCTTAAATTTACAACAAATGTTTTAATATGACTAAAATCATTTCTGATACCTACGAAAAAATATTTGAGTTGGTGCGTCAAATTCCAGAAGGTAAAGTTTGTACTTATGGTTTAATTGCTCAAAAAATAGGCGAAAAATTTTCAGCTCGTGTTGTTGGTTATGCACTAAACAATACACATTTAGGAGAAGACGTTCCTGCGCATCGTGTTGTAAATAGAAATGGTTTGTTGACTGGTAAACATCATTTTAATCCGTCAACATTGATGCAAAAATTATTAGAAAACGAAGGAATTAAGATTGAGAATGACAAAGTTGTCGATTTTAAAAATCATCTTTGGAATCCTTCTGAAGGAAACTGATATTTATTTGTAACATTTTTAACTTTCTTCTTACTAACTTTACATATTAAATTGAAAAGATAAATGGATTTTTTATTGCAAGCCGAAGGTTTAACAAGGAAATATAAAGATAAAGTTGCGCTTAATAATTTTAGTATCAATATTCCGAAAGGTTCTATTTACGGACTTTTAGGACCAAATGGTGCTGGAAAAACAACTTTTATTAGAATTGTTAATCAAATTACTGCGCCAGATAGCGGTACAATTTTATTGAATGGAGAGCCATTAACAAGCAAAACAATAGGGCAAGTAGGTTATATGCCCGAGGAAAGAGGTTTGTACAAAAACATGAAAGTTGGTGAACAAGCACTTTATTTTGCAAGATTGAAAGGTCTTTCTGCTGCTGAAGCTAGAAAAAGAACAGAATTTTGGTTTGAGAAATTGGACATGATGTCTTGGTGGAACAAAAAACTGAGCGAACTTTCTAAAGGAATGGGACAAAAAGTTCAGTTTGTAATTACAGTAATTCATAATCCGTCTTTATTAATTTTTGATGAACCTTTTAGTGGTTTTGATCCTGTAAATGCACAAATTATTGCGAACGAAATTTTAGAACTTCGTGATAAAGGAACAACTATTATTTTTTCGACGCATAGAATGGAGTCGGTTGAAGAAATGTGTGATCATGTTGCTTTAATTAATCAAGCAAATAAGGTATTAGATGGTACGATTGAAGAAGTTCGTAATCAATTTAAAACAGGTAAATTTTCGATAGAATTAGGTGATATTTCGGCTGATAATTTACAGAATTTAGCCAACGAATTTGATATTTCGGATGTAAAAGAAATCAATCAACGAACTGAATTTAATTTGTTATACAATAAATCAATTCCGACGAATGAAATTCTAATGAAATTAATGAATTTAGGACAAGTTCATCAATTCAAAGAAATAATTCCATCAATGAATGATGTGTTTTTAGAAGCTGTAAAACAAAGTTCGTCATCTAATATTTAAGCCAATTCCGAATGAAAAATATATTTTTAATAGCACAAAGAGAATTCTTTTCTCAAGTAAAAAATAAAGCATTTATTATCATGACTTTTCTTTCTCCACTTTTGATTGTTGGAGCAGGAGCTGTCATTTTTTTATTAAGTTCTGCAAATAATTCAGAGGTTAAAAATATTGCGATTGTTGATGAAAGTACAGAGTTTGTAACATCGTTTAAATCGTCTAAACAAATGATGTTTAGTATTTATACGCCTCAAGAATTAAAATCAATAAAGGATACTTTAAAAGACAGTAAATATCTAAATGCGATTTTACATATTCCTAAAAATACAGATGGAAATTATGAAAATATCGAAAAGAATACGCAGTTAATTACCAATGGAAATTTAGGAATTATGGATCGTGAGAAATTATCGCGTGTAATTAGTTCTAAAATTGAAAAAGATAAACAAATAAAATTAGGAATTGATAGCGCCGCGCTTAATAATTCTAAAGCAAATGTAAATCTTAATGTTTTTAATGTTTCGGACGGAAAAGAGGACAAAGGAATGGAGTTGAAGATTGGTTTATCGATGTTTTTGACTTACATTATTTTTATGTTCGTGATGATTTATGGTGTAAAAGTTATGCGTTCTATAGTCGAAGAAAAAAATAACAGAGTTGTAGAAATTATCATATCATCTGTAAAACCATTCGAATTGATGATGGGAAAAATTGTTGGAACAACAATGGTTGCATTAACACAATTCGGAATTTGGATTGGTATGACATTGGTTCTATTATTAGCTTTTCCGGCTATTGCAGCGTCGCGAATGGATATGACACAGCAAATGATGAATCAGGCGCAAGTTGCGGAAGCAAATCCAGATATGATGCAAAAAATGACGGAAGTAAGCGAAGTTTTATTGACTTTTAATTATCCATTAATCATTTTTGCTTTTATTGCTTATTTTATTTTAGGTTATTTATTTTACAGTTCAATTTTCGCGGCAATTGGTTCTGCTGTCGACAATGATACTGATACTCAGCAGTTTACTTATTTTCCGTTAGTACCAATGATGATTGGTTTGTACGGAAGTATGACTACTTTTGAGAATCCTGATGGACCCGTAGCATTTTGGTTATCAATGGTTCCGTTAACATCTCCAATCTCGATGATTACCCGAATTCCGTTCGATGTACCAATGTGGCAATTGGCTTTATCACTAAGTATTTTATTGGTTAGTACAATATTTATGGTTTACATTGCCTCAAAAATCTACAGAATCGGAATTTTGATTTATGGTAAAAAACCAACAGTTAGAGAAATGATTAAATGGATAGGATATAAAAACTAGTTAAATGTACTGATATTTAAGTGAATAAATAATTAATAATTACTTAAATGATTTGTAAGGGGTATTCTGTAATGAACTGTTTATCATTAGTTAGCACATGTTAGCATAACTATGCACAGTTACAGAATACCCCTTTGCATACCCCTCGAAGTCATATTACATTTGTTTAACATTTTTGGTGATATCCTATAATTAGTTATAGTCACCAAAATAAAAAATGATTAAAATATGATTAATTTCGTTTTAAAAGAAAAAATTTTAGGAAAAAAAAGTGCCGTAAGTGCATTGATCTCTGGTGAATTTTCACCAACCAAAAAGAATGATCGTATTAAATTAGCCTTGGGTGTTTCTGTAACACCCGAAACTTTCGGAACATCTGCTGGTAATTATACATTTGATCCAAATCACTTAGTTAAAGGACGTAGTTTTGAAGCAAATCATCTTAGAGATAAAATACATCAAATAACTGTAAAACATGACGTATTATCAAGCTACTACAAAGTAAGTGGTAAGCTACCTAGTAAGTTGGAGTTTGAAAATAAGCTAACTGAATTACTTGTTAAGGATAATATTATCACCAAAAAAGGATACCAGAAAATAGATTTTGAAAATTATGGTAAACATTTTTTTGATGACTTTTTGAAAGATTTGATAGCTAAAGAAGTTGATGACTACAAAAATGGAAATAGAGAATTTGCATTGTCAACGATTAAAATTCACCAAAATGTTTATAATCATTTGTTGAATTATCAAGAGTATAAAGGGCAAAGATTATATATTGAAAATATAAAAGTAAAGACTCTGCTAGAGATAATTGATGTTGCAAATGGTATAATGATTGGTGAAATAAAAATAAAGAAAAATTATTGCTCCAATCAAAATAAATCACGTAATAAATTTGGTTATAGTGTAAATTTTGTCAATAATTTATTAGCTCAATTCAAATCATTTTTGCGTAAAGTAGATACTGATGAAATTGAATTATCAATAAATTTGGCAGCTTCAAGATTAAAACGAAAGAAAGCTCAAAGTGCAAAGAAAGTTTATTACAATAATGATTTACTTGAAGAAATTTATCTTCACAGACCATTAATTAAACGAACAGCTAGAGCAAGAGACTATATATTACTAGCGAGTACTTTAGGAATGAGACATCAATCAGTGTCTTTATTGTACAAGGAACAAGTAAAGCAAATTACTACAAAAGACGGGAGTATTTTTTATGCAATAATAAATAAGTCAAGTAAAACTGGAATTGAAATTATTTCGCCGCTTTTTGCTCCAGCAATGGAAATATATAGAAATAACAATAATTCATTTCCGAAAGTTTTTCTTACAAATTATTTGTCGAAAGCTCTAAGAGACCTATTTACAGAAATGAAAATTAAGGACAAAACGATTATAAATGAATGGGTTCATATCATTGGTATAGTTACAACTGAAAGAAATGTAGCTGAAGTAGTTAGTTCACATGATTGTCGCAAAACTTTTGTAACAAATTTACTTCAACTTGGTGTAAACAGTAGTGTAGTAAGAAGTATGACTCACGAAACGCTTGAAGAAAATTCTTCGTCATTTAATGTTTACGACAATGCATGCGCAGTTGATAGAGCTAAGACTTTTTATAATTCAACTAAAAATCTTGATTCAATTATTTATAAATATTGATAAAAAAAGCACCTTATTTAGGTGCTTTTTTACTTCTTTTTAATTGTCCAGTTGTTAGAAACTCTTCACATTCTTCTAAATAATAATACTTCCTATTGGTTATAGGTGACTTGTTAACAGGAAACCCTTTTTTGTCCCAACTCGTAAGAGCATTACGAGTAATGTTGAAGTATTTTAAAATATAAGCTGAATCTACTAACTGACCTCTTTTATTGTCTTTTTGAGACATCTATCAAATTTTAAACATTAAATACTTTGCTTTCATTTTATTGTTTATTCTTTCAAACTTGATGTTACAAACATAGTCGAAAAATCAACAAAATAAAACTTGTTTATTAATTAATAATCATGTAACTTATTGAAGGTCAAAATCTATTCTTATATTTGCAACATGCTACACTTAGTATAATTCAATCATTATTCTTTTAAATTGATAATTGTAGTACCCTCCCTCCGTATCCTCTTAATTTTACCTCCCTCCCTATGTTGTTCTAATAAACGATACAGGTTGGTAGATTTTTTTTTAAAATTTTTCAAATTTAAGGGGGACATAATATTTGGTATTAAAGCTATTTTTAAAAGAAGATCAAAATTATGTTAAAAAAAATTATTATATAAAGTATTGTTTATTAGTTGTTTGAATTTTTTTTATATTTTTTTTTCAAAAAAAATTCACTTTTTTTAAATAATGGGTAAATATATAAAAGGGGCGCATTATGCTCAATATGTTTAGACAATTATGAATAATTATAAATCAATCACTAATTACCTAAAAAATGGTATAATTAATCTTTCAAGGAAACAGCTTAAAAGAAATATAAAAAAGATATATAAAGAAGGAAATGATGCAGTATTGCTTCTAAAAAATAAAAGAGGTGTTTTAGAGTGGCATGTAGACTGTACTAGAATTCATCTTGTAGATCGAAGTCGAAAAGCAAAGAAAAGCAACAAAGAACATTGTTTAGAGATTAATGGAGCAGAAAATTATGATATCAAATACAAGACATCAATATCAATAAATTTTAAGGAAAATTATGATAGCAAATATTATTCTACTATTGCTAATCTTCTTAGCCAAAAGTATAGGCACAGTTTATATTATGTGATAGAAAAAGATGAAAAAGGTTACAATCACATACACATAGGTTGTGCTGGTGCAATTGAAGTTATAAAGATTCAATTAAGAGAATTACTGCATGATTATCTTGGTTATGATGAGCTCAATTTTAATACAGAAAGACTGTTTGATAATGCTAGTTATTCACCTGTTCTTATCGAAAAAATTTTTAGAGATAGTGCGTATCAACAATACCTTAAAAAAGGAAATGATGGCCTAGGAGGAGTAAGGTTAGTTTATCTCGATTAGTAATAGCCAAAATGAGGTGTTTCTATAGTATTCTATTTTTTTTTGTAAAACACACTGAATTTAATTACTAAACTATTGTTTTTTAATTGTTTAATATTTTTTTTGTCTATTTTTATGGGTTGTAAAAATAGAATATAAGCTGTTAATGTATCATTTGTTGCTCCTTATTCTTTCTAAAGTTTAATCTGAAGAGCATTGTACCAAATGGTATATGGTGTTATGTTGAAATATTATTGACGGAAAAAATCATCTAAATTATGTGATTTACGGGAAACCGTAATTTATCAATAATTTTTTGTATTAGATTAGCAAAACATAAAATAATTAATGAATTCAATCACAAATAATCCATACAGGATTGTCGGGATTTTAGCTAATGCTTCGTCAAGAGAAGTCCTAAGTAGGAGAAGTAGAATATCTGCGTATGTTAAAGTAAGTAAAGAAATTTCTTCAGAATATGATTTTTCTTTTCTGAATTCAATACAAAGGACTAATTCAATCATTGACAAGGCTTTTTCTGACATCGAACAAAATCAGAATAAAGTAGTGCATTCTTTATTTTGGTTTACAAACTTGAACACCGTTGACAATACGGCAATCCAACATTTAGTATCAGGAAATAAAGAAAAGGCTATTGAGATTTGGTACAAATTAACGGAAGAAAAAGAAGTTACATCTAAAAACTTTTCAGCTTTCAACAATATTGGAACACTTTATTTATTGGAAAATTCCAAAGATGAAATTAAACAAGGAATTACAGCCAAAATAAAACTTATAGTATCGGAGAACTTTAAAGACTTTGTTCATACGGTTGCTGATGAAACATTTTCTATAGACAAAAACAGACAGATTGAAATATTGATTGATGAATTGCTATCGCAATTCAAAAACAAGTATTCAACTGCTGAAACAATAGAATTGTTCAGTAATTGCAATGGAACTGCACAAAAGTACCTTTCTAAAAAGTTTACTGAAGAACCTATTCATAAAATTGAAACTCAAATTGAACAATGCACTAAAAAACGTGCAAAGGACAAAAGCAATGCTTATAAGTATGGAACAGATTTATACAGCAACACTAAAAGCGAGTTGACACTTTTAAAATCAATTGTAGGGAATACTAATCTGCAATACAAAATGTTAGCAGATAATATTGCTAAAGAATTACAGCAATGTTCCATTGATTATTTTAATGAAAGTCAGAAACTTGAAAGAAATAATAATTACCTCGAAGAAGCAATGAAACTGGCAAAACTAGCTGAAAGCGTAGCAGTAAATGATACAACAAAAAGCAAAGCCAAAGAAAATATCAGTTCGCTTGAAGGAATGAAAGACAGAGAGCTTAATCAAGCAATAGATATTCTAAAATCCATTAAGCAAGCTTTTCAGACAAATGAAGCAAAAATAACTAAAGAAGTTTTGGAAATGCCTATGGGTTATAACCAATCTATAAATTGGACAAAAGTAAATCAGATGATTGCTAATTCGTTAGATTGGGATAAGGTTATTGAACTTATCAAAGAAACTATTTCATTAAGAAGTATCGAAAAAATTAAAAAATCGGATAAACTTACCAAAATAACAGAATATAAATCCTTGGTTGATTTTATACTTGGAAAATTGAATTATTCTCAAAAAAATCAAATTAAATATATCTGCTATTGGAAAACAGTTTCCACAACTCAAACAACCACAAGTAGACCAACAACATCAACAACAAGTAATTCAAATAATAATGAAGGTATTCCAACTTGGTTATATTGGGTCGGTGGTATAATTCTATTAATAATCTTATCAAAAGCGTGTAATTAAATAATTGAATAAATGAAAAAAACTATACTCATACCCATTCTTCTTTGTACAACAATAATTTTTGCACAAGAAAAAAATCCAGACTTGCAAAAGCAACAGCAAGAAATTGTTTTCTTAAACCAAAAACTAAACAATCAACAAGCTATAATCAGTCAGCAAAAAACTGAACTGGCAAAACTTTCTGCAAAAACAGAAAATCAAGATAGACAAATCGACAGTCTGAAAATTGAAACAAATAAAAATGTTCAAAACATTCAAACAATTGTTAATGATTTAGGAACAAAAATCCAACAAACAGAAACTACTGCGAAAAATAGCTTTTCTAAGTTAGATAAAGACATTAGTACAAACCGTTTGTATTGGATAATTGTAACATTAGCAACATTACTTTTAGGTGGTATCTTATATTGGTTATTAGGCAAACGTATCGCAACCAGCAAAACCGATGTAGAAACTCAAATCAAAAACACCAAAAAATCTTTAGAAGAAGAAAGCATCAAATTAGATAGCAAATTGGTGGAAGTTTTGGAATCACAGTTGAAATTGAAACAAGAAGAAAAACAAATTGTTTCTGCAAATCCAACTACTGAAATTGACCATTCTTTGGCTTTAAAAGTGGCTGACGAGATTATCCGTATTCATAAAAATCTACAACAGATGGACGCAAATACAAAAGGACTAAAACAACTTTCCGCCTCTGTAAAAAGAATTCAGGAAAATTTCGCTTCCAATGGATATGAATTGGTAGATATGTTAGGAAAAGAATACAATGAAGGAATGAAAGTCATCGCCAATTTTATTCCAAGTCAAGATTTGGGAGCAGGAAAACAGATTATAACCAGAATTATAAAACCTCAAGTTAATTTTAAAAATGAAATGATACAATCTGCACAAATTGAAGTAAGTGTTGGAGAATAAAAAATAGAACTATGGCAAGAACTAAAATAGATTACGGTATCGACCTAGGAACAACCAATTCCGCTATTTCAAGAATAGAAAATGGCGAGGCTACGATTAAAAAAACGGATACATTAAAAGACACAATGCCGTCCTCTGTTTTCATCAATAAGAAACAAGCAATTCAAGTTGGTGATAGTGCATATAATGCTCTAAAACGGGATAAATTAAGTGCTATGAAAAATTGGGATGATAGTGATTCCAATTCTTATATAGAGTTCAAAAGAACAATAGGAACGGATAAAAAATACTCTAGTTCCAATTTGGGAAAAGAATTAACCTCAGAAGAATTATCTGCTGAAGTTATAAAAACTTTAAAATCTTTTATTAAAGATGAAAATGTGAATGCTGTTGTAATTACCGTTCCTGCTGCATTTGGCAATAATCAAAAAGAAGCTACAAGAGAAGCTGCAAAATTAGCTGGTTTTAATAATGTAGAATTGTTGCAAGAACCAGTTGCTGCTGCAATGGCTTATGGTTTAGAGAACAAGAAGAAAGACGGTTTTTGGTTGGTTTTCGATTTTGGAGGAGGAACCTTTGATGCAGCTATTCTTAAAGTAGAAGACGGCATTATGAATGTGATAGATACAGAAGGAGATAATTATCTTGGAGGGAAAAATCTGGACTTAGCAATTGTTGATGAGATTATTTTACCTTATATCAAAGAAAATTATGAGATAACTTCCATTTTAGCAGATGACAACAAAAAACAAATTCTTCGTGATGCGATGAAGTTTTACGCAGAAGAAACTAAAATAAAATTATCTTTTAATGACACCCATAATATTTTGTCGGATTTGGGAGATATTCCTGGAGAAGACGATAATGGAGAAGAGTTTGAATTAGATATTACGGTAACCCAAAGTGATATGGAAAGAGCTTTAGGTCCTATTTTTCAGAAAGCCATTGATATTTGTAAAAAACTTTTAGAACGTAAAAATTTAAAAGGTTCATCCCTAGATTCACTCATCTTGGTTGGCGGCCCAACATTTTCTCCAGTCGCAAGAAAAATGTTGGACCAACAAATCTGTCAACCAGATACAAGTGTTGACCCAATGACGGTTGTTTCAAAAGGTGCAGCTTTATACGCTTCTACAGTTGAAATTTCGGAGCAGATAAAAGAACAAACAAGAGATAAATCAAAGATTCAAATCGAAATCGGTCATGAATCATCAACCGTGGAATTGGAAGAATTTGTTACATTAAAAATTCTCGCAGATAAAACTGAAGGAGAAATCCCAGATAAAGTTCTTGCCGAAATTACAAGAAGCGATAAGGCTTGGTCAAGTGGAAAGGTAGAGATCAATGGAATCGGAGAAGTGATTGAAACGCAATTACTAGAAGGCAAAACCAATAGTTTTGAAATTACATTGTTTGATGATAAAGGAAACATTTTAGAGAGTGAGCCAAAAGAATTTAATGTAATCCAAGGTTCAAAAATTGGAAGTGCAACGCTGGCCTATAATTTTGGAATTGAAATTAAGAAAAGAGATACAGGAAAAATTGTTTTTGAAACGCTTAAAGGATTAGAAAAAAACACTTCAATCCCAGCAACTGGAACAAGAAATGGATTAAAAACTCAAAAACAAATTCGCCCTGGAATGGAATCGGATTTTATTAAAATTCCAATTTTCGAAGGAGAACATGAGGCAGAAGGAACAAGAGCTATTTATAATAATCACGTTACTGATATTGTCATAAGCGGAGCAGAATTACCTGCATTGTTACCCGAAAATAGCGATGTAGATTTAACGGTAAATCTTGATAAATCAGAGCAAATTACCGTAACTGCTTATTTTCCTTACCTAGATTTTTCTTATGAAGCTACTGTTGAAAGAACTATATCTTCAGTTGATTCCAATTGGCTTTCCAATGAAATTCGTAAAGCAAAAGGAAGCATTAAAGAACTGAAAGACGAAGGAATTTATGAAGATAAAGTTCAAAATGCTGAAACTGAAATTACTGAATTAGAAAGAAAATTTGAGAACAACAGAAATGATGTTGATAGTAAACAAGAAGTTTTAACCAATCTTAGAAAAACGCTTAAAACCATTGATGAATTAAGCGAAACCACAGAATGGCCAAAATTAGAAGAAGAGCTAAAAGAAGAATTTTACAGATTAGAAAAAGCTAATAAAGATTTAGGAAATGAACGTTCAACACAAGTTGTTAATCAGTTGCGAAATCAATTGGAAGAGGTTTTGAAAACTCAGGATATTAAATTAGGTAAAGCATTAGCAGAAGAAATACATTCTGTATTTTTTCAAATGACTTTAGTATATCAATTGATTAATTTCATCAGACAACACAATCAAAATTTTGGTTCATACCATTGGAAAGACAGTAACCGAGCAAGACAATTACTAAACGATGGTTTACAACAAATCGGAGAAAATCCAACTACTGAAGATTTACATCCTATTGTTATTGACTTAATTAATTTATTACCAGATACAGAAAAACCAAGCGGAGATGATACTGTTTTGGTTGGGTAAACTGTAAATTATGAAAAAACTATTAACTAACGTGTTCATTATTTTACTTTTGACTTCTTGTGAGTCAGAACAAGTAAGAAAATCACGTGACGCAATTGAAGAAAAAGAACGTATTGAATACGATCAAAAACAGCAAGAAGAACAAAAATCTGAAACTATTCGGGTGGAACAGGGCCGCATTCAGCAAGAAAAACAAGCAGAGGCTGAGCGTGTTGTAAGAGAGGCGCAAATAGAGAAAGATAGAAAACAGCAAGAAATTTACGATAGGTATATTTCGAATTCTTTGCAAACTGGCTCAACTCCATATTCCAAATATTATGGAAGAAACTCTTCTTGTAATGATTATGGATGTTCGCAAATAAAAGTAAGAACTAGCAATTCGGATGTATTGGTTACAATAAAAAAAAATGACAAAGTTGTAAGACACGCATTTATTCAAGCTGGTGACAGTTATACATTTTCTTTTCCTAATGGAATATACCAAGCTTTCTTCTACTATGGAAAAGGTTGGAGTCCAATAAAAGAAATGAAAAATGGTGAAATGCAAGGTGGTTTTATTTCAAGTGAAGAATTTGGAAAAGACGAACCTCAATCACTTTATAATAATATTTTAGCGTATGAATTAATTATGCAGGATAATGGAAATTTCAGTACACAGCCAAGTGATCCAGAAGAAGCATTATAGAATGGAAAAAATAATCAAAATAGGATTAGCGATTTTAATGTTTAGTTGTCTTTTGGATATGCCTTATGGTTATTATCAACTGGTGCGTTTTATAGCGTTAATTGGTTTTGGAGTGTTGTGCTATCAAGCTAATCAAAAAAGCCGACAAACTGAAATGTTTATCTATGGAGCGTTAGCATTATTATTTCAACCGTTTTTTAAAATTGCATTAGGTCGAGAATTGTGGAATATTATAGATGTGATTGTTGGCGTTGGATTATTGGTAAGTTTGGTGAAAAATAAAAAAAATGAGTAAGTCTATATTGTCCAAAGGACAAATCATTGATAATAAATATTCGGTTAGCTTCTTTCTTAAAAAAGGAAGCTATGCCGAAACTTATCGTGTACAAAATCAAGCGAATGAAGCTAAGTTTCTCAAACTTTTTGACTTTGCTAAATTACATCGAACACAGTTTACAGAAAGCGGAGAAATTCTGGAAATTGAAATGCTGAAACAAATCAAACATTCCAATTTGGTTAAATACAACGATAGCGGAAATATTATAATTGACAACCAAAAATTGGCTTTTGTAGTGTTGGATTTTATCAGTGGAGAAACTTTAACGGATAAAATGAAACGTGAAAACACATTCAATTCTTATGAAGCAAAAAATATCATACTGAGTATTCTAAACGGCTTGAATTATCTACACAACAAGCAAATCATTCATAACGATATTACCAACCAAAATGTAATGTTGGATTTGTCAGGTAATGTTGCTATTTCAAAAATTATTGATTTTGGATATGCTCGTTATCTGCAACAATCTAATAAAGAGTTTTTGAAAGATGGACTGAATTTTTTCTACACAGCCAATGAAACTTTTAATAAAGTCTTTTCATTTCAGAGTGATATTTATTCTGTTGGTGCGTTGTATTATCATTTATTGACAGGTTTGTCGCCTTATTTTATAGAAATTTCAAAATACAAATCAGATAAAATACAATTAGAGGAAGTTATTTTAGACGAAAGAAAAAAGCCTTTGAAATTTTCGGATAAAATAGACGAACAAACGCAAAATATTATTCGTAAAGCATTACAGCCAAAAGCAGAACACCGTTTTAAATCTGTAAAAGAATTTATCCAAACATTGAACGGAGAATTAGAAGTTGAACTTTCAATTCCAGAAGAAAAAGTTGCTAAAATCCAATCCAAAGAAAATAAAAAAGGTAAAGGATTTGCTTCCATTGCAGGAATGCAAGAATTGAAAAATACTATTCAATTAGATGTTATTGACGCATTAAATGAAAAGGACCGTTATGCGGAATATGGTTTAACAATTCCAAACGGAATGTTGCTGTATGGTCCGCCAGGTTGCGGAAAAACATTTTTTGCAGAGAAAATGGCAGAAGAAATCGGGTTTAATTTTTATCAAATAAAACCTTCTGACATTCAAAGTAAATTTGTAAATGCTTCGCAGGAAAATATCAAAAATTTGTTTGATGAAGCAAAACAAAACGCACCAAGTATAATTTTAATCGATGAATTAGATGCACTTGTTCCGAATAGAGATACATCCAACATTAGCCATATGAACACAAGTGCAGTCAATGAATTTTTAGCACAAATGAATAATTGTGGAGATGATGGAATTTTTATAATCGGTGCCACAAATAGACCAAATGCTATTGACCCTGCAATTTTACGTTCAGGAAGATTAGACAAACACCTTTATTTGGCACCTCCTGATTTTGAAGCTCGTAAATTGATGTTTGAGTTGTATTTAAAAAAGCGACCGACAGAAATCGGTTTGAATTACGAAGAATTAGCCAAGGCAACAGAGAACTATGTTTCAAGCGACATTAAATTCTTATGTGATGAAGCTTCAAGAAAGGCATTAAAAGACAATTTAAGAATTACAAAAACAATCGTACTGGAAACAATCCGAAGCAACAAACCGTCAATTTCTTTGCAGGAGTTGAACAGCTACTTAATAGTCAAAGCTAAAATGGAAGGAAAAAATAACAACAACATAGATAAACCAAAAATTGGTTTTTAGAGTATTATTTAGTGATTAATTTTAGAGAATAGAATTAAAATATAAAAAGAGATTTTGTTAAACCTCTTTTTCATTTATATACTTTTTAATTTTTTGCACTGTTCCAGAGCTTAGATCACATAGCTTCATTACTTCTCGTACAGATTTGTTAGATTTTAAACAACGGATTGCCTTAGGATATTTGGACAAAAAATCGTTCTTGTTTTCCTTGGTTCCGACATTCCTACCTAGTTTTCCACCTTCGGCAATGTACTTGTTTCTTCCAGAATTCAAACGCTCTTTCGTCAATTCTAGTTCGTTTCTAGCCATAACAGCAGCTATCTGTAACATTGCCTGCGCCATAGTGTTTTCTTTACCTTTAATGAAGGTATGTAGCTTATAATTATCTATTATCAAATTAATTGATGCGTCATTGCATGCTTCCAAAAACAAAGAAAATGATGAGATTTTTCTAGAAACTCTTGAAACTTCTGTAACAAGAACATTCTGTACCTTATTCTCAATTACATATTTTAGGATTTCTTTATTCTCGGCATCATTGTCAAGACCAGATTTATAGTAGCTATAGGTATGTATAATTTCATAGATTCCAGCGTAATTATCTATCAAATCCTTGATTTGACGACTAACATCTTGTTTTGTCTCATTTGTGGAACATCGCGCGATAATAACAGCAGTTTGTTTCATAGGTGTATTAATTTAAATCAAAGATATAAAATAATACGAAATATTGTATCATTATTTAATTAAAATAGATATAAAATGATACAGTTAATGTTTTGATACATTTTTTAAATCTGCTACAACAATCTCAACAGACAATTAAATTGAACCTTAGAGTCAAATACTATTCTTAACGCCGATTTATCTTTGCTGTATAAATCATTAAAATAAAACAAATGAATAAAACAGTAATTATAACAGGCGGAACTACAGGAATTGGTAAAGCAACTGCTTTGCATTTCGCGAAAAACGATTATAATGTTGTTGTAACAAGTAGAGACGCAAAAAAAGAAACAGAAATAGTTTCTGAATTTAAGCACAATGGTTTAGAGGTTACATTCTTCCCTTTAGACGTAACAAATGAAGAACAAGTAGCATCTGTGATTTCAAAAACAGTTGAAAAATTTGGAAAATTAGATTCTATAGTAAATAATTCTGGTATTTCATTAGGCGGTGCTGAATTAGCGGATACAAACTCTGATGATCTAAAACAAATGCTTGACACCAATGTTATGGGTGTTTATTATGGAATGAAATACGCCATCAAAGCAATGCTGAAAACTGGTGGTGGAACGGTTGTAAATTTGGCTTCAATTGCAGGCATCAATGGTTTATATGCAACTGCTCAGTACAACGCATCGAAACATGCTGTTGTAGGATTAACAAAAGGTGCGGCTATTGATTATGCAACGCAAGGAATTCGCATCAATGCTGTTGCTCCAGGAGCGATTAAAACTTCCGTTTTTCAAAGTGCATTAGATGCTGGAACGTACACCGAAGAAAGCATCGCTTCAATACATCCAATGAATAAATTGGGCGAAGTGGAAGATATTGCTAAAGCAATTTATTTTTTAGCTTCGGATGAAAATACATTTATGACGGGAACAATCTTAAATATTGACGGTGGTTATAACGCAAAATAATTCAAAAAAATATAGGTAAATTGGCTATCTGAAATTCAGGTAGCCATTACCTTTTTAAAATAAAAAAGATGATACAAAATACACTCACTTGGTACACTGGGGAAATATTTGAAGCCAGATTTATTTTAGGATTTGGAGTAATTACCATTATCGTAGGATTATTATTTTACTTTTACGGAAGCGTCCCAACGGCAAAAGCGTTGTTAATTCCTTTGATTGTAATTGGTAGCATATTTACTGCAATTGGAGCGAATATGAGTAGGTCGAACCAAAAGAAAGTTTCAGAAGTTGTAGCAACATACACAAAAGATAAAGTGGCATTTATTGAGGCAGAAAAAAAACGAGTTGAAGATTTCCAATACCTTTATCCCATGTCAATTGGCATTAGTTTAGTTTGTTTTGCTGTTGCACTAGGCTTGTTATATTTTGTAAAAAATGTACAATGGCAAGCAATCGCCATTTCATTAATATTATTTGGAAGTGCATTTGCAATAATTGACTACTTTTCAAAAGAAAGAGCGACAATTTATTATGAAAAATTAATCAACTTCAAATCTTAAATTTAAAATGCTTCAAGACAGAACCAAATTAAATATTCTTTTCTCTTGCACAGGCGAAGCAAAAAAAGATTTTGAACCATTTGTTCAAGATTTTGCTTTAACTTATGTATTAAATGGAATAATGATAATTAATGACGGAGCAGAAACTACCGAATATAATACAGGTGAAATAGGTTTTATATCCAAAAATCAATTGGTAAAAACGCAAAAACTACCACGAGATAATAAACCATTTATAGCAATTAGTATTTTTTTAGCCAAAGAAACGCTTTACAATTTTTCTAAACAAAACAACATGTTGCCAAAAGGACAATATACAGGAAAACCTAATTTTATATTTCCTCAGGACCCGTTTTTGATGGCTTTCTTCAATTCTATTGTTCCCTATTTTGAGAATCCAGATGCATTAACAGAAAATTTGGTAAACATCAAAACAAACGAATTAATAGAAATTTTGATTAAGCAAACTCAAATGCAAAATATTCTTTTCAATTTTCAAGATGCCTTCAAGATTGACTTAGAAGCTTATATGAATAGAAATTTCACACACAATATTCCGATAGAACAATTTGCAAAATTAACAGGACGAAGCATTTCAACTTTTAAGAGAGATTTTCAACAAATTTCTAAAGTAACACCAAATAAATGGCTCATAAAAAAGCGATTAGATTTAGCACATTTTCTAATCACTAAACAAAACAAGAAGCCCGTTGAAGTTTATTATGATATTGGTTTTGTAAGCTTGGCTCATTTCTCTCGAGCATTTAAAACCGAATTTAAAATTAACCCATCGGAAGTTAAAAACCACAGCTAACTTTGATTGACGCATTTGCATCATTTTTTATAGACGGCAAACTTTAATTGTAAGTTTGATTCAAAATATTTCTTGTGCTACAATAGGTGCAGTTTATTATGTTGCCTATTTCTCTACCCACTTAGGTTATGGCACAACAACAGGTTATATGAAAATCAAAACGGAACATATATTCAACCATTATTTTCATCACACCAAACAAGAAACGATAATTGTTGAGTTGTAAATCTAATAAAACCAAGTTTAAGTTGTGCCAACCAAATTATTAGTAGTATGTTTGTTTCGATTGACTTTGAGAACTTGATACCCCTGAGAATACCCCTCGCATGTATTAAGGAGCTAACTAATTGATATACAGTATAGTTTTTTGTATAGAAATGATTAAATGGATTTCTTATAAAAACTAAAAATATAAACCGAGTGAAATTTCATTCGGATTTTTTGTGATTTAAAACTAAATTTGAAAAAAAATAAAAATATGATTAACTCTAACGATCGACTATTGGTAATTAGTACGAGTACAATTTACGGTTATAGTTTTTTAGAATATATTAAAGATGAAATCAAGGAATTCATTCAATCAGACGAGATAATATTTGTACCGTATGCGCGTCCTTCGGGAGTTTCGTATGATGATTATACTCAGAATGTAAAAGATGCTTTAGAACCAATTGGAATTTCTGTAAAAGGCTTGCATACTTTTGAGAATAAGAAAGAAGCTATTTTACATGCGAAAGCAATTTTTATTGGTGGAGGAAATACATTTTTATTGCTTAAAACCTTGTACGAACAAGGTTTGGTAGAAGAATTAAGAAGTGCTGTGCATAATGGAACGCCTTATATTGGTACAAGTGCAGGAAGTAATTTGACTGGTTTAACAATAGGCACAACAAATGATATGCCGATAGTTTATCCGCCAAGTTTTGATGCTTTACAATTTTTACCATTCAATCTGAATCCACATTATTTGGACCCAGATCCAGATTCTAAACACAAAGGAGAAACAAGAGAAACGCGTATTAATGAGTTTCATAAATTTAATCATCAAGTTGTTGTAGGATTACGAGAAGGAAGTTGGTTACGTGTAGAAAATGGAGTGGTGGAGCTGAAAGGAACTTTATCTGCTCGTATTTTTAAGCAAGATCAAACACCAATCGAAATAGAATCTGGAATAGTTTCAGAAGAAATTTATTTGAGATAAATATATCATATAAAAATCCAGTTAATTTTTAACTGGATTTTTTAGTAAATGTAAAAGCTATAAAAAGTAAGCCATAGCACATACGATAAAAGCAGTAATTCCGGTATAAAAAAGACCAATAATCACAAAATATCCTAATTTTCGGTGTGTTATTCTAAATTTTCCTGGAAGATTAGATTTTTTATTTTGCTTCCCTGATTTGAAAATAGTAAATGCCCAAACAATATAAGTTAAGACTGCTCCAGTAATATGTGCCCAAAGTAAATTCTTGAAAAATGATGTGGCGATATATGGGCTAGATTCTACTAAACTTCCCGAACCTCCCGATAATCTAATCGTTAATTCTAATAAAATAACTCCAGTTACACAGGTATGAAATAAATTGCGTTGTATTTTTATGTGTTGTGCATATTTTTTTTCTTTCGCCAATTTTACGGCATATAATGCGACAAATGGTGTAAATATAGATAAGGTCAACATACCATAGACGACTATTAAGCTGTAATTCATTTTGTTTAAATTTTTGTCAAATGTAGAAGTCACTTATTTATTAAACAATTATAATCGACCAATTACAAATTTTTCGCGACGAATTTTTACATTAGCCCAAATCCTTTTTGTTACTTCGCATAAATATTTTGTATGGAATTTTTTAAAGAAAAATCAGGACTCATTTTACATCTTTTAGGATGGAGCATTTTGGCTGTCATTTTCTTTGTTTTATTCCCGATGATGTACAAAATTTCGCTTCCGATAGAGCATTATATTTACCATTTTATTTTGTTTTCCGTATTATTTATCGTGTATTATGTTAATTCAAAATTAATTTTACCTCGTGTTATTTGGCGAAAAAATGGAATAATTTACTTGGCTTTTTTCATCATTTTTACTGTTGCATTAATTGTATTTATGAATCAAATAGAGCATATTTTACAACTTAATTTTAAAATTCATCAACGTTTACATCCAAATCAGGTTTATAATTCGAGTCAGAATTTATTTTTTATTTCGGTTTACATTAGTATTTTTTCGTTGTTAATTTTTTTGGTCGGAATTGCAAATCATTTGATTAAAAGTTGGAATAAAGAACAAACTAAAAAGCTCGAATTAAAAGTTCAGAAATCGAAAGCAGAATTAGACACTTTAAAAGCGCAAATTAATCCGCATTTCTTTTTTAATACGTTAAATACAATTCATTCTTTAACTTATTTTGAGGTTGATAAATCTCGAATTGCAATTCAACAATTGGCAAAAATGATGCGTTTTGTGATGAATGAAGAAAAATTAAACAAGGTTTCTTTAAAAGATGAAATCAGTTTTATTGAAAATTATATTGATTTGATGCGCTTTAGATTAACTGAAAATATAAAATTAAAAATTGATTTTTCTATACCAGAAAATGATGTAAAAATTGCACCAATGATTTTATTACCATTTGTAGAAAATGCTTTTCAACACGGGATTTCCACGGATATTAATTGTGAAATTGAGTTGATTTTGAAATTAGACTTAGAAGATAAAACAATGGTTTTAAAAACAAAAAATCAACAGTTTACTAAACAAAATTTAACACGTAAAAAAGGAATTGGTATTGAAAATACGTTGAAACGATTAAACATTATTTACCCAAATCAATTTGAATATTTGATAAATAATGATGAGATAATTTATGAATGTTTCTTAAAAATAAAATTAGCATGAAATTGAGTTGTATTACAGTTGATGATGAACCATTTGCATTGAAATTAATTTCAAGTTTTGTAGAAAAAAATCAAGATTTAGAATTGATTTCAAGCTTTAATTCTGCTAAAAATGCACTAAAATTCTTAGAGAATAATTTGGTTGATTGTATTTTTTTAGATGTTGAAATGCCAGATTTAAATGGTGTTGAATTTGCTAAAATATTAGCCAAAAAAAATCAAAAATCATTGGTTGTTTTTGTTTCGGCGTATAGCAAATATGCAATTGATGGTTTTAAAGTTTCTGCGACCGATTTTTTGTTAAAACCTTACAGTTATGATGATTTTGAGCAAAGTGTTGAGAAAATAAAGATTCAAAAACGTTTAGCAACTTTAGAAGAAGAATTTATTTTTATCAAAATAGATTCAAAGCAAGTTAAACTTAATCTTTCTACAATTACATACATCGAAAGTATGAAAGATTATGTAAAAATTTACAGCGAAGAGCGGGAGGTACCTTATATTCCGTTGATGACTCTAAAAAAATTGAGTGAAATGTTGAATGATAATTATCTTCAAATTAATCGTTCGCAAATTGTAAATTTTAAAAAGATAGATTCTTTCGGAAAAAATCATTTAACGATTAAGAAAAAAGAGTTTTCAATTTCTGAAAAATATAGAATTGAATTTGATATAAAAAAACAAAGCCTCTCAAATTGAGAGGCTTTTATTATGTTGTGTATTTATTATTTTAATTTTTTAGCTGTGTACATTTTTTCAGCTAATTGTACCGCTTTGTATGCATCTACAACTCCGCCCGTAACAGAAATATCTGCTAATTGAGGATTTGTATTAACAGATTCCATCAAGATTTTCTTAATGTCTAAAGCAGATAATTTTGGATAATGTGCCCAAACCAAAGCTGCAACTCCTGCTACAACTGGCGATGCCATTGATGTTCCATCTAAATCTTTGTATTCTCCGTCTTTTTTAGGAACAGTTGAATAAATTTTTGAACCTGGCGCGAAAACGTCTACAGATTTCTTACCAAAGTTAGAAAAACTTGATCTTAAAATAGTAGGATCCATTGTGTTTGCACCAACCGTAATTACATTATTTACAATTGCTTCTCCTTTTTCGTTAAAAATAGTCGGAAAATTATTTTCTGTATCTACATTTTCGTTGTCATTACCTGCAGCTTTTATCAATAATAAACCTTTTTTCTCTGCGTATTTAAACGCATCCCAAACAATTTGTTTGTCTGGAGAATACGCTTTTCCGAAAGACATATTCAATATTTTTGCGCCATTATCAGCAGCATATCGTATTGCGTTTGCAACATCTTTATCGCGCTCATCACCATTTGGAACGGTACGAACTGACATAATTTTTACATAACCGTTACCAGCAATTCCGTCCATTCCGATACCATTTCCAGCTTTTGCCGCAATAATTCCCGAAACGTGTGTTCCGTGTAAAGCATCAGGACCATCAACGTCATTATTTCCGTAAAAACGTTCCGTTTTATCAGCGTAATTATCGCCAACAATAGAACGAGGATCTAATTCTGTATTTAAATTATATTCGATTTGGTCATTATAATATGTAAAACCTTCGTTAATTTCATCTAACGTAGATTTGGTAAATTCTGCCATTGTTAGACCTTCCCATGCAGATTCTGGAACTTGTCCAAAAAAGAACATTCCTTCTTTCGCAGCTTCAGATTTCGGTTTAAAATTGGCCATCAACTCTTTTGTGATTTTTTTATCACCCCATTCACTATTTAAAGCTTCTAAAGGAGCTTTTAACATTGTTTGGTATTGAGTCATCTGAGCAAGACCTTGTTTTGCTTCGGCTAATTTAGTTTCGTATTGTTCTTTTATTTTTTGATATTCAGCAAATTCAGTAGCAAATTTTGTTTTGTTAGATGCTGCATCTTTACTTGTTTCGAATAAATCTTTGTATTTAACCAATAAACGAGTCAATTCTAATGTATCACCCGCAACATTTTTACCATCTTTTCCTCCGATAAAATTCCAACCATTAACATCATCTACATAACCATTTTTATCGTCATCTTTTCCGTTACCAGCAATTTCTTTTTTATTGATCCAGATATTATCTTTTAAATCTGGATGAACAATTTCTACACCGCTATCTAAAACACCAACAATTAATTCGGATGGTTTACGTTTTTTAGATTCTAAAAATTGAATTGCTTTTTGTGTATTTACACCATAAACACCAGATTCTTCTAAAGATTCGTGTTGCCAATATTTTTGATCAACTTTTGGTAATGGTAGGGCAGTTGTTTCTTGTGCGAATGAAGTTACTCCGATAAACATTGCAACTCCTATACTTAATAAGAATTTCTTCATAATTGTTTTTTTACTAATATTTAAATTGTAGTAGAACTAATTTTTTTATGCAAAAGGAAGATACAAAAAAGGCTCCAAAAATTTGGAGCCTTTTATAATGTTGTGTTAAAATTATTTTAATTTACGTTGTTTGTAAATTTCTTCCGCTTTTTGTACTGCTTTGTAAGAGTCTACAACACCTCCAGTAACAGAAATATCTTTTAATTGATCATTTTTATTTACAGTTTCCATCAAAATATTACGAATATCTTCCGCAGTTAATTTTGGATAATGTGACCAAACTAATGCCGCAACACCAGCAACAGCAGGCGAAGCCATAGAAGTTCCGTTTAAGAAACGGTATTGATCTACACCAGGATATGTTGCATAAATTTCTTGTCCAGGACCAAAAACATCAACAGATTTTTTACCAAAGTTAGAGAATCTCGCTTTTAATGCATTTGGATCTTTTGTAGAAGCACCAACAGTTAAAACTGATTTAGAAACAGGATTATTGTCTTTAAAATTAGTTGGATAATGAATGTGAACATCAATATCTTCGTTACTATTTCCTGCAGCTTTTACAATCAAAACATTTTTATCAGAAGCATATTTAAACGCATCCCAAACGATTTGTTTGTCTGGAGAATATGTTTTACCAAAAGACATATTCAATATTTTTGCACCATTATCTACTGCATAACGAATTGCATTTGCAACATCTTTATCACGCTCATCTCCGTTAGGAACGGTACGAACAGATAAGATTTTTACATTATTACCACCAGTTGTTCCTTCAGAACCAATATTATTTCCGCGCACCGCACCAATAATACCAGCTACGTGAGTTCCGTGAGAAGATTCAGGTCCATTAGAATCTCCGTTTCCGTAAAAACGTTCTGTTTTATCGTTTGGATTATCAACATCTTTACGATCAACTAAATTTAAGTTTAGATGAGAAGACAATGTTTCTCCTTTTGCAGCACGACGAGCAGCTCCTAAATATGTATTAGAAACTTCTTTCATTGTTTTACCAACCCATTGCTCTTCTTTTAATTCACCAAAAATCCACATCGCTTCTAAAACTTGTGAATCTGTTGGTTGATAATTTTTTAAGATGTCTTTTGATAATTTAGTCTCACCAAATTCAGTCACCATTTTATTAATTCCACCTTCTACAGAATTTAGTTTTGCTTGTGCAACTTGTTGGTTATATTTTGCTTTACCAACAGCGCTTAAATATTCTTTTTGAATGGCTTGAAATTCTGCAAACTCAGATGGATTTTTCATCATCGCATCGTGATTTGCTTGTTGGTTATATGTATCGTATTTATCAGCTAAATGTTTGTAAACACGTGTTAATTCAGTTGTGTCGTCGTTATAATTAATTCCTTTTGCAGTTCCTAAAAAAGACCAACCGTGTACATCGTCAATGTATCCGTTTTTGTCGTCATCAATTCCGTTTCCTGGAATTTCTTTCGGATTATTCCACATATTTGCTTTCAAATCTTCGTGGAAATTCTCAACACCACTATCCAAAACACCAACTATAATTGTGTTAGCTTTTCTTTTGTGTTCTTTTAGAAATTGTAAAGCTTGATCTGTGTTAACACCATAAACACTTGTTTGTTCGATGCCTGCATGGTACCATTTTTCTTTTGGAACTTCTGTCGTTTGTGCGTGAGCAAACCCTAATGTAAAGGCAAATCCTACTGCAATCAATAATTTTCTCATGTTGTTATTTTATTAAGTTTTTTAAGTAAATAGCGGCGCTTGGACCTTCGCTAAAAAGTAAATCAATAATGCTTAAATCAGAAGTAAATCCAAATTTATCATCAAAAACTTGAATGTATTCTGGTAAATTATATTGAGCTGGTTTTTTAGCTGAGAATTGATTTCTGAAATCATGTTCAGCATCAATTATTTCATAAGTTTCGGTTGTTGAAATTTCTAAATCTAATCGTAATTTTTGATTGATAAAATCAATTGTTTTCAGATTAAAATCTAATAAATATTTTTCTTTCTTTTCATAAAAAGGAGCAAGTTCGTGTTCGTAATATTCGAAGTAAGGAGAACCGTGATATGCCGATTTTATTGATCGAAAGTGTTCTTTTTGCCAATGGTGTTCGTAAGATGGTTGTAAATCTGCAAATGTTTTTTTGCCATTATGTAACGTAGGTATATTGAGCATTAATTTGCCATTTGCACCTAAAATATTACATCTATTTCGATAGGTTTGTTTCTGAAAATTTTCACAAACTTCGATATTTAAATTTTGGCTTTTTACCATTTCTGCATAATAATCTATCGGACCAAAATAAAATGCGGCAAACGTATTTTTCATTCGTATTTTTTCTTCTGTAATATAAAAATTGTGCATTATAACTTTATCATAATGCACAACTTATTTTGATTAGTATTTGTTCTTCTTTTTCTCTTTTCTTGCTTTTACAACATCGTATCCAATCCATCCAATTAAAGCAATCAAAACGTAAATTCCGTATGATGTTTTGTCTGGATTATCATTGTTGATAGAAGTAAAGAAACGATTCCAAATGAATTTTTTTGGAGCCGCAGCTTCAAACATTCCATTCATATTTGCCCAAATCATAATTGGACGACCAATTACGTGATCTTCGCCAACATAACCAAAGAAACGCGCATCTAACGACTGGTTTCTATTGTCTCCCATCATAAAATAATAGTTTTGTTGAATCTCGTATTTATTGGTTTTTTTATCGTCTATATAAATATCATATTTACCCGCAGCAGAATCTACACGCAAAGCATTGTGCTCGTATTTGCGAATAATATTGATGTATTGTGGTAAAGTTTCTTTGTTAATGTCTACAATATCTCCTTTTTTCGGAATATACAAAGGACCGTATTGGTCAGGATTCCATGCTTTATTTACAGGGAAAATTGTATTTGTACTGTCAATTTTACCTTTTACAATATGTTCTGTTTTTTCGCCAACAGGTTGTAAAATTGGTTCAACCGATACTACGTTTGCGTTAGATTTCATTGCAGTAACGTGCGCATCTGTTAATGCTGCAAATTGGTAAATAAATGTACCATCTTCTTTTTTTCCTGCATTATAATCGGTACTAATAATTCCGAAATTATCGTACAATAATTTATCACTAAAAGGCGCTTTTGTAACAACCATATACGAATGTTGAACTTGCGCATCTTTTTTGGGAATAAATTTTTTGTCATTTACATATAAAATTCCGTTACGAATCTGAATTGTTTCTCCTGGTAAACCTACCAAACGCTTTACATAAGCATCTTTGCGATCGATTGCCGAGTAAACAGAATCTGTAGGATAGTTGAAAACAACAATGTCATTTGACTTTAAATCTCTCCAACCTGGTACTCTCATATAAGGTAAACGCGCTTTGTCAATAAAGCCATCACGGTAAATAAATTCTGAGAAAGGAATACCAATTGGCGTCATCGGAACACGTGCACCATGACTAATTTTTTCTACAAATAATGCATCACCAATTTTGATCGTATTTTCCATAGAACCCGTTGGTACAATCATAGGTTGTACAAACCAATTGTGTACAATAGTTGCTAAAACTAAAGCAAAAATAAGTGAAGAAACAAAAGTTGGTTTGCGATTTTCTGGACCTAAATATTTTGGATTATCAGAATAATTAACGGCAAAAATGTATAAACCTAAAGTTAAAACCATAATGATTTTATCTTTTGTTTCGATTTTTCCGTACGAATCACCTAAATCTACAAAGAAAACTAACCAAAAAATTGGTCCTACGATTGGCAAATAGAATAAAATAATCCACCATTTTGGACGGTGAATAATTTCTAAACCTTTCCAAATATTAAGAAAAGGAATATAGGCTTGCCACGCTTGTTTTCCTGCATTTTTAAATAGTTTCCATGTTGCAGCTCCAAAGATTACATTGGCAATAATAAAACCAATTAACCAGTAAATTAATAAGTGCATAAGTCTTTGATATTAGTATTTTTAATTAGTTTAATTCGAGTACATCTTTCATTGTAAAAATACCTTCTTTGTTCCAAATCCACTCAGCAGCAATTACTGCTCCAAGCGCAAAACCTTTGCGCGAATGTGCGGTATGAGAAATTTCGATAGTATCAACATCAGACGTATATTGTACGATATGTGTTCCTGGTACGTTTTCTATTCGTTTTGCTTCGATAGGAATAATTTCTTGCGAATTTTCTTCCATCGACCATGTTTTATAAGTTGTATTTTCTATAATTCCTTCTGCAATTGTAATTGCTGTTCCAGAAGGTGCGTCTAATTTTTGAGTATGATGAATTTCTTCTAAATTAATTTGATATTCATTGCGGTATTTATTCATCATTCGTGCTAAAACTTGATTAAGTTCGAAGAATAAATTTACACCTAAACTAAAATTAGAAGCGTATAAAAAAGCGGTATTATTAGTAATTGCTAATTTATTTACTTCGTCTTGATTTTCTAACCATCCTGTTGTACCACATATTGTTGCTACTTTATTCTCAAGTAATACTTTAAGGTTATCAAAAGCATATTCTGGTTTAGAAAATTCGATTGCTACATCTATATTTTTTAATTCTTCGGGAAGTGGAGTGCGTGATATTTTTAGTACAACATCGTGTCCTCTTTGTATCAAAATTTCTTCGATGGCTTTACCCATTCTTCCGTATCCTATTAAAGCTATATTCATTTTTTGTATTAAAATTTAAAATTAAAAGCGAGACCTAATACTGGTTCTAACGTCATTTCGTCTTGTAAAACAGTTGGTTTAAAAGTCATCTCTGGGTCATTACGAATAGAAAATAAATGTGCATCAACTGTTGCATCAACAATATTTAATAAATAAACTAACGCAGTTAAAGCAACACTATAATCTCGTTTTCGTTTGTAATCGTCTTGTATTACAGCCAATTGCTGCGCCGTTAAAATACCCGTAAATTCGTTTGGCGTACCTTCGCGAACAGCAATATAAGCCTTGCGGTATTTTTTGTATAAATTGTTGTAATAAATTGTAAATCCAGTTCCGGTACCAACTAAACCTAATGCAATAGGCGCTTTCCACCATTTTTTATTGTAAAGTTGTCCTGCACCAGGTAAAATTGCAGAATATAAAGATGCTCTTATTGGACTTTTTTCCGTTAGGGCACTTTTAGTTGCAATTGAATCGTTTATTACTTTATCAACAATAAATAACGAATCTGTTTTTACTTGAGCAAATGAAACCGAAGAAGTTATCATCAACCCAAGAAATAATGATTTAATTTTCATTTAAAAATTTTCTTAATCGTTCAAATTCTTCATCCGAAGTAAAATTCAAAATAATTTTACCTTTTCCATTATTTGCACGTTTAATTTCGACTTTTGTTCTTAATGAATTCGAAATTGAGCTTAATGCTTCTTTATATTGCGTAGGCAATTCGTTTACTACTTTTTTAGCTGTAGCATCGTCACCTTCTTTTATCGATTTTATTAAACGTTCTGTATCACGAACAGATAAATTATTACGGACAATTTTTTCGTAAATATCAAATTGTAAATCCGTATCATCAATCGCCATTAATGCACGACCATGTCCCATAGAAATCATGCCGTCGCGAATACCTGTTTGTATAATTGGATCTAATTTTAATAAACGCAAATAGTTTGTGATAGACGTTCTGTCTTTCCCTACTCGTTTACTTAATTCTTCTTGTGTTAATTTTATTTCGTCTATTAATTGTTGGTAAGAAAGTGCAATTTCTATTGCATCTAAATCTTGTCGTTGTATGTTTTCTACCAACGCCATTTCCAACATTTCTTGGTCATTAGCCAAACGAACGTATGCTGGTATAGATTTTTTACCTGCTAATTGTGATGCTCTAAAACGTCTTTCACCAGATATTAATTCGTATTCTCCCGAATCTTTTTTACGAACTGTAATTGGTTGTATTACGCCTAATGTAGAAATAGATGAAACCAATTCTTCTAAAGATTTTTTATCAAAATTAGTTCGTGGTTGCCAAGGATTAGCGGTTATTTTTTCTAACTCTACCTCAAGTATATTACCCACCAATTTTTTAGCACCTTCGTCTTGTGCTGTTTTTACGGTTGGTTCATCTTTTAATAAAGCTGATAATCCGCGTCCTAAGCGATTATTTTTATTTGGCTTTGCCATTATTAATTTGTATCGTTGTTGTTAATTAAAAATTCTCGGGCTAAATTTAAATAATTTTCGGCACCTTTACTTGCTGCATCGTACTGAATAATGGTTTCTCCAAAACTTGGCGCTTCGGACAAACGCACATTTCGTGTAATAATCGTTTTAAAAACCATTTGCGGAAAATGATTATTTACCTCGTCTAATACTTGATTAGAAAGGCGTAAACGCGAATCGTACATTGTTAACAATAAACCTTCTATATCCAATTCTTTGTTATGATGTTGCTGAATTCCTTTTATTGTATTCAATAATTTTCCCAAACCTTCTAACGCAAAATACTCGCATTGAATAGGAATTATAACAGAATCTGCCGCTGTTAAAGCGTTTAAAGTGATTAAACCCAAAGATGGCGCACAATCTATAATAATATAATCATACTGATCTTTGATTTCATCCAACGCAGTTTTTAACATATATTCGCGGTTCTCGTAATCTACAATCTCTATTTCAGCCGCAACTAAATCTAAATGAGCAGGCATTACGTCTAAGTTTGGCGATTCTGATTTTAAAATAGCTTTACTAGCCAAAACTTCATGTTCTAAAACCTCATAAGTTCCAGCTTCTATTTCGTCTAAATCAAAACCTAAACCAGATGTTGCATTTGCTTGCGGATCTGCGTCAATTAATAAAACTTTCTTTTCTAATACTCCTAAAGATGCAGCAAGATTTAACGACGTTGTCGTTTTTCCTACGCCACCTTTCTGATTAGCAATTGCAATTATTTTACCCATAATTTACGTTCAAAACGATTTCAAAAATACAATATTTAGATTAGTGAAACCTTAAAGAAAAAATAAATTTTTGAACAATTGACGTTTATTTGAGTTTAGTTGTAGAACTTCAGAATATATAATCAAAAATTTAGCAATTTTTTATCTTTTTTAACAGAATTAAAAAACTTATATTTGCGACTAGTATTTTATAATTTTTTCAAGAAAAAAGTTGATGAGTTTTAACCTTTTATTCGGAAGCGTAGAGAATAGAAAGAGCTTTAACGCAGTAGTTTTAATGAATAGAAACGAATTAAAGAATTATTCTTTCCCATTGTTGCTTCGTAATGTATATTACGCCATACGTCTGTAGTACCCTAAAATTTAACCTTATAAAAATTTTAGAAATAATACTATACACGTAACACTTAAAAAGCATAATGAAAACTAAATACATAGATTTAATCACGCAGTCATTTGACTTTCCACAAGATGAATTCGAAATGGATGGAGAGTACTTAAAATTTAATGGAATTGATTTGAAAGCCTTGGTAGAGGAACACGGAACACCATTGAAATTTACGTATTTGCCAAAAATTTCTGAAAACATACAAAAAGCGAAAGGTTGGTTTGAAAAAGCACGTGAGGAGTTAAACTATGAAGGAACTTACAATTATTGTTATTGTACCAAAAGTTCGCATTTCCGTCACATTTTAGGCGAGGCCTTAAAAAATGACATTCACATCGAAACTTCTTCGGCATTCGACATTAATATTGTCGAAAATCTGATGAAAGAAGGATTAATTAATGAAAATCAATACGTTGTTTGTAATGGTTTTAAGCGTGAAGAATATGTAGAAAACATAGCACGTTTAATAAATAACGGACACCGCAAAACGATTACTGTAATAGATAATTACGAAGAAGTAGATTTGTTTTCGGAAGCAATTGAAGGCGATTTTGAAATCGGAATTCGTATTGCATCAGAAGAGGAACCAAAATTTGAGTTTTATACGTCTCGTTTAGGAATTGGATACAAGGATATTGTGCCTTTTTATCAAACAATGGTTAAACCAAACGAGCGCATTAAATTAAAAATGCTTCATTTCTTTATTAATACAGGTATTAAGGATACTTCTTATTATTGGAATGAGTTGACAAAATGTTTGAAGGTTTATGTAAATCTGAAAAAAGTTTGTCCCGAATTAGATAGTTTAAATATTGGTGGAGGATTCCCAATCAAAAATTCGCTTAGTTTTTCTTACGATTATCCGTATATGGCGAAGGAAATTTTGTTACAAATAAAAGCAATTTGTGATGAAGAAGGAATTCCAGTTCCTAATATTTTTACAGAATTTGGATCGTATACTGTAGGAGAAAGTGGAGGAGTTGTATATAAAATTCTTTATCAAAAGAAACAAAATGATAAGGAATATTGGGATATGATTGATTCATCTTTCATGACAACTTTACCAGATGCTTGGGCAATTTCGAAACGATTTGTAATGTTACCAATTAACCGTTGGTACGATAAATATGAACGCGTATTGTTGGGTGGATTAACTTGTGATTCGGATGATTATTACAATTCTGAGCAACATGTAAATGCCATTTATTTACCAAAATACGATTCGGCAAAACCATTGTATATCGGATTTTTTAATACAGGTGCTTATCAAGATAATATTAGTGGATTTGGTGGAATTAATCACTGTTTAATTCCTCAACCAAAATATATCTTAATCGACGAAAATTACGAAGCAAAAGTATATTCGGAAGAGCAAACGCATCAAAATGTATTAGAAACATTGGGTTACAATAAATAAAATTTAATAAAATAAAAAGATAATAAAATGAGCAAAGGACCAATCAGTCAGTTTATAGAGCACAATTATAGACACTTTAATGCAGCTGCATTAGTAGATGCGGCAAAAGGATATGAAGCACACTTGTTAGAAGGTGGTAAAATGTTAATTTCTTTAGGTGGTGCAATGTCTACTGCTGAATTAGGAATTTCGTTAGCAGAAATGATTCGTCAAGACAAAGTACATTTCATTTCTTGTACAGGTGCAAATTTAGAGGAGGATGTAATGAATTTAGTTGCGCATTCTCACTACAAAAGAATACCTAACTACAGAGATTTAACACCAGAACAAGAGCGCGAATTATTAGACGCACATTATAATCGTGTTACAGATACTTGTATTCCCGAAGAAGAAGCATTTCGTCGTTTGCAAGAACATTTAGAAGATGTTTGGCATGCTGCAGAAGCTAAAGGAGAAAGATATTTACCACACGAATTTTTATACCAAGTTGTAAATTCTGGGGTTTTAGAGCAATATTATGAAATAGATCCTAAAGATTCTTGGATTGTAGAAGCTGCAAAGAAAAATTTACCAATTGTTTGTCCAGGATGGGAAGATTCTACTACAGGTAATATTTTTGCATCTAATGTTATCAAAGGAAACTTAAAAGCTTCAACAGTTAAATCTGGGATTGAATACATGATTTATTTAACAGAATGGTATCGTGCAAATTCTGATGGAAAAGGAGTAGGTTTCTTTCAAATTGCAGGTGGTATTTCTGGTGATTTCCCAATTTGTGTTGTTCCAATGATGTACCAAGATTTAGAATGGACTGATGTTCCTTTCTGGTCATATTTCTGTCAAATTTCTGACTCAACAACTTCTTATGGTTCTTATTCAGGAGCTGTACCAAACGAAAAGATTACGTGGGGAAAATTAGATGTTGATACACCTAAGTTTATGATAGAATCTGACGCAACAATTGTAGCGCCATTAATTTTTAGCTATATTTTAGGTCACTAATAAATCGTTTTTTAACGTTTATATACAACCGTCTCATTATTTTGAGGCGGTTTTTTTGTTGTTGATATATAAATATTATGCAAAAAAAATAAGTGATCATTACTGATCACTTATTTTAAAAAAGGAAATTAATCCTTTGTATATTTTTATCTAAAAAATTAAGCTTGCATTGCTTCACCTGATTTTCTGTATACGAATTTTCCGTAAATATGTCTTCTTGCAAAACGACTTGGCGAATCTGCATTTACCATTTTTACGTACGTATTTTTAGGAACACCAAGATATTCATAAATATTTCCGTCTAAATGCTCAACTTTTAAAATCTGTTTATCCATGTAAAAGTCATGAATATTAGATTTTGTTGTTGTTTCAGTATATTCTTCTTTATATTTTTCGTGCGTTTCTGGGTTAATACTTACTAAAAAGTGGTAAGCCTCAATCACAGTTTTGCTTTTTTCTTCTGCTTCTAATTTTCCTGCTTCATCATTAATAAATTTATCAGGATGAGCATCTTTCATCGTATTTCTGTAAATTGTTTTTAACTCCTTTAATGTAGCAGTTTTATCAACTCCAAGTAATTTTCTGTGCTCAACAACTCTTTTCATAATTTCAATCCTTATTTCAGTTTGCAAAAGTACATATTATTAAATTATGAAATAAGGTTAATAACCATAAGTTTCGTTAAGATTATGATAAATTATTTTCTTTTTATCAAGAATCTGATATTCAATACCAATACTATCCTTATTTATAGTAATAAATTTTGCGTTTTGAATGGGTTCAGATTCGTAATTATATAAATTTGGGTCATCAGAATTAATATCAAGAGTTTTTGCAACAATTTCACTGTAATTAGGTCTAACTAAATTATCATTTTTTTCTAAAACCAAAAATTTAGATTTTGTTTTATAAATATAAACTCTTTTCATCGCTAATATTTTTTTATTAACCTCAATTTTGTATTCGTTATTTAATTTTATAGTTTGAATTGTATCTGTATTAAATAGAAAATTTATTATTACAAAAAATGGGATTGCCATTGGTAAAATACTTAATCCAACCAAAGCAAGAAGTACGATTGCGTAAATTTTGATGTAGATTATTTTTCTAAATTTAATGATAATATAAAGCGTAAATACAATCCAACTCCAAGCAATTATTTGATACGTGTATTCTCCTTTTATTTGCAGATTGACTTGTGATAGAATTATTAGTACCGAAAAAATTATAATCGATACAATAATATAGTATTTGATTGTTTTAGTCAATGTAAGTTTTTTTAATCAGTTTTTAAATATACAATTTCTTTAGAAAGAAAATTGTAATTTAGAAAACGAAAACAGCAAACAAATAACGCTATGAATTTAAAGCAAGTTCCGGAATTGAAAAATGCAATTTTAGATTTGCCTTCTAAAGAAAAAGATAAAATACTTTTACGGTTAATTAATAAAGATGAAACGCTTGTAGAGCATCTTCATTTTCAATTATTAGAAGATGAAAATGATTTGATTGATCGTGTTAATATAATTTACGAAAAGATTGATAATCAGTTTAAAAAAGCACATCATTTAATTAATCAGATTAATATAAATAGAAGTCATCGTCAATTGCTTTTGTGCTTAAAATCGTTGAGTGGTTTGGTGAATTATCATGTTCAAATTACAAAAGATAAAACATCAGAATTCGAATTAAGAAAGTATATTTTACAAGAATCATTTAACCGTTATCCCTATTTATTTGCTAAAAATACAACAGGAGAAAATGCAGATAAATTGTATAAATATCAAGCAGGTCGATTAAAATTAATACGAACAATGTTCGAAAAATTTCACGAAGATTTGCAATATGATTATATGGATGAACTGAAAAAAATTGACGATTTTTTGAAAGACACGCCACTAAAAGATGAATTAATCATTAATAATATAGATAAAAGCTACTCAATTTGAGTGGCTTTTTTTATTGTATCTATTTATTAAACAGCATTTAAATTGTTAAAACGGTCTATTTTTTGATAAGAATAAATTCTATTACCTAAGGATTTTTTGCATTATAATAGAGGTATTGTACAGACATTATAAAATTAAATTATAGTTAAATTTTATAAAAAGTATGATTAGTTCTGTTTTAACCGAACTAACTTTTTTATATTTGCACAGATTTATCAGAATTATATATTATGAGTAAAGAAAATCCGCTTTGTGATTTAGATCTTTTTTGTAGTTTCAGCGCTTTTTTGGAGAAAACGTACAAATATCCTCCATTGACGGCTAAATTACAGGCATATATGGTTTTAGAGTCAAATGATGTTGGTTTTACATTTGAAGAATTATTAGAAGTTTTTAATGTAAGTAAAAGCTCATTATCTAACTCTATTAACTATCTACTGTCCATGAAACAAATCGAATATATCAATAAAATAGATTCGCGCAAGCGACATTTTAGATTAAATCTTAGCTATTTGACTGAAAAGTTAGATTTTTTATTTGATATGATTTCTCAAGATATTGTTTTTACAAATCGTATTAAACAACACAAAATAGGAAATGATACCTTATCAAAAAATCATGATAATAGAGTAATTGATATTTATTTAGATCATTTAACTCAAACAAAAACGTTATTAGACGAAACAATACAAAAAATTAATAAAATTCAACTAGAAAATAAGTAATATGAAAAACGTTAACGTTATGATGGTTGGTGCTTTAGCTGTTGCGCTAAGTTCTTGTGGTAAGAAGAACGATGCTGCACAGCAAGCACAAGGTCCAACACCATATCCGGTGGTTGATGTACCAACTAAAGTGGTAACAAGTTATGATGAATACCCAACTAATATAGAAGGTATTGTGAATAATGATGTTCGTGCAAAAATACAAGGTTACATTACAGAAGTTTATGTTGATGAAGGTCAGTACGTAACTGCGGGACAACCTTTGTTTAAATTAGAAACGAATGTATTAACACAAAACGCAGATGCTTTAAGATCTGGTGTTGGTGCAGCACAAGCAAATGTAAAAGCGGCACAAGCAAATGTAAGTGCAGCAAAAGCGTCTGTAAATGCAGCACAAGTTGAAGTAAATAAATTGACTCCGTTAGTACAAAAAAATATTATTAGTAATGTACAATTAGAAACTGCAAAAGCTAATTTAGCAAAAGCACAAGCTGGTTACAATCAAGCGCAAGCTGGCTTAAGCCAAGCACAAGCTGGTGTTTCGCAAGCGCAAGCAAGTTATAAAGGTGCACAAGCTAATGTAGATTATTCTGTAGTTCGTAGCCCAATAAGTGGAGTTTTAGGTGCAATTAATTTCCGTCAAGGGACATTAGTTGGTCCAACAGACCAAACACCAATTACAGTTGTTTCTAATACAAGTAAAGTTTACGCATATTTTTCTATGAATGAGAAAGAGTATTTAAACTTTATTTCGAAAGCTGAAGGATCAACTTTAAAAGATAAATTAAATAAAATTCCATTGGTAGATTTAGTTTTAGCAAATGGAGAAATTTATCCAGAAAAAGGAAAAATTCAAACAGTAACAGGACAAATTAATCCAACAACAGGTACTATTGATTTCCGTGTATCATTTAACAATGAAGCTAAAATTTTAGCAAATGGAAACTCAGGTCGTATTCGTGTTCCAAAAACATTTGTTGATGTATTGGTTGTTCCAGAAGCAGCAACTTTCGAACAACAAGGTATGACTTATGTTTACAAAGTAACAAAAGATACAGCGTATGCAACACCAATTACAGTTGTAGAAAGAGCAGGTAACATGGCTGTTGTAAAAGAAGGAGTTAAGAAAGGTGACAAAGTTGTTGCGCAAGGTGTAGGTAAATTACGTGATAAAACGGCAGTTAAACAAATGCCAGCAAACTTTGATTCGATCGTAAACTCTACTAAAAAAGTATTCTAATTGAAATAAATTATGTTAAAAAAGTTTATTGAAAGACCCGTTTTATCAACGGTTATTTCTATTATCATATTGATATTAGGTATACTGGGGCTTATTTCGCTTCCGGTAACCCAATATCCAGACATTGCTCCGGCAACTGTTAAAATTTCTGCCTCATATCCAGGTGCGAATGCAAAAACAGTAATGGAGTCTGTTATTATTCCGATAGAAGAACAGGTGAATGGTGTAGAAGGAATGGATTATATCCAATCTACTGCATCAAACAACGGTTCTGCATCTATCGATGTTATCTTTAAACCCGGAGTAGACGGGGATATTGCGCAAGTAAATGTACAAAATCGTGTAGCTCGTGCAACACCTTTATTACCAGCGGAGGTAACACGTTCTGGAGTTGTAACACAAAAGCAACAAACATCTGCCTTGATGTTTACTACTTTTAGTTCTACAAATCCTAAATATGACGAAACATATTTACAGAATTACTTAAATATTAATATTATACCAGCCTTAAAACGTGTAAGTGGTGTAGGTGATGCTACCGTTTTTGGTGCCATGACATACTCTATGCGTATTTGGTTAGATCCATCTCGTATGGCAAGTTACGGTTTAGTTCCATCAGATGTTTCTGCTGCTTTATCTCAAGAATCTCTTGAGGCTGCTGCGGGTGCATTAGGAGAAAACTCTGGACAATCTTTCCAATACTCAATTACATACTCTGGTCGTTATAAAACAGAAGATCAATACCGTAATATTGTAATAAAATCTTTAGGAAACGGACAAGTTTTAAGATTAAAAGATGTTGCAACAATAGAATTTGGAGCGCAATCTTACGCAAGTAGATCGGCTATGAATGGTGATCCATCTGCTGTATTTGCGGTTTATCAAACACCAGGATCTAATGCACAAGAAATTATTGTGAATTTGAGAACTGAGTTAGAAAAAGCTAGCGAATTATTACCAGAAGGTGTTTCTTATACTATTTTGATGGATACAAATACATTCTTAGATGCATCTATCGAGAAAGTAGTTCATACAATGATAGAAGCATTTATTTTAGTATTTATTGTAGTGTACATCTTTTTACAAGATTTCCGTTCTACATTAGTACCATTAATTGCTGTACCAGTTTCGATTATCGGTACATTCTTCTTCTTAAATTTAGCAGGATTCTCGTTAAACTTATTAACGTTATTTGCCTTAGTGCTCGCCATTGGTATTGTGGTGGATGATGCCATTGTGGTGGTAGAGGCTGTGCATGCGCGCATGGAGTCTCATCACGAAACACCTATGGATGCCACGAAAAATGCGATGGACGAAATTTCTGGAGCAATTATCTCTATTACATTAGTAATGTGTGCGGTATTTGTACCGGTAACATTTATCTCGGGACCAACAGGAGTTTTCTATAAACAATTTGGTATTACCTTAATTGTTGCCATTTTAATTTCTGCCTTAAATGCCTTAACATTATCACCAGCATTGTGTGCGTTATTTTTAAAACCACACCAAGAAGGTGAACAAAAACGTAATTTTATTCAACGTTTCTTTGATGCTTTTAATACAGCTTTCAATACAATGACGCATAAATATGGAAACTCATTCAAGTTTTTAATTAAACACAAATGGGTAACATTTTTAATCATTATTATTTCTGGAGCTGGTATTTTAGGATTAGGAAAATTGATGCCAACAGGTTTTGTACCTGCGGAAGATAATGGATTTATCATTGGTAATATTGAGTTACCTGCTGGTGCATCTATGGACCGTGTGTTCGAAGTTGAAAAACAATTTCAGAAAGCAATCGAAAATATTCCTGGAATTGATAAAGCAACAATCATTTCTGGTAACTCTATTATTTCTGGAGCTGGTTCTAACTATGGTATGATGTTTATCAAATTAAAATCTTTTGAAGAACGTACAACACCAGATTTATCAGTTCAAGCAATTACAGGTCAATTATTTGGTGCAGCAGCACAATTTACAGATGCGCAAATGATTTTCTTCCAACCACCAGCAATTCCAGGTTTTGGAATGTCTTCTGGTTTCGAATTAAAATTATTAGATAAAACAGGTGGAGATATTGCAGATTTTGATAAAGTAGCAAAAGAATACATTGGTGCATTAATGCAACGTCCAGAAATTCAGTACGCACAAACATCATTAAATACAAATTTCCCACAATACGAAATTGATGTAAATATTGAAAGAGCAAAACAAGCAGGTGTTTCTGTAAGTTCTATCTTCTCTACATTACAAGGTTATATTGGTGGTTTATATGCGGCCGATTTTACACGTTTTGGTAAACAATACCGTGTTTATATCCAAGCGTTACCAGATGATCGTATCAATGAAATGAGTTTAAACAAAATGTTTGTTAAAACATCAACAGGAGCAATGACACCTGTATCACAATTTGTAACATTAAATCGTGTATATGGTCCTAACTCTGTAAACCGTTTCAACTTATTTACATCTGCTAATATTACAGGTGCTGTAAAACCAGGATTTTCTACGGGAGATGCAATTACAGCAATTAATCAAGTTTCTGAACAAACATTATCAACTTCTTACGGAACAGACTTTACAGGTTTAACACGTGAGGAGATTAGTTCTGGTTCTCAAACAGTAATGATTTTTGCTTTATGTATCGTATTCGTATACTTTATCTTATCAGCACAATATGAGTCGTATGTTTTACCATTATCAGTATTGTTAGCAGTACCTTCTGGTATTATGGGGGCTTATTTCTCTCAATGGATTGCAGGATTAGAAAATAATATCTATTTCCAGATTGCCTTAATCATGTTAGTAGGATTACTGGCCAAGAATGCCATTTTGATTGTAGAGTTCGCTTTACAAAGACGTATGCACGGAATGACAATTGTACAAGCTGCAATTGACGGTGCAAAAGCACGTTTACGTCCAATCTTAATGACATCATTTGCCTTTATTTTAGGATTAATGCCATTGGTTTTTGCAACAGGAGTTTCTTCTGCGGGTAACCGTTCGGTAGCTACTGGTGCGGCATTCGGATTATTAATCGGAACTATTTTAGGTTTATTTATTATTCCAGTATTGTTTGTTATTTTCCAAACATTACAAGAAAAAATCAAACCAATAAAATTTGATCGTCCAGAAGGAGAAATTGAACATAATAAATCAATCTAATCATGAAAAAGTACAGAATTTTAAACATTACTTTAGTTGCGGCTGGATTGTTCGCTGTTCAATCTTGTTTCGTGGCAAAAGACTATAAACGTCCTGAAGCTGTTGTAAATGAGGCAAATTTTAGAACAGATGTTATTTCGAAAGATAGCGCAAGTGTAGCAACTGTATCTTGGAAACAAATTTTTACAGATACACAATTACAAGCTTTAATTAATCAAGGATTACAAAATAACTTGGACATTCGTTCGGCACTGCAAAATATTGCAGTTGCCGAGGCGTATGCCAAACAAGGTAAATCGGGTTATTTACCTACATTAACTGTTGGTCCTAAATATACATTTACAGAAAATTCGCTTAATACTCAATTTGGTGCTATGATGCAAAAAAGAGGACAAAGCCAATACGAAGTATCAGGATCATTAAGTTGGGAAGCTGACATTTGGGGAAAGATTAGAAGTAATCAACGCGCAAGTGCAGCAACTTATTTACAAACTATAGAAGCGCACAAAGCTGTAAAAACACAAATTGTTGCGTCTATAGCAAACTCGTACTACGCATTATTAGCGTTAGACGAGCAAAAACGTATTTTAGATAAAACATTAATTAACCGCGAACAAAGTTTAGAAACGACAAAAGCATTAAAAGATGCTGGTAGCGTAACCGAAGTTGCAGTTAACCAAACAGAAGCACAATTATACAATGTGAAATCATTGTTAGTTGATGTAGAAAACGGAATCAAATTAAACGAAAACGTTTTAAGTGTTTTATTAGGGACAAATCCACAATCAATCAATCGTACAAATTTAGCTTCTCAAAAAGCGAATACAAATTTAACTGTTGGTGTTCCGGCGCAATTATTAGAAAATCGCCCAGATATCAAAGCAGCAGAATTTGGTTTGATAAACTCTTTTGAGAATGTAAATGTTGCAACGGCTAATTTTTATCCGTCGTTAACAATTTCTGCAACTGGAGGAGTACAAGGAATTGACATTGATAAATTATTTAGTGCACAATCTTTATTTGCGACGTTAGTTGGCGGAATTGCTCAACCAATTCTTAACAAACGTGCAATTCGTACACAAAAAGAAGTTGCTTTGGCTAATCAAGAAAATGCTTTGATTAACTATAAAAGTAAAATTTTGAATGCAAGTAAAGAAGTTTCTGATGCTTTGTATAACTACGATGCATCGGTTAAAAAGACTGAATACAAACAAAAAGAATATCAATTATACAGCCAAGCAATAACTTATTCTGAAGAGTTATTAAATTATGGTATGGCAAATTACTTAGAAGTAATTACGGCTAGAGATAGTGGTTTGAATGCTGAATTGAATGTAGTTGATGCAAAATTAACATCTTTAACTTCGATGGTAGAATTATACCGTGCTGTTGGAGGAGGATGGCAATAAACTTATTTATCTAATTGAATTAAAGCTTCAGATTTATCTGAAGCTTTTTTTATGTATAAGATTATTCTGTTTTTAAGATATTTTCAAAATATTCTTTGGATTCGTCATCAAATGTAGGTTTTTGAAGCAATAATTGAGAGATTTTTGCAATCTTATCAAAATCATTCTGAGAAAAATATTCACCAAAATGTTCGTGGCAAAAATCACCAATATTTCCCAAAACAACATTTACTTCTTCTTTGCTCAATTCTCCTTTTTGTTGCCAACGCGTTCTAAATAAACTTGCTGCTAAATAAGATGAAATGTCAATTAAATCATCAATCGAAATATTTCCACCATTTTGTAATTTAGCCATGATTAGCGTATCCATATCACGGTAAATAACATCTCTTATTGTTAATTCTTTTTCTTCCATTGTCTATATTATCTTACAAAATTATAGATTAAAATTTGGTTCGACCTGAAATTTCATCAATTCTTTTGTTGTAGGATGTATAAATTCTAAATATTCGGCATGTAAATGCAAACGATTGGCTTTTGTACCATACAAATCATCACCAACAATTGCGATATTTAAACCTAAATGATGCGAAGCATGCATTCTTAATTGATGTGTACGACCAGTTATTGGATAAAAATAAATCAAGGTTTTACCATCTTTACGTTTTATTACTTGATAATCTGTTTTTGCATTTTTACCATGTTCATAACAAACCATTTGTCGCGGACGATCGTCTAAATCTACACGCAAAGGCAAATCAATTGTTCCGTTATCATTTTCTACATTACCGTCTAATAGTGCGATGTAACGTTTTTTAACTTTACGTTTTATAAATTGCTGTTGTATAGTTTTATGACTTTCTTTGTTTAAAGCCAAAACCAAAATTCCCGAAGTTGACATATCCAAACGATGTACAATTAACGGTCCAGTTGCATTCGGAAATTGTTTTTTAATACGAATATAAACAGAATCTGTAATCTCAATTCCAGGAACAGAAAGAAATTCTTCGGGTTTATTTACAACCAAAATATCATCATCTTGGTAGATAATTTCTAGTTGATCTACATTCGAATTTTGTTGAAGCAAAAGATTATCATCAAGCTCAATTCCTTGTAACATATGTCCCAAAATTGGTTCACATTTTCCCGTACAAGCTGGATAAAAATGTTGATGTTTTCTGACTTCAGATTTTGGAGAATCTCCCCACCAAAATTCGGCCATACAAATTGGTTCTAAATTTTCTTGAAAAGCATATTGCAATAATTTTGGAGCCGCACATTCGCCAGCAGCTGCAGGAGGTTGTTGAAAAGAAGTTTGTTCAAATATATCTCGTAAACCTTTTTCTTGCTTAAACTTATTAATGAATTGATATTGGTCAAATAATTGATTTTGAAGTGAATTAGATTTTAATTTTCGTTCTTCTTTTAGCTGATTTATTTCTTCGTCAAAAACAAAAATTTCTTCCTGAAGTTTATTTCGTTCAGTTTCTAATTCTTTATTTAGTTGTCTAAATTCGTGCTTATCTCGTAAACTTTGTTTAATTAAATCATTTTCAAAAATTGCAGTTTCTTGTTCATTTAATGTAGGAATAATTGTATCGCGTTGTGTTTTTCGTTCCTTTTTATTTGTTTTTAGAAGTTGTTTTCCAGCCTCAATTTTAGACTTTTCTTCAATCTCAAATGCAGTATAATTAGAACGTAATTGATGTAGATTTGGGTTGTTTTCTAATTGCTCAAGAAGTCGATTTATTTCATTTAAACGTTCTTCTTGTTCTAAGAAAAAACCGTTTTTATTTAGCATATCAAAAACTGGAGGAACAAATATTTTGTGCTGATTTGTATTTGCCAATTTACCCGAAACAGCGGCCAAATAACCAATTTCATTTGCTTGATTTTTAACTACCAAAACACCAAACATTTTACCAATAGTAAGCGACAATTCGGTTTTGTCTAATCCAAAATTATGGGTAAAATCGGTCTGATTTTCTAAATAATCTTGTACCTCTTTGCACGCTAATTTTGCGATTGCATGAGGTTGATAATAAAATGGATAATCAAATTTTGTTGGAATCTCGAATGCTGAAATAGATTGTTTGAAATACTGAAAGTAATTGGACATTGTAAAATATAAATTCTCAGCAAAGTTACATTATAACTGATTAATTTCGAAATCTAAATTTTCTCTAGCTTGTTGTTCGTACAAATAATTAAAATGATCGGTTATATAAATTTTCTCTTGAGTGATAAATTTTTTAAGCACATTTTTTCGACTAGGATTATAAATTTCGGTAGGAAATTGTTCATATTCTTTTCTTATATTTTCAGAATAAACAGAATATTTCGCCGTAGATTGTCCTAAAATAGAGAGATCAGCATCTATAAAATAATTAATATCTTGATCTTGATTTTTACGATGATATTTTGTTGCCAAAATTAATTCGTTGACTTTAGAAAGTATTTCTTGCGGAACATTAATCTCCGATAATCGTTGATAAGCAATTTTAGCACTTTGTTCTTCATTATCAAAATTAGCAGTATTGTAAACACAATCGTGGTAAAAAAGAGCAAATACAACAGCATTCCAATCTTTTATAAAAACCTTTACATTTAGCAACTCAATCAACATATCACTAATGTGTTGTAAAGTATGATAATGCAAATTTTTGTGATCATAGAACCAATTAATCTCGCGCCAATACATGTCATTAAGCGTTTCATTTTCTGAAAATTGGTTTAAGTTTTTTATAAAAAAATCTTTTAGATCAGCTGTTTCCATTTAACAAAAGTAATTTAAAATATTTCTGATTGAGATTAAATTTAAGTTGGTTATCTCATTAAAATATAAAAAGCTACTCGTATTGAGTAGCTTTTTATATTAATAAATCTTTTTAATCATCTATTGTATCCCTCACCTGAACTTTGGTTGTATTAGGCTTTTCGCCATATAAAAACTCCAAATAAATTTTACTATACGAACTTAATATTTGCAATAGTTTGAAATAATTTACATCATTTAACTGTATGTTATTTCCTGTATTTGTTAACGCATTATCAATAAAATCTCGGATTTTGAACGAAGGTATTTTCAAATCATTTGTAAAATAATTTTCACCAAAATAGTTCTTAATTTTCGTTATTTTATCGTACTTCGTTTCGTAATCTATAAGCGCCTTTCGTTGTTTAGCTTTACCCGAAACGACGTCAAAAATTCGTCCAATATCCAAACGCGTCAATGTAATATCTCCGCTTAAAAAACCTGCGCTAAGAGCAGAAGTATCTTTTATAGGTTTTAGATCAGGATTAACACCCAAATCTTTGTAAAGTTTGGTAATTACATCAACTTTACGACCATTTTTCACATCTTTTTCTAGAATTCCAGTTAATTTTGGACCAATAAAAGCAGTATTTAATTGAATAGTTTGAACAGCTAAATGTACCACAATTACTGGTTTTTTGTATAGATTAGGTTTCAAAATAATTGATCTATTTTCGTACCAATCCGATTGCATTTTTAGGGTGTCATTTTCTTTTGCTTGAATAAAAAATATTCCAGCAAAATTAGTAATCGTCGTGTGGTTTGTGCGCGTATTTGTCACATAAACACCTTCGGCGTTTTCTTCGGAATCATCAATAATAATATTTCCTTGAACCCATTTTTCCTGTGCAAAAATGAACTGTGCGAATAATAAAATAGTGAATGTTAAAAATGGTTTCAATTGTGTGATGTATTAATTTCTTGTACGAATATAAGTCTTAAAAAAATATCGACGAATATGTTAACGTTTATTGGCTTAAATTTAGAATTCTATTAAGAATTATTGTATTTTGGATTGATTCAATTCCTCTAAATATTGTTTAGCAAAAGCTCCCAATTCAATCTGAATAAGCTCAAATTGGCGATTAATAACCTTTTCTTTTAGCGGATATCGATCGCTAACATAATACAAAAATTCTTCAATTTTATATTCGGGTAGATGTAAATCATCCGTAAAATAATCAAGTGGATAATAATGTTTCAGCTCTTGTATTAAAGATGCTTTGGTTTCGTAATTTCTAATTTTACGTTGATCGCGGTAAAAACCATTGATATGACCAATTAATCGAACTGGATTTAAAACATCCATTGGTTTAAATTTTGCCAAATCTCGTCTGGGTTCTAAATCTCGCAAACGCTGATCTAAACCCATTTTGTCGTACAAATCTGTTTTAGAATCGTAACCTAATTTTTGTCCAAATTTATTATTTCCGACTACAGCGGTACCAAGTTCTATCGTTTCAATATTTAAATGTGCTTGTAAATAACCTTTGGTGTAAATAGCTTGATTGATGACAATTTTTCTTGGAACTAGAAAATCAGCTTCAAATGAAATTGTATCACCAACATTGGCTTGAATCGAATAATAACCTGAAGGAGTGGTAAATGTACGTGCTTCCGAACGTAAATTTTCTACACGAATACCAGCAGTTGTCGAAACATAATCGTTTCCTTCGTCAATTAAAACCGAACCAGTTATCAGTTTATTTTGAGCAAAGCTAATTAGGGTAGAGAATAGAAAAATGTACGTTAACCAAGTGCGCATAAATTAACCTTTTACTTTTTGTTTTATTTTTGACCAACGATAATTTCGAACAAATTTTTCTTGGTCTTTATTCACCATTTTTGGCGTATTATTACTTGAAGCTTCAAAAAAACCTTTCAAATAATACAAAATATACGATGGTTTCTTTTTACGTAAAGCTAATTTTGTGCCAGCAATTAAAGTTATCCAAAATCCATAACCAAGCGCATAATAAGCCGAACCTTGTTTATACAACGCCGATTTATTGTAACTCGCACCAGTCGGTTTTAAATGCTTAATCTGCAATGATTCGTCTGTTACAACTTTCCAACCATAATATTTGCACAACAATTCATCAACGGTATCCCAACCCATGTGCGGACGAAGACCACCAATTTTTTCGTAACAATTTTTTCGATACGCTTTAAAAGCGCCTCTAATATGGTCTTTATCTGTTAAACTTTCTAAAATCCATTTTCCATCTTTCTCGATATAAGCAAAACCACCAACCATTGCAATTTGCGAATCTTGGTTAAAATGATGCAAAATAGTTTCGAAATAATTGAACGGAATATCTAAGTCGGCATCCAGTTTTACGATGATATCATAATTAGGATCAATGATTTCGTATCCTTTTAAAAAAGCTTGTACAACTTTACTTCCGGGTTGATGTTCACTTTTCGAAAGAATATTTCGAAGTTTAATAAAAGAATATTTTGCCGAAAATTCTTCCACAATTTGTTGCGTTTTATCGGTAGAATGATCGTTAACAACAATCACTTCATGCGGTAAAACCGTCTGGTTTATAATTGCATTTAGGGTAACGGTAATAAAATCTTCTTCGTTATGTGCGGGTATAACAATTGAATATTTAGTAAACAAAGTCTTTTTTTCGTTCTGCGTAGACAGCATAATATCTTGGTGTAATACTTCTTAATAAAGGTCTAATTCCTAATTTATTTGTAGGATGCGTCCATTTGTGACGATGAATAACTTCCCAACCAGCTTTTTCCATTAACATATCAAATTGCCAATCTTCAAATTCGTGATAATGTACATCGCGCGGATCATTTTGATTGCGATATGCTGATGAAAACCACAAACGCATTGGTATTGAGGCCAATAATTTGTCGCCTGGTAAATTTCTTAAAACTTCCATTGGATTAACCAAGTGTTCTAAAATTTCTAAAGCTGTTACAAAGTTAGCATCATAATTTTGTAAATCGTTATAATGATAATCTAAATCGTCGCCGTTGGTGTTTTTTACATCAAAACCATTCTCTAACATAACATCAGTAAACGGGTTTTTTACACCTAAATCAAGAATTTTATCTGTAGGTTTTGCAAATTTATTTAGTAGCGCTAAAGTCTCGTTGTATCTTTTTTGTGGATATACTTTGTACATTTTTATAGTCGTTTTCGAATGGTAAATTTAATCATCATATTTTAATATCGAGGATTTCTATTTTAAAAATTTTTATTGCAAATTTGTCAAATGAATTTGGTGAAACATTATCGTTTAAGAAACGAAAAAAAAGTGGAAGGATATGCGAAAGAAGTAAATGGTGTAACTTTTTTTAAAGGTTACAATGAATTTACGTGGCATAAAAATCCTTTACAGTTTGATACGATAGATGTTGGCGTAGAAATTTTGGATAGACGAAATCGCCGTCTTTATACAAATGATATTGTTTTGTACAAAGTTTTAACCAAACCATATACGCGCAAAGGTTTTGTTGTTTTTGAACCAAATACCAAAGAATTTGGAATTATAGATATGGCTTCTTTTCATTTTACGCCTTTTTATCTCAATGATTTATCACTTTTTGATAAAGATCGTTTAGAGGTTATTTCGCATTTATTTACCGCAAAAGAAAAAGCTAAATAAAAAGAGAATCAACGAATCAATTCTCTTTAAATCTTATAAATTTTCTAACATCAAAATAATTTCACTTTCGATGCGTTGCATCATTTCATCAGAAATTTCGAGTTGATGCGTTGTATCTTCTATAGTATTATACGTTAATTCGCCCGATTTTAAATTCAAATTATACTCAATTTGACCTTCCCACGAATTACTTGATTCGTAAAAAGAAATCTTATCAAAAGGCAAACGATCTAATAATTCAGCACCAAAATGATCTTCTAATTTAATTTTGTTTTCCTTATTTATTTTGTCCATTCCTTAATTATCATACTATTTGCAGCAGTTTCGTAGAAAATAATCGCTAAAAGTTGTAAAAATTCAGCATGATTTAATTTTCCATTCACCACTTCATCAATATTTGTTTCGTAATATTCTTCAATTGTTTTTGTCATCAATGTTTTAAATGCATCCAAAGAAATTGATTGATCTTTTAATTCATTCATTAAATATTTATCCGAATTCAAAAAATCTGGACGAGTTTTAAATAAAGGAGATTGACGAATATTTAGTGCATTATGCAAAGTTTGAGAAATTAAAACTCCACGTTCTTTTGTCTCAAACTCCCAACCAGTACGAACTCTACGCGGATTTGCTTCGTAAAAAACATGTTGATGAAACGCATGTATATGTTTCGCAATATCGGTATTGGTATGTAAATAAAGGAATTGTAAAATAGAGCTAAATAAATGATTCGCATTCAGATTATTAGGGTAATACGTAAAAAGTAACGGATAATGAAACAATGTCATATACAACGGCGAAAAACTATCAATTATATTAAGATTTAGAAGATTTGTGCCTTCAAAATCTGCTTTTTGATTCTTTTGATAATAATTAACTCCAGCCAAATAAATATCTTGGAGACTTAATTCAAATTGATTTAAATATGCGCCAATTCGTCTAAAAAAAGAAGTATTTAGTTGGTGAGAAGTAATTAATTTATACTCTTTTCCGTTAAATTCTTGTACAAAATCTTCAAGCAAATCTGTTTTTAAGTCCGCTTTAATTACTTGATCAAAATTGAAACCTTTTTGACGAATTTCATTTACATAAATCTGATTATAAGTATATATTAATTGCTTAATTGGCGTTGTATCTAATTCTTCGTATGGATTATAATCGTTTGTAGAAACGGCATACAAAGTAATTAATCGATGAAATTCTTGATGAATTTTCTGTTCTTCTGTAAACATATTCATCAATTGATTGGTATTTGCACTGATACAACTTTCTCCTAAAAAAAATAGAATTCCAGCTTTAAAATCTTCATCAAAACCACATCTGTCTAATGTTTGGTCAAAATAGGTTTTGAATGGATTTTCAGTTGAATGGTTCATATTGTTTATTTTTTCGTTCGATTTTTAAAAAGTAAAAGTATTGAATTTTTAAAGAATTAAAATGAAAAAACCTCTGCAAAACAGAGGTTTTAATTATTTATTTTTGAATGAATTTAGTAACTATTTAAAATTCAACTGTTGAAGGATTTAATCCAGAAAAACCATCAGCAGGCATTTCGTCAATCGCTTTGATATCTTCTTTACTCAATTCGAAATCAGCCGAATGTAAATTAGCTTCAATATTTTTTTCTGAAGAGGAGCGAGGCAATGGTAAAATTTCTTTCGCTAAACAATAATTAATACAAATTTGTCCTACAGAAACGTCGTATTTTTTTGCCAAAGAAATGATTAATTCATTTTCTAAAATTCGTCCAGATCCAAGTGGACTCCACGCTTCAATTAACAAATTATTTTGTTTACAATATTCTACTAATTCTGGTTGAGAATGTCCTGGATGAAACTCAATTTGATTGATCATTGGACTTATAGTAACACTTTTAGATAAAGCTTCTAAATGATTGATGTTAAAATTACTAACTCCAATGGATTTTGCTTTTCCTGATTTGTAAATTTCCTCAAAAGCGCGCCAAGTTTCAGCGTTTAATTCTTCCCAATTTTCTGGAAATTGAGTTTCATTTGCTGGCCAATGTATTAAATATAAATCAATATAATCTAGTTGTAAATCTGCCAAAGTTTGGTCAAAAGCAGCTAAAGCTTTTTCGTATCCACGTTCAGAATTCCAACATTTTGAGGTAATAAATAATTTTTCACGATCAATATTAGCCGTTTTTAAAACATGACCAATTTCTTTTTCATTCTGATAAATTGCAGCTGTATCGATATGTGTATAACCTTTAGCTAAAGCTATTTTTAAAGGTTCTGTAACTTTTTCTCCTTCTAATAACCAAGTTCCAAATCCAATTGCAGGAATTTCTACTTGATTTGATAGTGTGAAATTTTTCATCTTATTCAATATTAATTGATTCTAATTTCTTACCTAAAACTGTAAGCTTCTTTCAAATTTAGTTCATTCTTTAAAAAAATTAGTACTAAGAATTCGTTAAATCTTCTGTTAAAAGTGATTGATAGATTGTCAAAAATGATTTGTAGTTATAAAATTTGCTTTATATTTATTTCCGATTACAGGAAAAATTATAATAAATGACGCAGTATACTGGTACAATAGAGGATTTTATGAATGTGCACGAAGAATTTGTGAATGCATTAATTCTTAAAAAAATCAATCAAACGGTACAATTAGAAGATAAAAAATCAATTGATATTGAAAATAACGAATTGATTAAACAAAAATTAAATGATTTGAAAGAACATTTAAAAACACTTTTTCAAAATGAATTTGGAGATTGGGAAATTACCTTAGATTTAGAATCTTTTGAAAATGAATTTGAAAATCATTTCCAAGTTTCGAAAAAAGAATTAGAAGACAGTGTTATTCTAAAATAAAAAAATCAACTTAGTAATAAGTTGATTTTTTGTTTTATATAAGTTGAATAAAGAAGTTTAAAGTTTCATAAAATCTTCTTCTAATAAATCATCTAAAGGACTTTGCATAATTGAATTTGGTAAATTTCTGAATGCAAAATTTCTAATTCCAATCAAAAATTTATTATCAATTTGCGCTACTTTTCCTGCCAAACGAGAAGTGTCGATAATATAATGCGTACGTTTTAATCGACGTAGATTATAATGCTCAAAAGCCAATAAAATATCCGTGTCTTTTTTTGTTAATTCATCATATAAAACGCAAACATCTTCTACAGCCATACAAGCGCCTTGACCCATATTTGGCGTTGTTGCATGCGCTGCATCACCTATAAGCAATACACGATTAAACGCATAATTACTAATCGGTTTTATATCCATAACAGGTGTTGTAATCACATTATTTGGATCTGTTTTTTGTAAAGTAGAACGTATTTGACCAGAATAATCTTTAAACTGATTTTTAATATCGTTTAACGTATAATTGTAAATATCTGAATTGAGTGGCGCATTAACACAGGCATACCAATAAATTTGATTGTTAATTAAAGGTGTTAAACCAAATCGACCATTTGGACCCCAAGTTTCGATACTTTTTTTAGAATCAAAAGTTTTATCTTCTACAATTGCGCGCCAACACACATAACCTGCATAACGAGGTGTGGCTTGTTTAAGTAATTGTTGACGAATAGCAGAATTTATTCCATCCGAAGCAATTAAATAATCTCCTTCAGTAGAAGTTCCGTCCTCAAAATGTAGAATTACTTTTTCAAAACTTTGCTCAAACAAACGAACTTTTTTAGATGTATGAATTTTTGAAGCGTCAATTTTAGAAATTAAAAACCGATGTAAATCTGCGCGATGTATCGCAAAATTCTCGGTATTATAACTTTTTCTTAATTTTTCGGTATCTGCTTTTAAAATTGTTTTTTCTTGCCAATCTTGTATTTCAAAATCCTCGAGCATATGTCCAAGCGGAATTACTTCTTCGGCTAAATCTAATATTTCAAAAGCTTTCATTGCATTAGAAGCTAAGCCAAAACCCGCTCCAATACCACGAACATCAGCCGAAGCTTCAAATATTTCGTATTCATAATTTAAATCTTGCAAGGCTTTTGCTAAAGTTAAACCTGCAATTCCGGCTCCTGCAATTAAGAATTTTTTACTCATTCGTCTATTTCTAAACTTGTATTTGGATGACAAAAATAGTCATTCTGTCATAAATTGATAAAATAAAAGCGAGTTTAAATAAACTCGCTTTTAGATATTATATTTTTAATGAATTATAGTTCGTTAAAATATTTGTAGAAATATGGAATAGTTTCGATTCCTTTGTAGAAATTGAATAATCCATAATGTTCGTTAGGTGAGTGGATAACGTCAGAGTTTAATCCGAATCCCATTAAAACAGATTTTGTTCCTAATTCTTCTTCAAATAATGCAACAATAGGAATAGATCCTCCAGCTCTTTCTGCCAATGCTTCTTTTTCAAAAGTTTCTGCCAATGCTTTTTTCGCAGCAATAAAACCTTTGTGGTTTGTAGGTAAAATGTAAGGTTTACCACCGTGATGTGGTTTTACTTTTACTTCTACAGATGATGGCGCTAATGTTGGAAAATAATCTTCAAATTGTTTTGTCACAACATCAGGATCTTGACCTGGAACTAAACGCATCGAGATTTTTGCATAAGCATGAGAAGGAATAACTGTTTTTGCACCTTCACCAAGATATCCACCCCAAATTCCGTTTACATCTAAAGTTGGACGAATAGAGGCTCTTTCAATTGTAGAGAAACCATCTTCTCCTTGAATATCTGCAATTCCGATTGATTTTTTGTAAGCATCTAAATCGAAAGGAATTTTAGCCATATCAGCTCTTTCGTCTTCTGTTAACTCTAAAACTGTATCATAAAATCCAGGAATTGTAATGTGTCCTTTTTCGTCAATTAATTTACCAATCATTGTAGCTAATACATTAATTGGATTTGGAACTGCACCACCATAAACACCAGAATGCATATCGCGATTAGCTCCTTTTACTTCAACCTCTACATAAGATAAACCACGTAAACCAACTGATATTGAAGGTTGTTCGTTAGAAATCATAGAAGTGTCAGAAATTAAAATAACATCGTTTTTTAATTTCTCTTTATTGTCTTTTACAAAATTTACTAATGAAGGAGAACCAATTTCTTCTTCACCTTCTATCATAAATTTTACATTACAAGGCAATTCATTTGCTTTATTTAAAGCTTCAAATGCCTTTACATGCATGTACATTTGACCTTTATCATCTGCAGAACCACGCGCAAAAATTGCACCTTCTGGGTGAATTTCTGTTTTCTTGATAACTGGTTCAAATGGTCCAGATTCCCATAATTCTAATGGATCAGCAGGTTGTACATCATAATGTCCATAAACTAAAACTGTTGGTTTTGATGGATCGATGATTTTTTCTCCGTAGATAACTGGAAAACCTTCTGTTTCGCATACTTCTACATTGTCAGCACCAGCTTCTTTTAAATATTTTGCAACTAAATCAGCAGCATCATTTACGTCTTGCGTGTAGGCTGGATCAGCACTAATTGATGGAATTTTTAATAATTCGATTAATTCATCAAGAAAACGTTGTTTATTTTCTTGTATAAATTTTTGCGTATTGTTCATCTTTGTTTGTTATGACTAATAGGTAAATTTAAGCATAAATCTTTAGTTGAGTAATTTTTTCTTAAAAAAATATAATTGCAAAACCTTTGTATCTTTGCACAAAATTTAAAAGAATGATTTTATTCAATACCACTTTTATTGTGGAAGAAGCTGTACATGATGATTGGTTTTTGTGGTTAAAAGAAGAACATATAAATGATTATTTAAAATCAAATTGTTTTTTAGGTGCGCGATTAGGAAAAATAACGTCACATTCAGAACCAGGATTTATCTCATATTCGTTGCAATTATTTTGTAATGACGAATTAACGTTAGATCAATTTAAAAATAATTTTTTAACAGATATACAACAAAAATCACTTCAAAAATATGCAACAAAAGTTTTGACTTTTATGAGTGAAATGGAGCATATTAGCGATTATAATTAAATAAAAAAATGCAGTAGATTTCTACTGCATTTTTTATGAATTTATGTTTTAACAATTAGATTTCGAATGAACGAACAGCATCTAATGTTTTATTAATTTCGGTATCTTTAATTGCATCAGAAATAAACCATGTTTCGTAACCAGAAGGCGCTAAATAAACTCCATTGGCTAATAAATGATGGAAAAATTTATTGAAACTATCGTGATTACATTTTGTAACAGCCGTAAAATTATTGATTTCATCTTGTTTTGTAAAAAACAATGACATCATCGATCCTAAACGATTAATTTTATTTGCAATTCCTTTTTCTGCTAAGATTTTAGAAATCTCTACATCCAACGTTTCAGTAGCTTTATCAATACGCGTAAATAATTCACGATCGTTATTAATAATGTTCAAAGTTGTAATACCAGCACGCATTGCAATTGGGTTTCCAGACAAAGTACCCGCTTGATAAACAGGACCAAGAGGAGCAAGGTGATTCATTATTTCGCGACGCGCAGCAAATGCACCAACCGGAAAACCACCACCAATTACTTTTCCAAAAGTTACAATATCAGCTTTGATGTTTAAACGTTCTTGTGATCCACCCATTGCTTGGCGAAAACCAGTCATAACTTCATCAAAAATTAATAAAGCACCGTTTTCATCACAAATTTGTCTTAAACCTTCTAAGAAACCTTTTTCTGGAAGAATACATCCCATGTTTCCTGCAATTGGTTCTACAATAATTGCCGCAATTTGGTCTTTATTATTTTCGAATAAAGCTTTTACTTCATCCAAATTATTGTACTCTGCCAATAACGTATCTTTCGCAGTTCCTTGTGTTACACCTGGCGAATTTGGATTACCAAATGTCGCAGCACCAGAACCTGCTTTTATCAAAAAAGAATCTGAATGACCGTGGTAACAACCTTCAAATTTTACAATTTTATCACGATTTGTATAACCTCTAGCCAAACGAATTGCAGACATACAAGCTTCTGTACCAGAATTTACCATACGAACCATGTCGATATTTGGTACAACAGATGTAATTAATTTTGCAATTTCTGTTTCTAATTCAGTTGGTGTACCAAAAGAAAAACCGTTTTTCATTTGTTCTACAGTCGCGCTCAAAACTTCTGGATGTGTGTGTCCAACAATCATTGGTCCCCAAGAGTTTATGTAATCAACATAAGCACGTCCATCTTCATCATAAATATAAGCGCCTTCGGCTTTTTTAATGAAAATTGGTGTTCCGCCTACAGATTTGAATGCACGAACAGGTGAGTTTACACCTCCAGGAATATATTCTTGCGCGTCTTTAAATAATGCGCTGCTTCTTTGATACAACATAATTTTTATAAAAAAAAGATGCACAAATTTACTGAATTATAAACGAAAAATGAACTGATTTTGGTTAGATTGTCAGTTTATGTTCAGATTTTTGAGCTAAATAGTCAATTAATGTTTTGATAATTTTATTTTCCTTTAAAATCGTTTGATTTCCAATCAAAAACAATTGCTCTTTTGCACGTGTCAAAGCAACATTTAGTTTTCGGTCAACATTTCCTTCATCATTCATATTAACAAGCGAATTTAGCTGAGAAGAATAGGTAACCGCAAAACTATACAAGATAATATCGCGCTGACTGCCTTGATAACGCTCAACCGTATCAACTGTAATTTGCTCATAATTCGGAATATTTGCTAACTCTAATTTTTGCTTAATTAATGCAATTTGATTTCGAAAAGGCGCAATAATTCCAATTGTTTTTTTCGGATCAAATGGTTTATTATTGAGTTGATATAAAGTTATAATTTCTTTTACAAAATTGACAATCCAATCTGCTTCTTGAATATTAGTTGAAGGTAAATATGGATTTTCTTCGACATTAATATACGCAAAACGATGATTTACAATAAAATTCTGAAGTTCATTTGTTACATCAAATTCAGTAAAATTTAATTCAGCTCGTTGGCGATTTAAACTTTGTTTAATTTCTTCATTCAAGTTTGGAATATCATAAGCAACATTCAGTTTTCCATCATAAAAATGTTGATTCGGAAAATCTGCAATCTCTGCGTGCATACGACCTTGATACGTTAATTGATCGTATGCATTATCAAGTTTATTGCGTTCACAATATTCGTATAATCGTTCAAAAATTGAGTTTTTACGATTCATCAAACCAATTTCTTCTAACAAAGGATTATTTGTTTTCGCCAATTCAGGATTTTGTAATACAATAGCAGGTAATTGTTTATGATCACCAATCATAATAAAACGCTCGGCTTTTGGCAAAATCCCTATAATTTGAGGTTCTAAAATCTGAGAAGCTTCATCTATAATAATTGTATCAAACTTTTTTAACGAAAGAATATCACTTTTACTTGAAATTGAAGCAACTGTCGAAACAAATATGCGTTGATTATGAATAATTTCTTGAATTGTTTTTCGAGAAAATTTTTCTTTTTTTGATTCTAATTCAGCATCTTTTTGTTGAATAATCGTATTCAATAAATTCTGATGAAATTCGGACGAAGTCGATAATTCGTTACCAATTCGTATAAATTTTTGTTGAATTTGGTCATTTATTGCTGTATTTATAGATTCGCACAATTCATCAACCGCACGATTTGTATACGCCAATAAAAGAATATTAGAAGTCTGATTTTCATAAATTTCTTTGACCAATTCTTTTATAATTATAGATGTTTTTCCAGTTCCTGGAGGTCCATTTAATAAAAAATAATCGTTGGCAGAAAGTGCTTTGTTAAGAATTCTATTTTGTTCTTCCGAAAGATTTTGATTAAAATAAGTTGAATTTAATCTGCTTTTTGGTTGAATTTGAGTTAATAATAATTCTTTTTTAGCTTTTGGCGCTTTCATAAAACCGTATAAATTTCTGTACATCGAAACAAATGACGAATCCATAAAATCACGTTCTAAAGCCCATTTTCCAGATTTATCGAACGAATCAAAAAAACGTGTATTTGGTTGCTGAAAACGAAAACGCAACACAATATATTCTCGCGAAATACTTTTGATTGTACATTTAAAAACCTGATTAGTTAAAACAGAATCTTCGTTTTTATTTCTTGGATAAAGTACGCAAATATCGCCTTCTCGGATAGAAATAAAGTCATTTTCGGGATTTGTACGTTTCAATTTAATCTCTCTTTTTTGTTCAGAAATATTATTTTCTACAATTTCTAAATCATAAATAATCTCGAAATTATTGTTTTTTTCTTTGAAAGAATTTAGCCACAAACTCGCCAATCCATTATTGGATGTCGATTGCCCTAAACCCAATTTTGCCATGTATTGTTCTTTCGCAATAAAATTAGAAAAAGAGTAGAAGTAAGCCTTTTCTAAAGCTGTACTTGTACGAATTGGATAAAGAAATTTCTCAATTTGTTCTTCTAATATTTCTCTGAAACGAGGTTTTATTTTTCGAGTAATAAAATTATCCGGTTTAATTGAATAAATAATTGATTCTATTTCTTTTAAATCGTGATTTGCTAATCTATTTTCATTGATAATGATACGATTTCGTAAATCAAAAATACGTTGAACCCGATTTAAAGTCGGAACATCAAAACGTAGATTTCCTTGGTAAACTTTTGAATAAAAAATATAACCATCTGTATTTTTTGTAACGTCTTTAAACTCTAAATTATACAACACACCAATTATCTGATAATATAAAAACAATTGCGTCGCATGATTTGGTTTTACACTTTTGCCATCATCAGGAAAAGGCGCGCCACCAGATTTTAACTCGATGATTTTATTTTTACCATCCGAATTTAAATCTAAAAGATCCAAACGACCTTGAATACCATATTGTTCGCACAAAAAAGAAGGTTCTATCAAAGCTCTGTCCAACGAAATATCATATTTTTCGAAATCAGCAACTAAAACTTTCTGAATTCGATCAAAATGACCTTTTGCTTCGAGATAATAATCTTTTAAATCTTGCGGATTAATCAAATCTTTGCAACTCGTATATTCTAACGGATAATTTTTGAAATCGTTCTTGAAAATTTCATTAAAATCAGTTGTTTCGATATTCTCTGTACAAAAATGATCAACAACCGCATTTGCAAAATTTCCTAAACGAATATGTTTGCTGTTTGGCGCTTCATCAAATTTTTTCTGAATATAATGCAATTCAGACGTTCCATAATCCTGAAAACATTCGGCAATTGCAGAAATATCAACCAAATAATCGGGTTCTAAAATAATAAAACGTGGATGATAAATTCCTTCTTCGTCAACAGTAGTATTAACCAAATTAAGTTGCGCACCAACCCAAAAATCATTCACCGATTTAAACAATTCGTTTACACCATCTTCATCAATTTGAATTGTAATATATTCTTCGGTTTCATTGTCTTCGTGATCGCAAATCAAACAATCTCGTTTCACTTCAATTACTTGAACTCTTAGTTTTTTGATTCGATTTCGAGGAATAAAACGATTGGTGTAATATTCTTTTTCAGGAAAATAATAAATAATTTCTGCCGGAATTAAAACTTCGTAAATAGAAGCTATAAATTCTGCAACATATTTATAATGTGTATAATATTCGTGTTCTGTCGGCTCGTATTTTTCTGTTAAAATACGTTGTGTAGTTTTACGAAACGAATGTATTTTAGTTGAAACATGGTATTGATTGCAGATAAATGAAAGCTTTGAAAAGAAATTGGAAAACTGTAAAGCTTCATTTTTTGTAATTTCAAATGCAATATTTTCTACCAAACGTCTTAAATCCAGATATTTGGAATTAATTGGTTTTGTGGCTTGTTGAATTTGTAAAACTTCATTCAAATATAAATTCCCAGTTTCTTCTGCTTGCACGGCGATCAATTTTGTGTAAAATTACATTATATATTAGTAATTTTCAAAGGAGAAATGATGATATGAAAACCATCGGGATCAAGAATTGTAATTCCATTTTCGTTCCAATATGGATTTTTAGCTTTTATTGGTTTTAACTGAAATTTCTCCAGATTTTCTATAATTGTATCATATTCTTGTTGATTTTGAGGATAAAAAACCAAACAATCGTCTTCATCAAAATGATGATTTGCTTCATCATTTGACGTTGTAAATTCTAAATGCCAATCAAAATGTGGTTTTCCTATGAAAACTCCATCATAATTGTTGTGATTTTTGAATTCGCCTAATATTTCAAATTCAAAAATAGTTGTATAAAATCTCCTAATTTCATCTAATTGATTTGTATGACGAGCAACTCTAAATTCCATGATAAATTTGTAATTTCACTAAAAATAATGAATTAAATCTATTCAGAATCAATTATTTTTAATGATATTTTCAAACTATGAAAAATCTATTTTTAGTTATAATGGTGATGTTTTCTACGATTTTGTTTTCTCAAGAAAAGAAACAGGATATTAAATCGTCTAAAAATTTACAAGAAATATTGAAACCAATAAAAGCGAATTTTAATCGTCTAAATTCGATAAAATCTTGGACAAAAATAACAAAAGTTGAAACAGATGATTCTACAGAAGGTGGTTACATTAATTTTTATTATTTAGATGAAAATTTAGAAAAGATTTTGGTTAGAAAGTTTGGTGAATCTGGACAATATTTGGCCGAATATTATTTAATAAATGGTCAATTATCATTTTTATACGAAAAAGATGAAACCTATAATTTGCCTTTGTATTGGGAAGGCTTTGATGAATCTAAATCAAAAATTGCGTTAAAAAGATATTATTTTAATCAAAATAAATTAGTTGATTTAGTAAGTAATTTAAATCAGAAAAAACCATTAAATAATCAAGTTTTACAAGAAGAACAAAAAAAAAATCTTGATGAATTTAATGCTATTTTGAAATTAGCTAATTAACTTTTTTTAAATACTTTTTTATGTAAACTATTTTTAGGGATAAAAAGATTAACAAGAAAAGTCAAAATTATCAGAACAAATGGTGATAAAATGTAAGTTGTTAAACTTTTATATAAGCCTAAATTGATGAGGTAAATTTGTAAAACAATACTAATTAAGAGTAATAATATAAATGATAAGACTGAGTATATCAATTTTGTTTCAGAGAAAAATCACTATTTATGAAGATATTTAAAATAAATTAATAATAAATTAATTTTTATAATTTTGTAGTAAATAACGGAAAACCTATCTCTGAAATTAATCCTGGAAGTGAAGAAATTGCACTAAATGTTAATGATGCTTTGCAAGCATTAGAATTAGCAAAATATGATAAAATATTAATACTAGGAGGCGATATTCTTTCAGAACGAAATGGTTCACTTATTTACGCTTATCAACTTTGGGGAGATGAATTTCAATACCTAAACTGGTATTGTGATAAATTAAAAAATGAAAATAACGAAAACTATTTAAAAAGGAGTCTTAATGTTGCTAAAGAAGCTATTATTAATGCTAAAATTATTTCGGAGCAGTTAAATAAAAAATGTCTTATAGTATTTATTACTGATTAGTAATGTTTGGTACTGTTCCAGGCGTGTTATTTTATTACAACTCACACATAAACAATCAATTAATCATAAAATAACTTTGCTCAATAGTGGACAGGTAATCTGTTAGATGTGTTAGCAATCCGTAAGGAACACACACAGTATATTAACTATTAAATAACATCACCCAATGATGGATTAAATCTTTATTAATATGCCTCAAAAGTTAAACACTTTTTGGGGCATGTTTTATGGTTTCAAAATTTCATTAAAGTATAAACTAAATCCTAATTTTTGTATATTCGCATTAGAGTTATCGGAAATAGATTGAAAAACAATGTAATAAGAACCGTTACTAATTCGTTACTTCTCTTTTTTGGATTCACTTGAAAAACAATGAAATTCAAACTGTAATAGATTTTTGTAAATACTTTAAAATAAAAAAAAACCATCAATTTGATGGCTTTTTAGTTAATAAACTTCTTCTTTTTTAAAGAAAACAGTATCTATATTTTTTCTCAATTTCAGTTCGGTATATTGAATGGTATATTCATCAATTTTGCCATACGTTTCGAGCATATAATTGTCCTTAAAACGATAATTTCTTATTACTTTTTGACGCGCATTCGAACCAAGTTCGTCTTTCAAATCTAGTAGTTTCATCGAAATTTGATACTTTGAATCTTCTTCTATTTTATTGATAATTCGGTTTACATCAGCTGTATCAATAATCAAAACGGTTTTTTGTTTCATATTTTTAATTCCGTTAATGTCATTTGACACAATACGAATCGGATTTTTAAATCCAATACCTGCTTTGTGCAAATCATTTACCGCGTCTTGATTACTGTACATTTGGCTTCTGTAACCATATTTTACCATTGGTATCATAATGATTAGAAACATAATTGAGCAAATAATAATTGCTAATTTATTATAACCTGCCATTTTTAATCCATAATAAATAAATGGAATTAAGAGTAATATTACGATTCCGAAAATTACAACTGCTATTAATCCTGATTCCATTATCCGTTTATCATTGTTAAAAATTCATCTTCTGTCAATACAACAACAGTTCCTATTTCTTCTGCTTTTTTCAATTTGCTACCTGCTTTGTCGCCTGCAATCAAATAATTTAAGTTTTTAGATACTGCGGAAATATTTTTTCCACCATGATCTTCCACCATTTTTTGAGCTTCTGTACGTGTAAATTTGGTTAAAGATCCTGTAAATAGAAAAGTTTTACCTTCTAAAGAATCTGATAAAGGTTTAGCTTCGTCGCCAATTTCAAAGTTTAAACCATATTCTCTTAATCGTTGAATAATTAATTGATGATGTTCTTCTTTAAAATAATCTTGAATTGATACCGCTATTTTTTCGCCTACATCATCCACCGAAACTAATTCTTCTGTTGTCGCATTTATTAACCGATCAATCGTTTGAAAATGTTTTACTAATTTTTTTGCCACAGTTTCGCCAACATGACGAATTCCGATTGCATAAAGTACTTTTTCAAATGGTTGTTCTTTTGATTTCTCAACCGAATTAATAATATTTTGAGCAGATTTTTCCGCCATTCTTTCCAAAGGCAAAATATCTTCTTTTTTTAATGTATAAAAATCAGCAACATTATTTACCAAACCAGCTTGAAATAGTAAAGCTGCAGTTTCTCCGCCAATACTATCAATGTCCATCGCTTTTCGAGAGATAAAATGCTCAAGTTTACCAATAATTTGAGGTTCGCAACCATCTTCATTTGGGCAATAATGTTGTACTTCGCCTTCTTTACGAATCAATTCGGTTCGACAAGAAGGACAGTTTTTAATAAACTCAATTTCTTGTGTTTCGGGTTGACGAACATCTATATTTACACCAACAATTTTCGGAATAATTTCGCCACCTTTTTCTACATAAACCATATCACCAATTCGAATATCCAATTTTTTGATAATATCTTCATTGTGTACAGACGCACGTTTTACGATAGTACCTGCCAAAGAAACTGGCGCCAAATTAGCCACTGGCGTAATTGCACCCGTTCTACCAACTTGATAATCGATGCTTAATAATTCGGTTTCGGCAGCTTCGGCTTTAAATTTATAGGCCATTGCCCAACGCGGCGATTTTGCTGTATAACCTAATTCATCTTGTTGTGTAAACGAATTTACTTTGATTACAATTCCGTCTGTTTCGTAAGGCAAATTTTTACGTTCTACATCCCAATAGTTTACAAATTCTAAAACTTCTTCTAAAGATTGACATAGTTTTGATGTATTTGGAATCTTAAAACCTAATTCATCAGCCGCTTGTAGCATTTCCCATTGTGTAGCATAAGGTAAATTGTTTCCGATAAAATAATACGGAAAACATTGTAAACCACGTTTTGCAACTTCAGAATTATCTTGTAATTTTAATGATCCAGAAGCTGTATTTCTAGGATTTGCATACAATTCTAACCCATTATTTGCGCGTTCTTCATTAATCGCTGCAAATTTATCTAAAGGAATTGTAATTTCGCCGCGCATATAAAAACGTTCGGGATAATTACCTTTCAATTTTAAAGGAACAGATTGTATTGTTCTGATATTATTTGTGATTTCGTCACCTTGTGTTCCGTCACCACGCGTCACAGCTTGCGTTAATTCGCCATTTTCATATAAAATAGAAATTGATGCACCATCATATTTTAGTTCGCAAACAAATTCTATTTTTTCGCCTAATGCTTTTTCAATTCGTTTTTCCCAATCTTGTAAATCCTCAACCGAATATGAATTGTCTAAAGAATACATTCTAAATTCGTGCGCAATTGTCGGGAAATTTTTAGTCACCATTCCACCAACTCGTTGAGTAGGAGAGTTGATGTCAAAAAATATAGGATTTTCGTCTTCTAATCGTTTTAATTCTTTCAATTTCAAGTCAAATTCGAAATCAGAAATCGTCGGATTATCTAAAACGTAGTAATTATAATTATGTTGATTTAATTCTTCTCTTAAAGCAATAATTTTATCTTGAATTTCCATAGTCGAAATGTTACTGAGCAAAGATAAACACTAGATTTAAATCGCACAATTTTTAAAATAAAATCGAAGTCGTTATATTTAGGAATATTTATTGCATTAATTAAGAAAACTTAGAACCATGAATAATTTAATAGAAGTACTCGATACTAAATCGAAAGGATTTGAAAATACAGTTTCTATTGTAACAACCGGAGCAGCAGCAGGAATTGCAGTTTCTAAAGCTATAGAAAAAAACCAAAAAATTGGTGCATTAGTAGGAATCGGATTAGGTTTATTGGCTTATGCAATGTTTAGCCCAGAAGGAAAATTAAAAAAAGAAAAACGTAAGCTTGAAAAACAAATAGAAAAAATAGAAGGAGAAATTGAGAAATAAAATTTTATTTTTTTTGAGCATTGTCTCATTTTTAATCAGTTTAGTTTTACCAGTACATTTTATTTTCGATAAACCTGATGAATATTTAGGTTACGTTTATTTAAGCGTAGGCTGGTATACATTTCCTTATTTAGATTTTTTCTGTTGGTTAGGAAATTTCACGTTACTTGTTTCGTGGATATTTTATAAAAAGAAATTCAGTTTATACACCGCTTATTTAACGGCAGTATTAATGTCATTTTACGGAATTAATCATTTATTTGAGCTAGATATTCTAATGATTAAAGAATATCATCTTCCATTATTTGGTTATTGGCTATGGTTTTTATCATCAATTTTTCAAATAATTTACCTTTATAAAAGAAATTACATAAAAAGTCAAACTATATAGTTTGACTTTTTATTTTGCGAATATGATAATTTAGTCTCGAGTGGGATTTGATAATTCGTAATTATTTATTAAGTATTTAATAAATAATTAAAACTAAGCTTAATTCTATTGTTGTTTTCTTGATTTGATGTTTTAAAATCTCTTAAAACAGCCAATTTCCTTGCTTTTTTAATCACTTTTACGAATATCATAATCTATCCTCGAACATGATTAGATAAATGATAATTATTTACTTCAATTAATATCATTTTTAACCATCAAAATTTACTTGAATTTATATATAACATGATTCTCTATAAATAAAGTAGAGAAATAGTTTTGTCATTAAATTTCGAATTAATAGATTTGCTCAAAATTAAATCTCTATTTAAACCATAGAGATTATATTTAATTATTGAAATGAATCAACTCAAACAAATTTTAGAACAAGTTATTCAACAAAAAACATTAGAAGAAAAACTAAAGTTTTTGAATAATAATACAAAAGAAAAAATTGTTTTTTCGACAAGTTTTGGATTTGAAGATCAAGTTATCTCGCATGCTATTCTTAATCAAAAACTACAAAATATAGAAATTTTTACGTTAGATACGGGTCGTGTTTTTCAAGAAACTTATACAACTTGGAATAAAACCGAACTTAAATATCAAACGAAAATTAAACCATATTATCCTCCGACAACAGAATTAGAAAATTTTATAGAAGCAAATGGAATTAATCCTTTTTATGATTCTGTAGACTTGCGCAAACAATGTTGTTATATCCGAAAAGTAATTCCGTTAAATCGCGCTTTGCAAACTGCATCGATTTGGATTACTGGTTTGCGTGCCGAACAATCAAACAATCGTCATGATATGCACGAAATTGAATTTGATGAAGAAAAACAACTTTTTAAATTTAATCCTTTGATTGATTTTACGACAGAAGATTGTTTTAATTATCTAAAAGAAAATCGTGTGCCTTATAATCCTTTGCATGATAAAGGTTTTATAAGCATTGGTTGTGCGCCTTGTACGCGAGCAATTGCTGATGGAGAAGATTTTCGCGCTGGCCGTTGGTGGTGGGAAGATGAGAATAAAAAAGAATGTGGTTTACACGCAAAATAATTTAATACGTTTATGTCTACTCAAAATAGTTATTTAAAACAATTAGAAAACGAAGCAATTTATATTTTTAGAGAAACTGCGGCTCAATTTGAGCGTCCTGCATTACTTTTTTCTGGAGGTAAAGATTCTATCGTTTTAGTTCATTTGGCACTTAAAGCTTTTCGTCCTGGTAAATTTCCTTTTCCGCTTGTACATGTGGATACTGGGCATAATTTTCCGGAAGCGATAGAATTTAGAGATTATGTTGCAAATCAAATAGGAGAAAAACTTATTGTTGCTTCTGTAGAGGATGCGATTACAAAATATAATTTAAAAGAAACGGGCGGACGATTTCCTTCTCGTAATGCTTTGCAAACGTATGCACTTTTAGATGTGATTGAAGAAAATCAGTTTGATGCTTGTATTGGTGGCGCTCGTCGTGATGAAGAAAAAGCACGTGCAAAAGAACGTATTTTTTCTGTTCGTGATGATTTTGGCCAATGGGATCCAAAACTACAACGTCCAGAACTTTGGAATATATTAAATGGTCGCATCGATCAAGGACATAATGTTCGTGTTTTTCCTTTAAGTAATTGGACAGAACTTGATATTTGGAATTATATTAAACAAGAAAATATAGAATTGCCTTCGTTGTATTTTTCTCATGAAAGAGAATGTATTCAATATAATGATCGTTTAGTTGCAACTTCTCAATTTATACAACCACAAGATGGCGAAGATTATGGAATTGAAACTGTTCGTTATCGTACAGTTGGTGATATGACGTGTACTGCAGCTGTGCCTTCAACTGCTATAACAATTGATGAAATTATTGAAGAGATTATTGCTACTCGAGTTTCTGAACGTGGACAAACTCGTTTAGATGATCAAGTTTCTGAAGCGGCTATGGAAGATCGTAAAAAACAAGGCTACTTTTAAAACATTATTAGTCATTCTGAACTTGTTTCAGAATCGCATATTATTAGATACGAAGCTGAACTAAATTCAGCTTGACAATCTTGTTTTAAATAAAATTATCAATATAAATAGTCTTGTCATTCTGAACTTGTTTCAGAATCACCTATTATTAGATATCAAGCTGAATTAAATTCAACTTTACAATTCTCAAATCTCAAAACTAATCCAATGGATACATTAAAATTTATAACTGCAGGAAATGTAGATGACGGTAAAAGTACCTTAATTGGACGTTTACTTTACGATTCACATTCAATACATACAGATCAATTAGGTGTTTTACAAAAACAATCTAAGAACATTTCAAAAAATAGTGATATCGATTTAGCTTTGGTTACAGATGGTCTTCGTGCCGAACGTGAACAAGGTATTACGATTGATGTTGCGTATAAATATTTTGCAACCGATAAACGTAAATTTATTATTGCAGATGCGCCAGGACATGAGCAATATACGCGTAATATGGTGACTGGTGTTTCTAATTCTGATTTAATTATTATTCTTATTGATGCGCGTCATGGTGTTACAACTCAAACAAAACGACATGCAAGTATTGGATCTTTAATTGGGCTTAAAAAAGCAATTGTAGCAATTAATAAAATGGATTTAGAAGATTATTCTGAAAAAATTTTTACTCAAATTAAAAATGATTTCGAAGCACTTTTACTGCAACTTAATTATGATGAGGTTCATTATGTGCCAATTTCTGCTTTAGTTGGCGATAATATTGTTTCTTTATCAGAGAATACACCTTGGTATAAAGGTCAATCAATTTTATCACTTTTAGAAACAATTACAATCGCTTCTCAAGCAAATCTTCCAGCTCGTTTTCAAGTTCAATATGTTATTCGTCCGCAAGAAGAAACTTTGCATGATTATCGTGGTTATGCTGGTCTTGTTCTAAGTGGAAAATATAAAGTTGGGGATGATATAACTATTTTACCTGCAAATATTCCGACAAAAATTGTGCGTCTTGAACGTGATTTAACTGATGTTAATGAAGTTATTGCTGGAGAAAATGTTGTGATTCATTTAGCTGATAATATTGATATTTCTCGTGGAGATTCTTTTATTTTAGCAAATGATGAGGTTTTACAAAATAATAAATTTACTTCTTGGATTTGTTGGTTAGATCAACAAAATCTTCAATTAGGAAAACCATATATTTTACAACATCGTTTTAAATCGACTCGTGTTAAAATAAAAGCAATTACACAACGTTGGGATGTTAATAATTGGGAGTTTATTGCAGCTGATCAAATTGGTTTAAATGATATTGCGCAAATAGAAATTCAATCTAATCAACCTTTGGTTTATGATGTTTTTACAGATAATAATCAAACCGGAAATGCTATTTTGATTGACGAAACTACGCACAATACGGTTGGCGCTTTAATGATTTTGTAAAAAACGCCTATGTATCAATTAATTTATTCGCTGAATAAGAAAAAAGTGAAACGAATTTTGGTGATTAATGAAACTGATCAAGAAATTTCTTCTCCAAAAATTGAACAACAATATCCAAAAGCGACAATTGTACATTACGATGAAAATAATTTTACAGCACTCAATAATTATCATTCGTTTGATATTTTAGTCTTTAATTTTTGTCAATTACATTGGGTGAAAGATTTTTTAGCTCAAAAACTTTCAATTGATTTAGAAACTGAAGAAACAAATTATCATTTAGAATTAACCAAACAACATCAATCAAATCCCACAAAGGGTTTGGGTTATATAAAAGTAATTCGAAATAGTAGTATTCTATTTTTCGTATTCTTTTTTGGATATAGTCTTTCGACATTAATTCCTATCGAAAATGTCAACGATTTTGTGGTTCAAATTCCAAATGAATTTTACATTATGTTGGCTGTTGGTTTTTTTGCTCAATTGGTTGATGGCGCGCTAGGTTTAGGTTATGGAATGACTTCTGCCGCAGCTATGATGTCGATGGGAATTAAATTGCCAGCCATTTCAGGAAGTATTCATACAGCCGAAATGTTTTCGAGTGCGGTAAGTGGTTATTCGCATTATCGTTTCGGTAATGTCAATAAAAAAATGCTCGTTTGGCTCGCAATTCCAGGCGTTGTTGGCGCTGTTTTAGGTTCTCTTTTCGTTATTTACATTGGCGAAGAATACGAATATTATGCATATCCGTTTGTTGCATTATATTTAGCTTTAATCGCAATCAGATTGTTTGCTTTAGCTTTTAAAAAGAAAGTCGTTCGTAAAAAGATTAAAAAATTAAGTTTTTTAGGATTTTCAGGTGGATTTTTCGATGCTTTTGGAGGTGGAGGTTGGGGACCAATTGTTACTTCAACTTTATTAACAAAAGGAAGAAATTCTAAATATGTAATTGGAACAGTTTCTTTGGCCGAATTTTTTGTGACTTTTGCCGCAACAATGACTTTTTTTACAAGTCTTGGTGTAGAATATTGGTACATTGTTTTAGGTTTGATAATTGGCGGAATGATTGCTGCACCTTTTGCTGCAAAATTAGCAGGTAAATTACCGCAAAAAATCGCTTACATATTAGTCGCTTTATTAGTTATTATTTCGAGTATAAGAATCATTATAAAAATGGTTTAAAGTTTACACATATTATATTCAATAAAAACTCAACTTCATCAAGTTGAGTTTTTTATTTCCGAAACATTTCCGTTCTTTACAAAATGAAATTCGAACAAATCATTGATGAGGTTTATATTATTTCTGATAATTCTAAACAATTATTAATGAATAATATAAAAGAAGTTACTTTACCTAAAGGTTTAAATATATTAAACTCTGATAAAATTGAACGAAAAGTCTATTTTATTAAAAAAGGAATTGTACGTGCTTATACAATTTTTGATGGTGATGAGGTGACTTTTTGGTTTGGTCAAGAAGGAAATTCTATTCTTTCGATGCGAAGTTATATCGAGAAAAAAGCAAGTTACGAAACAATAGAATTGCTAGAAGATTGTGTTCTTTATGAAATAAAAATGAATGATTTACAAGGTTTATATGAGACTAATCTTGAGTTGGCAAATTGGGGAAGAAAACTTGCCGAAAACGAGTTAATCAAAACCGAGGAACGATTTATTTCGAGCCAATTAGGAACTGCAATTCAACGGTATAAAAAGTTATTAATTGAAAACCCAAGTTTGATTAATCGTGTTCAATTAGGGTATATAGCTTCATATTTGGGGATAAGTCAAGTTACACTAAGCAGAATTAGAGCAGAAATTTAATTGGTTTATTTTTTAACATTTGTTAAAAAATAAACAGTTTTTCAATCTAATATTTGCATAAAATTATAGAAAATGAATTGGATTTTATTAATATTAGGCGGATTATTCGAGATTGGTTTTACATCTTGTTTAGGAAAAGCAAAAATGACAACTGGTAACGAAATGTATTTGTGGTACGGTGGTTTTGTCATCAGTTTATTTGCGAGTATGGGTTTATTGATAAAAGCTACAGAAACTTTACCACTTGGAACAGCTTATGCAGTTTGGACGGGAATAGGGGCGGTTGGAACAGTATTAATCGGAATTTTTGTATTTAAAGAACCTGCTACATTTTGGCGTTTGTTTTTTATTTTTACTTTAATTAGTTCAATCGTCGGATTAAAATTTGTATCAAATTAATAACTAAATATATAAAAAAGTCAACCAATTGGTTGACTTTTTTTATTTAATCTATACTAAAACAACTTCTGTTGTTTGCTCGTGAATTGTAGAAGCTCTACCAGAAGGATCTTCGTTATCTTGCCATTTTGGAATCCATTTTTTTACAGTTTCTGCAGCAGATTTAGTCGGAAAATGTTTTGCGAAAATTTTGCGCATATACATTGCTTCTTTAGTTGTTGGTGTGTTGAAAGGGAATAATTCTTCTGCTTTTTCCATTTCTTCATCAGTAATTTTACTTTCACAATGATCGATTAATTGATCAATCCAAGAATATCCAACTCCATCCGAAAATTGTTCTTTTTGTCGCCATAAAATGTTTTCTGGTAACCAAGGTTGTTCAGCATCATCAAATGCTTTTCGTATAATGTATTTTTCTATTTTTCCTGTTGCTCTATCTGGACGTTTTACAGATGGTTCAATTTTCATAGCAACATCTAAAAAATGACGATCCAAAAATGGTACACGTGCTTCTAAAGCCCAAGCCATCGTAGATTTATCTGCTCGTAAACAATCTGCTGTACTTAATAATTGTACGCGACGAATGGTTTCTTTTTGAAATTCTTCGTCACTTGGTGCGTTATGAAAATATAAATATCCTCCAAAAATTTCGTCAGAACCTTCTCCAGACAATACTACTTTTACGCCTAAATCTGTAATATATTTCGACATAATATACATAGGCGTTGAAGCTCTGATTGATGTGATATCGTAGGTTTCTAAGTGCCAAATTAATTTGTCTATGATTGCTAAACCTTCTTCAAAAGAAAAATGAATGGCGTGATGTTTTGTTCCAATAAAATCGGCAACTTGTTTTGCTGCAATAATATCTGGCGCATTTTCATCTAATCCAACTGAAAAAGAATGTAATTCTTTTCCTTCTTCTTTTAATAATCGTGCTGTGATTGATGAAATTAATGAACTATCTAATCCTCCCGAAAGTAAAACACCAACAGGAACATCGCTCATCAAACGTTTTTTAGTTGCATCAATTAAACTATCTCTTAATTTATCTAAATCTAATTTTTCTGTACAAACTTTATCATCTTGCCAATCTGGCTGATAATATTTTACAAAACCAGTTTCTTTTGTGTAAAAATATCCTGGAGGAAAAGCTTTTAATTTTTCAACTTGATCTTCGATTGCTTTCATTTCCGAAGAAAAGTAAAAAGCACCCGTTTCATCTTGTCCATAATACAAAGGCTTTACACCAATTGGGTCGCGTGCAACCATATATTTATCACCATCCATCACAACAAAGCCAAAAACTCCGTCTAAAAGGTTACAAAAATCTGTTCCGTATTTTTCGTATAATTTTACAATAACTTCACTATCACATTTTGTAGAAAAACTAAAATCTTTCAATTCAGTTTCTTTCAATTGCAAATGGTTATAAATTTCACCATTGTGAACAACATAGGCATTATTTGTTCCTTTTATTGGTTGCTTACCAGTTTGTAAATCAATAATTGCAAGACGTTCGTGTGTGATAATTCCAGTTTTAGATTCGTTTAATTGAAAATCTTGTTCATCTGGACCACGGTGTCTCATTCTTTTGCTTAAAGCTTGTACATGTTGTACATCTAAATCTTTTTTGTCGAAAATGCCTAATATTCCACACATAATGTTATTGTTTTGTTTATTATTTGATACAAAGTTGATGTTTATGATTTAATTTGTAAAGTTTATTTTATTAATTGATTTAATAATTAAACTGATAAATGTTTATTTATGTAAATAATGAATTAAATATGTCAAAATGGCTTGAATTTAGTTAAGAATTTCAATAAACTGAAGTGGTATTATTTTTGTATTTTTAGTTGAAATTATAATTATGAACGAAGAAAGAGACTATAGTTTCGAAGAAATTCCAGATAGTTCGCATAATGAGCAAGATTTTTATGCAAAATTTAGAGAGAGATTGGATGATGTACAGAAATTTCCGGCTGATTATTTATTCAAATTTATTTATCCTACAAGTGAGGTAACGATGAATGAAATTAAAGGATTATACACTGGTACAAATGCCGAATTTGATTATAAAGCGTCTGCAAATAGAAAATACACGTCTATTTCGATTAAATTATATATTATTGATGCGGATACAGTTATCAATTATTATAAAGAAGTTGCAAAAATAGAAGGTGTAATTATGTTATAAAAAAAGGTTGCAATTGCAACCTTTTTTTATGTAGAGTAGGGGATTACAGTAATTTTGAGAAATCTTTGGTTTCTGCTAAATCCTTAAAAAAATCATTTGTAAACTCTGTTACTTTATGATGAACTTTATTTCCGCTAGAAACACGATGAATTCCTAATTTACTTATTGTTTCATAAGAATTTAATTTTGGTGTAATAAAAATATTCAACGGTAAATTAACTTCATTTATAACGCGAAGAATATCGTCTTTTTCCTCAATTAACGGAACAAAAATTCCGTCAGCACCAGCTTCTTTGTAAGTTTTTCCTCTTTTTATTGTTTCTTCTAATGCATTTTTAGCCTTCGTAGTATACGTGTCAATTCGCGCATTTATAAAAATATCTTTACCCTTTGATTTTAAATAATCCTTGATTGATTTAATTTTATTTGCTAGAATATTTTCGTTTGCTAATTTTCTTTTTTCATCATTTGTATCACCATCTTCTAGGTTAATTCCGACAACACCAATATCAACTAATTGTTCAATATAATTATTCAAAAGATCTAAATCTTCAGTAAATCCACTTTCTATATCAGCCGAAACGTGAATATTAATTGATTTTGAAATTCGATTGATAACTAATAACATTTCATCAAAAGGAATGTTTTGACCATCTTCATAACCCAACATATTTGCGATTGCATGGCTAGAAGTTCCGACAGCTAAAAATCCTGAATCTTCTGCCGCTTTACTACTTATTGCATCCCACACATTTGCGATAATTAATGGTTTATCAGCATGATGTAATTCTCTAAATTTTTGTACAGACATAATTTATTTTTTTGTGTTGATTAACATAAAGCAATAACCGTTCTATTCTCTTGAGAATGGGATATAATTTCTTCGTGATGATTTTTTTACAAATAGAGGATATATAATTAATTTTAAGTATTTGTAAATACTTGTAAATATTTGTTATCGTTTATTATATTGTAAAACAATAATTTATAAATTATTGAAATTATTTTTAAACGGTTAGATATAGAATTATGTTAGATGAAGTAATAATGAGCTATATAAATGATATTGGAAATTTGATTGATTTTTGTATTATTTTAATTCTATTTAAACCAATACTTTAAATAGAAGATGAAGGATTTATGGCTTATAAGTGCATAAAAAAGGAGCAAAAATTTGCTCCCTAATTTGTATGTTTTTATGGATAAATTTATTGTAATAAGTATAATTGAGCACAAACTCTAGCATCAGATAATGCTTCGTGGTGATTTAATTGTAAGTTAAATTTACGTGCACAATCTGAAAGTTTTGTTGGTACAATTCCTTTTAATTTGAAAATCCTATAAGTACATTCCCACTTTTCAGCAATGTTTAATAGGTTATAATTTAAACCATAAAACTCCATTGTTTTTCTCAAAACCGAACGATCAAAAGATTCGTTATGCGCAACAATTATTTGATTTTGTAAACGCTGTTTTATCTCAAAATACACATCATCAAATGTTGGCGATGAAATTGTATGCTCTGGATGAATTCCGTGCACCTGGATATTGTGATAATTATATTGATTGAGCGGCGGCTGAATTAACGTGTAAAATTCGTCCGTAATAATATTGTCTGTTACTGTTACAATTCCGACCGCGCATGCAGAATTTCTGTAATTATTTGCAGTTTCAAAATCGATGGCTACAAAATTATTCATCGCAAGTTGTTTTAGAATTAATAAAATTGATAATTTCCTCTTTTTCTAAAGGCGAAAACCAATTAACATCTTGGTCTTTTTTAAACCAAGTCATTTGTCGTTTTGCAAATCTTCGGGTATTTTTTTTAATTTCCTCATTTGCAAAGTTTAAATCAATTTTGTCTTCAAAAAAATCAAATAATTCGCGGTAACCAACGGTTTGTAGCGCATTTAGTTCTTTTAATGGATACAATGATTTTGCTTCGTCAAGTAAACCTTCATTCATCATAATATCAACACGTTGATTAATTCGGTCATACATCTCTTGTCGAGGAAGTTCTAACCCAATCTTAATTATGTTAAATGGACGTTTATTTAAATCTTGATTTCTGAATTTAGAGAAAGGTTGACCAGATCCACGATAAATTTCTAAAGCTCTAATTACACGTTGTTTGTTGTAAATGTCAACTTCTTCGTAATAAATTGGATCAACTTGCTTCAACTCTATTTGCAATTTCTCAATTCCATCCGTTTCTAATTCTTGATTAAGTTGTTCTCTAAAAATAGGGTCAATTTCAGGAAAAATATCAAAACCAGTTGTAATTGCTTTTTCGTATAAACCAGAACCGCCAACCATTATACATACATCATTCGTCTGAAAATAGTCGTCCAAAAACTTTAAACCATCGCGTTCAAAATCTCCAACTGAATATTTTTCGTGAATCGAAATATTCTGTATAAAATGATGTTTTGCTTGTGCTAATTCCGAAGTAGAAGGAACCGCCGTACCAATTGTCATTTCTTTATAGAACTGTCGACTATCGCAAGACAAAATGTCTGTAGAGTAGTGCTGCGCCAATTGTATTGCAAGTCCGGTTTTACCAATAGCCGTTGGACCAACTATGCTAATTAAGGTTTTATTGTGTGAAAAATGTTGCATTTTAGTATCGTTGTTCGGGCAATAGTTTGATTTGCGTGCAAGATACTTCTATATTTTAGGAACAAAAAATTTGAAAATCGAAGGAGAATAAAAAAGCTTCTATTCCAAAAGAATAGAAGCTGAAAAAATATTGAGTTAATTTATTTTAATCATTAAAATGATACAAGAAAACAACATCTGCTGTATAAGCAGGTTTTGGATTGTCTTGAATCTCAAAAGTTGCAGCAATTACAACTTTAGCAATTCCTCTAAGATTTGTAATAGATTTTAGTTTCGCTTTTAATCTAACATCACTATCAACCAAAACAGGTTGTCCAAATCTTAAATTTTCGATACCGTAATTGATTAACATTTTGATATTTCGAACCTCTGCAATTTGATCCCATAAATGAGGAATCATAGAAAGTGTTAAATATCCATGCGCAATTGTATTTTTGAAAGGTCCTTCTTTTTTTGCTTTTTCAGGATCTGTATGTATCCATTGATGATCTATTGTAGCATCTGCAAAACGATTGATTTGTTCTTGCGTAATTGTATGCCAATCCGAAACACCAATTTCTTTTCCTTCAAATGCTTTGTATTCGTCAAAGTTGTTAATAATTACCATTTTCTGGTTGTTTAATTTTTAGTATAGTTATTAATTTTCTAAAACTAATAAAATCTTCGCATATATGCAGGGTTTATTGCTATTTTTCTGCAAGATTTAATGATTATGCATAAAAAAGTCCGACTTCTACTAGAAATCGGACTAAATTTTTTATTATATCGTTATTTTTAATCTATAATTTTTGCATCTTCGATATTGTTATACGCTTTTTGGTTAATTTCCCAAGCAAGGTATTTTGAGACTTCTTTATTGAAATATTTCATTCCAAATAACAATATTCCAAAATCATCTACCAAACCAAAAGGACCAAATAGTGCTTCTGGAATAATATCAATCGGCGATATTATATACAAAGTAGCTAGAAAACCTATGACTAAATTAGTCATTTCGGGTTTATAATTTCCTTTTTTATAATCAGCCAACATTCTGAAAAATGCTTTTACTTTATCTAAAAAAGATTTGTCTTTTTGTGCTTCCATTGCTGCTGCACCTGCGACTTTAAAAAACTTTGATTTTTTCATTTTACTAATTATGTTATTTTAACGTATTATGTATTACAAAGTACATGCCATACTTTAATTGTCACATTCAATAAAATAGTTAAAGTTTTATTTGGGTTATCTTTTTGGTTTTAAGAAGTTTATTGTTCCTCTTCTTGTAAAGCTTTTTCGATATTAAAAACCCATTCCATTTTTTGATTTTCAAGCTTTTTTCTAGCCAAAGCAGCAAGTACTGTTAATGTTTCATCGTATTTTTCTTTATCCATTGTTTCTGGATTAAATGGTGGCAATTGCTCAATTTCTACAGTAAAAGTTTTTGTATTTCCTTTGTACGTTACTTCTTTTGTTAACTGTTGTTCGCTCATGGCTATTTTTTATGAATCTTTATTAATTGATAAATTAATCTCGAATATTGTTTTAATAAAATTTATTCAGGATTGATGTTGCAAAAATACAAACTAAATGCGTTACAATACAGAAAAGATGGTATTGGCTTTTTAAACTTCAAAATCATTTAATTTTAGATTTTAATCTAACAAAATAATAATGAAAAAGAACCTATATTTGGTCTACTTAGTTTAATTTTGCAGATTAAACATATATTAAGATGCCATATCAGACTGTTTTTGTTGAATTTTACGAACAAGTAAAATTAAGTATCAACCAAGGAACTTTTGCCAAACTTACTTTTGCCAAAACAATGGGCGATACTGAGCTTAAAAATATTTATGTAAGACTTCATATTTTAGAAACTGGAGGATATAACTTTGCTTTCAATACACGTTATAAATCAGAAGAAGTAGAAAGTTTTCATACTGTAGACGAAGCTTTTATGATTTTAAGTTCTTATATCAAAAATCCTTTTACATCTGCTTTATTATTTACAACAGAAATGGATTTGACATTTAAAGTGAATAAAAAAAATGCAGGAAGTCTTATACAACAATTACCTACATTTAAACATATTTCACTAGAAATGGATGAAATGATTGAAAGAGGAATTATAAAAATATAATTTTATGGATTTATCAGATCAATTAAAAAATCTATTTCCTGATCATATTTCAGAACCAGAAGAAATCGAAGAAGTTGAAAATGAGCTGTGGATGCAAGCCGATCCGTTAATTTGTAAATACGAAAAACGAAAAGGTAAGCCAACAACTGTTATCGAAGGTTACACGGGTGCTGATGAAGATTTTAAACAATTAGCCAAAGAAATTAAAGTGTTTTTAGGCGTTGGCGGAAGTTTTAAAGACGAATCAATTATCATTCAAGGTGATTACCGCGACAAAATAATGAGCTTCCTAAAAGATAAAGGTTTTAAAGTGAAAAGAGTAGGTGGTTAATAAAAATTTTACACAAATTTGCAATAAACATTGTATCTTGTGTGTTTATTTTTAATTAGAAAACATGAGTAAAGCAGCATCAGAATTAGTTTTAAATGCAGACGGAAGTATTTACCATTGTAATATAAAACCAGAACATTTAGCTGATACAATTATCACGGTTGGAGATCCAAATCGTGTAGAAAAAGTTTCAAGACATTTTGATTCAATCGAGCACAAAGCTTCTAAAAGAGAAATTGTTACGCATACAGGTATGTTAAACGGACAACGTTTAACGGTTATTTCGACAGGTATGGGAACAGACAATATTGATATTGTTTTTTCTGAATTAGATGCTTTAGCAAATATAAATTTAGAAACTGGACAGATTAAAGAGGATTTCAGAAAATTATCTTTTATACGTTTAGGAACTTCGGGCGCTTTACAAGGCGATATTCCTGTGGATAGCATTGTAATTGGTTCACATGGTTTAGGTTTAGACGGTTTATTGCATTATTATGTAGGAAGCGAAGCAGTGATGAACAAAGAGGTAGAAGATGCTTTTATCAAACATGTAGATTGGTCACCAAATAAATCTCGTCCTTATTTAGTAGAAGCTTCTACAAGTTTATTAAATAAATTGGCTTCGGAGCAAACAATTCAAGGAATTACAGCAACGGCATGTGGTTTTTACGGACCTCAAGGTCGTCATTTAAGATTGCAACCAAATCCTGCAGATATTAATGAGCGTTTAACATCATTCAATCATAATGGTTTAAGAATTTCTAATTTCGAGATGGAAACTTCGGCAATTTATGGTTTAGCAGCGATGATGGGACACGATGCTTTATCTGTTAACGCAATTGTTGCCAACCGTATTTTAGGAGAATTTAGTACAGATTCTTATAAAACTGTTGATGCGATGATTGAATATTCTTTAGAGAAATTAACGAAATAATATAAGTTCAATTCAATAAAAAATCCACTCAATTGAGTGGATTTTTTATTTTATATGATAATTTTTAATTCAAATTCATTAATTCTTTTGCTTGATTAAGCGCTGCATCAGTCAATTCTGAGCCCGAAATCATTTGTGCAATTTCAGATAAACGTTCTGTTTGCGACAATTCTTTTACATTAGTTTTTGTGGTTTCATCTACAACTTCTTTATAAACTTTTAGTTGATGATTTCCTTTCGAAGCAACTTGCGGTAAATGTGTAATTACTAAAAGCTGCATATTTTGCGACATTTCTTGCATTACTTTTCCCGTTTCATTTGCTACTTTTCCAGAAATTCCAGTATCAATTTCATCTAAAATTAAAGTTGGTAAATGTTGATGTGTTGCCAATAATTTTTTAATAGCCAACATCAATCGCGAACGTTCTCCACCCGAAACAGATTTCTCAAAAACGCGAGGTTCCATTCCTTTGTTGGCACTAAACAAGAAAAGAACTTCATCTTTACCAGTCAAAGTATAATCAGAAGTTTCGTTTAACTGAATGATTAATTGAGAATTTTCCATTCCTAATTGAGACAAAGTCGACAAAATATTTTCTCTAATTGTATCAATAGAAGCAAAGCGATTTTTGCGTATTTTAAGTGATAGTTTGTCAAGTTTATCACTAATTAAATTTAATTCTTTGTTTAAATGAATAATCAAATCACTTAGATTATCAAAACCAGAAGTTTGCGTTTCTAATTGTTCTCTTTTTTCAATTAAATCTTCAATTGTTAGGACATCGTGTTTACGTAATAATTTATGAATCAAATCAAAACGTTCTGTCAATTCAAGTAAACGTTCAGGGTTTAATTCGGTTGATTCTATCAAATGACTCATCTCTCCAGAAATATCTTGAAGCTCTATTTTAGATGAATTTAAACGATCATAAATAGATTTGTAGTCACTAGAAAAATCTGTAATTCGATTTAATTTATTACTTGCTTCATTTAATTGCGAAACAATTCCGACTTCTGGATGTTCCAAAAATTGGTAAGTTTCATTTAAAGTTGAAATGATTTCTTCTACATTTGAAAGAGATTTTATTTCACTTTCTAACGTTTCTAATTCACCAATTCGGAGTGAAGCATTATTTAATTCTTCCCACAAATGAAGTTTATATTCTAAATCTTGTGATTGATTTTCTAATGAATTTTGCGCTTCTTTTATCTTCTTTTTTACCGCGATATAATTTAGAAAAACGGTTTTATATTCTTTCAATAACTCTTTATTGTTTCCGTAAATATCCAACATTGATAATTGGAAATCAGCTTCAAAAATTTTAGGTGTATTAAATTGAGAATGAATATCAATTAGTAATTCTGATAATTCGTGTAAAATAGAAACTTTAACAGGTGTATCATTTATAAAAGCACGCGATTTACCAGAAGGTAATAATTCTCTTCTCAGAATAGATTCGTCTTCGTAATCCAAATCATTTTCTTCGAAAAAAGTTTGTAATTCTAATTCTTTGATATTAAAAATGGCTTCGATAATGCATTTTTCTTTCTCATTTTTTAGCGCTTTTAAGTCGGCGCGTTCGCCTAAAACTAATTTCAAAGCACCTAAAATAATTGATTTTCCAGCACCAGTTTCACCCGTAAGTGTAGTCATACCAGATTTAAAATCTATTTCTAACTCATCAATTATGGCAAAATTATTTACTCGAAGCGTACTTAACATTTTACTTTTTTAAGGAATTCCAACTTGAACTATTTTTTGGAGAGATTGAATTTAAAATTTCTTTTAATTTCTCGATATTTACGGTAGACGTTTGTCCGCCAGAAAATATTTGTTTAATCTCGTCTTTTTTTGCATTTACAAAAATGTCTAATGGATAAAATTGAGAGTAACTTCCGCGTTGATAAAATTCTAATTGTAAAAGTGTATTTCCAATTGCATTTTTACCACGCAATTCATTTTCTGACATAATATCCAATCCATTTCTGTGGTATTGATACGATATATTTCGCAAAGAAGAATTGTCGGTTTTTAAAACATTATTGATTAAAGATGAACGAGATTGTAAACCATCTAATTCGCTCCAACCGCTAAAATTGTTACTTGCTTGACCAAAGTCTGCAATTTTTTTAGCCATTTTAAAATATTCTGTTCCGCCTTCTTTTGCAAATGTATCTGCATCGTAACCTAAAACTAAATATACGTAAAAGGTAATAACATCTGTTAAATTTTTATTACTGAATTTACGGTCATTAAAAACCAATTCTTCGTATTCTTGGTACTCAAAATTAAAATTTGTGTCGTTTAAATTAAGAACTGGCGTATAATAAGTTGAATTGAAAACCGGACGACGAGATTGTACTAAAATAGTTCCCGTGAAACGATTTCCTTCTTTTTTCTGAATATTAATGTTGAAACTAGCTTCAATTCTTTCGTAGGTTTTTAGGCGATCGTTTGTCCATTTTGTCGAATTAATAAATGTAGTCAAAGATTTTTGTAATGTTTGATACACTTGGTTATTTGAACTTTGTACTTGCGAATAATCTACTTTTACATCTGCAATTAAATTTTGTGAAAATGCAGTTGCAGCTAAACATGCCGAAAAGAAAATTGAGGCTAATTTCTTCATATCAATTGTTATAATTTATTTAAAATAACATTTAAAATATCTTTTGCAACATCTGCTTTTGATTTTGCATCAAATTGTTGCATTGATAAATCTTTGTCAATTATTGTAATTTTATTTGTATTCTTCTGAAATCCAGCTTCTTTGTCTTGCATAGAATTAAGAACGATAAAATCTAAGTTCTTTTTAGTTAATTTTTTCTTTGCATATTCTTCTTCATTATTCGTTTCTAAAGCAAAACCAACCAATAATTGATGCGTTTTGATTTCGCCTAACGATTTTAGAATATCAGGATTTTTAACCAATTCGATTACTAAATTATCATCATTTTCCTTCTTAATTTTTTGATTCGCCATTTCTTTAGGACGATAATCTGCCACTGCAGCCGACATTACAACAACATCTGCTTTATCAAAATTAGCATGCATGGCATCGTACATATCTTTTGCCGAAACCACATTTATACGTTCTATTGGATAACCAGAAACAGATTCGTGACTTGGCCCAGCAACTAAAGTAACATTTGCACCTAAATTTGCTGCGGCTTTTGCAATTTCGAATCCCATTTTTCCAGAAGAATAATTACCTATAAAACGAACAGGGTCTAGGTTTTCGTATGTAGGACCAGCAGAAACTACAACATTTTTACCATGAAGTGGGAGAGTGGCAACAATAGATTGTTCTAAAAATGCAACAATGCTTTCAGGTTCAGCCATTCTGCCTTCGCCAATTAATCCACTTGCTAATTCGCCAGCCTCTGCAGGAATGCAAATATTACCAAATGATTCTAATTTTTGAATATTTTCTAATGTTGTTGGATGTTTGTACATGTCTAAGTCCATTGCTGGAGCAAAATAAACAGGACATTTAGCGGAAAGATAAGTTGCTAAAACTAAGTTATCGCACGTACCATCTGCCATGTGCGAAAGGGTATTGGCTGTGCAAGGTGCAATAACCATATAATCTGCCCAAAGTGCATATTCTACATGATTGTTCCAATCGCCTTTATCTCCAAAAAACTCCCATTCAACTGGATGTTTAGAAAGTGTAGAAAGTGTAAGTGGAGTGACAAAGTTTTGAGCCTCTGGCGTCATAATAACTTTAACTTCTGCACCTTTTTTGATTAGCCCTCTAACAAGAAAAGCGGCTTTGTAGGCCGCTATTCCGGCAGTAACTGCCAAAAGAATTTTTTTGCTATGTAAAACAGACATTATTTATCCTCATTTGGATTTCTGTAGTATACGTCGTTATCTAACCATTCTCTAACCGCGATAGCAGTAGATTTTGGTAATCTTTCGTAGAATTTAGAAACTTCGATTTGCTCTCTGTTTTCAAAAACTTCTTCTAACGAATCAGTGTGTGCAGCAAATTCATCCAATTTCTGAATTAATTCAGTTTTCATTTCTTGGTTGATTTGTTCTGCTCTTTTTCCCATAATTACAATTGATTCGTACAAGTTTCCTGTTTTCTCATCAATTTTATTACGATCGTAAGTTTGTGTTGTTGGTGCTGCACCGATATCTTTGAAATTCATAATGAAAGAATTAGTATTTTATTATTTATTATTATTTTGCTCTTTGATTGCTTCTGCTTGACTTGCTTCTGCAGCTTTTCTTGCAATATCTAAATCAGCTAATGCTTTTTTAGTTTCGATTATATCTTTGTCAATTTTCTCCATTAATTTATCAGCTTCGCTTTTAAATTTTGTTTCTGGATAATATCTTTTTAACAATAGATATTGAGTTCTTGCTTCTTGTAAACGTAAATCTTTGCTCTCTAAACGGCTAAAGTTTAAAGCCAATTCGGCTTTAGAACGTAAAGAATACATCATTGCTTCTTCGCGGAATTTAGAATCTGGGTATTCGTCGATCATATTGTCAAACGATACAGCCGCCGCTTTATATTTCATTGTTTTGTAATAAACTTTAGAAATTTCGTAGGCTTTTAATTCTAACTTCTGTCTAAGCTCTGTAATATAATTATTGGCTTCGCTTACATGCGCAGATTCTGGATAAGTATTGATAAACGATTGCAATTCGCTAATCGCTGTATAGGTACTTGTTTGATCCAAATCGTACTTTGGTGAATCTTGGTAATAAGAAAACGCCGATTTAAACAAAGCTTCTTCTGCGCGAGCATCCATGGGATAAGCTCCTGCGAAACTTTTGAATTGATGACCTGCTAAACGAAAGTTTTTCTCGTTAAAATTAGCTTGTGCCATATTATAAGCAATATCAGCTGCTTTTTCTGTTCCCACGAAAGATGTCGAAATTTTTTCGTACAATTCGTTTGCTAAATCATATTTACCATCTTCGTACAACTGTGTTGCTAGGGTAAATATCTCATCTTTATCCGTACTTTTCATCGCTTTATTGTAAGTCTTATTACAAGACATTACTGAAGCGCCAATTAAAACTACTAAACTTAGTTTTTTAAACATTCTGCAAATTTAATAAAAATTGAGGACTAAAGTATAAAAAATTATTATCTAATCCTCTTAATAAAAACTCAAAATTTTTTATTTATTCTTGAGACGACTCTACGCTTATTGTAACAATGTCACGATCAAATAGATACAATCCTCCTTTGTCAGATCCGATCATTTCTAATTTGTCTAAAACGTTACGAGCTAATTTTTCTTCTTCAATTTGCTCAGAAACATACCATTGCATAAAATTATGTGTTGCGTAGTCTTTTTGTTCTAATGTTAAGCCTACAATATCGTTAATTGAGTCAGAAACAAAGCATTCGTGGTTTAAAATTGCTGTAAAAACATCTTTTAAAGTAGAAAAATCTTGTTTAGGTTCCTCAATTTGTGGAACAAATGCTTTTCCACCTCTTTCGTTAATAAATTTGATTAATTTTAACATATGCATTCTTTCTTCGTCTGCATGTGCGTACAAAAAGTTTGCTGTTCCTTCTAATCCTTTAACTTCTGCCCAAGAAGCCATTGCTAAATATAATTGAGAAGAATCTCCTTCTAATTTTATTTGCTTGTTTAAAGCATTTAATACGGTATCTTTTATCATAGTTTTATTGTTTAAATTTCTGCTAATAATTGGTTAATTTTTTCAGTTAATTTTTCTGAAGCTGGTACCAAAGGCAAGCGTGTATAAGGCGAACAAACTCCTTTATTGTCTAAAACAGCTTTTATTCCACATGGATTTCCTTCTTCAAAAATTGCACGTGTTATTTCTACAGCTTTGTAATGTTGCGTGTAAGCAGCGTCTACATCTTTGTTTAAAGCTTTACGAATCATGTCTGTAAAAATCTCAGGAATACCTTGTCCTATTACAGAAATAACGCCAGATCCGCCAGCCAAAGTCATTGGTAAAGCGTATTCGTCGTCTCCAGAAATAATATTAAAATCTTCTCTTGTATTTGTTCTGATGATATCAGTTGATTGTAAAAAGTTTGGAGAAGCTTCTTTGATTGCTACAATGTTTTTAAACTCATTTGCTAAACGAATTGTAGTTTCTGGATTGATGTTAGAACCTGTGCGTCCTGGTACATTGTACAAAATAATATTTTGCTCTGTACTTTCTGCAATTGCTTTGTAATGTTGGTAAATACCTTCTTGTGTAGGTTTGTTATAGTAAGGCGAAACCGTAAGAATCGCAATATAATCACTTAAATCTGTTTCTTTATATTCTGCAATAACTTCAGCAGTATTGTTACCTCCAATACCCAAAACCATTGGAACACGGTTTGCATTGGCTTTTTTTATCGTTTCGATTACTTGCTTCTTTTCATCTTTTGTAAGTGTTGCTGCTTCTGCAGTAGTTCCTAAAATAACTAAATATTCAACACCTCCATTGATACTATAATCCACTAATTTCTCTAAACCAGCAAAATCAATACTACCATCTTGGTGAAAAGGTGTAACTAAAGCGACTCCTGTTCCAACTAATTGTTTCATCTTCTAAAAATGTTATTAAATATAAATAATACGTTAAATTTCGTAATTATAACTCGAATTATCAAATTATTAAGCTAATATAGAATTTGACTTGAATAAAATAAAGAAAACAAAACGGCTAAATATCTGTTTTTCCTTAAAATTTATTCGTTCAAGAATAATTACTTTTTCAAAAGTAAACATAAAATGATAGTTTTAAAAACTAAAATCTTGGTTGTTTTTATGATTTTACTTACTTCTATGATTATGAGAAATTAATGGTTTCTTAAAATAAAGAAATGGGGATTTTAAAATTTCCCGAAAAATTTAGAAATATCAAAATAATAATCAACTTTTTCTCCATTAGGCTTTGTATAAGTTAATATATCAAATGGTTTTTCTTTATCATCCATAGATAAAGTTTGCGATTCTAGTTGACAATCAGGACATTTATTACGAGCAATTTTATATTCCTCTGCTACACTACTTACTTTTATTGCTTTTTCCATAGAGCTTCCATCATTTAAAGTTTGATTTTGTGTAGAAACACAATTAAATAATGTAAAACATGCTGTGATTAGAAATAAGTATTTAATTTCTTTCATAATAGATCTTTTTATGTTTGAAAGAAACTAAGTTAAGTCTTATTTTAAAATATAACTTAAAGATTTATTGTAAAAATAATATCATATTATTACTGAATAAAAAAACCACTCAATATTGAGTGGTTTTTTAGTTTCCAAAATCTGCTATTAATTGAAAACATATTTAAATCCTAAAGAGAATCTTCCTGCTTCAAAATTTGAATCGTTTGTTAAATTCCACCAAGGTTTCCAATCAAAATGTAACGCTAATGGCGCCGATGGAATTTTATACTCTAACCCTACTTGCGGACGAATTGCAAAGTATGTTTTATCTGCATCTCCATGATAATCATTTCCATAATCAACAAAAGATAATTGTGGTCCAACACCAACATACCATCCTAATCCATTTGTACCTGCAAAAGCTTGATTGTACGTATAATCTGCACCTAAAACAGTGATATTATCGCCGAACATTACTTGTACATTACCAGCATTTTTTCCGTCAAAAGAATGTTTATACTGAGGACCAACTAATGTTGCACCGTCACCTAAATCTACAACAACACCCAATGCATTGTTATAATTTTGAGCATTAACTTGAGATAATCCTAAAGCCAATACAGCTGTAAATAATACTTTTTTCATTGTAAATAATTTTCTTATTTATACTTTACAAAAAGCGTGCAAATGTTATTTTAATGTTAAGTTTATTAATGTAATGTTATGATTTGTACTAAGATTTATGATTTTAACTGATTAAAAATCAATTTTAGACAAGCTATTTAAAATGCTTCTAAAGTTTAAATTTATTCAATTGGTGTACATAATTCAATTAAAAAACCATCAAGATCTCTAATATATCCAACCGTTTGTCCCCAAGGTTTTGTTTTCGGCTTTTCTACAAGCGCCGCACCAGCATTTATCGCCGTTGCAATCGTTTCTTCCACATTATCTGTTGTAAAACCAATTTCAATTCCAAAAGGTTTATTGGATAAATTACTCTCTAAAAAACCATCTTTTAAATTAGATTGTGCCAATGTTATTGAGGCAAACGAAAGTGTTGTTTCGCCAACTAAAAGTTCGCCATAATCATTTTCAGGTGTTATAAATTTTCGAGTAAAACCAAAAGCTTTTTCGTAAAATTCTACAGTTTTTGTAACGTCTTTAACGTAAAGAATAGTGTAAGCAAATTTTATCATTGTATATGTTATTGTTATTATTCATTTTCATTTAAATATTCATCCGTAAAATGTTGTTTATGTTTTGGTTTTGAGAATTTATCAGCATTATATTCTTTTGAATTTCCTTTCGGGATAGAAAGAGATGCCCAATTGTCATTACAAACCATTTTTCCAATAAAAACGATTTGTCCAATGTGATATGGATAATGGGCAAGTTGTCTATTGATAGCTTCTATAATTGAATGACCTTGATTTCGAATGAAGATTTCTTTACTCAAATCATCTTCAGTTAATGGATTCAGAGCATTAAATAAACAGTCCCAACCTTCATTCCATTTTGATAAAAGTTCAGCTTTATCAGCAATATCATTATCAAATTCTGCATCTCTTTTTCGCCATTCTTTTTCTCCATCGGTCGTTAAAAAATCTGTCCAACGCGAAAGCATATTTCCCCACAAATGTTTCACAATTGTCGCAATACTGTTACTTTCTTGGTTGTACTGCCAAAAAAGTTGCTCATCTGTAAGTTGCTCAAAAGTTTTTTCGCCTAACATTTTGTAGTATTCAAATTGTTTTATAGCACTTTCTAAATAATTATTTGTCATGATTTTGCCTTTTTTGTGGTTAATAAGCAATTATTAATTAAACTTAAAAATACAGAAAATATGTGATGATTATCTGTTTTAAATCCTATTATAGATTTCTATAATTTAGACGAAGGAGAAATTTAAAAGTTTAATTTTTATAGACATTATAATATAATTACAGAGATTTATTAATCTTACAATACTGTTTTTGCGTTAATTCATTTTAAATAACAGATTATTAATTCGCTTAATTTTTCTATTCCGCAAATTATCAGTAAATTACTTCATAGAAAAGTATAGAATCAAATTTACCTAATTTGAACTTTTTTAGTTTCAGAAACTCTCTATTATTCATCACTATTTTTTGTTCGTAATAAAGCAAAATCATCCTAAATATTAAACAAAAAAAATGAATAAATGAAAAAAATAGCGCTACTTACATTGTCTTTAACATTATTATTTGGTTGTGGACAAACTGATAAAAAATCGAGTAAAGAAGGTAATTCTGAAGCTCAATTGTATTATAATGGACACATTATAACAATGGAAACTGATGAAATAAATTATGCCGAAGCTGTTGTAGAGCAAAATGGAAAAATTGTGTTTGTTGGTAATTTGAAGGAAGCAGAGAAATTGTTTTCAAAAAACACAAAAGTAGATTTGAATGGAAAAACTTTGTTGCCTGGTTTTATAGATCCGCACAGTCATTTTGGTATGGTTTCTAACACAATGGGACAATTAAATCTGAATCCGCCACCAGTTGGTAATGTTTCGAGTATTTCAGCTATGCTTGATGATCTTAAAAAATACAAGGAAGAAAATAATATTAAAGATGGCGATTGGATTTTTGGTTGGGGATATGATGAAAGTCAATTAACAGAAAAAAGACATCCAAATAAAAAGGAAATAGATGCTGTTTTGCCTAATAATCCTGTTTATTTACAACACACAAGTGGGCATATGGGTGTTGCAAACTCTTTGGCGCTTCAAAAAATGAACGTGACAAGCGCTACTCCAAATCCAGCAGGAGGAAATATAGATCGCCTTCCAAATTCAAAAGAACCTAGCGGATTGGTACAAGAAACGGCAATGTATCCTTTTGTGGGAAATATGCTTCAAATTCTTCATGCAAAACAAGGCGAATATTTTGATAAAACGCAAAATTATTATGCAGAAAACGGAATTACAACAGCGCAAGATGGAATGACAGATCGCAATTCGATTAAGTTTTATCAGAAGCAAGCAAAAGATGGAAAATTGAAAATAGATTTGATTGCTTTGGCTGGTTTTAGCGATTTAGAAACGAATTTGGCAGATTCTACAATTCATTTTAAACAATATCAAAATGGATTTAAAGTAGAAGGAACTAAAATTGTTGCAGATGGTTCGCCACAAGGAAAAACGGCTTATTTTACAAAACCATTTTTAACGCCTGTGCCTAGTTGTTCGCACGACTGTAGAGGACTTGCGAGTTTGACACAAGATCAATTAAACAATCTTTTTAAAGTTGCTTATGCAAACGACAATCAGCTTTTTGTACATTGTAACGGCGACGCAACAATTGATATGCTTATAAAAGCGCACGAATATGCTTGTAAAGCGCTTTCGCAGCCATTAGACAAAGACAGAAGAACTATTGCAATTCACTCGCAATTTGTTCGTCCTGATCAATTAGAAACGTATAAAAAATATAAAATAGAACCTTCATTTTTTACGAATCATGCATATTTTTGGGGTGATGTACATGTAGAAAATTTAGGAAAAGAAAGAGCATTTTTCTTAAGCCCGATAGCAACTGCAGATAAAATGGGTTTAAAATATACCAATCATTCTGATGCTACAGTAACGCCAATTGATCCAATATTTACGGTTTGGACGGCTGTTAATCGTACTTCTAGAACGGGACAAGTGATTGGAGAAGCAGAAAGAGCGACACCTTATCAAGCTTTAAAAGCGATTACAATAAATGCGGCTTACGAATTTTTTGATGAGAATTTAAAAGGTTCACTAAAGAAAGGAAAAATGGCTGATTTTGTAATTTTAGATAAAAATCCATTAACAACAAAATCAACAGAATTAAAAGGTATTAAAGTAGTTGAAACGATAAAAGCGGGAAAAACTATTTTTAAAAAATAATCAATTTAAATCACACAATATGAACACTTCAGAATTATTCAATTTAAAAGGAAAAACTGCTATTGTAACGGGTGGCGCCAATGGAATTGGTAAAGCTACTGCGATAATTTTAGCGCAACATGGCGCTAATATTTCGATTGGTGATTTTAATTTAGAAGATGCTAAAAAAACCGCAAAAGAGATTGAAGCCTTGGGTGTAAAAGCCATTGCGATAGAATGTAATGTGCTGAAAGATGAAGATTTGGTGAATTTGGTAGAATCGACGATTAAAGAACTTGGAAGTATTCATATCTTAATAAATAATGCTGGCGGTGGAGGCGGTGGACGAGAAAACCCGTTCAAAATAGCTGTAGAAGATATTAAACGAGATTTTGATTTGAATGTTTTTAGCGGTTGGCGATTGTGTCAATTAGTTGTTCCGTATATGAAAAAAGTAGGGTATGGCTCTATCGTTTTTACAACCTCTATGTCGAGTATCAATAAAAGCCCGAATATGAGTGGTTATGGTGGTTCTAAGGCAGCTGTTAACCATATGGTTGCTAATTTAGCGCATGATTTTGGTCCAGAAGTACGAATAAACGCTGTTGGTCCTGGAGCAACAAGAACTGCAGCTTTAGAGAGTGTTTTAACGCCAGAAATAGAAAAAGTAATGCTAGCTCATACGCCAATAAAACGTTTAGGAAAAGCTGAAGATATTGCTGGAGCAATGTTGTATTTTGCATCGCCAATTTCTGAATGGGTTAGTGGTCAAACTATTTTTGTGAATGGCGGCGGAGAGCAAACTCTTGAATAATTAAAGGATTATAAAATAAAATTTAACATTAAAAACACTGTTATAATTGAGTAATCATAACAGTGTTTTTTTTGTTATAAAGTAATTAAATCTAGTGTATTAGTAGATTATTAATGATAATATAAACTTAAACGTATAGAATAGGCTTAATTATTGATAGTTTTTTGATATAATTTTATTAAATATAATTTCATGAATAAAGTCTCAACGCTATTAATAGCTTCGTTATTTAGTACAATGCTTGTTGCGCAAAATAAAACGTCAAGTGATCATTCTACAGCTGCTTGGATGAAAAATATACCTGAAAGTGAAGTTGTTGAATGGAGAAGACATATACATCAAAATCCAGAATTGTCTTATAAAGAAGTAAATACGAGTAACTATGTGGCAGATTTATTAAAAAGTTTTGGAAATATAGAAGTAATAAGACCAACCAAAACAAGTGTTATTGGAATTTTAAAAGGTTCTAAACCTGGTAAAACAGTTGCTTTTAGAGCAGATATGGATGCACTTCCTGTACAGGAAGAAACCGGTTTAGAATTTTCTTCAAAAAATAATAATGTAAGTCATGCATGTGGTCATGATGCACATACAGCAATGTTATTAGGTACAGCTAAAACCTTATCAAAGATGAAAAACGATATAAAAGGAACTGTATATTTTGTTTTTCAACATGCTGAAGAAGAAGCTCCAGGTGGTGCTCAAGAAATTATAGAATCTGGCGCTTTAAAAGATGTTCAGGCATTTTTCGGAATGCATGTATTGCCAAATTATCCGGTAGGAAATGTAGGTATTTTACCTGATGCAGCAGCTTCTACAACTTCAGATGGTTTCACATTAACAATAAACGGTAAAGGTTCTCATGGCTCAATGCCTCAACTTGGTATTGATCCAATTGTTGTTGGTGCAGAAATAGTAAATGCATTACAAACTGTAATATCTAGAAATGTAACGCCAGGTGAAATGGCGGTTGTAACAATAGGTAAATTCCAATCGGGTAGTGCACCAAATGTTATTCCAGATAAAGCAGAATTAGCCGCAAGTATTCGTACAATATCGCAACCAACAAGAGAGTTGGTAGAAAATCGCATAAAAACAATAATAGATAATATAACAAAAGCACATGGTGCTACGTATGAGTTAGATTATATAAAAAGTTACCCAGCGATACAAAATGATGTTGTTCTTAATTTACAAGCAAAAACTAGTGCTATAAAAGCTATTGGAAAAGAAAATGTATTTGATGCATCTCGAATGACTGCAAGCGAAGATTTTTCTTATTACAATAAAATTGCACCAACTTGTTTTATGGTTCTCGGAATTGGAGATGGCGTTGCTAATCACAATCCTAAATTTAATTTAGATGAAAAATCGTTGAAAAATGGTGTAAAAGCTGAAGTTCAAGTTATTTTAGATTATTTGAATAATTAAGGAAAATAACTTTAGAGTACTAAATAACAAACCTCACTTTATATTTTTAAGTGAGGTTTTTTTAATATATGTTTTAGTTATTTTAAATCCGAAAAAAAAATAGGACAATTTTATAAACTTTTATAGTTATTGATTATATTGTTGCCATCAAACAACTCTAATCAACCTACTTAAAAAAATGAAGAAAGATCTAAACGAGGAGCATAAAGAAGAATTTCAACTGGAAAGAGTCGCATTTTTTAGCGATGCAGTTTTTGCAATTGCAATAACTTTATTAAATATCGAAATTAGAGTGCCAGAGATACATGCACACAAAATTACAGATAAAGAAATTTTAAATGAATTCGTAAAATTAATTCCTAAGTTTATAGGTTTTATCGTTAGTTTTATGGTAATTGCTTTGTATTGGCTTTCTCATCATAGGATTTTTAGGTATGTAACTTCAGTTAATCAAAAATTAATTTGGAGTAATTTACTTTTCTTATTACCAATTATTGTTATGCCATTTAGTACTGCTTTTTTGAGTGAATATTATAGTTCTTCGGTAAAATTTCCTTTAATTATTTACACATTAACAATTTGCTTATCAGGATTTTTTAATTTCAGAATTTGGAAAATTATTGGAAATAAAAAGAATAATTTGAGTAGTAATCTTGATAAAGTAATCGTTAATTACAATTGTACAAGAGCATTAACAGTTCCTATTTTATTTATAATGACATTGTTATTGTCATTTCTAACAAATTGGGCGTTTATTTTACCAATTTTAATATTATTCGTACCAAAAATAATTACAAGATATTACACAAAAAAGTATCCAGAAATTATGGAAAAATATAATAAGTAAACTGAATACTTCTTAAGTATTCAATTACAAAACAAATTCTGAATCAAAAGAAAAAATAGAAGAAGAAAAATCAAGAATTGATAAAGCGAAAGAAAACAAATCATCTGGCTTTAATTGGAATTTTACAATTATTTTGATTGTTGCTGTTGTGGTTGTAATTGGTGGGTTTTACATTTATAGGTTTTTTAAATAATATTTTAAGTTTCACTAAATTTTTGGTTCTAAATCACGTTTACTATTATACTTATGTACCTTTGTTTGTTTTTTACTTTCAATATAACTTTCTATTTTTGATTTACTTAATATTAAAAAATGGAAAATATGGGTTTTGAGATTTATACAGATAATGAAAATATACAGAGAATTAAGTATCAAGAATCAGAAAGAAAAATTAATAATCAGATAATTAATATAGAAGGTTTAGAAGATTGGATTTATCCTAACGAATGGTTTGAAAAAAGATATTCTGACGTTTTTTCTGCAGCTGTTTTATGTAAAATTAATGTTGCTAAAGAACCAATTATTAGGTTTCAATTAACTGAAAAAGGTTTAGAAGAAGTAGATAAATTAAATCTATAAAAAAGTGGTAAATAACGACCACTTTTTTTAATTAAATATGATTTTTTTTAGAAGCGACACAATATTTCTGATTTTTCAAAATATGTTGAACCATCTGCTTTTGAAAACTCAGCCTCTAAAAAGACTTTATAAGGTTTTGGGTTTGTTGCAGTAGGGTCCCAACTTGTACTAAAATAAGTAGAAGTATTAATATTACCACTATAAATATATGCTTCATATACTGGATTGTAATATTGATTATTATTTGTATAATCAATATTTGATGCAGGATATATCCAAATATAACCTTCATTTACAGTAGTACTATTAATTTTGTAAGTAAATGTTCTACTGTTTGCATTACAGCTTAAATTTATGTTTGAACCATATGACTCTTGGGGACCTGAAGGAGCTGAAGGACCTGGTGTAATTGTAGATGGACCATGGTCGCCTAAATCAGGATTAATAGTTTGCCCTTGTCCAAATGAATTTACTGAAATTAATGTTAAAATTGAAAATAAAATCGTTCTCATAATGTATATTGTTTTTATAAAAATAATATACATTATGAAATATAAAAAATTTTAAATTAATTATATTTTAATATTTTATAGGGATGACCACTTTTTAAATTCTAGGAGTTGTAACGACTTTAATCAGGCAAAAAAGAAAAGTGTAAATAAAAATTAATTGTATATTTGTTAAGCGTTCAGATGGAAAATCTGAACGTTTTGTGTTTATTTAAAAACGCTTAATATTGCAATATTAAGGTAAATTAAAAAACACAAACATAAAATTTTGAAAATCAAACAAATATGATTAAGACTGTAATCTTCGACATGGATGGTGTAATTGTCGATACAGAACCTGTGCACAAATACGCTTATTTTGAACATTATAAAGAGTTAAATATTCCAGTTACAGAAGAATTATTTTCTACATTTACAGGACAATCAACCAAAAATGTATATCAAATTTTAAAAGATAAATTTGATTTGAAAGGAGAAGTAAATGATTTGGTTTTACGTAAACGAGCTATTTTTAATGAAGCTTTTGATACAAAACCAGATTTATTTTTGATTGATGGAGTAGAGCAATTAATCAAGGATTTACATCAAAATAATATCGAATTAATTTTAGCTTCTTCGGCTTCAAAAAGTACAATTGATCGTGTTTTTAATCGATTTAATTTAAATCAATATTTTTCGCATAAAGTTTCGGGAGAGAGTTTTCCGAAATCAAAACCAGATCCAGCAATTTTTCTTCATGCGGCTGATTTAGCCAAATCTACCAACGAAGAATGTATTGTTATTGAGGATTCTACAAATGGAGTAGAAGCGGCTTATCGCTCAAATATCTATTGTTTGGGCTATAAAAGTGAAAATTCTAAAAAGCAAAATCTCGAAAAGGCCAATACAATTGTCGATGATTTTAATACAATAAATGCAACGTTTATAAAAGAGTTGAAATAAAAAAAGCACTTCCGTAGAAGTGCTTTTTGCTTTATAATACTTTTATTTCAAATACTTTTTCATCGTTAAGAAAACCTTCTAAAGTATCTTTCGAATTTATTTTGCTTACTCCGGCTGGCGTTCCGGTAAAAATTAAATCACCTTTTTTTAGGGTAAAATATTTAGAACATTCTGCAATCAACGTGTTGATATGAAAAATCATATCTTTTGTATTTCCAGTTTGTACATTTTCACCATTTCTATCCAGTTTAAAATTAAGATTATCTAAATCAAAATTTTCTTTCGGAAAGAATTCTGAAGCAAAAGCAGAACCATCAAAAGCTTTAGCAATTTCCCATGGAAAACGTTTTTCTTTTAATTCTTGTTGAATATCGCGTGCAGTAAAATCAATTCCCAACGCAATTTCAGAAAAATAACGATCTGCAAATTGTGGTTGAATCATTTTTCCAACTCGGTCAATTTTAATCACAACTTCTGTTTCAAAATGAACTTCTTTTGTAAAACTAGGAATAACAAACGGAAAACCTTTTCGCAAAATAGCCGAATCGGGTTTCATAAAAAACATTGGCGAATCGGGAATATCGTTGTTTAATTCTTTTGCGTGTTCTGCAAAATTTCGTCCAACACAAATAATTTTCATCGCTTAGAAACCGTTTTTTAATTTAATTTTAGTAAAAACTTTCTTTGTATATAAAGGGAAATCAGCATTCTGAATCCATGTATAATAACCAGGATCTTTTGCAAAAACATCTGTTACGACTTGACCTTTGTATTTTCCGAAAGAAATAACATCATTTCCATTTTCGTCAACTTGTATAAAACCAGCTAAATCGGCAGTTTTACGTTGAGAAGAAAATTCACTCAAAAATTTATTGTCATTTTCTAATTCGTCATACTTTTCTATTTGCGCCATCAACACTTCGTAAGTTGCCAAAGTATCTGCTTCAGCCGAATGTGCGTCAATCAAATCTTTACCACAATAATACTTATATGCAGCACCAAGATTACGTGGCTCCATTTTATGATAAATAACTTGCGCATCAATTGGACGATGTTTTGTTAAATCAAAATCAAAACCATTGCGCAATAATTCTTCTGCTAAGAGCGGAATATCAAAACGATTTGAGTTAAAACCTGCTAAATCAGAATCTTTAATCATTTCGATAATTTGCGGCGCTATATCTTTAAAAGAAGGTGCATCTTTTACATCTTCATCAGAAATACCGTGAATTAAAGTTGTTTCCATCGGAATTGGAATACCTGGATTCACTTTCCACGATTTTACTTCTTTTGTTCCGTCTGTAAATGCTTTTACAATTGCAATTTCTACAATTCTGTCTTTCGAAACATTTGTTCCTGTTGTTTCTAAATCAAAGAAACAGATATTTTTAGTTAGTTTCATTTTATAATTTCTTTTCTAAAAATGATTGAGATGATGATATACAACACTATTATTAAAGGAATTGATGCGACTTGCAACCATGCAACTAAACCTAAAGTGATGATTAAAAAAATGTATTTATAATAATTTTCTGCCCAACTCAATCCTTTAAATTTTAAGGCAAATAATGGTAAATCAATAATTAATAAAATACTAAACACAATAGATATTGCGATTAATAAATATGGGTCAACAGTTGGATTGATGATTTGTCCGTTGTTGTAATAGATAGAAAAAATAGAAAAAATAAACAACGTATTTGATGGCGTTGCCAATCCTTTGAAATATGTAGCTTGATCTTCGTCTAAATTAAATTTTGCTAATCGTAAGGCTGAAAATGCTGGAATTAAAAATCCAAATAAAGAAATTGCTGCAATTTTAAGGTTTTCATTTTCATAAATAAAATCGGTAGAAAGATGATTTAACATCGCGAAAACCATCAAACCTGGCACAACACCAAACGAAATACAATCGGCCAAAGAATCTAATTCTTTCCCAATTGGGCTACCAATATTCATTAAACGCGCCACCATTCCGTCCAAGAAATCAGCGATTAACGAAATTAACATCAAAACCATTACAATTGTTACTGTTGTTGCCGTTACATTTCCGTTACTTGAAATAATAAAAATTGACGACAAAACACCACACGAAAGGTTTAGGAGCGTTAAATAATTTGGTATTGTAAATAATCTCATAGAAGAATTTTTCGGAACAAAAATACAAACAAAAATTATCTGAATCCTTATTAAATACAATAAAACGTCTATTTTTGAGTTTTTATATTCGTAATCAAACAATTTTGAAAAAATCACTTCTTATTATATCATTTGTTGCAAGTCAGTTTGTGTTTTCTCAAACAACGCGTAAATATTCGAATGAATTTTTGAGTATCGGAGCCGATGCGCGTTCATTTGCGATGGGTAATGCTGTTGTTGCAAACATTGGCAATGCTAACGCTGCATATTGGAATCCAGCAGGTTTAACGGAGGTTAATTACGATTGGGAAGCTTCGGCAATGCATGCAGAATATTTTCAATCCATTGCAAAATTTGATTATGCTGCAGTTGCAATTCCGTTGAGCGAAAGTAATGCAACAATCGCTTTTTCGTTGATGCGTTTTGGTGTTGATGACATTTTAAATACAACAGAATTAATCGATAATCAAGGAAATATAAATTACGATAAAATCTCTAAATTTTCGAGTGCTGATTATGCTTTGACAATGTCTTATGCGGGTAATGTATTCGGAAATAAAGACATTCAGTTTGGTGCAAATGCAAAAGTTGTTTACCGTCATATCGGGAAATTTGCGCAAGGTTTTGGTTTCGGAATTGATTTAGGATTGCAATATCGCACCGATAATAAAATGTATTTTGGTGTAATGGCGCGTGATATTACGACAACTTTTAATGCGTGGAGTATTAATAAAGAAAAAGTAAAAGAGATTTCGGTTGATGAACCAAGTAATGAAGGTGAACCTACAATTTTGAATGATCTACCTGGAGAAAATATTGAGTTAACAATGCCAAAATTACAATTTGGTGTTGGAAAAAGATTCGATTTTGCTGAACGTTGGTCTTTATTAGGAGAAGTTGATATGAATGTTGAGTTTCAACAAACAAATGCTGCAATTTCTGGTAAAGGATTTTCTATTTCACCAGCAATTGGAGTAGAATTAGGTTACGATGAAATGGTTTTTGTGAGAGGTGGATTAAATAATCTTCAGAAAATAGAACAGTTTGATGGAAAACAAAAAACACAACTTCAACCAAATGTTGGAGTAGGGTTTAAATACAAAGGAATTGCGATAGATTATGCATTGACAAATTTCGGAAATAGTGGTTTAGGATTATATTCTAACATATTTTCTGTTCGATTTGAAATGGATAAATGGCGATAATATCAATTTAAGATTAATATTTAGTAAAACATAAAAGCTGATTCATAACGAATTGGCTTTCTTTTTTAATTATTAGTATATATAATCATAATAGTCTATAGGTTATATGGGAATAGTAGAGTTATAGAACAAAAGAATTTATAAAAATTGACCGAAAAGTCTTAATAAATTTCGAGAAAAAAATTAAGGCTTTATTAATTTTACTACAAATCTTTTTCTATTGGTAAACTTTCATCAGCGCCCCATTCGCTCCAAGAACCATCATAAACTTTTACATTTGGAAAACCTGCCACGGTAGAAGCCAATGCCAAAATTGAAGCTGTGATTCCGGAACCGCACGAAAATATATTTTCTTGATTTTGATTGGTTAATTTTTGAAAAATTAACTTCAATTCTTGTTCAGATTTATAATGAGATCCATCTAAAATATTTTCGAAGAATAAATTTTTAGAATTCGGAATATGTCCACTTCGTAAACCTTGTCTTGGCTCGGGCGAAGTGCCTTTATATCGACCTTCTGAGCGGGCATCGACAATGGTTTTTGATTGATCGTTGATTGAATTTAACATAACTTGTTTATCGGCAAACCAATCTTGTTGAAAATCAGCTTTAAAACTACCTTTTTCTGTTGGTTGAAAATGAACTGAATTTGTTTCAAAATTATTGGCTTTCCAAGCAGGTAAACCTCCATCCAAAACATATACTTCTTTGTGCCCCATCGCTTTAAACATCCACCATGCACGCGGACTAGAATAAACGCCCCAACGATCATAACAAACAATAATTGAATCTGAATTAATTCCTAAATTTTGTACTTCTTTTGCAAAAGTTTCTTCATCAACCAAAGTATGTGGAAGATTTACGGCATGATCAGAAAATTTCCCTTCTATATCAAAAAAAATAGCATTCGGAATTGTTTCTAATTTTTCGTCTTTTAGAGATTGTCCAACTTTATCAATCGTACAATCTAAAATAATTAAATTAGGCAGATTGTTATTTTCATGAAGTTGTTGTGCTGATAGTAGTGGTTTATCGAATTTCATTTTTTTATAATTTAGATGATAAAAATAAAAAAACGCTACCAATATTGGTAGCGTTTTTTCGTAAAAAATAAATTGTTTTATTTTTGATTAATTACTTCTTGTACTGGTTGCCCAATATTTCCGTTTGGCTCTTCGATATGCAATAAAGCTGAAATAGTAGGAGCGATGTCTGTCATATAAACACGGTTGTTATTTTGTCCATGTTTTATTCCCCAACCCATTAATACAAAAGGAATATGTGCATCATAAGATCCCCAAGTACCGTGTGTTGTTCCACCACTATTTTGTTTACCACCATACCATTGTGGCTCTAAAATATAATTAATTGCACCACTACGTTTTTTATTGTAACCGTTTATCATGCGCTCTTTTATAATTGCAGGAATCGAAGCTTCTCCAATTTTATCCATATCAGCAACAAAAGAAACACCATCAACTTTGCGCATAAATTTTACGATTTCATCTTTAATATCTTCTTCGTCTAATTTATTTTGCTCGATAGTTTGATAATTTAAATGAACTTGATAATTAGTTAAAGAACGTACAATATCATCCAATTTAAATTCTTCTTTCAGTTTTGCATTCAATGCTTTTTTAACTTCTCCGGTCGGAAAATAACCTGCATTTCCTTTTTTATCTTGAAAATATTTAGGATTATGTGCTCCACCATGATCGGCTGTTAAGAAAACTAAATAATTTCCTTTACCAACTTTTTTGTCTAAATGGTTAAATAATTCTTCTAAATCTTTATCCAAACGCAAATAAGTATCTTCAGCTTCTATTGTATTTGGTGTAAATTGATGTCCAACATAATCTGTAGAAGAAAAACTAACTGCTAAGAAATCTGTAACACCAGCTTGGTTTTGACCTAAATTTTCGTTGTCAATAATTTCTATTGCAATGTCTTTTGTTAAAGAATTTCCGAAAGGCGTAGAACGAATTAAACCTAAACCATTGTCTTTTTTAAGAGCTTTTAAATCATAAGGAAATTGACTTTTTGTTAATCCTTTGTAATTTTCGCGGTACGGATTTCCATCTTTTTCACTTTGCACATAAGTTTCAATTGGATAAAGTGTATTCCATTTATCTAAATACTTTTCAGCAACCTTTTTATCATTAAATTTTTGTAACCATTTTGGTAATTCATTCATGTAAAAAGAGCTCGAAATCCAGTTTCCAGATTCACCTTCAAACCAAAAAGCAGCATCAGCAAAATGACCAGCAGGTAAAATTCCACCACGATCTTTTAATGATACTCCAAATACTTTTGAACGAAAATTTGTTGCTAATTTTAATTGATCTGTAACTGTAGAAGTTAACAAGTTTTTTGGCGACATTTTTCCCGCTTTTCCTGTTGTTCCAATTCCATTTACAGCATCATCTTGCGTACAATACATTTCTTTACCAGTTGCTTGAATGATAAAATCATTTCCTGCAATTCCGTGTATCGCAGGCACAGAACCCGTATAAATAGTACTATGACCAATTGCCGTATAAGTAGGCAGATATGGTATATACGTATTTTCGTTACTAAAACCTTCGTTTAACATACGATTAAAACCGCCCGACGAATAACGATCTTGGTAACGATAAAGATAATCCCAACGCATTTGATCGACTACAACTCCAACTACTAATTTAGGACGGCTTACTTCTTGTTGTGCATAAAGCGACAAACCAGCAAAGAGTCCTAAAACACTTAAAAAAGTTTTATTAAATTTCATTTTAAAAAATTTTACAGAACAAATGTAACGAATAAAATTTTGGCACAATTTTAAATAATAATTAAAAAAATCATTAATTTAAACAAACCATAAAAAAAGATAATATGAGCGCACAACCCGTAATTATAAAAGAGATTTTTGAAGCACCAATAGATAAACTTTGGTTTGCATTGACTAATAAAGAAGCTTTTGATAAATGGTATTTTGATATCGATAAATTTGAAGCAATTGTAGGATTTGAGTTTGAGTTTTATGGAGGTTCTTATCTACATCATTGTAAAATAGTTGAAGTAGAAACCAATCAAAAAATTGCTTATACATGGAACTATCCAGTTTACGAAGGGGATTCTTTGGTTATGTTTGAATTAACCGAAATTGAAGACGTTTTAGGTAATCAAACTCAATTGATTTTGACACACGAAGGAATTGAAACTTTTCCGCCAGATGATTCAAATTTCTCAAGAGCAAGTTTTGAAGCTGGTTGGAATGAAATTATCCGAATTAGTTTAAAAAATTATATCGAAGGTAATTTAGATGAAGAATCAAAAGTAGAATAAATAAAAAAGAGGAGCTTCGTCAAGCTCCTCTTTAATTTTTTTCTAACAGTTATATTATTTCTTGAATAATACTGTGATTCCTTCTTGATTTGGTAAAATCGGACGAGGATCTTCTGCTGTGATTATTCCAGCTTTTTCTTTTCTTGTATTTGCAACCCAGAATGGGATCCATGAAATAGCCATTGTCGCGAAGAAAATGATACCCCAAAATCCGCATAAAGCGACTACTAAGAATAACAAGAAACCTAAAAATTGAATCATGATTTTATTTTTATGTGCTACAAATTTAATAAATAAAATTTATAGAAATACTAACAATAATCACTTTTCTTTCATCAAACGATTTCTTAAATTTGTAGGAATAAGTTATAATAATAAATAAAAATATACCGAAATGGAATACAGAATAGAGAAAGACACCATGGGGGAAGTTAAAGTTCCTGCAGAAAAATATTGGGGTGCACAAACAGAACGTTCTCGTAATAATTTTAAAATTGGACCATCAGGTTCTATGCCAAAAGAAATTATCGAAGGTTTTGCTTACTTAAAAAAAGCTGCTGCGTTTGCAAATGCTGAATTAGGTGTTTTACCAACAGAAAAGCGTGATGCAATTGCAGCAGTTTGTGAAGAAATTTTAGCAGGAAAATTAGATGATCAATTTCCATTGGTTATTTGGCAAACGGGTTCTGGTACACAATCTAACATGAATGTGAACGAGGTTGTTGCAAATCGTGCGCAAGTTTTAGCTGGTTTCAAAATTGGTGAAGGAGAACCAGTTTTAAAAGCAAATGATGATGTAAATAAATCACAATCATCTAACGATACTTTTCCAACAGGAATGCACATTGCAGCATACAAAGCTGTTGTAGAAGTTACAATTCCAGGTGTTGAGCAATTACGTGATACGTTAGCAAAAAAATCTGCTGAGTACATGAATGTTGTTAAAATTGGTCGTACACATTTAATGGACGCAACTCCGTTAACTTTAGGTCAAGAATTATCTGGTTACGTTGCACAATTAAACTACGGTTTAAAAGCTTTACGCAACACTTTAGAGCATTTATCTGAAGTTGCTTTAGGTGGAACTGCAGTTGGTACAGGTTTAAATACACCAGAAGGTTATGATGTTACAGTAGCAAAATACATTGCAGAATTTACAGGTTTACCATTTGTAACGGCAGAAAATAAGTTTGAAGCTTTAGCTGCTCACGACGCTATTGTAGAAACGCATGGTGCTTTAAAACAATTGGCTGTTTCTTTAAACAAAATTGCAAATGACGTTCGTATGTTGGCTTCAGGACCACGTTCGGGTATTGGTGAAATCATCATTCCAGAAAATGAGCCAGGATCTTCTATCATGCCAGGAAAAGTGAATCCTACACAATGTGAGGCGTTAACTATGGTTGCAGCGCAAGTTATGGGTAACGATGTTGCAATTACAATTGGTGGTACGCAAGGTCATTACGAATTAAATGTTTTTAAACCATTAATGGCGGCTAATTTCTTACAATCAGCAATTTTATTAGGAAATGCTTGTGTTTCTTTTGACGAACATTGTGCACAAGGAATTGAGCCAAATTATGCTCGTATCAAAGAATTGGTAGACAATTCGTTAATGTTGGTTACAGCGCTTAATACAAAAATTGGTTACTACAAAGCGGCAGAAATTGCTCAAACAGCTCATAAAAATAACTCAACTTTAAAAGAAACTGCTGTTGCATTAGGATATGTAACGCCAGAAGAATTTGACGAATGGGTGAAACCTGAAGAAATGGTTGGTTCTTTAAAATAAGAATTAATTTAATTATAAAATTCCAAAAGAGGTTGTTTTTTACAGCCTCTTTTTTTAGCTGTAAAAGTTAAATTTGAGAAATAATTCCTTTTTCAATCGGAAAATTTGTAACTTAATACAAAGTTTAGATTATGGCAACTACAACACTTAAAGAATATAAAAAAATTATTGCAGATATACCGGAAGTCAACGATTTTACGAATGTATATTTCTATGTAAATAACTATACAATTGACCAAAAATACATTCAATATTTAGATGAATTATCAAATCTGAAAGATGAAATTATTTCGAAATGGTTAAATATTACAACGCGTACTTATCGCAATTATAAAACAAAAGATGTTTTATTAAAAGACAATACAAAAGAACAAATTGTATTGCTAATTTCTTTATATAAGCACGGTTTAGACGTTTTTACAACAAAAGAAGATTTTGAACATTGGTTAACAACACCCAATATTTTGTTGGATAATAAAGCTCCAATGGATTTTTTGGACACAGTTTCTGGTTTAAAATTTATTGATAATAGATTGACAGCAATTGAATTTGGAGAAAACGTATAATTATGTTTGTTTACAATATTCGTAAAGCAAAATATGCCCAATCGTTGCAAGCATCTGGAGTTGCCAACAGATGGAACAAAAACGATGAATTTGTGGTATATACAGCTAGTTCGCGCGCGCTGTCTACGTTAGAATTGGTGGTGCATAGAAATTATATCAACATAGATAATTCGTATAAATTACTGGTGATAGAATTGGATTGTGAGGAAAGTGAAATATTGGATATTTCGAAAATAAAGTTGCCTAAAAACTGGAAATCTGTAGAAGCATATCCAAAATTACAAGAAATAGGTTCTAAATGGTACCAAGATTTTAAGTTTTTGGCGATGAAAGTTCCTTCTGCAATTATTCCGAAAGAGTTTAATTACCTCATCAATACAAAACATCCTAATTTTTCTGAAAAAGTAAAAATCTTCGAATTAGAGAATTACGAATGGGATAATAGGTTGTTGTGAGAGAATAAAGTTTTTTTACAAACACTGGCTCGTAGATATTGCTCATTTACTTTAAAAAATAGAATTTTTAATAATTTCTTCGCATTTATCTAGAATAGGTTTTTCAAATTCATCCAATATTAATTGAATTTTTAGATTTAATTTCTCTAAAAATTCTTTATTATATTCCTCCTTCTCATCACCAACCGGATAAAAAGCCATTTTATGGTAAAAGACGGAGAAAATTTCTAAATCAATATTATCAATGGGTTTTATGTAAGTTACATTTCCTATTAAAACCTTCATTTTAAAACAACCCTCAACAAAATCGATTTGTTTAGTTAAAATAGCTCTTGAATTCGAAACCATTTTTTTAATTATATTATCACGTTTTATAAGTTCAAATTTATTCATTTTACAAAATAATATTATATTTAAAATGTTCTTCAACATTATTTTCTATTAAAAACTCTTTTGTAAATTTTAAAGAATCATTACAATTACTTTCTGAAAGTTTTTCGTCTACAAAGTCAAGAAATGTTTTAAAATTTCCCCAAGGAATAGCTAAACTCTCTTCAAATTCTAATCTAGCTTTTTTTCTTCTTTACCAAACATTAGTTTACATGTTTATTAAACAGATTTTACTTTGCATTAAATAAACTTACAACTATAATTTTATACAAAGAATAAATCTTTCAAGGATTAAGATAAAATTCACAAAAGAAAGGTTCAAAATATCCTGAACTTTGTTATCAATAAATTAGTAATTATTTAATTCAAAAAGATGAAAGTACTCTTGTTTTTACTCACAATGGAAATCTTCAGTTCTTGTAGAGCATCAGATCATCCCATCTCAAAAGAAGCGCATATGCAACAGGAAAATATAATTGAACTTGTTTCAAAAAATGATATTGAAGCGGTCAAAAATGCATTAGAGAATGGTGCAACTGTCAATGCACAAGATAAAAGCAAACGAAATCTTTTATTATTAGCAACGATCAATAAACAAGTTGCAATGGCAAAACTATTGGTAGAAAAAGGTGCTGATGTAAATATGCAAGCTGATAATCAAGATAATGCTTTTTTATATGCTGGAGCGAGCGGACAAACTGAGTTAGTAAAATTGTATCTAGCTCATGGCGCTCGTTTTGACTTGTTTAATCGTTATAATGGTACTGCCTTAATTCCTGCATGTGAACGTGGTCATGTAGAAACAGTTAGACTACTTGCAAATACAAAAAAATATCCAATTGATCACATCAATCGATTGGGATGGACAGCACTGATGGAAGCAGTCGTATTAGGCGATGGGTCTAAAAAATACCAAGAGATCATCCAAATCTTGAAACAGGCAGGCGCAAATCTTCAAATCACGGATAACGAAGGTATTTCAGCACTTCAACATGCTAAAAATAATGGTTTTACTGAAATTGTAAAAATACTATCAAACTAAAAATGGAACACAAAACATATAACTTAAAAAATGTATTACTCGAAACAGGTTTTGAGTACGACAATCAAGAAGTCATCAAAACAAAAACTGAGCTATTTTGCATCGAAGTAGAAAATGGTCAAATAAAATCTATTAAACCCAATGAGCCAAACAGCAATGCAATAGACGCTAAAGGACATTTAATGTTGCCTGCTTTTAAAGATATGCATGCCCATTTGGACAAAATGCTCTTCGGATTACCATGGCAAGCAGTATCTTCTAAAAGAAGAACCGTGAAAGATATGATCGCTTATGAGCAAAAGATGATTCCAGAATGGTTGAATACTTCTGTAGAAAGAACAGAGAAAATGATCGACTTTCTACAAGGATATGGTACAGATCATATTCGTTCGCATTTTAATGTAGATCCTACTTCTGGTCTTGATTCATTAAAGCATTTAGAAAAAGCATTAGAAAATAAAAAATCAACTTTTTCGGCTGAATTGGTTGCTTTCCCGCAACATGGCTTGTACTACACGGATACCCTTCCAATCTTAAAAGATGTTGCGAAATTGGATGCAGTAGCCTTTATCGGCGGAGTCGATCCTTACTCTTTGGACGGAAGTATAGAGAAAGTAATGGACCAGATTACGCAACTTGCGATAGACAACAATAAAGGAATTGATATTCATCTTCATGAAATGGGTGAAAGTGGTATGAACACGATTCAATATTTAATTGATAAAACAATTGAAAATCCACAGCTTCGTGGAAAATCATTTGTGAGTCATGCCTTTGCATTGAGTGCTTTGAATACTACAGAAGCGGAAAAAATAGCTGAAAAACTAGCGCATGCGGGTGTAGGTATCGTGTCGTCTGTACCTTTTGGCAATATGATTATGCCTATCCCGACACTTCGAAAACACGGCGTAGAGGTTTTAATCGGAAATGACAACATTCAGGATCATTGGAATACCTTCGGATCTGGAAATATGCTTCAAAAAGCAAACCTCATTGCCGAACTATACGGTTATGGAACGGAATGGCAATTATCGAGAACATTAGCTTTCGCGACTCGCTACAAACTTCCTTTGGATGATAACGGAAATCAACAATGGCCAAAAGTTGGAGATGAAGCAAACTTGGTTTTTGTAGATGCAAGTTGTTCTGCAGAAGCTGTGTCACGTATTTCTCCAGTAAAATCATTGATTCACAAAGGAAACATTGTTTTTTAATTATAAATTCTTCAAGCATCAGAATAAAAGACACAATTATTAGATTGACTTATCTTCTAATTTTGTTTAAAACATAAAAACCATAAAATATGAAAACTTTCAAAAAAATTGCATTATCACTTTTGGTTGTATTTTGCACATCGTTAATTTTTAGTTGTTCAGACGACGACTCAACTGTAGAACCAGTATTAACGCCGAGCGAATTATTAGCAAGTACACCTTGGGAAACAACTAATGCCAAAAATAACAAAAACGAAAATGTAGCATTAACGGACCCTAATGTTTCTAATTTTGTTGGCTTTGCTTACTTCAAAGCTGATGGTACATTTACCATGTTTAATCTTAATGATACTCCCAAAATGCATGGAGATTGGTCGGTGTCTGCTGATGGAAAAACACGTACAATTGTGGCTAAAAACGATGCAGGAACAGTCTTATTTACACGTGTTGTTGATATTACCGTATTGACGAAAAAAGAATTTACTTATAGAATTTATCCAAATAATGACGATAAAACGGTCTATTTTGATATCATTCATACAGTTACAACGCATCCAGAACCAAAAAAATAATCTCAATATTGAACAAGATTTCATTATAGCGTAATATTAAATATGGATTAAGATGTAAACACACATATTAATCCATATTTTTTTTATAAATTTCCCTAGAAAGCAAGTGTAACAAGATGTTTTAGATAGATGAATTTACATACCGATAACAAATATGTACCTATTATTGGTATTCAGGAATTCAGAAAAGGACAAACTGCCGGAAGAAAAGAGTTACTTTACAATGAACTTCATGGAGAAAGGCACATCAGCAAGCCCCATAAACATGATTTTTTTATCATTGTTTTATTTGACCGTGCAAAAGGCACACATAATATTGACTTTCAAGATTATGTTATTGGCGATAAGCAAGTTCATATACTTTTCCCAGGTCAGGTGCATAAATGGAGTATAGAGCCGAATACGACAGGCTATCAACTGATGATTGACAAAGTTTTTTTTGATCGTTTTTCATCCTATTTCCGCTTTTCATTTACAGATTACATTAACCATCCTGTCATCTCATTATCGGATAAAAATTTCGACTTACTCAAATATGAATTTGATGCGATCAAGGATGAATTAGATGCGCTTGATTCGCTACAAGACATCATCAGTACAAGAGCAGCAGTAATTGCGACAATTGTCAGCAAAGCGGCTGAAGAAACATTTACAGGAGCTAAAATTTATCAGTCGAACCCTAGACTTGCCAAATTCAATATGCTCATCGATCAGTTTTTTAAAGAGGAAAAACTAGTCGCATTTTATGCAACTAAATTGAATATATCGGCGAATTATCTGAATATATTGTGCAAGAAAAACTTGAATGTTTCGGCGACACAACTCATCCAACAACGGGTATTACTCGAAGCAAAGCGCTTACTTCAATCCACCGATCTATCGATCAAAGAAATTGCTTTTGAACTTGGTTTTGTTGATCATGCCTACTTTTCCAACTTTTTTAAAAGTCAAACGGGTATGACACCAACGAAGTTTAGGGAAGAGTAATTTTTATAAATCAGAGTATATTAACTTTACAATTGCTCTAACTTAATTTGATAAAATAAAATAGCTTGTAAAATTTCTTCGTATGCAGCACGTTTCAAAATGCTACTTACGGTACTTTGGCTTTTTAATTCTAATAATTTTGCCAATTGTTTTTGATTCAGATTTTGATTGAGATAAGCAATTTTAAAATATTCGGCCATTTTTTCGGTCCAATTATGCAGAACAAAAGTCAATAAATCAACAACAGTTTTTAGTTCTTGATTAATTCTATCATTTGGTGTTTTTATAGATAAAGTTGATTTTTTCAAATCCTTAAATAATTCAGTAGAATAGGAGAAGGCAACGCCTTTAGAAGCTGTTATTTCATCAGATAAATTTTCAATTTCTCCAACGCCAATTGCAATTCGCGCGTCCAAAGGTTTAATTGCTTTTAGCGTTGCTTTAATCAACAAAGAAAACTCTAAAGCCTTATTTGCATCAATTATTAGTTGAAAACGATCAGCATCATAAATTTGCCAATCTTTGGTTTCTTTACCAATTGTTTGAAAGAGTTTTTGTAATTCTTTTTTCCAAATTTCAGATTCAACTTCACGAGAATTAATCACATCTCCGGTAATAATTGCTTTCATAGGTTTCTCCATTCGAAATCGAATATACAATAAAATCGACTAATTCTTCGAAAATTATAATTTCCAAAAAATTAGTCGATTTTATATTCAAGTTTCTTTTATACAGCGTTTTTAAACTATATTTTTTTATATTTTAAGAACAAACTATTTGTAACAACACTCACGCTACTCAACGCCATCGCAGCACCCGCAACCATCGGATCTAACAAGAAACCGTTAATTGGATACAAAACGCCAGCAGCAATCGGAATTCCAATTACATTGTAAATAAATGCCCAAAATAAATTTTGATGAATCGTTTTTACCGTTTGTTTTGATAGATTTATTGCATGATCAATTTTTGTTAAATCGCCACCAATCAGCGTAATTTCTGCAACATCTATCGCAATGTCAGAACCATTTCCCATTGCAATACTTACATCTGCTTGCGCCAAAGCTGCACTATCATTAATTCCGTCACCAACCATTGCAACAGTTTTTCCGTTTTTTTGCAAATTTTTGATGATATCCATTTTATCATTTGGTAGCGCATTTGCAACAACATGGTCTATACCAACTTGTTTTGCAATTGCATTTCCAGAAAATTCATTGTCGCCCGTAACCATCCAAACTTCAATTCCTTTTTCATGAAAAGCTTGAATTGCCTCAATAGATGTTGGTTTAATTTGATCCGAAATACCAATCAAAGCCAATACTTTTTCATCATCTCCAAAGAAAGAAATTGTATAGTTTTTACTTGAAAATGAATTAATTAATTGATTAACTTCTTCCGTTTTTTGAATATTTAATTCATCAATCCAACCAATTTTACCAACATAATAATTCTTGTTTTTATAATTCGTTTTCAATCCTTTACCAGAAACATCTTCAACATTTAAATGAAGTAAATTTGTTTCATTTCCTAAAAAATCTGTAATTGATTTCGCAAGTGGATGATGACTATTATTTTCGATTGTAAACAATATATCTTTCGTAGAATTATCTAACCAAACTAATTCCTGAACTTTAGGTTTTCCTTCGGTAATTGTTCCCGTTTTATCTAAAATAATTGTATCAATTTTTTTTGCTAACTCTAAACTTTCAGCATTTTTTATTAAAATTCCATTTTCAGCACCTTTTCCCATTCCGACCATAATAGCAGTTGGTGTTGCCAAACCAAGCGCACACGGACAAGCGATAACCAAAACCGTAATCATAGATAAAAGCGCCATTGTAAAGGCATTTTCTTGACCTAATATTAACCACGTTACAAAAGTTAACATGGCTATTACAATAACAATTGGCACGAAAATACCTGCAATTTTATCAACCAATTTTTGCACAGGCGCTTTACTTCCTTGTGCATTTTTAACAGATTGAATAATTTGTGCCAACAAAGTTTGATTTCCGACTTTTAAAGCTTTGTATTGGATAGATGAATTTTGATTAATAGTTCCTGAAAAAACCTCATCATTTATTCCTTTTTCGACTGGAATTGGTTCTCCTGTTAAAGAACTTTCATCAATAAATGATTGTCCTTCAATAATTTCTCCATCAACTGCAATTTTTTCGCCTGGTTTTGCTAAAATTAAATCTCCAATCTGAACATCTTCTATTTTTGTCTCAATTTGTTGATTATTTTTTAAAATAGTCACGGTATTTGGCTGTAAACCGATCAATTTTTTAATTGCTTCGGATGTATTTCCTTTTGCGCGTTCTTCTAATAATTTACCAATTAAGATAAAAACAACGATTAATCCAGCAGCTTCAAAATACGGATGCGCGTGTAAACCTTTGCTGTGCCAATAGGCTGGAAAAAGTGTATTAAAAACACTAAAAACATAGGCAACACTTGTGCTTAAAGCTACCAAAGTGTCCATATTAGCCGATTTATTTTTAAGTTGTTTCCAAGCACCAACAAAAAATTGTTGTCCAAAAATAAATAGAATAGGAGTGGACAGCGCCCACATAATGTAGTTTGCGTAAGGCATATTCATAAAAAACATACCGATAATAAACAACGGAAAACCAAAAATTAGCGCGTATATTACTTTGTTTTTTAATGCTTTATATTTTTCTTCTTGCAATTGTTCAATTTCTTCATCTTGATTAATTTTTTCATCAATCATCAAGTCAAAACCAACATTATTTAGCGCATCTTTAAGTTTTTCTGGTGTAATTAAATTTGGAATATATTCAATTTTACCCATTCCATTTCCGTAATTAACCTCAGCATTTACAACACCAATTTGTCTTTGTAAATTAGCCTGAGAACTGCTAGCACAAGATGCACACGTCATGTTGAGTACTGGATATGTTTTCTGAACAGAGTTAATTTCAAACTTATTTTGTTTTAAAGCTTCGTAAACTTTAGCCGTAATTTTTGGTAATTTTTTAGCCGTAATAGAAACTGATTTTGTGTTTAAATCAACAGTAAATTCTTCTATATTTTCTATTTCAGTAAGTAATGTTTTAAGTGTAGCAACATCTTTTTCTGAGTTTAAATTAAGAATTGGAATAATAATATTTTGTGCGTCCATAAGTTTTAATTTTGTTTTACAAAGTTCCGTATTTTACATGGCGATTGTTTTATACAATTTTCAAATAATCTTATATCTTTCGGTATGTATTATTTGAACTATAAATTTAAGCAAAATATTTTATCTAATTAATTTACAATGTATTATTAATTCCTTCTTTATAAATTCTTAATGCTCTTTCTCGTGCAAATTGATGCTCAACAATTGGTGTAGGATAATCTAAATCGTTTAAATTCGGAATCCAATGATTAATGTAAATTAACTCTTTATCAAACTTTTTAGTTTGTTCGTACGGATTAAAAATTCTGAAATATGGCGCAGAATCGCAGCCGCAGCCAGCCGACCATTGCCAATTTCCGTTATTTGCAGATAAATCATAATCTAATAATTTCTGAGCAAAATAACTTTCGCCCCAACGCCAGTCAATTAATAAATGCTTACAAAGGAAACTTGCCACAATCATTCGCACACGATTATGCATAAAACCCGTTTGGTTTAATTGACGCATTCCTGCATCAACAATAGGATAACCCGTTTCGCCATTGCACCATTTTATAAATTCGTTTTCATTGTTTCGCCAAGCAATATTTTCATATTTTTCTTTAAAACATTTGGTTTGTACTTTTGGAAAATTTGCGAGAATCTGCATAAAAAATTCTCTCCAAATTAATTCATTTAACCATATTTGATTATGATTTAGCGCAAATTCGACACATTTTCGGACAGAAATTGTACCAAAGCGCAAATGAACGCCCAAATGTGTTGTATGATTTAGAGAAGGATAATCGCGGAATTCATCATAATTAGAAATGATATTTTTATCTAAAATTGGCGCTTCAAAATGAGTATCAGTTTTCTTAAAACCAATTTCTTGAAGCGAATGTAATGGAGTAGAATTGGGTGTAAAATGGTTTAAATTACAGTTAAAACTTTGAAAATAATTTGCATTTAGCTTTTCTTTCCATTTTTTAGAATAAGGCGTATAAACGGTGTAAGGCGTTTGATCTGCTTTTAAAATATCATTTTTCGCAAATATAACTTGATCCTTAACCGAAGTGAATTTTATACCTTGAGTTTCTAAAAACAACTTAATTTCTTCGTCTCTTTTTATTGCAGACGGTTCGTAATCTTCGTTACAAAAAACTTCTGCAATTTGATATTGGTTTGTTAAATGCTTAAACGCTTCATTAATTGTTCCAAAAAAAGAATAAATAGATGTATTGTATTTCTCTAATTCTTGGTTAATATTTTGTAAAGATTGATGAATAAAATCTACTCGACGATCTGATTTATCTTCTAACTGATTTAGAATATCTTTATCAAAAATGAATAATGGTAAAACTTCATAATCCGAATTTAAAGCCAAACTTAACGCGTGATTATCTGTTATTCTTAAATCTCTTCGAAACCAATGTATCGCAATTTTTTTCATGTTCGCAATTTAATAAAATCAATTATCATTCAATAAAAAACGACTCAAATCATGAGCCGTTTATATTTTGTGTTTTAATTATTTTGGTAATTGTGGTGGACGCATTTTATATTGATTCTGTTCCAAACTTTTCAAAAAAGATTCTAAAGCATCCATTTCTGAAGAAGTTAAATTCAGTTTCTGAACCAATTCTGTTGTTTTTGGAAATAAAGAATCATTTTTCTGTTTATCATTTGGTTGAAAATGAAACATTCCGGCATTATACATATTCAAAACACCACGAATTGTAGGAAAAAGTCCGTTGTGCATATACGGTGCATTTTGCGGAACTTCTCTTAACGAAGGCGTTTTAAATTCGCCTACATTTTTTGCTAATTTTGAGGTATTGTATAAACCTAAATCTTGATATTCTCGACCATAATACGTTAAACCAATATTATGAAATTTATTATCCGAAAAATAAGCTGTATTGTGGCAATTAATGCAACGCGCTTTTGTACGAAAAAGATGTAAACCTTCAACTTCCTGATCTGTTAATTGATCTGCTTTACCAGAAATAAATTTATCAAAGCGGTTTTTAGGTGCTAAAATTGTACGTTCAAAAGTTGCAATGGCTTTTGTAATGCGATCATTTGTCACTTTATCATCGCCAAAAGCATCTTTAAATAATTGTTTATATCCTTCGATTTGCGCAATTCGTTTTGTTGCAAAATCTATGTGATGATTCATTTCTTTTTTATCACGAATCGGAAATTCTGCTTGTTCTTCGAGTGTTGTTGCGCGCCCATCCCAAAACATAACTTTAGAATACGCAACATTCATCAAACTTGGTGAATTACGAGCGCCTTGTTGACGGTCTTCACCATAAGGAACACGGCGTGCATCGCCCCAATTAAGTTCAGGATCATGACAACTTGCACATGCTATTTGGTTAGAATTGGAAAGGCGAGGATCAAAAAATAAAGCTTTTCCTAGTTCTGATTTTTCTTTAGAATATGGATTATCTTTCGGAAAAGGAACTTCTCCTAATGTACCAATGTCTTCAAAACCATCTTTCAAAACACTTTCGTCAACTGTTGGTTTTGGCCATTTTGATTGATCGCCACTGCTGTACAATGCACGTAATTCTGTAATTGTATAACCTTGATCGATAACATTATTTGATTTGAATGCGTAAAATAGAGTAGTTGCGCCAATTGCAAGTAATGGAATTGTCTTCTTCATTTTCCTTCCTTAATAATTTAATTGTATTCCGAAATTGATTTGATAAGAGGTATTTTTATCAAAATTAATTTCTGTATTTACTTGATTATTTAGTGCAAATATACTTCTAAATTGACTATAAATTACGACATTTTTATTGTTTTTGACTGGTAACATATAACGTAAATCTGCCTTTGTATCAAGTCTATCTGTAGAATTGTATATATTATCGTGTAAAATTACATTGTCATAAAACATGTTTTCTGTATCACCCAAAATATTTACATAATTTAGATTATTTTTTAGCGCTGTATAATAATTAACAGCTAAGCCTAGATTAATTTTAGATTGATTTGCGAAAACAAAATCATGGTTACCATAAACTCCAATATTTAACGAATTTATTTGATAATCTGTATATCCCAATTGATCTAAATACCTATTTTGATTATAGCTTGCATAAGCTCCTAAATAATAATGTACAATTTCTTTTTGCTGATTTAATAGATTGACATCAAACGTTACATTTCGCAAGCGGTTGATGTAATTTGTACCTAAAGCAACAACATCAAAATTTTTGGACGTAGATTGACTTCCTTTGATAGAAGCGCGTAACAATTTATTGACTATTTTTTGACGTAATTGTATCTGACCCAAATGTGAAATTGTTTGGTATTTAAACCTTAAATATTTAGAATCTTTGAAATACTCGTTATAAAAATCTTCTAAACTTTTTTGATAATTGTAATATCCTAAAATTTGAGTTTTATCTGATTTGAATTGATACCCTCCACCAAATTTATTGAAACTTGTTCTCGAAAAATATCTATTTTTTGTGTACGGTTGATTAATCACTCGACCATAACCAGAATTAAAACGAATGTATGTTTCTGGATAAGCAATACTGTTTAATTGACTATTTGTATAATTGTATTTATAATCTTTATCTTTTTTACCATACGCGCTAAATACAAAAATCTGATGTTGATTATAGGTATAACCAGCTTGTAATTCTCCATTTAATTTTTGTGTCGAAATTTCTGGACGAGGATCAGCTTTTCTGGCAAATTTTTCGGCATTTAAATCAGCTTTCGCCGCGATATTAAAATTTCCAAAATTCTTGATAATTCCTGCACTTATATCATATTGTTGATTATCCCAATCTGCTGCTCGAGGAACAAAAAAATAAGTAGGATTAAGTACTTCTAAGTCATCAGTTCTTGTATTATCAAGATTATAAGCCAAACTTTTTTCTAAGAATTTTTCTAGTTTAATGGTTCCAAAAACTTTAAAATCATTTTTTAAATTGAATAATCCTTGACTTCTAAAACCAAATCGATTGGTTTCTTTAGCTGTTTGTTTACGTGCAAATTTATTCTTTGTATGATTAAAATAAACCTCTGTTTGTGTAAAATCTTTTATCACTTGATTAGAATAAGAAATAGGAAGCGTGTTTAATCTCTCTAAATCTTGTGCTGATGAAGTGTTTGCATTTATTTTAATTGTATCATTTTCTTGCGCATAAGCCATGGTTCCGAAAGAACCGAAAAGAAAAAGCAAAACCTTGCTTACATTATGATGTGTAAACAAGGAAATGTTATATGAATTTATATTGAATTCAATTCTCATTTTTTGAAATTATTTTTAGTTTGCAAAAGCTTTTGGATTTGCTTTTATATTTACAAAATCTTCTGTCGAGTTATTTGTGTCTTTTAAAATAATACGACCATTGATTGTTTTTGCTGTTTTACGAATAACAGATGTTGATGTATAAGCACCTTGTAATAAATAGGTACGACCAGCATCGTCACTTGTATTTAATTTTTTAGGAATAAGGTTGTTTGCTAAATCTGTTGTTGTTTCTACTGCATCTAAAATAAAAGAATTTGGTATTTGAATGCAATATCTTTCACTTGTTGGTCTTGGATCTGGAGATTTTACTTTAGTAAAACCATTATATTCTGCCGCAGTTGCGTTTAAAATAACATAAGCATCGCGTCCTAAATTATCAAGTGTCATTTCTTTACCTGCATATACAAATAAAATATCTAAATCGGGTACATTAAGATTTTGAATATCCCAACGGTATTGACTTCCTGTGTACGAAGTAAAGTTAGCTTCGAAATCTGCATTAGATAAATCAACAGTTAAGTCTGGGTTTAAAATATTAACTGCATTTCCGCTATTGTCAGTATAATTTGCTTTATGATTAATAGCGGTTGCTGCTATAGTAATGCTTTTACCTGGTTGTATTGGATATTGAATACCTGAACCTGGAATACGATATACCCAATCTGCATAAACGTAATCTGTATTTGCAGCAGCTCCTTTTGTATTACCTTCACCTTTCGACCAATCTAATTGCCCAGTAGAAGTATGATAAGATTCTGTACCAGTTGTTGTAGTTCCGTATAATTGTGCAAATATTAAACCATCTGCATACATAACTTCGTTAGAGTTATTGTAGATTTCTACAAATTGATCACGGAAAACAGCACCTTCTTTGATATGAGAACCACCATAATAAATTTGTTTGATAACCAAACCACCAACTGTTTTTGCAGCCATTAATTCAATAGATAATGTTGTATTAGTAGAAGTTATTGCAATATTTTCTGCAGCTCCGTTAAATACAATATCTTCTTCGTTACCAGAAGGATATCCAAAATATGCTTCGAATTGTTTTGGAGTTAAAGTTAAAGTAACGGTTGCTGTATATTTTCCTGGTAATACAGTTGGTAAAACTAATTTACCATCTTTGTCTGTTATACCTTTATATTCGGCTCCAGTTTCTGTATTTTTTAATAAAACGTTTGTATTTATTGCTTTTGTATCAGAGAAATCTCCTGCAAATTTTACTTCAGCATTTACACTAACTGGATTTAAATTTGCGCCAGAAAAATCGTCATCAGAACAAGATTGAAACATTAATCCTGCTAAAAATGGTGTTAAAATTAATAATTTTTTTATCATAATTGTATATGTGTTATTAAAAAGTATATTCAAGTTTTGCTCCTAAACTAAATTCAGCAATAGGATATAAATTACGGACTTTTACACTGTCTATGTATGTTGGTTTTAGTCCTAAAACATTTGTTGTATAAACAGAAACTTTAAAACCGTTTAAGAAATCTTTTGAAATACGAAGGTGAAAATTATGCAAAGCGCGCTGCAACGATTCATCTCCTTTTACAGGTTTCTGAATAAGATGACCATATTTGTCTGTATTTGTTTGATCTGCAACAGGAATTGCATGATAAACCATTCGATCATCTAAATATCCAATTGGATATCTGTTTTGATTACGATTATGATTCATCATCAATATATGTTCGGTACGTAAGGATAGTATTAAACCAACTTTTTTGAGATGATAATTAAAATTTGAACCTAAATTTAATTGTTCACTTTTTGTAACCAAACCATTGTAAACGGCGTAACGTTCTGGTGCAGTTAAAATAGTAGAAGCACTATATTGTATTTTATTTGGTGTATTTGTAGTTTTTGTAAATGATCCATTTAATTGTATGTCAAGATTTAATGCTTTTATACGGTTAAATGTAAAAAACATTTCTGCTCCAATATCTTCTGATTTTAAAGCATTTATCAAATTATTTGAAAAGAAATAAATATCTCTTTTACCAATAACATCATAAGAGGCTGGAGTAGTGGTTGAGTTAAGTTGTATTAAACTTGCTTGTTTTGTAAAAGGATCTTCTACAGTTGTAATACCATCCTTCATGGTATTGTAAAATCCGGTAAGATTAAATGTTCCGAATTTGAAATTTAAATCAAATCCAATTTCTGATTGATAAGTTTTTATAGGCTTTAAATCAGGATTATCAGCAGCTAATTTAAAAGATTCTATCCAACCTATAAATCCTGTTCCAGGAACCGAATAAATTCCGTCGCCCAACATATAATCATAATATCTGTTACCCGTGTACAATTGATTAAGAGAAGGCGCTTTACTTGTAACACCAAAACCACCACGTACGCGTAAAAAACGATCAAAAGCGTATGAAGTATTGATACGAGGTTGAAAAGTTGAGTAACCTAATTGATTATCATATCGTAAACCTAAATCAAGTTTATAAACCGTGGATATACTAACTTAGTTGGGAGTAAAAGTTAAGCATAAAACCTTAATTTTAATATATGAAAAGAATCCGTAAAATTTATCCAAGCGATTTTAA
>NZ_FOUZ01000023.1 GCF_900115015.1 Algoriella xinjiangensis | reverse complement strand
TTAAAATCGCTTGGATAAATTTTACGGATTCTTTTCATATATTAAAATTAAGGTTTTATGCTTAACTTTTACTCCCAACTAAGTTAGTATATCCAACCTACAACACAAGAGGTTTCTTAACTTCATCTTTCATCGATTATAGAAGTGAAAATGGACAAAAATCAGAAGAAAAATTTACATATGAACCTGATTTCACTTCAGGTCAAAGTTTTTTTGCTGGAAAGATCAAACAACATGAAAATATCTCTACAAATAACAATGGTTCTTTCTCTTCTAAAAACGTTTATTCCTATAATAAAACGAATGGAAATGTTATAAAAGATGAAAAATATGGAAATAATACATCTGCGATTATTTCTGATTATAAATATGACGCTGTTGGAAATAATATAGAAGAATCATTATCAGGTCAAGGGATTAATACACTTACTTCTAAATTTGAATATGATTCTTCTAAGCGATTCATTGTTAAAACTACATCTCCTGAAGGAAAAATTGAATCTGTTACAATTGATTTATTTGGAAATCCTCTAATAATCACAAATTCATTAGGATTAAAAACAACATACAAATATGATAATTGGGGTAACAAAATAGAATCTACAGATCCATATAATATTAAGACTGTCTTAGTCAAACAGAAATTAGATAATGGAAAATATTCGCTTTCAACTTCCACTCCTGGTGTTCCTTCTACTTTTGTTATATATGACAAATTTGATCGTGTTATTCAACAAAAAACACAATCAATCAATAATAAATGGACTTTAGTTGATATTGAGTATGATCTTTTTGGTAAGAAGATAAAAGAATCCGAACCTTACTTTGAAGGTGAAGAAAAAAAATGGAATAATACTGAATACGACGCTTTAGATCGTATTACAAAATATACACAAAGCACCGGAAAAATTATTACGACTTGTTATGAAGGATTGGGTGTTACAGTAGATGAAGGAAATAAAAAAACGTCTAAACTTTACAATTCTGCTGGACAAATTATAAAACATACTGATAAAGGAGGAAGTATCCTCTATGATTATTATGCAAACGGTACTCTGAAAGCGGCTAATTATGATGGTATTGTTATTAGTGTAATTCAAGATGGTTGGGGAAATAAAATTGAAATGAACGATCCTTCAGCTGGAAAATACACCTACAAATACAATGCTATTGGAAATATTCTAGAAGAAATAAGTCCAAAAGGAAAAACAGTTTATACGTATGATAATTTTTATAAATTAATCAAAGAAGATGTCTCTTCAGATGATAATTCTACTATTCAGATAAATCATGAATATAATCCAACAACTCTTTTACCTACCAAAACGTATGGTACAAGTAATGGAAATTATTACGAATATGAAACATTCTATGATGAATTATATCGTTTAAAAGGTAAAAAAGAAACAACTAAAGATTTAATTTATGAATCTTATATAACATATGATACTCAAAACAAAGTAAAAGATACTTCTTTAAAAACAACGATTAGAGCAATTAATAAAGTTATTAATTCTCAAATATCAAATGTTTATGACACAAATGGTTTCTTAGTCGAGGAGCGTGATGCGTTAAAGAATAAAACCATCAAAAAACTTACAGAAGTTAATGCTCAAGGACAAGTTAAAAAATTAGACTTTGGAAACTCTCTTAGTTTAACTACAAGTTATGATAAAGATTTCTTTCCTTCTCAAATTAATTTAGCGAATTCAACAGGTCAATCTGAACTAAAAATTGATTATACTTTCAATGCAAAACGTAATCTTTTAGAAAAAAGAAATATTCAATTCAAAGGATTAGAAGCTTCTAATGAATCCTTTACTTTTGATGAGTTAGATCGTTTAACGTCTGAAAAAGAAAATAACGTCACTATTAATCAATATGTTTATGACCCGAAAGGTCGAATGGTCTATAATTCTGAAATTGGTAAATACAATTACAATGACAAGAATTATAAAATCAAGAGTATTGAATTTAATTCGAAAGGAAATCAATTATTAGAAAATAGAGGATTACACGAAATTAAATTTAATAGCTACAAACAGGCTACTGAAATTTATTTAAAAGGAAAAGATCGTATTTCATATGATTTTAATCTTTTTAAAGAGAGAAGTATTGCTTACTATGGTAGTGAAGATGTAGATAAAACGAAACGTCCATACCGCAAATTTTACACGTCTGATAAAGCGGTTGAAATCCAATTTGATGGAAGTAAATACAAAGTTATTACATATATCGATGGAGATCCATACTCTTCAAGTTATATCCAAGTAAATGAAATAACAAATAGTTCTCTTGGGTATGAAACCAATTATTATTTACATCGTGATGTTCAAGGAACTATACTTGCATTATCTTCTTCTACTGGTGTTTTAGTTGAAAAACGCCTTTTTGATGCATGGGGTAATATCAAAAAAGTTGTTCATCAAAATGGGACTATTAATAAAACATTAGGTATCATTGATAGAGGTTATACAGGTCATGAACATTTACAAAGTGTTGGATTAATTCATATGAATGGTCGTTTATATGATCCAGTTTTACGCCGATTTATCAGCCCTGATAATTTTGTTCAAGATCCATATAACACTCAAAATTTTGATCGTTATACTTATGTTTACAATAATCCTTTAATATATAATGACCCTAGTGGTGAATCAATTGTAGCTGTTATTGTAGCTGCTGCAATTGCTATTGTTAGTCATGTTGTAATGAATGCAATAGAAGGTATTCCTTTATGGTATGGTTTAGGAAAAGCCATGACTATCACCGCAGTATCATCTGCCGTAAGTTTTGGTATTGGAGCTATTGCCGAGACAATAGCTAGTGTAACTTTGCGAGTAGCCTTTCAAGCAGGTGCACATGCTGTATCTGGAGGAATAATGAGTGCCATAGATGGTGGTAAATTTTTGGGTGGTTTTGCTTCAGGTGCTATATCTTCATTAGCAGGGTCAGGCATACAAGGATTAAGTATTGATTCTGAAGCTATTTCTGATGCACTTACTGTCGTTTCAGGGGGTATTACAGGTGGTATCTCATCTACTATCGCTGGAGGTGATTTTTGGCAAGGAATGCGACATGGATTAATTACAAATGGATTAAATCATACCTTACATAAATTTACAACTCCTATTTTTGATAATGGGGACGATCCTCCTAAATATAAAATAATTAAACACCGCAAAAAAGGAGAAAAAGTAATGGATCCTATTGACGGAACCCTAGAAACTATTGACTATTATTTAAATGGAAGAACTTGGGATGATGGTGTATATACTTACAATGTAGATAAATCAGGTAAGATTATAGGTCAAGCTTTAAAAGTAGTCAAATTAGATGGGGGAATATTGAGTTTTGTATCAGGAGGAGGAGGAGTTCAATCCTATGTAAAATACTCTTCAAAAGGTCTCCAAAATCTAATTTCCACAGAAAAAGGAGTCCAAGAAGGATCCATTACATACTCTAAAATTTCAAGTAAAATAGATGCTGGTGATATATCAGTATATGCCAAACCTATTTACACATATGTACACAAAGGAAAAACTTATATATTGGACGGTCATCATAGAATTTTGATACATATTAATAAAAATAAAGCACTAGATGTTATACAATTAAATACTAAGAAAGCAATGGAATTATTTAAAAATAAAGTAAATGAAATACATAAAGGCTTACATAAATAATCAAAATTATGATAGATATACAATTATATTTAAGGACCTATAGATCATTCATTGTTTCATTTGAAGAAGCGTTGAAGAAGCATTATGATATAAATGGTAATTTATACGAAGATTATATAGGTGTTTTATTTGAACGAGAAGGAAGTGTAGATAATTTTAATTACCGATTTCATGGAGGGGGATGTGAAGTTATTCAAAATAATATCATTTGTGATTACGATTTTATTCCTTATGATAAGAATTTAAAATATCAATATACAATATGGAATTTATATACATTTATTGATACCTACTTTGATATAAAAATTGATGAAAGTAATCTAAAAAAAGAAATAGAAGCTCTTGTAGAAATAGGTAAAATAAAAAAACTTATTATTGATAATAGAGTTTATGAAACATATTTTCTATAGAAAATGGTACTGTTCCAGATGTGTTGTTTTACACAACTAACATAAAAACAATTAATTAAATATTAAATAACTTTACCCAATAGTAGGCTATCTCTACTATTGGGTATTTTTATACTCTTAAAAAAGCTAAAATCAATTCACTTGATAACCTTGTTTATCAGATGTGTTGGTGGACAATTTTAACACAATTTATGACAAAATAAACTTTTACCATTGATTATCAAACAAAAATATGTTCCAATTGTTCTGATAAATTAATAAAATATGGTGAAACGAGGAATGGATACCAACATTATAAATATAAAATTCTAAGAAAATAAAAAAAATTACAATGCTTTTCTCTCTACAAATCATATAGAACGAGAAATCGATTGTAGTTCTATCCTGTCAGATTAAGTTGTGTCTATTACATTCTAACCATCTATTTTTGGAGTTAATTTACTTTTTACTTTGTTGTTTTTTTCTTGAAAAATAGAATAAACTTTTCACTATCCTTTGGATTTTTATCAATCCATTCGTTCATTAACTTACTATTTTTATTCGCTAAATCAAAGTCATTTTTGTTCACAATCGTATCCCCTTTAGAATAAATTTCACTCATTAAATTTTCTTTTACCTCCTTCTTTGTCTTTAAATCCTGATTAAAAAAATAAATAAACGTAGCAAGTAAAAGAAAAATAATCAAGATTAAATACGGAATAGTTCGATCCTTTTTACGAATCTTTTTATCATATTCTTTCAGCTCTTCCATCTGCTTTTTTGCATAAGGATCTAATGAAATATTTGGAGATTTATAACTCTTTAACTCATTTAAAATTCTATTTTGCTCAGCAGTAATCGTATTTCCATTCTCAATAAACTGCTTTTGAACTGAATAAAAAGCATAAATCTTTTCATCAATTTCTTTCGCTAATAAAGCCATTCTATTTGCTTCATTACTTAACCCTTCTAAAATTTCACTTGGACTTTTTGGTCTATTATTTTCACTCATAAGTTTAGTATTAATTTTTAAAATCTTCTTCCAATATTTCTTTTTGGTTTAATCTCCTGCTCTTGTTGAAGCTTCAATTTCTCTGCTTTCTGTTCTAAAAACACCTGTAAATTAACCGCTTTCAATTTTTTAAACGCATCATGACCACGAGAAAGCTCACTGAACTTTACGCCATAATTCACAGGTTTCTGCCTGTTCTGTTTACGCCTTTCATTTTCTAACACCTCCGAAAATTGAAAAATTTTTAAGCCTTTCAATCGCTCATTCTGATCAAACTGAAGATTCAAACCATAACCTAAACCTTTCAAATGATCCGCTAAATCCTTCAAATTATAACTCTCTTTCAATCCATTTACTAAAACATTTCCGTACTGTAAAACCTTGAATTGACTCTTCTCTTTACTCAATTCAAGCATATTCTTCCATCTCCTATCCTGTGCTAATTCATTCGCTATACGACTCGTCTGTTTACCTATAAAGCGTTGATTCACTCTATTCTCTCCATTAAAATCAATACGATTAACAATTAGATGTAAATGAGACGTATCTGTATCTTGATGTAAATAAGCTATATGCTGATGAGAAGATAACTCCTTCTTCTCTAAAAAATCATGAACCAACTTCTCCCAATCTTCCAAACTCCATTTCAACGTATTCTCAGCTGAAGGAGATAATACAACATTATAAAAAGGTTTATCGACACGATGATTCTGATTCGATACAGCCATGAGTTCATGATAAATTGCTCGAGCATTCTCTCCTACTAATCCATTTCGACTAATTTCAGTTGCAAAGGCTTTCTGTTCCCTTTTCTCTTCACGAGAAGCATAAGCAATAGCTTTAATACTTCCCTTCGTGGTTCTCCCTATTCCGATCATCTAAATAACGATTCATTTTTTCAATAACCTTTATGACTTCCAAATTCAATAGAGGATCTTTGAATTTCATATAATTACTAATTCGACTAAAGTTTGTGCGAAAACTTTGTAATTCTTGATCTCTACTAACGGATTGAATAATTGGAGCAACAGAAGAATTCAATAAAACATTACGACAATATTGACTTTGATTTTGACCTGAAGCCACAACTTTCTTTTGTAACATTAAAAACTCTTCTTCCGATACACGAATGTAAATCGACTTGGATTTTCGATCTGAAGATTCTTTTTTAGGTCGTCCTCCTAACTTCCCACTTTTACTTCGTGTTGCTCGAAGTTCCTCATCTTTTATAAAATCTTCCCAATTGATTTCTTCTTCTATCATACAATAATTCACTAAAAATATAAACTGAAATTAATCTCACTTAAACCATCAAAATACCTAAAAAAATAAATTGAAACAGGATTTCAAAATTTCATTTTAGTATAAAATGATCCATCGGAGATGGAGACTTTTGTGACCGATTAAGGGAACAAAACAAGAGAACCTATGAGCACAAGAAAAGTAAAAAACAGAATGAAATGAAGATATTTTGCTTTTTGTATTGCGAAAGGTACATCTTGCTCACAATATTAAACCAAAATTAGCCTCAATTTCCATATTTCATACATTTAAATAAAATCCAAATCCTTATTTAATTCAATTAATTCAGGGAAAGATACAAAATAATTTATAAAACACCATCCATCAACTATTCAGAATATTAAAAAATAACGCTAAAAAGAAATCTATACAAACTTTAAAAAAAGAGTAATTTAAAGTCATTCAGCATCAGACAATAAAATAAACGATAAATTAAGAACAACTTAAAAAACAAAACAAATAAACCTTTTAAACTTTGATAACAATACCCTTTTAAGCAATAATAAACCATACTTCAAACAAAAACAATGAATTACATCTAATAACAAGAATAAAAGCTTAAAACGCAAAAAAAAAACGACCTCAGAAAGAAGTCGTTTGTAACAGTTTCGCTTTCAAATTTACGTTATACATAAATTTTACCTAACAAAATTACAGTTAAAAAATTAAAAATCAGTAATTTAATAGATAAAATCTATCGAATAAAAGATAAGTTCGCGCCGCCCCCTGGTGCGCATAAAAAAGTCACGTCAAATTGTTTTTGTTTTTCCTCTCCAATGAAAACAGTCTATTTCAAATGAGCTACTAACTTTCGATTTTTCAAAGAAAAATTGATTCTTATAAACTTAAAAAGATCTATGTTTTTATATTAATTATTACATAGCTTATTATACATTACTTATCGATTTTCGACAAAAAACACATACAAACATGAGGTACAACAGGTTGCAAGGGTTTAAAAATATCTAAATAGGACTTTTATAATACTACTAAAGGACTTTTATAATACTATTTCATATTACAAAAAGGACTTTTATAATACTTATTAGGACATTGTTTTTTATATGTCCTTTTATGTATATTTGTATTAAAGTTGTCCTTTTTAAACCTGAATTGAATTATGAAAATTACTAATAGGGAAGTTTTACAATCATATATCCTCACTACAGCTAAATACGATTATTCTGTTTATGAAAAACGGATTTTATACAGAATTGTAGAACAATTACAATATTTAATTGAAGGTAAAATTTTAGATAAACGCTACTCCATTCAACAAGGAATATTTGAAGATTCTAAAAAATTCACTTTTCCTTTTTCTGCTTTTAAAAAGAATGAGGAAGATAAAAATCATGCTCAAATAAAAAAAGCTTTACTTTCCTTGGAAAATAAAGTTTTTGAATATGAAGATGAAGATGTTTGGAGAACTATTCGTATTATTTATAAACCAGAAGTCTATAAAAGAAAAGAATATATTTCGTTTGTACTAACAGAAGAAATTATACAATGTCTTTTAGATTTTTCTAAAGGCTTTAAAAAGTATGAATTAAAAATAGCTATGCAATTTGAGAGTACATTTTCTATGCGTTTTTATGAATTGCTTTCTAATCAAAAAACACCAATAAATTATTCAATAGAAAATTTAAAACAAATGTTTGGTATTTCTGATAAATATAAAGAGACTAAAGATTTTATTAAACGTGTTGTTGAACCTGCTAAAAAAGAACTAGACTTAAAAAGTCCGTACACTTTTCATTACGAACCAATCAAAACAGGTAGAAAAATTACATCAATTCACTTTGTTCCTATTTATCAACCACAATTTGAGGATGAAGATATAAAGAAACAAAACTTGAACAAACAAATGTCAAATCGTTGGTTTATTCCAAAAAATATTTATGACTTCTTAATCCATAATTTTAATTTCACAGATAAAGAATTAAATAATAATTTGAACTTATTTGAAAATATCTACAATAATATGTCAGAAGAAGCTCTTTTGGATTTCCTTGTTGATATTCGTTTTTTTGCTTCGAATGCAGATAATCCAAAAGGATTTATTATTGGTTCTCTAAAGAAAAAAGCAGAGCAGATTTTTGAACAAAAATATGGTCTAAAATAACAAGTAGATCTAAAATCTACTTGTTAAAATATTTTTCATCAATTGCAGAATTGATAAGTTCTTTTATACTCACACCATCTTGAACTGAAAGCATTTTTAATTGTTTCAGCTTTTCAGTCGGAATATAAACAGAAAATAGTGTTTCAACTTTTTTCTGTTTTATCGGAACTACTTTCTGAATTGATGTCTTTTTTTCCGTCTGTTTAACTTCGTTAATTAGACTTGTAATATCTTGTTTCCCCATTTTATATAAATATTAAATTATATATTTATATAATTACATAAAAATATAATTATATAAAGTTAATTAATTGATAATGTAAGTACTTCTTTCGTTAAATTATCAATTTGTTTCTGAGCTTTATTATTCTCCTCAACTCCATTAACTAAAATAGAGCGAGAAAAAGCAACCAAATCTGAAATCATATTTTTTGAAACTTTGATATCATAATCTCCTAAATGAGATTTAATTTCTTCTGTTAAAGTTGTATTAGGTTTTACCATATTGAATACAATCAAAGCTTTATTTCCATTGTTTGATTCTTCTACAATTTCTATTGTAGATTTTATTGCAAGTAAATCCAATATTCCTGCTTTGGTTGGAATGATTATTACGTTTGCCAAATCACATAATTCTTTCAATTGATTTGTTAAATATGGAGGTGTATCTATAAAAATAAAATCATAATCTGATTTTAACAACTCTCCTAATTTTGAAGCTTCATAAATTGGAACTTCAGACGCTTTTTTTATATTTAATAAAGACCCTTGTTCGTCTAAATCTACTAAACATACTTTTGCACTTTCTCTAATATTTGCAGCTAAATTAAATGCCAATGTTGATTTTCCAACTCCTCCTTTTTGATGTGTTACAAGAATTACCTTTGCCATTCTATATAATTATATAATTATTCAAATATATAAATAAGTAATTATATATTTATATAAAAAATTAAATTTTATATAAATGATTTTCAATATTATATATAAAGATCAAATAATACATCATTGAATAGAAAGTTGTTTGTATATTTGGAGTAGTAAATCGTTTACAATGGAAACAGTTATTAAATTTAAAGATCAATTATCTACATCTCAGCTTAGAATGGCTATTGATGTACTAAAAGCTATTGGACTTAATGTACTTGAAGAAAAAAATATCGTTGAGCTGAACAAGGAACAAAAAGAAATTTTAGATTCTCGTCTGAAAAACATAAAGAATGGTAATTTCAAATCTAAAGATGACGCTCACAAAATGTTCGAACAATGTTTGAAATAATTTGGGAAAATCAAGCTTCTGAAGAATTTTTAGAAATTCTTGAATATTGGAATAATCATAACGGTTCAAATTCATACTCAAGAAAACTATTTGTAGAAATAAAAGAAGCTGAAGAATTACTTGAGAAAAATCCTGAAGCTGGATCTGAAACAAACTTCAAAAAAGTAAAACGTTTAATTATCCTGGATAATTTCTCTTTATTCTATACAGTTTCTAAAAAAGAAAATTACATATACATCCTTTCTATATGGGATAATCGAAGAAATCCCAACTTATTAAATTTTAAATAATATTCTTAAAACCCACAAATAAATTGTTTGTGGGTTTTTATTCTTTTGTACTTTTACATTCATTAAAATAATAATTACGTCAGCGATAGCTATCGTTATTTAGTTACAGAAAACTAGGAATCTTCTATAAAGACTAAATCGATAGGCTTTCGCCTGTGCCATATATTGGTGCGGGCTTGCCTTTCTTGTCTTTAGGGTATCCTAGTACCTCTGTAACAGATTGTGTTAGTTTCGCACCAACTTTTAAGTATATGGAAAATCAAACTAAAGTCAGCCCTTACCTTCAAAAGAAGGTGATCTCATCACTCTTCAATCTATTATTTTTCGATGATTCTAAACCTCCCTCATTCCAAACAATCGATGGAGTAGAAGCAGCACCTTTCTGTGATAATTTCAGAATAATTGTAGAAAAAGGAGAACCAAAGGAAGTAATGGAATATTACTTTAATCAGTTTCATCAAAAAATGCCAAAAGACATTCGCCATCAAGCATTTTTAATGATGTTTTCTCGCCCAACTTATCCAGTAGAAGTTGGTTTCTTTCTGGAGTTTAATATTCAAAACGGAGAAATGGATCAAGAAAACTTTAAAATTCTTGAATCGATGATGATTAATCGACCAGATCATCCGCTTGTTAAATCATTTATCGGACATCTTTTATTAACTGATGAAGGCTATCAGGTTTTAAAAATGAAATACATAGAAAAAGAATGGTACAATTCTATCATCAAAAAACAAGTAAAAAAATACAACGATAACCTGGTTATATTTTAAATGACATATAATTATCTCTTCTGTAAAAATTCGATTTATTATCTTTATAGAAGAGATAATCTACTTCTTTTTCTGTCCGATTTGAATATATCCATTCAACGGTAAAATGCGGCTTTCAGAGTAGTTTTAGACATGAAATCATTTATCCAAAACGGCACTCTCACAATATCAGTGTTTTAACCTCAAAATTTTTGGTAGATAATAAGAATTATGTTAAGTAATAAAATAGATTAATAAAGTATCAATTGTAGAGTTTCGTGATCCATGATTGAGAATTTAAAAATTTTAAATAAAAACCTCGCTATTCATACAAATGTTATTTAGATAATATAGGGGTCAGTCGACGAAACGGAGAAAATAGCACGTTAACAATTTAATCTATGATTAATATGTTTTAAATAAATATTATTTATTATTCAAGATTTTT
>NZ_FOUZ01000024.1 GCF_900115015.1 Algoriella xinjiangensis | reverse complement strand
AGGGTGAGTTTTTGTTTTGCAACTCAAAGATAATTTGAGATACAAAATTCAACCCTCTTTTTTTGAACTTTTTTTAAACGTTTAGGACGCTATTGATTTGTTTCATACTAATAAATTTTTCTACTAAATATAATTAATATTATACACCTTTTTTATTTGTGTTAACTAATTGAATTTTAAATAGTACCGTTTTAGATAAATGATAATGTTTTTAAAACTCAGCTACAAGCCGCATTATACCGTTTTAAACGAATATCCAATTCAGCCAAAAATAAAGAAATTATTTAATTGTCAGAGATAGATTCTTTCCATCATCGGTCAATAGTTAAGTAAGTTTATTTAGAAAAGAATGTAAGCAGTATGAATTATATAGATGAATTAGTCAAAAAACTTTAAAATTAATTTTAGCCACCCTTTTAGCCACCCACAAAAAAATAAATCCCTTAAGTATAGTTACTTAAGGGATTTTTCAGTACTCGGAGTGGGAATCGAACCCACACTCCGGAGGAACACGAGTTTGAGTCGTGCGCGTCTACCAATTCCGCCATCCGAGCATTGTGACTGCAAATATAATGTTAGTTTGTTTATTTCTCCAAATGTTTCGAAATGTTTTTACACAATTATTTCTAACATATCGTAAGCCAAATGTTTATCTATTGGCAAATATTTCTCAATTTCATCATGAAAACCCAAATGATGCGAAATATGCGTAAAATAAGTCTGCTTTGCACCTATCAAATCTGCATATCGAATTGCTTCGTCCAGTAAAATATGCGAAAAATGCTCATTCTCTATTCTTAATGCACTTATGATTAAAATTTCTACACCTTTTAGTTTGGCTAAAGATTCTTCCGGAATTGTTTTTACATCTGTCAAATACGCAATTTTATCATCAATCAAATAACCTAAAATAGGCAATGGTCCGTGCATTATTTTGATGGGTTGAATATGAAATCCTGCAACCAAAAACTTATCTTCTTCTACATGATTCTCTATAACAGTTGGTACGCCAGGATATTTATGTTCGGAAAACATATACGGAAAACGATTGTGTAATTCGTCTAAAACACGTTTCAAACCATAAACATTTAAATCTTCGCCAGATTTAAAAACCAACGGACGAATATCATCCAAACCTAATACATGATCATTGTGTTCGTGCGAAAAAACTATTCCGTCCAACTGTTTTGCATTATAGCGTAACATTTGTTGTCTAAAATCTGGACCACAATCTATTGTTATAACTTTATTATCTTTCTCTAATAATAAGGACGATCGCAAACGCTTATCTTTTGTATTAGTTGACAGACAAACAGGATCATCACTTCCAATAATAGGAATACCTTGCGATGTCCCCGTACCTAAAAAATGTATTTTTATATTTGATTTAGCCATAATGATTTGTAAATTTACCACAAACTATTTGAAATATACTTATGGCATTAGAACAAGTTCTTACTCCTAAACAAAAAGCTTTAGAAGTCAATTTGAATCCGAAAATTTACGGTTCTTTTGCAGAAATTGGTGCAGGTCAAGAGACCGTTCGTTTTTTTTATCGTGCTGGTGCCGCGTCGGGTACTGTTGCAAAAGCAATGAGTGCATATGACAAAGAAATGTCTGACTCTATTTACGGAATCGAAGAAAATAGACGTTATGTGACCCAAGCGCGTTTAAAGAAAATGTTGGATCATGAGATGGAATTGATGAAGGAGCGTCTTGTACACGATCATTACAAAGAAAAAGCATTTTTTACATACGCCAACACTGTTACAACAATAGATTATGCCAAAAAGAATGAAGGACAAGGCTGGATTGGGCTTCGTTTTAAATTGAATGCAGAGGATGAAAAAGCAAACGAAATTATTTTTCATGTCAAATTCAAAGAAAATTCGGCACATTTACAACAAGAAACTTTAGGTGTTTTAGGTGTAAATTTAATTTATGGTGCGTATTATTATTACGATAATCCGCGTCGATTAATTAAATCTTTATATGATACGCTAGACAAAGATCAGTTAGAAATTGATATGATTAACTTTCGTGGACCTCAATTTAAATACGTCGACAATCGTTTGATGTCTTTACAATTGGTTAGAAACGGAATGACTGATGTTGCAGTTTTCAATCCGCAAGGGAAAAATATTTTACCCGCAGATTTACTTTACAAGAAAAATATATTTGCTATTCGCGGTTCTTTTCGTCCATTTATGAATGTTAATATGGACATGTTTAAAGGTGGTTTAGACATTTTTAAACAAGAAGATAATGTACGAACAGATAATACTGAGATTTTATTTGAAATTACACTTTCTAACCTAATTGCTTCGAGTATTGAGGGCGAATTAGATGAACGTGATTTCTTGGACAGAGCAGATATTATTGGAAATTTAGGTTACAATGTAATTATTTCTAATTTTTCTGAATATTATAAATTGGTTGATTATTTTTCTCAATTTACACGAAATCAAACCAAAATTGGTTTAGCAATGGGTGTAAATAATTTGGTCGAAATTTTTAACGAACAATATTACGCCGATTTACCTGGTGGAATTATGGAAGCTTTTGGAAAATTGTTTAAGAAAGATGTAAAAATTTATCTGTATCCGTATTTAGATAAAGTAAAAGACATTTTATTAACGTCTAAAAATTTACAAGTAAGTGATAGCGTACACGAATTGTACAAATATTTCTTATACAATGGTAGAATTCAAGATATTTTAAATTACAATCACAGTTATTTAGATTCATATTCAAGACGTATTCTCGAAAAAATTGCAAACGCCGAAGAAGGCTGGGAAACCGAATGTCCCGAAGGTGTTGCCGCAATAATAAAAGAACGTGGTATGTTTGGGTATAAAGTAAATTATTTGTTGGAGTAATTTATAAATAAAATATAAAGGATAAATTAATTTGATTTATCCTTTGTTGTTAACATATTTTTTAAAATCATTTATTAATAATTCAAATGTTTTGTTTAATTGACTTTCTTTTGTCTTAGAAACTGATATACCTTCATGTGTAAAGTCTAAAACCGAAATACTTTCTTTTGTATAAATTCTTTTATAATTGGTTAAATCATACAATTCTAAAATAATATGATATTCTCTTTTGACATTAGGCATATTATTTGAACTACTTTCAGTAAAAGATGGTTTTAAAATCGTTTTAAGAACAATTAAATAATCTGATTTTGATTCTTCTTTTATAAGTTTTAACTCTTTATCATCTAAAAATTTATCTATTAAAATAGTTGTATCTAAATTTAAATAATTTTGTTTTAAAATTAGCTTATCTCCAAGAATAGATTTAAAATCAGTATCTACTTTAGTATTAAATTTTTCTACATAAAAAGGAAAATTATTTTTTGTTAAAACAAAAGTAGAATTTTTATTTATATGATTTTTTTCAGAATATTTTAAATTATCATGTAAAGTATACTTTGGAGTATAGCAAGAACTTACAAACAAAAATACAAAAACTAAAAGACTATATTTCAACATATTATTATAGTTAATTATTTTAAAGATATAAAAAAAGCTCCGAGAAATCTCGGAGCTTTTTTATTTATATTAAATTCTTTTCGAATTATTTTTCTTCAAATAATGCTTCTTCATCAGCAGGATTATCAACAGATGGTTTTCCATCAGCAGGCACTCCTTTGATTAAAGCGATAATTTTAGCTTCAATTTCTTCTGCCAATTCAGGATTATCTTTCAATACTTCTTTTACAGCATCACGACCTTGCCCTAATTTGCTATCGTTGTACGAATACCAAGAACCAGCTTTGTTTACAATACCTTTCTCTACACCCATATCTAAAATTTCACCAACTTTAGAAATTCCTTCTCCATACATAATATCAAATTCTGCTTGACGGAAAGGTGGCGCAACTTTGTTTTTAACAACTTTTACTTTAGAATGGTTTCCGATAACTTCGTCACCATTTTTAATTTGAGTTGAACGACGAATATCTAAACGTACAGAAGCATAAAATTTTAAGGCATTACCTCCAGTTGTTGTTTCTGGATTACCGAACATTACACCAATTTTTTCACGTAATTGGTTAATAAAAATCGCTGTACATTTTGTTTTATTAATTGTACCAGTCAATTTACGTAATGCTTGAGACATTAAACGCGCTTGCAATCCCATACGAGAATCTCCCATTTCTCCTTCAATCTCAGCTTTTGGAGTTAAAGCAGCAACAGAATCAATTACAATAATATCGATAGCACCAGAACGAATTAAATTATCTGCAATTTCTAAGGCTTGTTCACCATTATCTGGTTGAGAAATAATTAAGTTTTCTACATCAATTCCTAATTTTGCAGCATAACTACGGTCAAATGCATGTTCAGCATCAATAAAAGCAGCAATACCACCAGCTTTTTGCGCTTCTGCAATAGCGTGTAATGTTAATGTTGTTTTACCCGAAGATTCTGGTCCATAAATCTCGATTACACGACCACGTGGATATCCTCCAATACCTAAAGCGATATCTAATCCTAAAGATCCCGACGGAATAACTTCAATTTTATCATCAATCGCAGAATCTCCCATACGCATTACAGTTCCTTTACCGTAAGCTTTGTCCATTTTATCAAGAATAAGCTGAAGTGCTTTCTTTTTATTGTCTAAATCGCTCATTATATTATTTTTTATTTTTCTAAAATTTGGTTAGCGTGTTCTTTTGTTTTTACTTTTTCAATTACATCTGTAATTATTCCGTTTTCGTCAATGATAAAGGTTGTACGATGAATACCATCAAATTCTCTACCCATAAATTTCTTCGGTCCCCAAACACCAAATGCATTTAAAACATCGTGGTTTTCATCTGCAATTAACGGAAATGGCAAGCTGTTTTTCTCTGCAAAATTCTTTTGTCTTTTTACAGAATCTGCGCTTACTCCTATCACATGATAACCTTGTGCTTTTAATGCATTTTCGTTATCGCGCAAATCGCATGCTTCTGCTGTGCAACCAGGCGTACTTGCTTTTGGATAGAAGAAAACAACCAACTTTTTACCTGCATAATCTTGGTAAGAAATAACGTTATCATCTTGATCAACTCCTTTAAAATCTGGGACTTTATCTCCTACTTTTAACATCTTGATTTTTTATTAGAACTTCTCGTAAAAATAAAGAATATATCTCGAATCATCACGTATTAAATGATTAATACTTTATTTTTCATTACAAATATAAAATACTAAAACGCCAAAATAAGACGCTACAAAATTATTCAAGATAAAAATGATACATTTACAAAAAAGTTTTAATTCTTATGATGTTAAAGAAAGAACGTGTGCTATTTGTAATGGATGAATTAGAAAAATTATATCCTGTTCCGCCAATTCCGTTAGATCATCAAGATGCATTTACCTTACTAATAGCTGTTTTATTATCTGCCCAAACGACTGATAAAAAAGTTAACGAAGTAACGCCCGAATTGTTTGCAAAAGCAGCCAATGCAAAAGCAATGATGTTATTGGAAGTGGATGAAATAAAACATTATATCAGACAAATTGGTTTGTCTAACACAAAGGCAAAAAACATCAAAAGATTATCCGAAATATTAGTCGAAAAATACAACGGAGAAGTTCCCGAAGGTTTTGAAGAACTGGAAGAATTACCTGGCGTTGGACACAAAACGGCTTCGGTTGTGATGTCGCAATGGTTTGGTCATCCTGCATTTCCCGTTGACACACACATTCATCGTTTGATGAAATTATGGAAATTGACAAAAGGTAAAAATGTAGAAGAAACCGAAAAAGATGCGAAGAAATTATTTCCGAAAGATTTATGGAATAAACTTCACATTCAGATTATATATTATGGTCGAGAGTTTTCGCCAGCCCGCGCTTGGAGCTTGGAGAAAGATTTTATCACTCGAAAAATGTTTGAATAATAATTTAGAATTAAATCTAGAGCATGAAAACGTACACATTTCTAATCGCACTATTTTTCTGTAGTCTAATTTTTGCGCAGAAATCTGCTTTTACGGGTTGCGAAAACCCAAAAGGTAGAGGCATGAAAACCATTTGTAAATCAAAAAATTTTCCGGCATTGTTCTCCGAATATATGTATGATGTGGTTCGTAATTATAAAAATGTGCCGCAAGGACGCGCAAATTTAAAATTTATAATTACGGCAAAAGGAGAAATGAGTCAATTAAGTTATTCGGATACAAATAACGAAGCATTTGCCAAATTAGCGTTGACTATTCTTCAAAATATTCAACAAGATTTTCAGCAATATAAAATATTTTTTATTCCAATTCGAGAAAAAGAAACCAATCAACCTATCAATTTCACGTACGAATTTCCTATCTATTACTCAACTGAGTAAATTATTTTACCGGTTGATAAACATTTAATTGAAGCGTAGTTGTTGTTTGTCCAGCTTCGTCTGTTTCTACTTTTATTGTGTCTTGTAAAATCAAATAATACGGATCTAACTGATTCATATAATATGTTTTTACCGTATCATCAGCCATTTTTAGTTGCAATTCGCGCTTTTTATTTGCTGCATTGTAAACATAAGTTCCGTCTGTTTGCGTCTGCACACAATTATTATCTACAGTTTTGTACGCAACAGAATAAAATCGTTCTATATCTGTAAAATCTAATGTCGATTGACGCTCGCAATCTACCAATTTATCTACAGTTGTTACATTATTTACCGCAATACGAATTTCTTTTAATTGCCATTTGTGTGCTCTCAACAATTGATCTTGAGAAATTGCAAACGAATCATCTTCTTTACACGAAAAAATTGTCAGAATACTGATTGTTAAAAAAAATAACTTAAAAATATTTTTCATTCGATTTTTATAAATAGAGCTGTAAAAGTAAAAATTTTGAATGATTTATTAGAAAAATAATAACTATTGAGCAATAATTAATCTAAAACTGAGAAATTAATCCATTCATAATTTTTAGAATTATTGTAGAGAATCTCCTCTAAAATCTCTAAAAAATAATTTAACTTTATCATTCAAAACAACAATACATGAAAACTTTTCCGGTAAAAACTTCGGATGGATACACAATTACCGCAACCGCATTTGGAGAACAAAATGCAACCAATAAAATTATTGTAATTTCTTCTGCAATTGGTGTAAAACAAGTTTTTTATGCAAAATATGCTACTTATTTAGCCAACAAAGGTTATTTGGTTTTTACATACGATTATAGAGGAATTGGAGAATCTAAACCACCAAAATTAAAGAATTTTAGTGCGTATTTTATTGATTGGGCCGACAAAGATTTTATGGCGATTACGCAATACACGGAAGAATTTTATCCGAATCACGAAAAATTTTTAATCGGTCATAGCATTGGTGGAATTATGATTGGTTTGACGAGAGCTTATAAAGTTTATAGTAAAATTGTGACAATTGGTTCGCAATATGGTTATATCAAAAATTTTCATCAAAAAGATAAACCAAAAGTTATTTTCTTCTTTAGAGCAGCAATTCCAATTTTATCTACTTTCTACGGTTATTTTCCATCTCAAAAAGTTGGAATGGGCGAACCAATACCGAATGGAATTGCAAGTGATTAGCGAAAACTTATTTTGAAAGAAGCTTCGATTTTAGGTTATGCCAACGAAACTCAAAATCTTTATGATGAAATTACACAACCAATTTTGATTATTAGTTTGGATGATGATTTTATGGCAACACCAAAATCTGTAGATTTATTTGCAGAATTGGTTCTGAAAAATGCCAAGAAAAAACGACTAAATATTATTCCGAAAGAATATGGTTTGGATAAAATTGGTCATTTAGATTTTTTTAGAGAAAAAAATAAAGAACAACTTTGGCAAATTCCATTAGAATTTTTAGAAGAATAAAAAAACCGCAATTATGCGGTTTTTTTATTGATTATTTATTGTTTTAAAATCTTATTCCAACTCCTCCCAAAATATTAAGACCAGCTTGCGGATAATAATTTGCGCCTTCATAATAAAATCCATTTGATTCGTATTCGACATCAAATAAATTATTAATCAAAAATGAAAATTGTAAATTTTTAATTCCTTTTACAGTTGGCTTGTATTGGATTAACACATCCGAAACCAAATAACTGCTCAACTTACCATCAGCAGGCTCGGTATTCGATAAATATTGTTCGCCAACATATTTATTCGTCAAATTAATTAGCACATTTTTGATTGGAAAAACCTCAAAACCAAAAGCAGAAATTACATCTGGTGATAACGCTATTTTTGTTTTACCAAACGATTTGATTGAAGAATTCCCAGCTTCGTCCCAAACTTCTTCTTGGTAATTTTTATGTTTATTCTGGCTAAAAGTGATGTTTCCAAAAACATTTAATCTATTCGGAATAATTTTATAATTCGCATCAAACTCTACTCCGCTTCTGTAACTGCTTCCCGAATTTTCTCTAATCGGAGTTCCAACATCATTCAATCTTCCCGTCGGAACTAACTGATTGCGATAATCCATATAATATAAATTCGCGCTCATCGAAAAACGTCCCGATTTTTTGTACCCTAATTCATAATCTTGCAAAAATTCTTCTTTCGGTTTCAATCCATTATTCTCATAATCTACACGCAAAGGTTCGCGATGCGAAATTCCGTAAGAAGCGTAAAAGATATTTGTTGGATTGATTTTAAAATTTACGCCAGCTTTAGGATTCACAAAATTAAATGTATCCGAAAATGGTCTGAAATCTTCTTTTATATTTTCTCCATTTGGCAAATATTTCGCGTCATAATCTACATAACGGTACTGTAAATCTCCAAATAACTCGAATTTATTTAGTTTATATAACACTTTAGCATAAGCTGCAATTTGCTTTTTTAAAGAACGATTGTTATAATATTTGTACGATTTATTTGTCCAATTGTACTCTTTCATCCAAATCACATTTCCGTAATGATCACCATCATATTCATTTGCAGATAAACCAAAAAACACGCTGAAATCATTTAGTTTTTGATTTTCTACTTCTAAATTAAATCCATAAAAATCATTTTCTAACCATTCTTGTTTTACTAAATCTGTGCGTTTATCGCCTAAAGATTCTAATTTATAGTCTTTTAAACTAGCTTTATTTTTATAGCTCTCGTAATAACCTTTACCTTTTGTGTAATGAAGCGTAAAATTAGATTTCCAATTGTTACCAAAATCTTGTAACCAAGACAAAAAATAATGATTTTGTTGATAATTATCGGTTTGATTTTTATAGAAACCAATTACTTCGCCATCATCATTTTTAATTTCTCCTGACGGATTATATCTCCGATTGGTATCTAACGTTTTTTGATTAATTCCATTCCATGCTTGATAAGTTTGTTCTTTTCCAAACATATTCTGAAATCTAAACTTGGTTTTATCACTCAATTCATATAATGCCGTTACATCATACGAAATCAAATCTGCCCAAGATCTATGAATATATCCATCAGAATCAATCTTAGAAAAACGAGCGTCTACACTCAATTTATCATCAAGTATTTTACCCATACCAGCCTGAACTGTATATTTTTGCGTTTTAAAATTTCCGAAAGAAACATTGGCTTCTGCAAAAGGAATTGTAGACGGATCTTGTGACGCAATATTTACACTTGCACCAAAAGACGCCATTCCGTTAGACGAAGTTCCTACACCACGTTGTATTAACATAGAATTTGTAGACGATGCCAAATCGGGCATATTAACCCAAAAAACACCTTGCGATTCTGCATTATTTAATGGAACACCATTTAGTGTTACATTAATAGATTGCTCATTAAGACCTCTGATTTTTAACGAAGAATAACCAATTCCTGATCCTGTATCGGATGTTATAGAAACTGATGTTGCAGAATTTAATAACGTAGGAACATCTTGTCCTAAATTCTTTTTTTGTAGAATTTTTCCTGTTACTTTTTCAACTGTTATTGGTAATTTCTCTGTAATAGAGACTTCTTGTAGATTGATTTCTTCCTTTTGGATAGAATCTTTTTCTTGTGCATATAAAATTGATGCACCAAACATTGACAATAAAAAAATCGACCTTTTCATAATTTATATAAAATATTATGAAAGGAGCCATATTACACTTTTAAAATTTATGCGCGTATGTAATTTGGTGAAGACCATTTCCCTTAGCAGCATTACCCGCCCAGGTTCATTATAATCTCAGCCTCTTAAAAAAAGAAGCACCCCTTTCGATTGAGCCTCAAAATTACACTTTTTTTTTAATTAACAAACAATCCTGTCCTAAATAAAAAATCAACATAGAAAATTGGACCATTTCATTGAGTTTCCGCCTTGAAATGGTTGTTTTTCAAAATAGAACCCCTTG
>NZ_FOUZ01000025.1 GCF_900115015.1 Algoriella xinjiangensis | reverse complement strand
TGATTTTCCTACATTTCAAATTAATCAAAATAATAATACAATAATATTAAATAAAAACTATACTTTTAAATGTTCCTAACAAGGGGAAGATTACAGAAAACTTAAACCTAAAACCTATTTTATACCCAACTAAACCAGATGATGAATAATAATCGTCATATAAACCTATTATTTTCAGACATACAGTTTAATATGAAGTTGTATGCCTGTATTTTGTGTGTTATTGTACAGGCTATATCTACACAGGTGTATGGGAATTCATCGGTTAATGATTCTCTAAAAAATAGTGAAACTTATTTATATATTGGAGAGAAGACAACAATAAGAAATGTTCATCTACTACATGTTGTTACTCCTGCAAAAACAGAAAAAACAAAGCTATATATAAAAGGAAATTCATTTATAACAAATGCTGATCAGTTAAAAAATACTGAGATTATACATTTTGGTAAAGTTGTCGAGAAAAAAGCGAAGAAACATATTACTCAATCTCGATCAAGGGAAAAGAATACTACGTCAACAACAAAACAGTTGAGTGAAGTTACCCAAAAAGTAAAGCCATTATATTATTCTAATACTTCCAGTAGTCGACTTTCTTCAGATAAACGGATACAAATAATGGCAGTACAAACTTATCAAAATAATAAGTGCATATCTGTAACATCAGCTGATAATCTAGAACTATACAAGTCTCTCATACTAAGAGAAGAAAATAATAAATATAGAAAAGAAGTCTTTGTACACAAAACCCTTGTGGCGTATTTTAAAAATCGTCCACCACCATATGATCCTTTTATTTTTTTCTAGTAGCACACAGAGTGGATAGGTTTAGATTATTACTCTGTAATGGGTACTCAGAATTTCGGTTACTGTAATTAACTAGTTACAGTTGTGGTAAGTAAAATTCGAACGATATATATAAAAAAATGTAAAGTGTAAACATGTAGCGCTTTACATAAACAAACTTAAATAATATGAATATTAAAAAACTACTTTCTCAAGGTGGAAAAGTTTTATCTCTTGCAATAGCCTTACTCTGTGGGAGTAACGCCTACGCAGATGGGTCTAAAGATCTATATCCAAATGGCGTAACAGGTGGACGTGCTTTTTTGTATAGTAACTCTTATACAGGTACTATAGGATTTACTGTAGGATCATGGCCCTTCAAAACAGAAGGAACACATTATGCTTATGTTAAAGCTGGTGAAATACTGCATACAGCTTCCAGCGCACAAGGAATAAGAAATGGTATAATTAGATTAACAGCACCAAATGGTACTGTTTATACTTCCTCAGGAACAACAGGACGAATAACCGATAGAACAGCAGAGCTTGCTGGTCCAAGATTAACGTCGCAAGCTGCAGGAGGCAATCGATATGCAACTTATAACCGTACTGCTTTAACGGCAGAAGAAGGGGTTTGGAAAATAGAATTTTTACCGACAGGAAATGTATCTTCTACAATATCTCCTGCTGTTTCTAATATTGCAGCTAATGATAGCTGGACGCAAGGTACAAGATCAGAACTTATTGCAGCGTGGGATGTATCTGTAGAGAGTGCAGGAGATTGGGTGCCAGGAAGAGTTTATACCAATGTAATGAATTTACACATTAGTGGTAGTCAAACGACAGGTTTTTATGGAAATATGTATGCGCTGACAAAAGATGGATATATTTATAAGGTAAATAATAACGGGAATAATGGTGTAGGTTTTACATTTTTTATAAATAACAAAGGTTTTTTGACTGACGTAAATGATAGTAGCCCTTCTTATAAAAGTAAAAATTTCACAACTGGTATTTCTTCTTTTGTACATTCTCCTTTGGCAGCAGATGCAGGGGATAATATAACACATAAAATTTTTTATAGTCAACCAGCTCAAGATTTACCTACTTCTGCTAATGGTAGCGTCCCAAATAATAGTACATGGTTGAAAAATACCCCTATTACTCCAAATGCAAGTAATATTAGTATTATAGGAGCTGAAGGAACAATTGGAGAATTGGGATTAAAAGGAGGGTATATTAATTTTACAGCAGATGCGCAAGGGGTTTATACAATTACAATAGAAAGTTCTGGCTCGCCTTCTTTTGCAACCAGAACTTTAACGGGAACTGCGATTGCAGGTAGTAACAAAATATTTTGGGATGGTAAGGATGGTAACAACAACTATCTTCCAGGAACTAATGCCTCTGTGTTAGTGAAAGTACAGTTACGTGGAGCAGAGGTGCATTTCCCATTTATTGATATGGAAATCAATCCTAATGGACTCGTATTAGAACTTTTGAACGGGAACAATCCTCTTTCTGACGAACGTTTTCGTGTTTATTGGGATGATAGCGATATTTCAAGAGTTACTGGCACAAACAATAACGGGAAAGCCCCTAATCCACTTGATGCAAGTGTAGCAGGTTCGCTTAGTGGACCTACAGGTACTGGAGGACATATGTGGGGACAGCAAAATAACAATACCAGTCCATTAAGTAGTACTAACCTTTATCAAGGATTTGGTAACGATAAATCTATAGATACTTGGTCATATATAAAAGGACCTGTAGCAACAGTTAACACAACAGTTGCTATTAAAAAAAGTGATTTATCAGCAACAGCTAATATAACAGATGTTTTAGGGGCTTCGGGCATAAATCCATCTTTATCAGAAGGTGATGCGTTTGGGTTTTATTCAAATATTTGGAATAACGGTCCAGATGCTATTTCTTCAGAAGCAGAAGTAACAATAATGTTTGAAATACCAAATGGTGTAAGAATCACCAATGTATCAAATAACGGAGGTGTTACATTAACTTATGATCCAGTATTAAGAAGATACACTGGTAAGAAGTCTAATTTTGGTGTAGGTCATATAGAATTTATTTTTTCTGCAGTGGTTGACCATACAGATACCAATGCAACCAGTGTTACTGGTAGTTTTGCACCAGTTGTACGTACTTTTACAGCAAGTGTATTGCGCCCAGCAGATTACGTGGACCCTATGGCAACTAACAATTCGGTAAATACACCTCCAACAGATATTTATAATGAGATTGCTTTAAATACTGTTAACGGAGGGAATAGAAATATGAGTAGTGCTAGTATTTTCATCTTACAAGATTGTATGATGGATTATATATATGATGAAGGAGCTAGTTATAATGCTGGAGTTATTCACTATCAGAATTTTAATACTTCATCTCCGTTGGTTAAAGACGGTAGAATCCCGTGGGTGAATCAACCTAATATATTATCATCTACGTTAACCTCTAATGGAGGTGCTATTACCAACGGTTACCGTTTTTCACCAGGTTACAACGATCCGTTATATGATCCTAATTATATTGGAACTCACTTACCAACAGGTGTTGGAGCTACACCTTCTGGCCCTATCAAGTATTTCGATTCTCATATTGGGGATGGTAGCTATGCAGTAGTACCGCCTGCTTTTGTTAGACTTGGCTGGGATCCTCGTTCGTTTACAGACAATACTACTGTAAACGGTTCTTCTGCAATAGCACCACATTGGGCATCTGGACAATCATATCCACAAGTATATGACTGGACAAATACTTATCCTTGGGACAACCCAGCAGATCCTTCTGTTCTAAATGTACTAGATATGTCAGGTCATTTAAACGGTGCAGCTTTTCTTGTAAAGGGTAATGTATCTCAATCTCAAGGTATTCGACCATTCTATAGAATAGATGATGTTAAGCCAGAGATGGGTAAAACATATACATTACAATTGTTCTCGTATGTAAACTATACGGCTAATACAGATTATATGTACATGGATTTGGTAGACCGTAATACTGGTAAAGTATATGCGTCAGCACAGTTAAAAGCAGATAATCCGCTACCAGGACCAGGAGCAGTTTCTTTTGGTTGGGTGCCACTAAAAGCAGCTATTAATATCGGAACAATGGATTTTACAGGAAAAACAATGGATATCCAAATTCGTGGTAACCGTACAACTTTTGGGCATACATTGATTGATGATATTATGTACTTCGAAAACAAAGTAGGTGTACCATCTTGTGTAGTACCAGTCGATATTTTTGAGCCTTCAGAATGTACAGAACCAATTTTAGGAGAAGATTTCAGTATGAGTAATGCTACAGATCCAATCTTTAATAATACAATTAGCAAAACTTTTATTCAACCAGCTGGAGCAGATCAAGGCTTTACATTAGATATTTACTATTTAGATAAGTCATTTAATATGGAAATTAATGGTAGTAAACTCTCAAATATGGAAATAGAATTTCATAATCAAGGAGGCATGGTTTCTAATGTTCGTTTTGAGTCAGACGACGCTGGATATGGTCCTACTTTTACAAATGGTATACCAAATATTTGGCAGATCGGTAATGCAGCCAGTAAAGTACCTGCATTACGTATAGATATAGACCCAACAGGTAATGTAACACTTTTGGGTAGAAGAAGTACAACAGCTCCATTTGAAAAACTGAAATTGATAAACGGTGCTACTTTAAACCGTATCAATTGGAATGTAACTTCAAGCAATACAATACTAGCTACACAAAGTACTTTATGGCCACCTACAGCTATGATAGGTACTGGTTATGGTAAAAAAGCAGTTCCGTGTGCTGCTCCAAAATGTGTTAAACCAGCTGCTTCAGGTACCTCATCAGTTCGTACGAATGTAGGAGTTTCAACAAAAGCAAATGTAACTTCGGGATGGCCAGAAGTTGTACCAAATGGATATATCGCATTAGAAAGTTCAAATGCCGGTTTAGTAATTCCTCATATGACTACAACTCAACGAGACGCACTTACAGCGATTGAAGGAATGCTTATTTACAACACAACAGAAAATTGTGTCCAATTATACAGAGGTGAATCCCCATTGATTGATCCTTCAAGAAAAGGATGGAACTGTTTGGAAAGAGGTTGTAACGAATAAGAGTTTTTCATAATTTTTTTTGATAAGAAAAGTAATCTTGGTAAAAATTGATTGTTTTACCAAATGCTTTTCTCTAGTTACTATTAACAACAAAACCATGAGATAGTCAATCTCAAAATAAAAGATAAATAAAATGAGTATAAATAAAACATTAGCGATTAAAATGTTAGTAACAGCGAGTTTTTTTGCAGCTGTATCTGCATCAGCTCAAGTCGCTATCGGAAAAAGTAGCGTTACAAATAATAGTGTATTATTAGAATTTGGCGATGAAGCTACAAATCTTAGAGGTATTATTTTGCCTTCTGTTACTACAGCTCCTACAGATGCTGTAAACGGAACATTCATATTCAATGTAGCAACTAAAGAGGTGCAAGTTCGAGAAGGAAGAACTAGTACAAATGATCGTTGGACTTCTCTTTCAGCGAAGTTAGACGCATCTCAAGAAGGAGGCAAACTAAACCCTTATGTGATAACTGGAGAATCTGTTAACAAACAAGGGATAATTATTGGAGCAGAAACCAGTAGTAAACCAGGTGTTTTGATTTTAGAATCAGAAACAAGAACATTGGTTCTACCTAAAGTAGCTGATCCTAATACCGCTGTAATAGGTCCTGTTGCAGGTAATATAGTGTATGATACAACATCAGATACTCTAGCTGTGTACGACGGTACAAATTGGAGTTACTGGAAATAAGTAGAATAAGGCAGTCTTTTTATAAAGACTGCTTTATCAAAAAAATAAGCATTTAGAAATAATGAGTGATAATTATAAAGATATCCATATTGGATCGGTTATTCAAAAAGCTGTTGTAGAAAGTGAAATAGAGATAGGTCGCATCTGCAATTTTATAAATTGTGATGAACGGAGAATTAAGAAAATGTATGAATCAAAAATATTGGATACAGAGATTTTACTAAAATGGAGTAAACTATTAGAATATGATTTTTTTAGATTATACTCTCAACATCTTATTTTATATGCATCAATAGCAGCAGACAAGCCGAAAGATAGTATAAAGAAACAAACTAGTCTCCAGCAGTTTCGTAAAAATATCTATACAAAGGAAATCATAGAATTTATATTAGAGCAATTAGAAACAAAACAGATGACAAAAATTGAAATAATGGATCGTTACAGGATTCCAAAAACCACTCTATATAAATGGATAAGTAAATACACCAAATAAGGTATAGTCTAATTTCATTTTACAGTATCAAAATCTGATCAAAAAAATGATAAAAATAATTCGTCATCAAAAAATGATTTCTTTGTTTCAAAAACAAAACTAAAATAGAGGTAAAGAACATCTTAAGATACAGTAAATATCACTCAGAATATAATATTTGGGAATAGAATATATAGTACCTATGATTAGTAATACAGATTACAAATTTTTGTTAGGTAGAAAAAAACTCTTTATATATTTTAATAACGATAGATTAATAAGAATAAAAGTTAAAAAAGGATATGGAAAAATCAAGCCCTAATTATAAACAAATTTTTAAAGATATTTTAGATAGAAAATACCCTGAAAAAAGAAATGCATGCGAAAACATTCTTAATAAAACAACACTCTCCATTGTAGACGTTATAGAAATAAATACAAAAATATTTGGCAAAGGAATTATTAATAATAGTCAGAAATTTCGTTCGTATAAAAAATCAGATATTTTGAATATTTTAGATTACCAAAAGGAAAATGGTCTCAATAATTCTCAATTAGCAAATCATTTTAGATTAAGTCGAAATACAGTTTCAAAATGGAAAAAACTATTTTTAGTATAAAATAAACTACATAACCTATGAAAAAACTAAAAACCCATTTAAAGCAAAAGGTAATTTTGATGCACCAAAATGTAAAAATCAAATTTCAACTAATTAAAACTAGAGTATGTCGCTAATAGGTAAAACATTAGAGGAAACAGAAGCTTGGATATGCAAACAAAAATAGGAGTATTAGTTAAGCTACATTTTTATAACTAATTTTTTGTTGATTAAATTCTTCAATCGTTTTATAATTTAAGG
>NZ_FOUZ01000037.1 GCF_900115015.1 Algoriella xinjiangensis | reverse complement strand
TAGCTAGTATAAGTTGGATTGGACAAATCCTTAGAGAAAATTTATGTAAAGAATAAAAGACAGCGTACAACTTCGGTTCAGTAAAAGCTATAACAGATTTTATGTAAAATAGAAATACAAAACCTCCAAATGGAGGTTTTTTTATGCTTTGTAATTTCCTATTATGTTTATTATAAATATTATATAAATTATTTTTTTGTATATTTGTGTACCAATATGGTTATCATTTAAATTTAAAACTATGTTAGTTATTAGTACAAGAGAATTTAGAGAACGTCAAGGCAAGTATCTAAAAAAAGTAAAAGAGGGCGAAGATGTTGTTTTAAAATCTCGTGAAAATGGGAGTTTTAAATTAGTCCCTATAACAGAAGACGATACGTTAATGAGTAAAGAAGAATTCTTTAATAAATTAGATCGTTCATTACAACAAGCAAAAGAAGGAAAAACAGTTAGAGTATCTTCTAGCGAAGAGATTAAAGCGCTATTAGATAGCTTATAGAATGTATAATATAGATTTCACAAGTTATGCTCTTGAGGATTTAGCTAAATTAAAAAAGTCTGAACCAAAAGCATTTAAAAAGGTCACTAAATTAATTGAGGAACTTAGAACGCATCCAGAAATGGGAACAGGACATCCGAAACCATTAGGAAGTAATAGAGTTGGAGAATGGTCTCGTAAAATTACAGATAAGCATCGATTAATTTATACAATAGATAATGAGCAAATTATTGTTCTTGTAATTTCAGCATATGGGCATTACGACGATAAATAGTAATTCATTAATAAAAAAGACCATATATATATGGTCTTTTTTATACTCTATAATAATGACTATGTTTAGTAAAAATATTTATATATTTAAGTTATGAAAGATATAAGACTATGTAAATTGCTATTCAATAAAAAATCTATTATTTTAATTTCAATCTGTTTATTTTTAAATGGTATAACAATAGGAGCATATGCTTCGATAGGTGGAAATATTAATTTTATATTTCTTTTTGTAGCTATATATACCCCTTATCTATTTTTATATAAAAGAATAAAAAATAATGTAATTGAATTACAATAAAAAAAGCCATGCTAAATATAATGCATGGCTTTTTTATACTCTATAATTTCAATTATGTTAAGTGATATTTATTATTCTTATACTTTATTGTTTATTGTTTATTGTTTTTTATTTTTTAATTAAAAACTAAAATATTTATGAATAAACACTCTCTAAAATACTTGTTGCTTATTTCTTGTTTGTCATTAGCAGTTGTATAACTGATGATCAACTAATTAAAAAAACACATTTGTAACTTTCTCAAAACAAAAATTTATGTTCTAAAACAAGCAATGTAGGTTTTAATTATGCAATGAAATTCTCCTATCTATTATAAAGATATGATAGCATTCATAATACTAATATTTTTTTACACCATAAAATTTATAAACTATATATAGAGTTATTTCCATACTCTTTGCCGTATTTTAAAACTTGTATTTTTTTAGTATAAGTTAAATAAGCTTGAATTTCTTTTGTCTTTTTTAAAATCATAAGGCTATATTAGTTTTTAACTATGGATATGCAAACAAAAATAGGAGTATTAGTTAAGCTACATTTTTATAACTAATTTTTTGTTGATTAAATTCTTCAATCGTTTTATAATTTAAGG
>NZ_FOUZ01000038.1 GCF_900115015.1 Algoriella xinjiangensis | reverse complement strand
CAATCCTGTCCTAAATAAAAAATCAACATAGAAAATTGGACCATTTCATTGAGTTTCCGCCTTGAAATGGTTGTTTTTCAAAATAGAACCCCTTGCATGTTTTTTGGAGTAGGTTTTATATGCTCTTCGAAGGGTTTATCCAGCCACTTTTGCAAGTCAATTTTAACGAATAGATTCAAACGTATGAAAGCTACTAAATTGGATAAATACCAGCCAAATTCTGATTGTGCTTTCAATGCTTTTAGAATAAGAATAGTAATTAAGGCAGTCCAGATTTGAATCATAACAGCATTTTCGGATGTTCCTATAAATGACTTTATGTGAAGTAACTGCTTTATATCTCTGAAAAATATTTCTACTTGCCATCTGCTTTTATATAACTCACCAATAGTGTTGGGCGACCAATTAAGCTGATTGGTGATAAGTTCTATGACTTGTTGATTTTCTTGATCCCACACCGCAACACGTCTTAATTGTTTTGGATATTTGACTTTTGAAGACTCATTTCTTAATTCAATTAACTCATCTTTCATAATGTGCTCATGCCGTTTTTCAGGTAACTCATTTTCTTTTACTGTGGTAAATTGTAAGTTCTCTTTGTGTCTAATCACGAAAAACACGCCACTGCTGTCCCAAATATTTAAAAGGGAAAAGTCATTATAAAATCGATCTGCAACAATCACACTACCTTTTAAAAGAGGAATCTCGTAAGCTCCTTTATTATCAGCCGTTTTGCCGTTGGTAATATTGATATAAGCAGGTAAATTCCCATCATAATCAAGCAGTGTATGCATTTTAACAGCTCCTTTGGCACGCTTGTATTTTGCCCAATCAAACAAACTTAAACACAAGCTGATGGTTGTTGAGTCCAATAAAAAAATCTTAGACTTTATTCTAAATTTCACTTGTTTAAATCGCGGATGCTGTCCTAAACTTTGAAGCAGTTCAAAATAATATTCTTTAAACAGTTCATGGGAGCGATTTTTATTTTGATAACTAACCGAAGATTTTGATGGTGCTTTGTTAATTCCTAGATGATTTAAATTTCCAGTGGCCGAACGAAGTCCGTTACTTATATCACGAACAGATTGGCTCTTTGCAAATTGACAGAAAAGCATTGAGACTAAATGATTCCAACTATTAAATCCTTTATTATGCTTATCAGTTTGATGCTTTGCTACTATTTTACTAAATTTTGAACGATCTAATTTTGAAATTATTTGAGAAAACAGTGTTATATTTGTCATAAGAGGGTGAGTTTTTGTTTTGCAACTCAAAGATAATTTGAGATACAAAATTCAACCCTCTTTTTTTGAACTTTTTTTAAACGTTTAGGACGCTATTG
>NZ_FOUZ01000026.1:2117-5572 GCF_900115015.1 Algoriella xinjiangensis | reverse complement strand
CATAAAAAAAGTCTCAAGAAATAAATCTTGAGACTCTTTATAAAAACTGGCGACGACCTACTCTCCCGCAATAGCAGTACCATCGGCGCAGGCAGGCTTAACTTCTCTGTTCGGAATGGGAAGAGGTGAGCCCTGCAGCTATAGTCACCCTAATATTTTTAACTTAGGTTATTAGTTCCTAGTATTTCTTTGACATTACTGGTTTTATTTTACAATCAATCGCTAATACATTTTCTTCGTATACGACATAATCCAAATAAGATTAACTAACCTTCTCTATGACGGTCAAATCTACTTGATTATTTCTAATCTGAAAAAGTCTATGGGTAATTAGTACTACTCGACTATGACATCACTGCCTTTACATCTATAGCCTATCAACGTTGTAGTCTACAACGACCCTTTAAAGAAGTCTAATCTTGCGGCGAGTTTCGCGCTTATATGCTTTCAGCGCTTATCTCTTCCAAACGTAGCTACTCAGCGGTGCACCTGGCGGCACAACTGATACACCAGAGGTTTGTTCAACACGGTCCTCTCGTACTAGAGTCAACTCCGCTCAAACTTCTAACGATCACAACAGATAGAGACCGAACTGTCTCACGACGTTCTGAACCCAGCTCGCGTGCCACTTTAATGGGCGAACAGCCCAACCCTTGGGACCTTCTCCAGCCCCAGGATGTGACGAGCCGACATCGAGGTGCCGAACCTCCCCGTCGATGTGAGCTCTTGGGGGAGACTAGCCTGTTATCCCCGGAGTACCTTTTATCCTTTGAGCGATGGCCCTTCCATACGGAACCACCGGATCACTATGTCCTGCTTTCGCACCTGCTCGGCTTGTTGGCCTCACAGTCAAGCACCCTTATGCCATTACACTCTACGCACGGTTACCAAGCGTGCTGAGGGTACCTTTGAAAGCCTCCGTTACTCTTTTGGAGGCGACCACCCCAGTCAAACTACCCACCATGCACTGTCCTTCTGAATCAGAAGTTAGGCTCCAAGTAAATAAAGGGTGGTATTTCAACAATGACTCCACAACGCCTAGCGACGCTGCTTCATAGTCTCCCACCTATCCTACACATTATTTACCCGAAGTCAATACAAAGCTATAGTAAAGGTTCACAGGGTCTTTTCGTCCCGTTGCGATTAACCGGCATCTTCACCGATACTACAATTTCACCGAGATCATGGTTGAGACAGTGCCCAGATCGTTACACCATTCGTGCAGGTCGGAACTTACCCGACAAGGAATTTCGCTACCTTAGGACCGTTATAGTTACGGCCGCCGTTTACTGGGGCTTCAGTTAAGAGCTTCGAATTACTTCTAACCCCCTTCCTTAACCTTCCAGCACCGGGCAGGTGTCAGACCCTATACGTCATATTTCTATTTAGCAGAGTCCTGTGTTTTTGATAAACAGTCGCCTGGGCCTTTTTACTGAGGCTGATATTGCTACCAGCGCCCCTTCTCCCGAAGTTACGGGGCTATTTTGCCTAATTCCTTAACCATGAATCGCTCGAGCGCCTTAGGATACTCTCCTCGACCACCTGTGTCGGTTTACGGTACGGGCTGCTTCTCTCGCTATTTCTTGGAACAATCTTCAGAGGGTTATCACTCCAGCCGAAACCTTTGTGTACTATCCTTAGTTTACCTAAGTTCAACGTACTATTCCGTCAGTACGCACCTCCTACGATCATTCGTCACTTTTATTGAGAGCAGGTATGGGAATATTAACCCATTTGCCATCCACTACCCCTTTCGGGTTCGCGTTAGGTCCCGACTAACCCTCAGCTGATTAGCATAGCTGAGGAAACCTTAGTCTTACGGCGAATAAGTTTCTCACTTATTTTATCGTTACTCATTCCTACATTTTCTTTTCTAGAAGCTCCACCGCTCCTTGCCGGAACGACTTCTGCGCCGCTAGAATGCTCCCCTACCAGATGTACATATTTCAGTACAAATCCATAGCTTCGGTAATATGCTTATGCCCGATTATTATCCATGCCGGATCGCTCGACTAGTGAGCTGTTACGCACTCGTTAAATGAATAGCTGCTTCCAAGCTAACATCCTAGCTGTCAATGCAATCCAACCGCGTTTATTCAACTTAGCATATATTTGGGGACCTTAGCTGATGGTCTGGGTTCTTTCCCTCTCGGACATGGACCTTAGCACCCATGCCCTCACTGCCATGAAACATATATTAGCATTCGGAGTTTGTCAGGAATTGGTAGGATTTGACTCCCCCGCATCCAATCAGTAGCTCTACCTCTAATATACTTCACATGACGCTGCACCTAAATGCATTTCGGGGAGTACGAGCTATTTCCCAGTTTGATTGGCCTTTCACCCCTACCCACAGGTCATCCGAAGACTTTTCAACGTCAACCGGTTCGGTCCTCCACTTTGTGTTACCAAAGCTTCAACCTGCCCATGGGTAGATCACAAGGTTTCGCGTCTAATACCACTGACTGTATCGCCCTATTCAGACTCGCTTTCGCTACGGCTCCGTACCTGAAGTACTTAACCTTGCCAGTGACATTAACTCGTAGGATCATTATGCAAAAGGCACGCCGTCACCCCGTAGGGCTCCGACCGCTTGTAGGCGTACGGTTTCAGGATCTATTTCAACTATCTATTCGATATGCTTTTCACCTTTCCTTCACAGTACTAGTTCACTATCGGTCTTTGAGGAGTATTTAGCCTTGGAAGATGGTCCTCCCATATTCGGACAGAATTTCTCGTGTTCCGCCTTACTCGTTATCAACCATATATCCTTTTCGTTTACAGGACTATCACCCTCTTCGGTTAACCTTTCCAGGTTATTCTACTAAAAATATATGGTCTTTAGGGCTAATCCGCGTTCGCTCGCCACTACTTACGGAATCTCAATTGATTTCTTTTCCTATGGGTACTTAGATGTTTCAGTTCCCCACGTTCGCTCTGCTTACGCAGTGACAGGCCTTCAACCTGCCGGGTTGCCCCATTCGGAAATCTTCGGATATAATGTGTATGTGCCACTCCCCGAAGCTTATCGCAGCTTATCACGTCCTTCATCGCCTCTCAAAGCCTAGGCATCCGCCGTACGCCCTTAGTAACTTTTTTCTCGATTCAACCGTCATATTTATGAGCGGTTATGTTAATTTTACTCGTTTATGTGTAAATTGTATACCTTTCAATGCCGAATTAAATCGTTTATTATTTAATTCTATTTAGCTTTGATTAATTTCTTAATCTGTTATTGATTGTATTTGTATTCCAATAATGTCAATGAACTCTTCTATTAAGTGGTAAGTCATAAGTTTTTAGTTATAAGTTGCCTTACTTCTATACTTCTTAAGTCTTATCCTCTTAAAATCGTGGAGAATATCGGAGTCGAACCGATGACCTCTTGCGTGCAAGGCAAGCGCTCTAGCCAGCTGAGCTAATCCCCCTCTTTAATATTATGAGTTATGAATTTA
>NZ_FOUZ01000026.1:0-1991 GCF_900115015.1 Algoriella xinjiangensis | reverse complement strand
CCTCACTTATAATTCAAGTTATCTCGTAGTCTCAGGCAGACTCGAACTGCCGACCTCTACATTATCAGTGTAGCGCTCTAACCAGCTGAGCTATGAGACTCTTTAATACTCTTAAAGAGTGGTCTATATTTTTATATTTTTTAAAATCTAAATTAAAACAGAATTAAAACCGATACATAATCAATCTTCTACTTAATAGAAGAAAATTCGTCGTTCTCTAAATATGAGATGTTCCAGCCGCACCTTCCGGTACGGCTACCTTGTTACGACTTAGCCCTAGTTACCAGTTTTACCCTAGGCAGCTCCTTTTACGGTCACCGACTTCAGGTACCCCCAGCTTCCATGGCTTGACGGGCGGTGTGTACAAGGCCCGGGAACGTATTCACCGCATCATGGCTGATATGCGATTACTAGCGATTCCAGCTTCATAGAGTCGAGTTGCAGACTCCAATCCGAACTGAGATAAGTTTTCGAGATTCGCATCTGGTCACCCAGTAGCTGCCCTCTGTACTTACCATTGTAGCACGTGTGTAGCCCAAGACGTAAGGGCCGTGATGACTTGACGTCGTCCCCACCTTCCTCTCAACTTTCATTGGCAGTCTCATTAGAGTCCCCGTCTTTAAACGCTGGCAACTAATGATAGGGGTTGCGCTCGTTGCAGGACTTAACCTAACACCTCACGGCACGAGCTGACGACAGCCATGCAGCACCTTGCATTCTGTCCGAAGAAATATCTGTTTCCAAATACGTCATTATGCATTTAAGCCTTGGTAAGGTTCCTCGCGTATCATCGAATTAAACCACATGCTCCACCGCTTGTGCGGGCCCCCGTCAATTCCTTTGAGTTTCATTCTTGCGAACGTACTCCCCAGGTGGGATACTTATAACTTTCGCTTAGCCACTGAAACCGAAGTCCCAACAGCAAGTATCCATCGTTTACGGCGTGGACTACCAGGGTATCTAATCCTGTTCGCTCCCCACGCTTTCGTCCATCAGCGTCAATATAGACTTAGTGACCTGCCTTCGCAATTGGTGTTCTGCGTAATATCTAAGCATTTCACCGCTACACTACACATTCCAGCCACTTCAAACTAATTCAAGACTAACAGTATCAATGGCAGTTCTATCGTTAAGCGATAGGATTTCACCACTGACTGATCAGTCCGCCTACGGACCCTTTAAACCCAATAAATCCGGATAACGCTTGCACCCTCCGTATTACCGCGGCTGCTGGCACGGAGTTAGCCGGTGCTTATTCTTCTGGTACCTTCAGCTACTTACACGTAAGTAGGTTTATCCCCAGATAAAAGTAGTTTACAACCCATAAGGCCGTCATCCTACACGCGGGATGGCTGGATCAGGCTTCCACCCATTGTCCAATATTCCTCACTGCTGCCTCCCGTAGGAGTCTGGTCCGTGTCTCAGTACCAGTGTGGGGGTTCACCCTCTCAGGCCCCCTAAAGATCGTCGACTTGGTGAGCCGTTACCTCACCAACTATCTAATCTTACGCATGCCTATCCTACTGCGATAAATCTTTCAAAACTAAATGATGCCATTCAGTCTATTATAAAGTATTAATCCAAATTTCTCTGGGCTATCCTTTTCAGTAGGGCAAGTTGCATACGCGTTACGCACCCGTGCGCCGGTCTCAAATTAGCAAGCTAATTCTACCCCTCGGCTTGCATGTGTTAAGCCTCCCGCTAGCGTTCATCCTGAGCCAGGATCAAACTCTCCATTGTAATTATTTCTTTTGATCTTACGATCTGTTTTTTTTACAACTTCGAACTTCCTATAGCTCCATTATTTCAAGGATTGACTATTATTGTATTCGGCTTTATTTCTTCTGTTTATATTTTAAATTTCAAATGAACTTCTCAATTGTTCTTACTAACGTTTCTCTGTATCTGTAAGCGGTTGCAAAGGTAAGATTAAATTTTAAACTACCAAATCTTTTTTCAAAAATTTTAAAAGTTTTTATTTTTTTAAGTCT
>NZ_FOUZ01000043.1 GCF_900115015.1 Algoriella xinjiangensis | reverse complement strand
TCTTTATCGGTAAACTCGTAATTGTACTTTAAATAATCTTCTATGTTTTTAGGAATAAACCAACGATTTGACATTTGTTTCATTGCTTTTTGTTTCTTCAATGACTCATCTTCAAATTGGGGTTGATGGATCGGGATAAAACGAATACCTGTAATTTTACGACCTGTTTTAATTGATTCATAATGGAAAGTATAAGGACTACATTTGTCAAGTTCTTTTTTTGCTGGCTCTATTACGTATCTAAAAAAATCATTTATTCTTTTATATTTTTCTGACACTTTAAATAGATCTTTTAAAGTATCGATAGAGTAATTAATAGGAGTTTTTTGATTAGATAGTAATTCATAAAAACGCATAGAATAAACGCTTTCAAATTCCATTGCTATTTTTAACTCATATTTTTTAAATCCTTTTGAAAAATCTAAAAAAGCTTCTACAATTTTTGGATTAATTCTAAAAGTAGCAGTTTGTTCATACTTTTCTATTTTAGGTTCCGAAATAAGTCTAATTAATTGCCAAGTAGTGTCATCTTCGTATTCAAATATTTTATTCTCTAATCGTATTAACGCTTCTTTAATTCTATGATGATTTTTATCGACCTCATTTACTAAAAACATTGAAACAGGTAATGTAACTATATTTACATCAAACAAATCTTTTTGAATAATAACTTTGTCATTAAGCTTATTACCAGTAGTGTATTTCTGAAAAACTTCAATCAATCTGTATAATATACGTTTTTCATAGACTGAATAATCATATTTAGCTGTAGTTAAAATATAAGACTGTAGGACTTCTTTATTATTGATCTTCATAGAGTAATAATTTTATTACGAGTTGATGAATACAAATATAATAAATAAAACGAGTTGTAAAAACGTAACTCGTCAAAAGTATTCAAAAACTCGTTTTTAACTTTTAAAAAAGTATTCAAAAACTCGTACTTAAGTATTCAAAAACTCGTACTTAGACTTTTTTAAAACCTTGTAACACTTGTGAAAAACAAATATATATCCGTTTTTTGTCGAAAGTCGATAAGTTATGTTAGATAAGCTATGTTTAATTAATACAAAAACATGGTAATTTTTTAGTTTTTAAGGGTGTGATTTTCTTCGAAAAATCACTTTTGGGAGCTT
>NZ_FOUZ01000027.1 GCF_900115015.1 Algoriella xinjiangensis | reverse complement strand
ACTTTGATAACTCCATAAGAATTAAAAGCTAACTTCGGTTCCGTTCAACAGGCTTTCATCTCATGCCCTCCGGGCTAGACGAAAGCTTAGTTATTGTCTGCAGTATTTTTAGTTCGGCGAATTGAATTTAACTCGTTTAAATTCGATTCAGAGAACTGAAAATTTAAAGATGACAACTATTTTCACGGTTATGATATTCAGTTCAATTTAAAATTCACTTCCATTTTTTTCGTTGTTCAAAAACATAAATTTAGATTTTAGCGAGACTTTAAACATCTTAATTCCGAGAATATTAAGTATTCGCTAAGTTAAAATTCCGTATTTTTTTCAGTCGTCAATTTCATTCAGGATTTTTGATTTTCGGTATTCAACTCAGAATTTCGATTCAATTTAATTTCGGAAAATGTGAAAGGGTAGACTTCCGTCAGAATATTGCAGATAACGTTTCAGTATTTGCGAAGAACGGTAGAATTTGAACGATGTTCAATTTCGCAGGTTCAAGCAAATTGTTTTTTTATAAAAACTAATTTAATTTAAAGTTTTGAGAAAAGCAATTTTGCGCTGGAAAAAACAAAGGATGAAAGTTTACTTTCAGACCGTTTTTCGCAAATACTATGTTAGCAGATGTTATTATAGATTATCTTATAAAATTTCAAGAGTATTTATTTAATTTTGATTCCAAATTTAGATGTTTTATTTATATAATATTTTGTATATAAATGTGTAAGGAATTATCGTTAAAAGGAAAAATATGATATAGTATTTTAGTCTATTTTTTATCATTAGAGCATGTTCTATATCTCTAAATTGATCATTTTTTTTGTCATAGAGTAGTTTGTAGTTGTCACCATTATGTATTTTATAACAAGTTTTACCTAGTATTTTTACATGATAGTTTTTATTATTATAAAAAAAATAAAATCCGCTAACTGATTTAGCACTTCTACAACTTACTTCAGAAATTTTCACTACAATTTCTTGCTGATTTTCTAATGCTCTTACACTACTATTGTACGGAATATATGAAATAATAAATAGAGCTATTGCAGTAATAATAAAACCTAATTGGATTTGATAAATGTTTTTCATTATTTGAATTTCTAATTATATATCAATTCATGATTACATCTTCTATAAATTAATAATTTAATTACGTATATATTTTTAATAATTTCTGCTAACGTTTCAGGGCTTGGCGATGGCGGGCAAATCGAAGCCGAAACTTTCAACTAAAATACAAATTTTAATCGAAGCACAAAACGTGAACTGATGACGTTCTGCCCGCTATTGCCAAACTCTTGTTAGCGGTAGGCATTTAATTATATGTTGTTTTAAACGTGTCCAGTTTAGCTTTGAAATCATTTTTCCAATTAGAATAATCGCTTATGTCTTGTAAAATTTCGGGTTTATTTGGTAATTGTGAAATTGTTGAAATTCCGCCATCGTGTTCAGTTACTGAATACTTTCCAAATAAATGTAAAAGAAAATCAACATCAGTCTGTTCCGTAACGATATAACTTGATAAGTTCCCTTTTTTTAAATGTATATTTTTGCTAAAACGTTCGTAAGTCTTGTTAGATAAAATTTCTTCAACAGAACGTTCTAACAACATTCTAAATCTTTTTCTTGCTGAATCAAGCTTTGTTTCTCTCCCGTGCGCATCAGTAATTACAAGAGCATCGTGTTCGGTTAAAATTCTTCTAATAGAATTAATTCTTTCTTGAACATTTTTAGCTAAATATGGAATTTCGTCTGTAACTATACCGCTTATTCCATCGTATTTGTCAATGCCAATTATTGTACAGTCTGTTGTTGTGACTGTTTTATGCGTGTCAATTAGCAATCGTAAAAATGACAAGTCGTGAGTAAACACAACTATTTGTCTGTTTTGTGATAACTGAACGATTTTAGTTGCAATTAAATCTCTATAATCCATATCCAAAGAGGTAACAGGGTCGTCAAATATTATTGTATTCAGACGATTGTCAATTGTACATTCAGCCAAAAAATTTGATAAGGCAATAATTTTTTGTTCGCCTTCACTTAGAATGGAATTTATTGAATCTGTAATACCGTTTAAACCACACTTTTGAAATGTATTTCCTTGGCTTGTTCTTGTTTTTGAAATTAAAACTTTACTTGCTAAATCACGGTTGAAAAAGTTGAGATGAGAAATAAATTCTTGATGTTGTAAACTGACAGCTTGGTCTTCCATTAGTTCGCCAATTTTACGTGAGATAGCATTAGTTGTAAGTTGCGATTGGCAACGATTTATCCAAGCCTTGTATTGGTACTCATCAAAATATTGAAGAATTGTTGTTTTGTTGTTGAATAAAAATTCTTTTACAGTAAGTTCATTAAGTTCGGAAACTAAAGCATTTCTATTTTGTAAAAGTTGATTATTCTGCTCAATCTCTGCATCAATTCTTGGAATTAAACTTGTTATACTTGGTGTCAAATTGTGTAAACTAATGTTTAGTTCGCCACCATTATGCAAAAATGTAATAACTGAATTTTTGAGTGTAGTGATTGAATTAGAAAATTGATTATAGTTGTCTCTGAAGCTTGGATTTAACTGCTCTAACTCTGCGAAATTTTCGATTGCTGGAATAACTAATAAATTGTATGGGTTTAACTTTTGCTGAATTGTTGAGTTAATAGAATTTAACTGTGTAGAAACGTCATTTAGTATGAATTGATTGAAAATTGTTAATCTTTGTTGTGCTGTTTCGTCAAGTTCTTGTTGGCACAATACACATTTTTCCAAAGAAACTAAGGACGGGAAATTTTGTCCGTCTGACAGATTTGAACTATGAGCGTAATTTCTTGCTGCTTCCCACAAAGTTCGCCAAGGGTTTGTCCCAAATCCTTCTAAAGTATTTGCATTTTGTAATTCTGCTGTTGCAATTTGATACGCTTGATTTGCACTTTCAAAAGTGTTTCTATTTGCTCTTATTTCATTTATGTTTTGCTCGTTGAATAAAGCTTCAATTTGTGAAAATTGCTGTATATAACCGTTAATTCGTGTTCGTTGATTGGTGAGATTTGTAATATTCAGTTGAGGATTTTGGGCAGTTGTTAAGTTTGTAAGCTCTCGCTTTCTGTCCATTTCTGTTTGTGAAAATTGAATATCAGAATCAACATTAGCACGTTGTAAATTTTCCATTGTTCCATACCACTGGGATATTGTAGTTTGAACTAAATTCTGTGGTAATACTGGTTTTTGTGTGTTATAAGTAACAACCAATGATGCAAAAGTTTGATGAATACTTGCAAAAGTTGAAATTAGTTTTTCCAAAACATCAATTCCAATAGGTTTATATTCAGTAGGATTTTCATTGTTAATGTATATGTCTCCACAATCATTATCAAAAACAAAAATTGAATTGAGAATAGGATTACTTGGACTATTTTCAGTCCAAGTAAAATTAATATTAGAGCCATTATCTTCTACAATAAAATCAACTTGTTGTTGGTGTGTTGATTGATTAAATACGTTCTTTTTTAATGTAATATTTGGACTTCTACTCCAACAAAGTTTTCTCAAAATACGTGAGTAACTTGATTTTCCCGAACCATTATTACCATAAATAACAGATAAGCCAGTATTTGAAAATTGTAAATTCCCTTGGTTGTGCAAAGCACCAATGTTTATTGGATTGGTAAGACCGATAAGTTTTGGATAATTTCCACTAGTTGAAATTATGGTTGGAATATGAGTATTGTCAAGAGGAATTGCATTTAAAATAATTGTTGCTTCTCCACAATCCTTTTTGACTAACTCAACAAGTTCATCAATGTCTGTTTGGGTTAGCGTCGTCAATGTTATTATTCTTCGTAAAGCGTCTTGAACGAAAAGTGGCCTACTTGATGACCAATTTAAAATTTCTTGATATACAGACATTGTTCTTAATTTGGGGTCTTGTTTGGTTTTATGCTTACCGCTAACGGTTCAGTATTTGCGAAGAACGGTAGAATTTGAACGAAATTCAATTTCGCAGGTTCAAGCAAATTGTTTTTTTTTTGTAGAAACTAATTTAATTTAAAGTTTTGGAAAAAACAATTTTGCGCTGGAAAAAAAGGCTGAAAGTTTACTTTCAGACCGTTTTTCGCAAATATCATGTTATACACAGCGGCAAAATTTACATTTAAAAGTAAAACGCGTAGTTTATATTTAAATTTGTTAAAATTTCAAACATTTAGTGATTCAATTTTATACATTTTCACGTAAATATTTTCTAATTCAAAAACGATTTAATTTTCTCTTTGCCGAGTAAAGTTTAGTTAAAAATTCAATTTTATTTCGATTTAGTTTTGCTTCAATTTCGCTATTTTTAATTTTTAACGTCGTTGTGTATAACGTTTCAGGGATTTTGCGAAGAACGGTAGAATTTGAACGAAATTCAATTTCGCAGGTTCAAGCAAATTGTTTTTTTGTAGAAACTAAATTAGTTTAAAGTTTTGATAAAAGCAATTTTGCGTTGGAAAAAAACAAAGACTGAAAGTTTACTTTCAGACCGTTTTTGCAAATACAATGTTGTGCGTTCGTTTTTTTATTAACTTTTTGTCAGTTCTTCATAATATTTTCCATATTCCTCATAAAATCTTTTCAATTTCGGTGTCATCAATTCCTTGATATCGGCCATTTCTTTCGCACATTCTCCAAGTAATAATGATTCACAATACGAAACGTTCATAGCGTTTATTAATTCATGGTTCAATTTCTCAATCCGAGATTCTTGAAATTCAAAACAGCGCTTTAATTCCGAGTGTTTTTTCGTTTTAATCTGCTCAATATTATAGCTCGAAAAAATTTCCATTCGAAAGTGTACCATTTCTGGTTCTTCATTTTCTATTTCGTTTTTCAGAATAGGAAATTCAGTTATCATTTCTGAATAGTATTCATTCGGATTCATTTTTCCATCAACCAAATTTGTCCAATTATTATTTTTCATTTAATTTCTATTGAGTTTGATCAAATGACGCACAACGTTTTGGGGCTTTGCGATGGTGGGCGTTTCGAAGCCGAAACTTTCAACTAAAATACAAATTTCTACCGAAGTACAAAACGTGAATTGAAAACTTTCTGCCCACTATTGCAAAACCCTTGTTGAACTAAACCTCCGGTAGCTTTTCCGTTATAAACCATATATTTAGGATATTTAAAATTCAAAATTATGGTAACTAAAAAAAATCTCCGGAG
>NZ_FOUZ01000042.1 GCF_900115015.1 Algoriella xinjiangensis | reverse complement strand
CTTAAATTATAAAACGATTGAAGAATTTAATCAACAAAAAATTAGTTATAAAAATGTAGCTTAACTAATACTCCTATTTTTGTTTGCATATCCACTCTTTTTATTTTTTTCATATGTAGTTATAGATGTGAAATTTTTTTGAGCTAAAATACTAGGTTTTAAAATAGTTTGAATTAGTAATATATATTCACTTTTTGTTTCATTTCTAATTATATCCAACTGTTCATCATTTAAATGAAAAATAAATTTCTCATTACTAAATTCTAGAAAACTTGGATTAAGTAAAATATTTTTAATAATATTAGAAAAATCTGAATCTACCTTATTAGAAAAATCAACTCCTACTGAATAAAAATTATTCTTTATTAAAACAAACTTATCTTCTTCTTTTATAGAAAAATTATTTAAGTTTTTTTCTGTATGCAAATAATATTTAGGCGTAACTAAACATGAGGAGAATATAACAAATGATAGATAAATAAAATATTTCACTTTTCTTTAATTAAATATAATTACAATTTATATATTTAAATTGTAATTATAACTCTTATGAAATTAACTAAATTTTTCTTATTACTTCCTTTTCTTGGTAATGCTCAGCAGAGCAATGATACCTATAGAAATTCAGGAGTAATCGAAATAGGCACTCACGGTCTTAGTGTTGGATATGATATTCTTATTGGAAATAAATCATTTTTAAATTTTGAAACAGGAGTTGGAGGAGGATATAATCTAAATGACGATGCTGTTTCATATGTTTTCAATTTTTCAAAACCAACTCCATATGTAAAATCAAGTTATTCTTTCTTTTATAATAAGGATAAAAGAATTACAAAAGGTAAATCTTTGAAAAACAATTCTGGTAATTTCATAGAAGTTCAATTAAAATATTCCTTTGGAAATAAAAATGATATAGATTTAAACAAATCCTTATTAACAGATTTACATTGGGGTATTCAGAGATCTATAGGTTCTAATTTTTACTTTCGAACACATGTCGGTATAGGATACTTACAAGATTTTGATTTAAGTAAAGGAAACCTAACTCCTACATTAGGATTTAAATTCGGTTATAATCTTTTATAAAACATTTATAACACCTTTTATGTAAAATAGGATTTAAAATAAAAGAAGTCTATCAGAATATCTTTGATAGACTTTTTTATTTGTTGTTCAGTTGCATAGTT
>NZ_FOUZ01000030.1 GCF_900115015.1 Algoriella xinjiangensis | reverse complement strand
GATAACTCCATAAGAATTAAAAGCTAACTTCGGTTCCGTTCAACAGGCTTTCATCTCATGCCCTCCGGGCTAGACGAAAGCTTAGTTATTAGCCGCAGTTGTTATTTTTCCAATTTATATTTAAGAAAGTCGTATAGGCAAATCAATTTTCTTACTTGAGTTTTAAGATTTTCGTTTTTTGGATTGATAGATTTTATAAACTCAAATAATTCATCACTTGAAATTTTTTCAATATCAAGTAGTGGTATATAGATAATTGCATGCTCTACAGTTTCGGATTCAACTAACTGTTTTACGGAGTTATACTTTTCATTGATTTGGTCTTTTTTATTTTTATATTGACTAACAGGATAAAAATTATCAGTTTTTATAGAATTGACTTTTTCAATATGTGCTGGAGTAAACTCTTGGGTATCATCATTAATTGGGATATTACCATTTTCATCAAGTAAATTTGCTAGTCTAAGATATTTGAAATATGGAATGTATCCTGGAATTGTAGGAATAGCATTTTTTGATAGTTGTGCGGGATCAACTTGTAAATTATTATAAACTATATCCAACAATAAATCTCTTCCGCTAACTGCTTTTATGCCCATCATAGATAGATTTTCTTTAATCCCAAATCCATAAACAAACTGAACTTTTTCTAAATCAAGTTTGTCAAGATTTGTATCATCTGCCAAGTAGATTTTACTTTTTGATTTGCTATTCTTTACAAAATCAAAAACCATATTTTTCATATGCCTTAAAATCTTAATTGGTAGCTTTCTATTATTGTTTGCAAGGACTTTGTATAAACTATTTAGAGACTTATATCTTATTCTTTTTATCGGTAGGTTTAAACCATTAATTAGGTAATTTCCATCACTAATTGCACTTTCATCAACTGAGCTATCACGCTCGCAAAATATTAAACGGTCTTTAAGCTTATCAATACTCTTTTTATCTAAGATTTTTATTATTGATTCTAGAATTGAATGAATATTTTCATCCCCAATATTATATCCTAAAAATATGATTGGGTGTTCCATAAATATAGTCAAAAGCTTAGCAGCCAAATATGGGTTTTTAGAATGAAATTCTTCATAGTCATTCTTACTTAATACTAGGCTATTTGGATTACTTACACATCCATGGATTTTATAAATTTCGCCAATGTCAATATTGTTGTTAAAAATTAAACTATCTTGACCAATATAAACCATGAATTCTTTAAATGTTTTTTCTAATAAAATATCCCAGTTTGTTGTTATTATACCTTCAACATTTATTTTCTTTTAATAAGCGATATTCTTCAATTAAATCTTCATTTATTTGATATTCATTTTTTTCAAAATATTTGCATATTTCATATTTGAGTGGAGCTTCTTTATCTTTTACAAATTCTTGGAAATTTTCTCTGCTTTCTTTAAATTTATCATCTTTCCACCAATTCTCAAATAAATCTTCAGCCATCAATGATGCAACTACAGTTAAATCATTATTTGCCTTAGAATTATAATAATGAAAGTTGTTTGGCAATTCTAATTCTTTACAAATTTCAGTCAATAGTGAAGCCCATCCTAAAGTATTTATATATCTTGAAGATAATCCACTTCCAATAAAAAGGTAAGGTGCAGAATTAATTTTTTTTAAGTGATTTTCAAAGTCATTTTCGAAGCTCATAATTTACGGGATCTGTTTTTTTTACAATTGTGGCTAACGGTTCAGTATTTGCGAAGAACGGTAGAATTTGAACGAAGTTCAATTTCATACGTTCAAGCAAATTGCTTTTTTTGTAGAAACTAATTTAGTTTAAAGTTTTGGAAAAAGCAATTTTGTGTTGGAAAAAACAAAGTCTGAAAAGTTTACTTTCAGACCGTTTTTTGCAAATACCATGTTAACTGCTGGTGCTATTATTCTAAGTCTAATTCGTTTTTTATTATACTTTTTTCAGATTTTCGTTCTGATTTTCTTCGTTCTGATTTTTGTTTTTGAGCATATTTATTAATATTACCGATGCACATTTCATATTCAGCCATAAAAGAACCTTGTTTTATCATAATTCCATTCATCGGACAAGTTTCGTATCCGCAGTTGTGTTTTGAATATTCACCAAAATTTTGATGTTTTATTCGTTTCTTTTTAAGGATTAATTCTTGATTTTTTCGGATTTGCCTCCAAAGTTCATCTTTATCCCCATTAGTTAATTCTAAACCTAATGTTTTAACTTTTATGTATGTCCAAGGATCTTTAATTTGAAGAAATTCAAAAGTTTTTTCAAAGTGCTTATTTGCAAATTCTCTTATTTGAATTTTCTCATCAAGACTTGTGTTTTCGTTTTCAAAAATTGAACGATAGAGACCTAAAGTATTAAAGTCACAATACTGCTTATGATTGTCAATATAGTTTAGATATTCATTAAAACTAAGTGTATTAAATTTTCTATCGATTTTCATAAGTTCATTTATGCGTATATTTTGAAGCACTTGCAGTTAACGATCAAGTATTGGCGAAGGACGGGCTTTAACAACCGAAAAGTTCAATTAAAACTGCCCTGAGCAAAAACTTTTTCTTTTTAGCTAATTTGAGTAATTTAGCGAAAAAGAAAAAGTTTTTTGCGACTAAATATCACAAATAGTTTAACTTATAACTTCCTCCCGTCTTTTGCCAATACACCGTTAGCTGTAGTATTTATTTGATTTTTATCCAAGATGATTTCCTTCCTTGTTTTCCGTCGTCATCAGATTTTTTGATTAATCCTTTATCTCTTAATTTATAAAAAGTTTGTTTCATAATATCAGCTGAGCTTACACCTGTTAGTTCTCGACCTTCTGCATTAGTAATTTCGTCATGCGTTTCCAAGTATTCAATAATTAGCTGCTCTGCGGAAGCTAAAGGTTCATGTAATATTGTAACTAATACACTATTCTCTTTTTCAACAATTGAAGGTTTTTTCAATCTTAAATTCTTTATTTCATCAAAAGCAGAATTTAAACCTTCTCCAACATCCTTATTAGGTGCATCCGGAAATTTGTTTATTAATCTTACAAGTGTCCCATTTCTTGCGAATTGTTCATTGAGGATGTTTCGTATAGTAACATGACCTGGTAAAACTCCAGGACTTTCTATTTCAACTCTATTGTCAAAAATTCTTATATGTATATCTGCCTGAATGCTATAATCCCGATGTAATACTGCATTAGTAATAATTTCATGTAAAGCGATTGCAGGATAATTTACACTTTGAAGTCCATATTCATCTAATATTTTAGAAGATTCAATTATTTCCTTTACTTTTGCTACAGATTCTTTAATTATATTATATAAATTACCTTCAATAGATATTGGGTCGAAATCTAATGTTTCTCTTGTCCCTTCAAGTGCTTTCGTTCTGTATTTGTAAATTTTTATAGCACTTTGTTTTGGTAATGCTGCTTGTGGCTCATCAGAAAATAATAAGACAGCTGAAACTTTCGGTTTGTCTCCAAGAATAAGTAATTGTTTTTTTAACCACGCTAATGGTTCGTTTGTAGGAATTATTTCTATCATAAATTCATAAATTGATAATGAATCAGAAACAAATTCTACCGGTATATCAAGAGTGTTGTCTTCAAAAGAATATAATCCTTTATCTAATTTTAATCTTTCAATTTCCTCTTGTGATCTTATTTTTAAATTTTGAGCACTTCTTCTTTTGTAAATTTCACCATCATTAGCAACAATAATATCTTTGTTCTTTTTTATTTCAATTTTTAGAACATAACTATTATTATAATGAAGAAATGTATAGCTGAAATTATCACCTAATGGAAATAATTTTTCAAATACTTGTATAAAACCATTTGCATCCTCAATCGTTGAAAAACCATCCCAAGATTTTTTGCTTTTATTTTCAATTTCCTCTATTCCAATATATACTTCACCACCAACAGCATTTGCTAAAGCTGAAATTGTATTAGTTAATTTACTTGGAGAAATTCTCTTAGACTTAAAATCAGCAAAGTGAGATTCTTCAATTTCAAGAATTTTATTAACTTGTTCTTGTGTGATAATAATAGTATCAATTTTCATGTAATGCTCTGTTTAATATTACAGCTAACGGTTTGGGTATTGCTGAAGGGCGAGATTTCGAAGCACTTCAGTTCAACTAAATTACAAAAATTGATAGAAGTACACAAGTTCAAATTATAACTTCAACCCGCCTTTTAGCAATACCTTGTTGAACTAAACCTCCGGTAGCTTTTCCGTTATAAACCATATATTTAGGATATTTAAAATTCAAAATTATGGTAACTAAAAAAAATCTCCGGAG
>NZ_FOUZ01000044.1 GCF_900115015.1 Algoriella xinjiangensis | reverse complement strand
TCTTTATCGGTAAACTCGTAATTGTACTTTAAATAATCTTCTATGTTTTTAGGAATAAACCAACGATTTGACATTTGTTTCATTGCTTTTTGTTTTTTCAATGATTCATCTTCAAATTGCGGTTGATGGATCGGAATAAAACGAATGCCTGTAATTTTACGACCTGTTTTGATCGGTTCGTAATGGAACGTGTAAGGAGAACATTTATCAAGTTCTTTTTTTGCAGGTTCGATAACTTTTTGAATAAAACCACCCGTTAACTTGTATTTATCAGCAATATTAAATATATCTTTTAATTTATCTATTGAATAATTAATAGGAGTTTTCTGATTAGATAATAATTCGTAAAAACGCATAGTATATACACTTTCAAATTCCATAGCTACTTTAAGTTCATACTTTTTAAAGCCTTTTGAAAAATCTAAAAATGCTTCTACTATTTTTGGATTTATTCTGAAAGTAGCAATCTCTGTATTTTTCTTAATTTTAGGCTCTGAAATTACTGAAATTAACTCCCAATCATTTTCATCTTCATACTCAAAGAATTTTTTAGCTAAATTTTTTAAAGCTGATTTTATTCGAATATGGTTAGTATCTGTTTCGTTTTGTAAAAATAATTTAATAGGCATACTAACAATGCTAGTATTTTGATTGTCTTGTTCAATAACTATTTTGTCTTTTAATTTTTGATTTTGTATTAATCCTTGAAAAAGCTCTACAAGACGATAAAGAATACGTTTCTCGTAAACAGAATAATCATATTTAGCAGTCGTTAAGATGTAAGACTGTAATACTTCTTTATTATTAATTTTAGACATAAGTTATAGTATTGAAAAGTAAATTTATATAAATACTATAACTTACACAAACATAAGTTATAGTATTTATTCAAAAAGTTATAGTTAACCATTTTCTATTTATTCAAAAAGTTATAGTTGTTTATTCAAAAAGTTATAGTTAGACTTTTTAATACCCTTGTAATATATATGATATACATATATATATCCATTTTTTGTCGAAAGTCGATAAGTAATGTTAGATAAGCTATGTTTAATTAATACAAAAACATGGTAATTTTTTAGTTTTTAAGGGTGTGATTTTCTTCGAAAAATCACTTTTGGGAGCTT
>NZ_FOUZ01000031.1 GCF_900115015.1 Algoriella xinjiangensis | reverse complement strand
GGGGTCAGTCGACGAAACGGAAAAAATAGCACGTTAACAATTTAATCTATAATTTAATGGATTTATAATAGGTAAAACAAATACTTTATGAATTTCTTAGTGGCCTAAATTCTCCATTCTTCAATTTTATTTGATTGTTCCACACATAATCTCCCGTTAAGTGAATATGTTCCCATCCTAAGGGAGACAGATATTGAAGTAATTCTTCATTAATTTCTTCTCCTTGCTCTTTCAAATACTCTACTACTTTTTCAATATAAACTGTATTCCATAAAACAATAGCAGCCGTTACCAAATTAAGACCGCTTGCTTTATATCGTTGATTTTCAAAAGTTCTTTCACGTACCTCTCCTAGTCTATTAAAATATACTGCTCTAGCTAGAGCATTTCTAGCTTCACCTTTATTAAGTCCCGCAGTAACTCTTCGCCTAAGTTCTGGACTCATATACCAGTCGAGCATAAATAAGGTTCTCTCAATTTTACCCAATTCTCGCAATGCTACCGCCAGTCCGTTTTGTCTTGGGTAGCTTCCAATCTTCTTTACAATCAATGAAGCGGTAACAGTTCCATTTTTTATGGAAGTAGCCAATCTTACTATTTCATTCCAGTTTTGAATGATTTTTTTACTGTTAATTGTACCTCCTATATGTTCTGATAAAGCAGAATATTCAGTAGATGCTTCAGGTATGAAGAGTTTCTTATCATTCAAATCTCTGATTCTTGGTGCAAATTTAAATCCTAATAACTGCATCAAGGCAAACACATGATCGGTAAATCCAGCGGTATCAGTGTAATGTTCTTCTATCTGTAGATCAGATTCATGATATAGTAATCCATCTAATACATAAGTCGCGTCTCTTACACCTACATTAATAACTTTAGTATGAAATGGAGCATATTGATCAGAAATGTGTGTATAAAACTGAACTCCTGGAGAACTTCCATATTTAGGGTTAATAGTACCTGTCCTTTGCGCATAGCTACCTGTAGCAAAACGTTGACCATCTGAAGAAGATGTTTTTCCTTCTCCCCAGTAAGAAGAAAAATGGTGCTGAGTTTGTTTATTTATAATTTTAGCTAAAGCTAAAGAGTAAGTATCATCTCTAATATGCCAAGCCTGAAGCCAGGAAAGTTTTGCGTAAGAAGTTCCTGGAGAAGCTTCCGACATTTTCCTTAATCCAAGATTAATAGCATCTGATAATATGACAGTTAGTAATAGGTTTTTATCTTCTACTTTATTTCCGGATTTTAAATGGATGAACTCATCTGTAAAATTTGTCCACTGATCGACTTCTTTCAAGAGATCAGTAATTTTAATAAGAGGAAGCAACCCGTATATTTTTTTTCCTAAAATTTCAGCTTCTTCAGGAACTGTATTTTCAAGAGGTTTAATCTTTATTCTGTCATTAATAATTGAAGAGTCTGGGAGTTCATTGTTTTCAATAAGTTTACAAACAGTTTGTATTTTCTTGGAAAGAATTCTCATTCGCTGTGAAAGAAACTCTTCTCCATTCAACACTACATCAAGAGGAACTGTATTTTTATCTCTCATTTCAGTAAATTTCTTTACAGGAATAAGATAATCTTCGAAATCTTTGTATTGTCTAGACCCCTTAACCCAAAGATCTCCAGAACGTAAATGATTTTTAAGTTCTGAGAATAGACATAATTCATAAAATTTTCGATTGATTCCATTCTCAGTAAAAACTAAATCTTCCCATCTTTTTCTGATGAAACTTGAAGGAATATTTTCGGGTAGTTTTTTAAGTTTTCCATCATATAAATCTATCAAAATACTTACTGTCTTTAAAATATCTTCTGCTACAGGAGCAGAATGAATTTCTAATACTTTCAAAAATTCGGCACCATACTTTTTTATCGTGAAATATTTATCTGATATAAAATAAAGTGAATCAAAATTCTGTTTAACCGTTAAATCTTTAGTATCCGATATACTTTTAGCTAAATCTTCCCATGAAACAACTGATTCTACAGCACTAAATGGATCTTCTCCTGTTTCTTTAGCATCAAGAAGTGCATGACCAATTTTTAAAAATATATCAAGCTGTTTTCCCATAGATTTCCCCGATTCTTGCATTTTTTGAGATTGAGTATTTTTAGCATACTTGAAAAGAGAACCAATTATTTTATCATTCATTTCTATAATTTCATCAATAATAGAAGCTTTGGTTTCAATCAAAACGGCTATTAATGTTGCATATCTGCGAGACTCTTCAAAATCTCTTAAATGCTGGGGTGTCATCTGTCTACCTTCTCTCGCAATTTTAAGTAGTCTATTCTGATGAATATCTTTTCCAATATCTTTATGAAGGTTTATTTCTTTTATAAATTTTAAACGTTCTATATGAATCAATAGGCTTTTAGAATTAACAGATTTTGGTGATTGTTTTAACCAGTTAAGATAACTAACATTGCTTTTTTCTTTTGAATTAAGAAGATTATCTAGGATATCTTTTTGTGTTATTGATAATGAAAAAGTTAGTTTGTCAAAGATTTGTTTTTCTGCATTCATTAAGGCTTCTGAACATAAATTTTCGATTGTATTAATAGATGGTTGTAAAATTTTATATTTCTTAATATCTTTTATAAATTCTTGTACAATTAGAATTCCTTTATCTGTTTGTAAAGAAATGTTCATTAAGTAATTAAAATAATAATTGTAATCTTGATTATTAAACATTCTATACCCATAAATAGATTGTATTAATGATAGATGTTCCCTTCTAGTTTGCGCTCTTTTCCCATATTTTAACCATTCTTCACTAGGAATATTAAGTTGTAAGCTTAAAAATTGTATAATTTTATCTGTAGGATATTCATCTACTGGAAGTATAATACCTGGACACCTCATGTAACTCAAAAGAACAGCAAAACCTAATTTATTAGATTTACCCCTACAATTACTCTCTATGATAGAAATATCTTGTTCTGATAGACTATAAATTCTAATAAATTCATCTTCTAATTCTGGAAGTTGAATCAATGTGTTTTTATCAAATTCTGATAATATTTTTTTTCTAGGCATTTCATTACAATATAATAACAAGAAAAACGACCGTTTTTCTTGTTCAATTAAAAGTAATAATAATCCATTACATATATACAAGATAACTCATTAAGAAAAACAAAACAAAGTTTTATATTTGTTTTAATCTTTTAGTACATATGGTAGATATAGGATATATAAGAGTATCAAAAAGCGATGGAAGCCAATCTTTGGATTTACAATTAGACGCTTTAATAAATGCAGGAGTTGATTCAAAAAGAATTTATAAAGATTTAGCTTCTGGAAGAAAAGATCATAGACCAGGACTTGAAAATTGTCTTAAAGCATTACAACCAGGAAATAACTTAGTAATATGGAAACTTGATCGTTTAGGAAGAGATTTAAAGCATTTAGTCAATATGGTAGATGAATTGAATAATCAAAATATTGGACTAAAAGTATTAGCTGGAAATGGGGCTCAAATAGATACATCTACAGCTAATGGTAAACTGATTTTTGGAATATTTGCAGCTTTAGCAGAATTTGAAAGATCACTTATTATTGAAAGAACAAAAGCGGGGTTAGAAGCAGCTAGAGCAAGAGGTAAAAAAGGAGGAAGACCTAGAAAAATGGATATAACGACAATTAAAATGGCAATGTTAGCTATGTCTGATAAAAATGCAGTAGCTAAAGAAGTCGCAAAGAAGCTTGGAATTACAACGACGACATTGTATATGTATATTAATGGGGATGGATCAGCAAAAGAAGTTGCTTTAAAAATCTTGAATAATAAATAATATTTATTTAAAACATATTAATCATAGATTAAATTGTTAACGTGCTATTTTCTCCGTTTCGTCGACTGACCCC
>NZ_FOUZ01000041.1 GCF_900115015.1 Algoriella xinjiangensis | reverse complement strand
AGTGCAGCATCACTAAATTTTATATAAAAAGTGAAACGGCTTTATGCTAAAATTTAATGGTGCGAAACTTACCTTTGTTTTCTTTTGATTTGTTTGGAGAAGCTCCAGATAAAATGCTGTTGGAAGAATTATAACTCTTGATGAATTTTATTCGCAATCACATGAGCGGTATTTTTTACATAAGGATCTGAATAGGCTTCATCGGCATTTGAAATAAAGTGTCTTAAAATGGCTTCAAGTGCATAAGCTTCATGATACTTGAATGAAATCGCAAATATTTTATCGTTTTTACGCTCTGTAATCGCTTTTCTAAGTAATTTACTATATAAGTCATCAGAAATTGACAAAATAGCTTTAAACGCAAAATTATCGCCTTTAAATTCATTGTCGTAACTATCCAATACATGCAAGACTGCATTTAAGTTGCTTATATTTAGTTTTAGTTTGATTTTTAGCATCATTTATCGTTGTAATGTCCTTTCGCTGATAGAATATGAACCGAAATAACATCATCGTCAATCGAATAGACTAATCGATGTTTATCCGTTATTTTTCGGGCATAACATCCTGCTAAATCATACTTTTTCAAAGTAGGTTTACCTGTGCCTGTTCTTGGGTGTTCTGTTAATTCTTTAATTAAGGCGACTGCTTTTTTAAAAGCTTTAGGCTCCGATTTCTTTAACTCTTTTAAATCTACATCCGCCTGAGAAGAGAAAATGATTTTATAACTCATAAACTATCAAAGTATGCGTCTAAATCTTCTTTTGATTTTATAGTTATTCCTTTTCCTTCCTTGATTTCTTGTTTAGCATCTTTAATTCTTTGGATCATTTCTTCTGAAAAATAAAGATCATTTTGAGAAATAGGTGTTAGCACATAAGCGTGCTTACTTCCTCTTCTAATGACTACTTTTTTTCCTTTGTCGACCATATCAAAAAAATCTTTCTGACGTTCTCTAAACTGTCTACTTGTTGTTTCTACTATTGCCATTGTGTAACTATTTGTGTACACAAATATACAGATAAATTTTATTTTGAAAAAATCCGCCCCCCCTGGTGCGCATAAAAAAGTCACGTCAATTTGTTTTTGTTTTTCCACTCTAACGAAAACAGTGCATTTCACGCAAGCTCCCAAAAGTGATTTTTCGAAGAAAATCACACCCTTAAAAACTAAAAAATTACCATGTTTTTGTATTA
>NZ_FOUZ01000033.1 GCF_900115015.1 Algoriella xinjiangensis | reverse complement strand
AAATTCATAAAGTATTTGTTTTACCTATTATAAATCCATTAAATTATAGATTAAATTGTTAACGTGCTATTTTTTCCGTTTCGTCGACTGACCCCAAATATATCCAGAAAAGAAATGTTTATTTATTAATGATTACATTTGTATTACAAATACTATCATTATGAATACTAAAGAGAAAAGATTAACTTCTTTAAGAATAAACAATAATCTTTATGAGTTTCTTAAAAAAGAAGCTATTAAATCAAATAGAAGTTTTAATAATTATATTGAAACAATACTTTTAGATGCTACAGGATATTCTATCCCTAATTCAGAAACTATTTCAGCAATGGAAGAATTAAAAAATAATTCAGAAAATCTTGATTCGGTAAGTAATCCATCTGAATTAAAGGGTTACCTAAAAAATCTACTTGATGAATAATTATAAATTAATATTCTCCACTCAATTTAAAAAGGATTTTAAAAAATTTAAAAAAGCTCCCAAAAAAGTCCAAGATATTGAAATGTGTTTAGAATTATTAATTAAAGGTGGTGCTGATAATCTACCTTTAAAAATGAAAGCTCATAAACTTATTGGCGACTATAAAGATTATTGGGAATGTCACATTAATTCTGATTTACTTCTTATTTGGTTTCAGTTTGATGAAGATAAAAAAGAAATTCATTTAACAAGAATAGGATCTCATTCTGATCTTTTCAAATAAAGCCTTAGTATTTGAAATACTAAGGCTTTATTTTGTCCGATTTGGATATGCCGTTTCAACGGCAGAATGCACCTTACAGAGTAGTTTTAGACATAAAATCACTTATCCAAAACGGCACTTTCACAATATCAGTGATTTAACCTGAAAAATTTTGGTGTATAATATTGATTATGTAAAGTTAAATTAATTTGTTATTCTTATAACTTATTGTATTTTTAGCTTAAACACTAATTTTTTATGAATAAACTTTCTAATACCTTTTTAAGGCTCTTTACCTTACTTATTCTTTTTTCTTTACTAGCTTGTTACTCTGATGATGAAACATCTACTGTTGAATCGTCTAAAAAAGAAAATTTAATGCTTCATAAAAATGCTTCTTTTTTAGAAAAAAATAATGAAGTTAATTCTATTGTTAATGAAATAAACAATTTGCAAAAATCTGACAAAAGTTCTAAATCATCCAATGATTCGGATTTTATTATCCATAAAGAAAATATTACATATATTAGAACTCCAGACGGAGAAAGAGAATCTTATACTTTTTTTGTAGAAAAAGAATATAAGCGAAATCTAAATTTCGTCGAAAATCTTGTTCTTTCTAAAAAGAAAAATTCAGATAAGTATGAAGCTATATTGATTACTTACTTCTTTCCTGACGGCTACATGATAGATAATAAAGATTTTCAAGTCTTAAAAACAATGCCTTTAAATATTGATCTTAGTCTTTTTAATAAATCTTCAACACCTCTTAATAAAACATCTGGAGGAGGATGTTCTTATAGTATTATAGAAACCGAACACAAATGTTATAGCGGCAGACACTCAGGAAGTGGACAATATGATGACTGTGATAAAAAAGGAGGGACAGGCCCCTATTCTACTTACGAGCTTTATTTGTCTTGTGATGGCGGGTCTGGTGGCGGAGGTGGCTATAATCCAGGAGAGCCAGGAGGAAGTTCAGGTGGTACAGAAACAGGACCTCCAGGGTCTGGTGGAAATAACGGAAGTGGAGGAGCTAACAATGGTATTGAGACAGGAATTACTTTGCCTCCATCTTGTCAAGGAACAAATTGTGATGAAGTAGTTTTACCGAATCAAATAAACACGCTATTAGGAAAAAAGTTAAACATTTCTCAGTTAATGTTTCTGTATAATAATGAAAATATAGCAAATCATTTATTTTCTATATTAAATAATTACAATACTCATAGCCAAGAAACTTATTTATGGGTAATTAACTATTTAAGTCATATTGATAATATTTCTGCTGCAGATTATTTCAACCAAAACCCGCAGGATTTGGAGGTTTTGTTTTATTTTTCTTCAAATGGAGAAGGATTTATACAAGCTTGGTTAGAGGAACTTATTAATAATACAAATGAATATCCTCTAAATAATACATTTTACATTTTTCAGTATGATTATAAATCTCAAATGTCTACTGAAGAACTAAATATATTCAATACATTATCTCCTCAAAGTCAATTCAAGTATTTAAAAAATGCTTATAACGCTCTTAATAAAGCCGCAAGTTTATATCCTTACTCTACTCATAATGGAAAAGGAGATGCTTTTAGACATGCATATTTTAATACATTAAATGTTATAAGTATAGGTAAATATTATACTGAAAAATTAACAACTGCTCATGAAAATAGACCTCCTAATTATGCATTTGCATTCAAAGAAACTAATATGGATTTATTTAATAATAATGTTGGGAGAAATTATGGAGATTTAATTTTAGCTGGAAATTCAAGTAGTGCTGAAAATTTAATAAAATTAGCTTTACAAAATGGTGAATTAATGTACTTAACTCCTTTAGGTAATGATAATTGTCCAACTTGTGCTAATGATATTTCAAAATTAACTCCAACAAATCAATAATTAAAACTATGAAAAAAATCAGTTTTTATTTTATATCTATTTTAATGATTTTAATATGTTTTTTTATATATCTAATTTTTTTTAGACATATAAAAAGTAGTGAGATATTAATTGATAATTTTTCAAAAATAACAGTAGATTCATTAAATCCTGTTGTTGGGAAAGGGTATTCTTTACGAAAAATTAAAATAAAAGGATACATAAATGATTCAATATTAATAAGGGGTTTTTATGGATATCCTATTTATTTAAGTGGAAAAGTAGATAAAGAATTTAATACTGAATATTATGGCTCATTTCCTTCAATTATTAATATTGAACCTTATAAGGCAACAAGTGGTAAAATAAAAATAACTCACATTATTAAATAATACCTATAACACCTTTTATGTAAAATAGGATTTAAAATAAAAGAAGTCTATCAGAATATCTTTGATAGACTTTTTTATTTGTTGTTCAGTTGCATAGTT
>NZ_FOUZ01000035.1 GCF_900115015.1 Algoriella xinjiangensis | reverse complement strand
TGTTGAACTAAACCTCCGGTAGCTTTTCCGTTATAAACCATATATTTAGGATATTTAAAATTCAAAATTATGGTAACTAAAAAAAATCTCCGGAGGAATTAAACTCGACCTTGTTAAATCGCGCTTGTCGTGAAATTACAGGATTTTCTTCACTCTTACAACGTTTAGAGCGTAATATTTCTATTTTAGGACGTAGTCAAAGTACGTTTAAAAATTATGCTCGTCATATAGCCTCCACTGCTTTACATTTTGGCTGTTTACCAACAGATCTTGACCCTGAACAAGTAAAAGATTATTTATACGAACTTCAACAACGTTCTGTAATGCCTTCGCAATCTTATTTTAAACACACGGTTTATGGTTTACGTTTTCTTTTAAGGACAGAAGGTCTACCTTATGATTATCTCGCACTTCCCTCTATTTCAAAAGAAAAAAAATTACCTGTTATTTTAAGTCGAGAAGAAATTTGGGGCATGTTACAAAGTGCTGATTTATTAAAACATCGTTTACTTATTGGTTTACTTTACAGTTGTGGACTTCGTTGCATGGAAGTAAGAAGAATAGAATTAAAACATTTAGATTTTGATCGTAAACTGCTTCATATTGTTCAAAGTAAAGGTAAAAAAGACCGTTATGTTCCTTTGTCTGATCATATCATTCGTGGCTTAAAAACGTATATTTCAGTTGAACATCCTACTACTTATTTATTTACAGGGAATTCGTTTAATCAAAAAGATTTAAACACTGGCTATAGCCAACGAGGCGTTCAATGGGTTATAAAATCGATTTGTAAGAAAGCGGGTATTTATAAAGATGTCCACACGCATACTTTACGTCATAGTTATGCTACTCACTTATTAGAAGATGGTGTCAATATACTATTAGTACAACGGTTATTGGGACACAGTACAATCGAAAGTACGATGGTTTATTTACACGTTTGTCAGTTAGAAAATAAAAAAGTACATAGTCCTTTAGATACTGTTTTTGAATTATGTCGTCGAAATGGGAAGTAGCTGATGTGCTTCGAACAGTAGATTTATCGAGTCAAAACTTTACAATACATCAAGAGAAAACATTACGAGCTTTATCGCTTTGTAGAACCTCTGTTTTAGGAGGTCATGTAGATGCATGTGAAGATTGTGGAAGTTTACACATTAGCTACAATAGTTGTCGTAATCGGCATTGTCCTAAATGTCAAGGTCACAAACGAGAAGAGTGGATAAATGCTCGAGAGCAAGATTTATTACCTTGTAGTTATTACCATTTAGTTTTTACGTTACCTAATCAATTGAATGATTTAGCAATCAAAGAACCTCGGAAAGTATATAAAATCCTTTTTGATGCAGCTTGGAGTACAATGTCCACGTTTGGTCAAACAGAAGGTTTACAGCTTGGTATGATTGCAATATTACATACATGGGGACAAAACTTAAGCCTTCATCCTCACTTGCATTGTATTGTACCAGGAGGTGGAATTCAGTCTAATAAAAAATGGAAACGAAAGATTAAATCGGATAAATATCTTTTTTCAGTTAAGGCATTAAGCAAGGTGTTTCGAGCAAAATATGTAGCTTTTTTGCGCAAAGAAAAGTTGGGAGATATTCAATTATTTGATTCTTTATTTCAATCGAATTGGGTGGTATATGCCAAGCGTCCATTTGGAGGACCAAAACAAGTGATCGAATATCTAGGACGATATACACACAAGGTAGCCATTAGTAATCATCGACTAAAAAATGTAACAGCAACACAGGTCACGTTTCAGTACAAAGATTATCGCAGCAATGGTCAAAATAAACAAATGGTTTTAACCAATCAAGAATTTATTCGTCGCTTTAGTCTACACATTTTGCCCAAACGTTTTGTTCGAATAAGACATTATGGAATTTTAAGCAGCAGTTGGAAAAGAGGAAAATTACAAGACTTACAAAAACAATTAAAAGTCAAACGAAAAGAATCAAAACCAAAAACAAAACACCGTCTTTGTTATTGCTGTAAAGAAGGTAATTTGATAACATTAGCACTCTTTGGAGATCGAGGTCCACCGAAAACTTATCTTTTTAAATCAGAATCTAAATCCCCTATTAATTAACTTAATGGGTAAGGGATTTTATGCCTAAAAACTAAGGTTTTTACTACTTCGAATTCCAAGTAAGTACAAAAAAAGCAGTAATCATATAAAATACTGCTTGTGTAGCTTAAAACTAAACTTTGATAACTCCATAAGAATTAAAAGCTAACTTCGGTTCCGTTCAACAGGCTTTCATCTCATGCCCTCCGGGCTAGACGAAAGCTTAGTTATT
>NZ_FOUZ01000039.1 GCF_900115015.1 Algoriella xinjiangensis | reverse complement strand
TAGCTAGTATAAGTTGGATTGGACAAATCCTTAGAGAAAATTTATGTAAAGAATAAAAGACAGCGTACAACTTCGGTTCAGTAAAAGCTATAACACATTTTATGTAAAATAGCCCTCCGATTGGAGGGCTATTTTTTACTTCATTTTATTTACTTCTCTGAATAATTCTTTACTATCATTCGGATTTTTATCCACCCATTTGTAAAACTTTTCCATAAAGACTGCATTCTTTTCAGAAAGAATTCTTCCTTCTTTATTTAATTCATTGTAATATTCATTTCTAATCTCTGATTTAGCTTGAAAACCATATTTAAAAGCAAAAAATAAAGCTGCTAATGAAATTGCAGAAAACACAACCGTATACAATACCCAATTAAACCCTTTTTGTGTTGTTTGAATTGATTTAACTGTTTTCTCAGCCACTCTTTCTAGTTCTGCTATACTTCTATTTACACCAGAATTATCCACTTTAATATCCGTTCTTTTCAATTGCTCTAAATGATTTCGGTTGGATTGTTCAATTTGAGCAGATAATTGTTCCAATCGCTTGATTTTCTCTGAAATAATTTCACTTTCTTCTAAAATCAGTTTCATAAGTTGTTGACTTGTCATATTCATAGTGCTAATTATTTAATATTTACAACGACATTCCTCTATCCATCGAACGTCCAATCTTGATAGCCATATCCGCTATTTTAATCGCCGGTTGTAAAAGCGATAAAACTTCTACCGGCTTTGTAGCAAACTCTTTCGTTAATCCTTTTACAATTTCTGTCTGCATGGTCATTCCTTTAAATGAAACACCTTTTTCAATCATATTTTTCATACCACAAGTCTTATGGATTTCAGACGCTTTAAAATCAAGCCCACTCATTTTATCATGAATACGGAAACCTTGTAATTTTCCCCCTTTATTAATGGTTGGCTCAATTCGACAACCTTTATCATACATACTTTGCATATACTCCGAAAAAGTTCGCGATTGCTTAACAGAAATGTTATGCTTTTTGTAAATATCAGCTTTCAGTTCTTTGTTTAACTCCTTATCTAATGTTCGTGAAATTTCTTTCTCTTGTCTAACCTCTTTCGCTGTTTTTAATCCATTTTCAAGGGCTATTTTCTCTGCTGAATTTTGCGCTTTAAATCCAATATAAGAGTCGTCCAAGGCTTTTCCTTTCTCATCGATACGATTGGCGATAATATGGACGTGTGTAGCTTTGGTATTTTGATGAACATAGGCAATACATTGATTATTTTCTAATCCTAAGTTTTTCAAATGATCTTGGGTATA
>NZ_FOUZ01000040.1 GCF_900115015.1 Algoriella xinjiangensis | reverse complement strand
TGTAATCTTCCCCTTGTTAGGAACATTTAAAAGTATAGTTTTTATTTAATATTATTGTATTATTATTTTGATTAATTTGAAATGTAGGAAAATCATTAGGATTTTTGACCTTACCATATTTCAATAAAAAATTTCTAGGAGAAAGATATTGTAAAGAACTGTGTGGTCTTTCATTGTTATACATCCACATCCAAATTTCTGTATAATTTTTCATTTCTTTGATATTTTCAAATAAATAAGCATTTAAAAAATCTGTTCTAAAAGTTCTATTAAATCTTTCAATCAACGAATTTTGCGTAGGTTTCCCAGGTTGAATATAATATAATTCAATGGCTTTTTTTTGACAAAATAGTTTTAGTTTTTCAGCAATAAATTCTGGACCATTATCTACTCTAATTTTCTCAGGTTTCCCTCGCCATTCGATTAGTTTTTCAAGTTCAGAAATTACTTTAGCTGAAGGTAAGCTTGTGTCGATACAAATACTCAAAATTTCTCGATTAAAATCGTCTATAATATTCAAACTTCTCACGCTTTTTCCGTTTTCTAAACTATCATGCATGAAATCCATACTCCACGTTACATTTGGATAAATCGGACGTAAAAGCGGCTCTTTAATCCTTGCAGGAAGTCTTTTTTTACGTTTATTACGTAGGTTAAGTTTCATCGAAGTGTAAATTCGATAAACTCGTTTATGGTTCCAAGTAAAGCCTAAATTTCGTAAACGATAATGCATCATCCAAAAGCCCCAAGTTTGATGCTCGTTGGATAGTGCTATCAATTCAAAACGTATTTTATCATCCTCATCTTTACGTACTTTTTGATAATAAAAAACGGATGTTCTTAAGCTAAATAGACGACAAGCCCTGCGAGAACTTAGTTGATGTTTTGTTTTTGAATACAACACCAATTCTCGTTTTTCACAAGGCGTTATAGCTTTTTTTCGATAACATCTTTTAAAACTACGTTTTCTAAAGTAAGCTCTGCTACAATTTTTTTATATTGAGACAATTGCTTCTCTAGTTCCTTTAATTGAGCTAATTGATGGGCTTCCATTCCGCCATATTTACTCTTCCATTTATAAAAAGTGGGTTGACTTATTCCATGTTCACGACAAATTTCATTGACTGTTTTGCCTTGATTTTGTTCTGATAAGATCTTGACGATCTGAACTTCTGTAAAATTGCTCTGTTTCATAATTATCCCTAAGTTAATAAACTATATTTTTAAACGGTCCGTTTTTTAGGGAAGATTACA